>CAMVPC010000001.1 GCA_947169265.1 uncultured Prevotellaceae bacterium
TCGTCAAAATAGTCCAAAACTAATTGGCGTGTCCCATTGCGGAAAACAGGAAAAACCGAAAACACCGATGCAGACTGCAAGCCGCCCGGAGGGCGGCTTGCAACCGTCGTGACGTCTCCTCATTTAGCATCACTGAGGTCGCCCCCGGGGCGGCGTGCGATTTAGTGTGGCGTTAAATTTTGATGTAGATGCGGCGGCGATAGAGGATGTAGCCGAAGCACCACACGATGAGCACAAACGCGATGGCAAACAAGCACGAGGCGGCCTCGGGGTTGTGAGCCTTGACGCTGCCATTGTCGTTGCGCTCGGCGCCGGTGACCCACTTGCAGCCGTCGTGCAGTAGCGAGTGGAACGTGAAGGTACGACCCTGGCTCGAGGCGGCTTCGAGCGCTTGGTTGTAGGCTTCGACGGCTTTGTCGGGTGTCACGCTGTCGGGTAACTCTTTCGTGCCGCAGCCGGCAAGGTTGGTAATCAGCAGGTCGCGCGGCGTGGAGAACACTTCGGTGAGGCCGCCCTCCTTGCCGTCGCCCTGCTCGAGTGCCATGAGCGCGCGCCCGTGCCCATCGCCGGCGGCGAGAGCATAGAGGCCGCGTGCCCGGGCGTGGTCTTGCGCGAGGCCCATCATGCCGTAGTCGTGAGCCAGCGCGAGGTCGAAGCGGGCCGCGTTCATCGCCGAGTCGGCGGCTTCTTGCATCAGGGGCAGGGCACGCGCGCTGTCGCCGGCGTTAAGGTAAGTGACGGCGAGGTTAAAGCGAGCCTCGTTCAGTCCGGCGTCGGCGGCCTGTCTGAAGAGTTGTTGCGCCTTTAGTGTGTCAGACTCCACACCCTCGCCGTTGTAGGTCATGATAGCCAGGTTGTTGCAGGCCTCGGGAAGATTGGCGCGCGCGGCCGTGTCGAGCAGTTTGGCGGCTTTCTCCTGGTCGGCGGCGCAATAGTCGGCCGAGTGGCCCAGGATAACGGCGCTGAACACGATGGAGAGCACGGTGCCCACGAGGTAGCAGAACAGCGGATTCACGCCGAAGGACTGGAAGAATCGGCACCACCGGTCGTGTCCCTTGATGTCGATGATATAGACGAGCAATGACAGGATGCACGAGGCCATGCCCGTGGTGATGAGCACGTAAGACGTGGTCCACGCCTTTTTGCCGCACGGAATGCCATACTGCAGCAACCAGCCGGCCAGCAGCAGCCCTATGCCCAGTGTGGCCACCTTGACCACGCGCTCGCGGTTGTCGCGGTATTTGATGAGAAGACTGCCCACCATGAAGCCGATGAGCACATGGGCCACGCAAGCGATGGTGCTCAGCACGCCCTCGGGGTCGAGAGCGAGGCGCAACCCGTAGGCGCTCTCGTGGTACATGTGGTCGTCGCCCAGCACGGCCAGGTCGACGCGCGACAGGATGTTGGCCGTCGAGAACTCGTAGCCGTTGCCCCATCCCAGTAGTGCGGCGTAGCCCACCAGCAACAGCCCGATGACCCACGGAATGAACTTCTGCTTGACGAAGATGGCAATCATCGAACCGAAGAAATAGACGAGGGCCAAGCGCTGGAACACGCCCAGGAAACGCAGGTGATTCCACCAGCGGCTCATGTCGAAGGTGGAGCCGAAGAAACTGCGGAGCGTCATGCCGAACAAGCTCACGGCCCACCCGATGAGGAACAGCACCAGGGTGCGGCGCACGATTTTCCACAGTAGGGACTTGCCGGGCTTGAAATCGAACTTGCGTAGCGAGAAAAACATCGATACGCCCATGACAAACACGAAGAAGGGGAACACGAGGTCGGTGGGCGTGAGCCCTATCCACTCGGCGTGTTTAAGCGGGGCGTAAAGATTTCCCCACGACCCGGGGTTGTTCACCAGCAACATGCCGGCGATGGTGATGCCGCGCAAGATGTCGACGGCCAGCAATCTCTTGTTTTCTTTCATATACTGTGATTAATTGTTAGTGACAAGATGTTGATTAAGCAGGTAGATGAGCGACTGATAGGGTACACCACTGTGCGTGGTGAGGCCTATCTCGCAGGTGCGGCTATTCGAGAATCCACGCTTCACGCCATGTGCGGCGAGGGCTTCTCGCAGCTTGCGCAGCGCCCACTCGTTGAGTTCGGGATGGGTGAAACCCTTGTCGCCGGCAAAGCCGCAGCAGCCCACACCTTCGGGCAGGAAGACACGCGTGGAGCAACGTCGCGCAAGGTCCACGAGTTTGTCGCCTATGCCCATGAGTCGCGTGGAGCAGGTGAGGTGCAAGGCCACAGGCTCGTCGTCTCGCGTGAATTGCAGCTCGGGTGCCACCCGGTCGTGGATGAACTCCATGAGTTCCAGTGGTTCGACGCACGTGAAGTGTTGTCGCATGTGGTGCAGGCAGGGACTTTGGTCGCACACCACGGGCCACTCGCCGTTGTTCGAGGCTTGCAGCAACGCTTCTTCGAGTTGTGCGGCCTTGGTGTCGGCGATGTCGGGCATACCTTTACTGGCCCAAATCATGCCGCAGCACAGTCGCTTCATGTCTTTGGGGAAGATGACTTGCCATCCGGCGCGCGAGAGGAAACTGACGACGGTGTCGACGAGGTCGGTGTCCACCCCCTTGCCGCGCCCCATCGTTTGATTGAGGCAACTGGGGAAGTATACCACCTTGCGGTCGCCTGTGGCCGGCGGCGTCGCAATCGCGCTTTTGGGGCGTGGCAACGAGGGCGTCCACAGGGGCATTCCCAACTTGTGCAGTCCGCGCCCCACAGCCGTCACGCCTTTGTCGCCGAGCACGACATGCCCGGCGTGAGCCACATAGAGTAGTCCTTTGAGCGAGGTTTTCACTCCCGCGAAGTGGCGTGCCACCCACTTGCCGGTGCCGTGTCCCAAGCTGCCTTTGGGCAACGCCTCGGCGCGCAGGTCGTGGGTGAGTTCGCCCACGTTGATTTTCATGGGACACGAGGTGGCGCACAGGCCATCGGCGGCACAGGTGACGTTGCCCGGGTAGCGGTATTGCCGCTCAAGGGCGCGCAGTAGCGCGGCGTTCTCGCCGGTGGCGCGCAGACGCGCCATTTCGCGCTGCACGATGATGCGTTGCCGCGACGAGAGGGTGAAGCCGGCGCTCACACAGTTCACCTCGCAAAAACCGCACTCGATGCACTTGTCCACGCGGTCGCTCACGCGCGGCATGGGCTTGAGGTGCTTGATGTAGCACTCGGAGTCGTCGTTGAAGATGACGCCCGGGTTGAGGATGCCCAGCGGGTCGAAGATGCGCTTAATCTCGCGCATGATGTCGTAAGCCTCGTCGCCCCACTCGCGCTTGACGAAGGGCGCCATGTTGCGGCCCGTGCCGTGCTCGGCTTTGAGCGAGCCGTCATATTTGTCGATGACCAGCTTCACGGTGGCCTCCATGAGGTCGCGGTAGCGGTCTATTTCTTGTCGTGTGTCGAAGGATTGCGCGATGATGAAGTGGTAGTTGCCCTCCAGGGCGTGGCCGTATATGCAGCTGTCGCTGTAGCCGTGGTCTATGAGCATTTGCGCCAGGTCGACGGTGGCTTCGGGAAGGTCCTCGATGTGGAAGGCCACGTCCTCGATGATGACCGTGGTGCCCACGGGGCGCGTGCCGCCCACGCTGGGGAAGATGCCCGAGCGGATGGCCCAATATTTGCCATATTCCTTGGGATCGTCGGTGAAGCGGGCGGGCACGGCGAGCTTGTAGCCGCACAGAATTTCCTCAATGGCGGCGATATTCGTTTCGAGCTCTTCGCGGCTGTCGGCAAACGTTTGGATGAGGACAGCGGTGAGGTCTTTGCCTGTGGTGTCGTTCACGCTGGCCAGCGACTTGCGGTCGAGCAGCTCGGCACAATGCACCGGGCCTTTCTTGAGCGCTACAACGGCCTCGCAGGCCGCGCGCATCTGCTCAAAGTAGAGCATGGCGCTGGCGCGGTGAGGAAACAGGTGTCCGGTCTTCATCGTGAACCGGCTGGCAAAAGCCAGTGTGCCCTCGCTGCCCACCATGAGGTGGGTGATGATGTCGAAGGGGTCGCTGAAGCGGGCGAGCGGCAACAGGTTGAGGCCCGTCACGTTCTTGATGGCATACTTGTGCAGGATGCGCGCCTTGAGTTCGGGATTACCTTGCACGCGGTCGCGCAACCGCTCGATGCCGGCGATAAAGTCGGGGTGGCTGCGGCCGAATGCCTCGCGGCTTGCGGCGTCGCCCGTGTCAAGCACAGTGCCGTCGGCCAGCACCATGCGCAGCGACACCAGTTCGCGGTCGCTATTGGCGTGGGTGCCGCAGCTCATGCCGCTGGCGTTGTTGATGACGATACCGCCCACCATGGCGCTGTTTTTCGATGCCGGGTCGGGCGTGAATGTGCGTCCATGGGGTGCCAGGATGCGGTCTACTTCAGCTCCCACGAGGCCGGGCTGCATGGTGATAAGCGTGGCGTCGTCGTTGAGCGAGTAGTCTTCCCAGTGCTTGCCGGCGACGATGAGAATGGAATCGGTGTTGGTCTGCCCGCTCAAGCTCGTGCCGGCCGCGCGGAAGGTGACGGGGAACCGCAATTCGCTCGCTATCGCGAGCAACCGCGACACCTCCTGCTCGTTTTTACTGCGCACCACCACTTGCGGCACGTTGCGGTAGAAACCGGCGTCGGTGCCCCACGCCAGGCGCCGCAGCTCGTCGGTATAGATGCGCTCGCGCGGGATAAACGCCTTTATTTGCTTTACAAAATCCTTATATCTCTGTTCCATGTGTATGGTTTAGGGGAGGTCGATGAGGTCGAGGTCGCTGCCTTCGTGGTAGAGGTAATATCGTGTGGAAAGTTGCTTGAAGGCCGCGGCGTCCTTGTTGAAGTAGGCCTCAATGTCCTCCACACGGTAGCGCTTGATGAAGCGCTCGCGAATCTCCTTGGTGCCACACACCTTGTCGAACATGTTGTAACGCTTGGGATTCTGCTCAAACAGCTCCTTGTCGGGGTACATCTCGTGGATAACTTGCAGGAAGTAGAATTGCGTGAGCGTGAGACGGGCCGCGTCGGGGTCGGTGATATAGGTCTGCACGCCGTGCACTTCTTGCAGCGACTTGTCCACGGCCACACTCAGGGCAAAGAACGGCTTGTAGTGAATGGGGCGGAAGTGCATGCCCGGCAGGTTGAGGGCGTTCATGCGACGGCACAACTCTTCGGCGTCGATCCACGAGGCGGCGAAGGTCTCGAAGGGCAACGTATAGCCGATGCCGGTGTTGAAGATGTAGAGCTCGCCCAGGATGCCGCTCACGGGATAGAAAAAGGCGTTCTCGGGGGCGGGGATTTGCGGCGAGGGAAGCACCCAGGGCATGCCGGTGTCGCGGAACTTCATGTCGCGTGTCCAGCCCTGCATGGGAATGACGGTGAGCTTGGCCTGTCCCTTAATCTTGTGCTCGCCGTTGAGCAGACGGGCGAGTTCGCCCGGTGTGAGTCCATATAAATAAGGTATGGAATACTTGCTCACAAACGAGAAGTAGCCGTCCTCCACAAGGTTCCCTTCTACCTTGTTACCGCCCAGGGGATTGGGGCGGTCGAGGACCATGAACTCGATGCCGTTTTCGGCGCAGGCCTCCATGCACACGCCCATCGTGGCGTAGAACGTGTAGCTGCGGCAGCCGATGTCTTGAATGTCGTACACGAGTACGTCGATGCCGCGTAGCATCTCGGGCGTGGGTTTGTGCGTTTTGCCGAAGAGCGAGTACATCTTGATGCCGGTGGCGGGATCCACGGCGTCGCCCACGGCGTCGCCGGCATGGGCGTTACCGCGCACGCCGTGCTCGGGGCCAAAGAGAGCCACGAGCTTCACGCCGGGCGCCTCGTTGAGGATGTCGACAGTGCTCTTGAGGTTGTTGTCGATGCCGCTGGGGTTGGTCACCAGCCCCACACGCTTGCCTTGCAACTGCTTGAATCCGCTGTCGCGCAGCACTTCAATACCGGGTTTCACCACGGCGCCGGCGGCCATTACCACCACAGTGGCCATGAGAAATAAATAGTATCGTTTCATAGAGGAATAGTTGGTTGAATGAAGTTATTTTTTCCTTTTGATAGTATGCTTGAGTTTGAGTACCGCAAAATTTAATTCAATCTCTGTTTCGGTCTCATCGGTGTGCATGTTGTCCCCGAACAAGTCATCCACAATCTCGCCACTGCGTCGCATGAGCGACTTTTGTTTTAATTCGTCGGGGTTCTGAGTCATCTCGTGGATATTGCGCGACAACTCTCTCAACTTGGCAAATGCCTCAATGATGGCAAGGGTGGTCTGCACGGCCTTGTCGCCTTTGAGGATGGTGGCAAGCATATACAATCCTTTCTCGGTAAAGGCTTTATAGTTGTATTTGGAGTGGGTTCCTTTTCCTCCTCTTTGTTCTAAGGTCAAAAATTTTGATCTTAGAGCAGAGGATTCCTCATTGTTGAGAGTGATGATATAACCATTAGGAAACTTGTTTGGATTATTTTTTACAGCTTGGTTAATAATTCTCGTTTCTACGCCGTAGAGTTGCGCCACGTCGTGGTCAAGAATTACGTCTTGTCCATGAATGGTCAGAATCTTGTCGTTGACCGAATCAAATTTTACAATACTGCTCATCTTTGTTTAGGTTAATAGTTCATCAACGTTTCATCTGATTACTCCTTGAGGCTTTTTTCTTCATTGTCCTTTTTCAGGCCGAAAGAGGGATCCACTTTCACGATGAATGCGGCACCGATTGTGAACAAGCAGCAAATCATAGTCCAAACGAAGAAGTTTTGATAGCCGATGAGGTCTTCAAGCCATCCTGCCATCATACCCATCATCATGGAGAGTGCCATAAAGCCGGTGCAAATAGCGTAATGCGCCGTCTTATATTTGCCCTCACTATAATATATAAGGTAAAGCATATAGGCCGTGAATCCGAAGCCGTAACCAAATTGCTCGATGAAAACGCAAATGTTAACTGTGAGGAACGACTGATCTTGGGTGAACGACAGATATATAAATGTAAGGCAAGTGAGCGACATGCTCCACGCCATAGGATGTAGCCATTTCTTAAGACCACCCTTAGCCGCCACGATGCCGCCAATGATACCGCCCAAAGTGAGGCCGATAATACCCACAGTGCCATATACGATGCCTACCTCGCTAGTCGAAAGGGCCAAACCGCCTTTGTCGAGTGGGTCAACGAGGAACGGCATAATGATTTTCGTCAACTGGGCCTCGGGGAAGCGATAGAAAAGCATGAACAAGATGGCGGCTATGGTTTGCCACACGGGGAACTTTGTGAAGAAAGTCTTGAAGGTGTCAAAGAAACCACTCACGATTTCTTTTGCCGTCATTTTTTGTTGGTTGGCATCAACTGCCGGTTTAGGTAATGCCCAACTGTGATAAATGACAATGGCTAAGAAGAACGCCGATAAAACCACAAAAACTATGGCCCAAGCAAGTGGTATATTGCCCGAAGTGCCGAGGAACGATGACGATACTTTCTCCTTGATTTTATTATCGATAGTGAAATGGATATAAGCCGGTTTGTCCCAGTTGGTTTCGTTGAATACGAATCTTGACTTGTCAACTTTTATGTCGGTGCTTCCCTTATCGTTGGCGATATTAAGCACATACTCCTCGCCTGGAGCAGGCTTCTTGTTGAGCCTGACGGCCACAATGGCAAAATTGGAGCCGGTGGCATCGGCTTTTATGTTTTTGAACTTGTCGGGGAATGTGGTGGCTATGAAGTTTTCAAATCCCGATTTGACGACTTCTTTCTTGGAAATGTCGCTCGCGCTTGCGGTTACGCTGTCGCCGTTAACGATGCCGATATATGCATAATGGTCGCCAGTCCACTCGGCCCTTACGAGTTTGAAGTCGTCTTTCTTGTTAAGCATCAACTTGTCATCGCTCGTGAAGTCGGGGTCGGGGATATAGAAGCCATTAGCGATATTTGAGCGGTTGATTGAGTCTCCGATTGCTTTGGTGTATTCGGCAAAAGTCATTGCCGAATCGCCCATTGCCCCCTCCTCGGGCACTTTAACCGAGGTGGCGATGGAGTTGGAACTGACGATGAAGTGAACGTCGCCGGTGAGGTCGGCTTCGGAGGGGTCTATGGTGGGAAGCACGGCCTCGGTGGCTGTGGCTTGCGGGTCGGCCTCGATGTCGATGCGTACGGGTTCGAGCCCCGAATTCATTTCAATCACGCCGGCCAAAATCACCAGCAGGCCTTGCCCCACTACGGTGGCAATGCGGTAGAAAGTGGAACGTATGCCCACAAATAGCGACTGCTCGTGCTCGGTGAGCGCCAGCATATAGAAACCGTCGGCGGCAATGTCGTGGGTAGCGCTGGCAAATCCCATCAGCATGAACACGGCGAAGGTGAGTTGCACCCACCAGGCGGTGGGGATAGTGAAAGCGATGCCCGCTAAGGCAATGGCCACCACCCATTGCATGATGAGAATCCACCACCGTTTGGTTTTGATGATGTCCACGAATGGGCTCCAAAAGGGCTTGATTACCCAGGGTAGTCCCAGCCATCCGGTATAAAGAGCGATGTCGGTGTTCGACATACCCAATCGCTTGTACATGATTACCGAGATTGTCATTACGGCCACATAAGGAAGTCCTTGCGCAAAATAGAGAGTGGGAATCCAAGCCCAAGGATTTCTTTTCGTCGTTTTTTTGATTTTGTTACTCATGATGTATTTCAGTTTAGGTTGTTTCGCTTTAATATTGGGTGGTGATGTTGGCGTTCACGAAGTAGTGGAGCAGGATTTGGCGGTAGCTGTAGCCGCGCGCGCCCATCACGGCGGCTCCAATCTGACACAGCCCCACGCCGTGGCCCCAGCCGGCGCCCCGCAGCACAAACTTGCCGGGGAAGCCGTCGGCGTCGATGTCGTGGCGCTCGACGATGAATGCCGAGCTGTAGAGGCATGAGGGCGACAGGGCATAGCGGATGGCCAGCTCTTTACCAATGATTTTGGTCATTTTCTCGCCCACGATTTTGAGTTTATAAAGGCGGCCGCTGGTGCCTCGCGCCACGGGCTGCAGGTCGCTGATGCGGCCGTAGTCGTCGCCGGTGCGTCGGGCGATGAGCTCGGCCAGCTCATGGCCGGTGTATTCCACTTTCCAGCGGTAGAAGTCGGTTGTTTCCTGGTCATAGTCGTTGAGCACCTGTGAGAGGATTTCGGGGTCGCGGGTGTTGCAGTGGGCGTGTGGTGACGAGAGAATCCACTCGGCGGCGATGTCCTCGCGCCGCAAGTCGGGGAAGTTGTCCTCATCATCGCTGTCGCGCCGTGCCTGCAGGTAGTCGTGATGGTGGTTGTCCCAACAATTCTCAAACTCCTCCATCACGCCGCCACACGACTTGGAGAAGCGTGCGTCGCACAGCTCGCCGCCGTAGGTGAGCACCTGTCCCCAGGTGGCCTCAATGGCCTGGCGCACCGTCTCGGTCGTGGCGCGCGTGATGCCTTGATAGCGCTGGCAGTGGTCGTCGGCACACACGTCGAAGTTGAGGTGGTCGTCGCGGTCCCACCACTTGATGTCGGCCTCGTCGCTCTCTTCCTCATGGCCCATGGTGGCCTCGTTGAGGGTGGTCTTGTTCATTTGGGCCAATAGCCAGCTGCGCGAAATCACGGCGTGGGCCTTGAGCAGCTCGAGTGAGGCGTTGGCGCTCATCTCGCTCGAGATGACGCTCAGCAGGTATTCCTCGATACTGAGCACGTTGATGGCGGTGAGCTTGTCGCCCTCGACAATGAGCCGGAGCGCGCCGTGAAAGGTTTGGTCCTCCTTGCGGCGCCAGTGGAAACTCACCCCGATGGTGACATCGTGGAGCGTGAATGAGTCGGTGTCGGCATTGATAGGCTCGAACGTGAGCGTCGCGTGGCGCTCGCCGTCCCACTCAATGAGGCCGTCAACGACTTGGGCCAGCTGGTGGCCGCTCACCCGCTTGTCGCCCACGAGATAGTCGTCGTGCAGGCTGAATTCTATCACGGGCTCGCTCATGATGCCCACCTTCACTTGCGGTACTGTGTTGTTCATACGTTTTGTGAAAAATAGTCAATCAAAAAATCTTTTTCATCTTCGGTAATGCCCACTTCATCGCCTATGTCGTAAAGCAACTCGGGCTTGACGCGTTTAAAATCCTCCTCTCTCACGATGGGCCATATGCCGCCCATCTCCACGGCGGCGGGGCTTATCAAGAACTGCTCCGGCCCCGTTCCGTAGCATGCCGGGCGGTGCTTGGCGCGCGGCACGATGATGATGTGCCACTGGCCGGCCGTGCGGTGGCAAAACACGTTTTGCATGGGCTCAGACTTGTCGCCATGCAGGCGGGTCATGCCATCTTGCAGAATGTGGAACCATCTTAACGCTTCGTTCTTGCTCTTGCGGATGATGTAGAGGAATGGGAAATAGCATGAGAGGTCGGCGTCATTGTCGATGGTTTCACGACACAACGGCAGCTCGGCGAAGGGAACGGCTTGGAAATGCAGGTGTCGCGGTGCCGAGGCACCGCACCGCGGCCCGTTGTAGAAAAGCACGTAGCCCGGCATGAGTGCCGCCACGTCCATCATCTGCTCAATGTGGGGCACGATGGCCTGCGGCCGGTGGTCTACGGCGCTCACGGTGAGGTGGCGGGTGAAAATGGGGTAGGGGTTCACCTGGATGCGGAGGCGGTTTCCCAAAGTAATGGCCTCTTGCTCGGGAGGTTGTTGCGCGGCACACAGGAAACACCGCTTCGCCTCCTCATCGCCGGCCTCTGCCGTCGCCGAGCGGTGGCGGCAGGGAAGGAGCCGGGCCACGAGCGTGCGCCCGTGGTGGCTGAACACCCGCTCGGGTGCTTGCGCCACAGCCGTGTAGTTGTCATGTGCCAACGACCAGTTGCTCAGCTGGCGGGCATAGAGGCCTTCGATTTTTTTGAGGAGGGTCATTCTTCGCGTTTAAACTGAAAAATTCAGCAGCACTTGCAGCCCTTGTTGAGTGCGATGCGCGCCTGGAGCTCCCAGGTGCGGATGCGGTCCTTGTAGAGGTTGTTGCGGTTCATCTTCTCTACGTCGAGACTCGCGTCGCTGTTGTCGTCCCAGCGGCGGCACAGGTACACGGGGGTGTAGACGCGCCCAATCTGGTAGGTGCGCGAGATGTTCAGCCCCAGCGCATAGTCCTCGCCGTAGCTTGTGTTGGGAATCTTGACATCGCGCAGCACGGGCGTGTAGAAGGCGCGCGGTGCACCCAACCCGTTGATGCGCAGGGCGTTGTTTCGGCCGTTTTCGGGTGTCCATTCCTTGTGGTCGATCACGCCGGGTGGGATGGGATTGCCGTCGATGTCGGTCATCAGGTAAGTACCCACCACCATGGCCACGTTTTGCTCATAGAAAGCGTTGACCATGGTTTGGAGCGTGTTTTCGTCCTTGTACATGTCGTCGCTGTCGAGTTGCACGATAAACTTGCCGGCGAGTTCGTGGTGGGCCGCCATGTTCCAATATCCGCCGATGCCCATGTCATAGTAGTCGGCAATGAGGTGGATGAGGCGCGGGTCGTCATATTCGGCGATAGCTTCGCGGGTACCGTCGGTCGAGAAGTTGTCTACAATCATAAGGTTGAACTTGAACGTGGTCTTTTGCCGCAGCACGCTGTCGATGGCATCGCGAATGGTGCGGATGCGGTTGCGCACGGGAATCATCACCGTGGCTTCCACGGCAAAGTTGCCCTCGCTGAATTCGATGTGCTTGAAGTTGGGCACCAGCTTGCCGTCGACTTCTTTCTCGGGTGGCAGATACCCGCCTATCTCCTTGAGGTGCTGGGTGCAGGCGGCTTCCATCTCGATTTGGCGTCCGCGGTTGCGTGGGTCAACATAGTCGAAGATTTTCTCACCGCTCTTGCGCGTGTCGAGCTCCACATCGCTGTAGAGGAACTCGTTGATGTGGGTGATGGCGGCAAATTGCGACAGCTTCAGGCGCAGGTCGTAGAGGCCCGCGTGCTCGTAGGTGGCTGTCATCTTTCCGGCGGCTTTCTTGAAGCAGCATGAGCAAAAAACGAGCACGCTGCCAAAGTCGAAGTCGTCGCGCAACGCGCCCTGCTGGTAGTCAATCACCGGGGCTTTGTCGGCGCCACGATCGGTGACGTTATAGTGGTCGGCATAGACCATGCCGCTGCCGCTGTCGGCAAGGATTTTTACGAAACGCTCGATGGCGAAAGGCGCGAACTTGAGCGTGACGTGCTTGGTGTAGAGAAGCGTGACATCGCTGTCGGCTTTCTCGGCGATAGCCTTGATGGTGGCCGTGGAGGTGAGGTTGTCCACCTTGAGGATTTCACATCCTTCCACAGTGCCGGTGGCCTCGGGGGTGGCCAGGAGGTAGATTTTGCCGATGAGCTCTTGGCCCTTGAGGTTCTCGATAGTTGCCTGCACCTGCTCGGGGCTGACAAACGGGATAAAACAGTTGATTTTTGACATGATGGTTATTTTTTTAGTAAACGAGTAGACAAGTAGACGAGTAAACGAGTTAGATATGCGCTTATTTGCCGGCGAGGAATTGAAGCAGGTTGCCCATGAGGGCGGTGCGCTCGCTGCTGTCTTGCATGGTCTCGATCGGGAAACCGAGTACCGCTGTGCGGTAGTTGCCGCGGTCGCTGGCAATGCCGGCCGGAATGTTGTTCTCGCTGTAACGCATGATAGTGGCGCCAAGACTGTCGCTGGCTTTGATGGCGTCGGGGCTCTCGGCGGCATAGACCTCGCTGCCCAGTTGCGTGGTGAAGTGATAACGCTTGCCGTCGACGATGCTGCGCTGGAAGGGCGACGACACCGTGGTCACCTCGCCGCGTTGCGCGGCTTGGCCCGTGAGGTACTCATAGCCGAGCACGCTCTTGGCAAAGTCGATTTCGGTGGCGCTGGGAGCGTCTTTATCCCAAATGTCGGTCGCCACATAAGCGCCGCTCAGCAGCACATTGCCGCCGCCTGTGGTGAACTGCCGCAGGGTAGTCATGAGGGCGGGTGTGAACGCCTTGAAGCGGTTAGGCACGGCGCCGCGTCCCACGCGCGTTTCTTTTTGCTTACCCATGATGAGGTCGATGACAGTCACGCTCTTGGTGTCGGCCTTGCCGTTCTCGAAGGCTTGCAAGCTCGACGAGATGAAGGAATATCCGTTGGCGAGCAACGCCTCGCCATGCACGCCGGGGAAATCGAAGGTGTTGCCGGCGATGACCGTCGTCTCGTAGCCCGAGCGGCTGGCGCCGAAGCCGCCGGCGTCGTCGTCGCGCCAGGGCAGCTTGCGGCGGAACTCGAACTGCGAGCCCAGATAGTTGTATTGCTTGATGTAAGGCACGCCGTGGTCTTTCTCGTCGGCAAAGCCGGCTAACTCGCCACAGTCAAACCAGTCGGGGGCACTCACGCGGGTAAAGCTGTTGACGACGAGCACGTTGCCTTTGTTCTCACGCGCCACGCCCAACGATAGCGTCTCGCTGGGGAAGCTGCGTCCGCCGTCGTTCATGGCGATGATTTTGAAGCTGTGCACCTCGTTGTCGTCGATGCTCACCGAGTAGTGGGGACTGTCGACAACGTCCACTTCCTTGAAGCCGTTGGCGTTGCCCACGCGCTCGAGCACGATATATTTCTTGGGGTCGGCGTTCTCGCTGAGTTTGTCGTGTGTGGGTTGCCAGCGGAGCATGAACAGGCGGTCGCTCACGCGCGTGATGGTGAAGCTGTTCACGGGCAGCGGTTGCACCACATAGTCGCGGTGGTCGCGTTGGGCGATGAACTTGAGGATACCCTTATAGATGGCGCGGCTCACGGTGAAGCGGAACGTGGGGTCGAGTCCATATTTCATGTCGGCGAAGTTCTGGTGGCTGAGCAATTCGAGCAACATGGCGGGCACCTCGGGCACACGCGCCTCATAGTATGACTTGTCCCACATGCCGCGGCGTGTCCAGTTTGGCTCGAAATCGGCGCGCACGTCCTTGACGATTTCGCTTACCACAAAGTTGGTGAGGTTGCGCGACATCTCGCGTGGCGTGCCGTTCTCGTAGCGCCCGAAGTTCTTGCCATTCTTCTTGGTGCAATAAATGCCCAGGGTGCCGATGATGTCGTCGTTCATCGTTGTGCCGGCATCGCTGTGGAAGGCAAACGACACGTCAACGGGCACATTCAGGCCAGCTGCCTTGGGCAGCACTTGCGAGCCGCCGGCCAGATAGTTAACCCACTCGCCGCGGCAACGGTAGTCGTCCACATAGTCGTTGATGCCGTTGCTCGTCGAGTACACCTCATGGGGGAAGCCCGACCACTGGAGCCAGTAGCGAGCGCCTTCGGTGTAGCGCGGGTGCAGGCTGGGGACATACTTGTAGTCGATCCCTTCCTTACCCAGATAGGCCTCGTTTTCTTGTTCGGCGGCGAGACGTCGGTTCTCTTCGGTGGGCAGTGCGGGCCTGCGCACGATATTGCCCATGCCTCCGCCCACCTTGACGGCGTCGGCGGTGACCACGTGCTTGTCGTCGTGGCTCAGGTTGGAGAGTGTGACAACTTTCTCGTTGAGCCCCTTGGCGAGGCGGTAGTGGCCCACATAGACCCACACGCCGCCGCCCATGGTCTGGTCGATGGTCATCTCACGGGTCTGGTCGAGCGTGGTGATGGTGTAGTGAGCGTCCTGGCTGCTGTTGGGCAACGTTTTGTAAGATACATAGATGGCATATTCTCCGGCCTCGGGCACGGTGACGTCCCAGTGGGCAGCCGACACTTTTTTCTTGTCCTTGCTGGTCTTGACCATGCGGTAGGTGCCGTCGGTGAAAGGATTCTCGAAGTCTTTATAGTGCTCTTGCTTGTAAGCGAAGCCCGGCTCCTTGCCGTTGCCCCACTTTTGCTTGCCGTTAGCCTCGCTGTAGCCAGCCTGCGCGCGGAAGCCGTCGTTGTCGACGATGACCTCGACGCGCTGCGTGTCGCGCTCACGTGGACTCCACACATAGGCGCCGGCATTCTCGAGCATGGGGTTGAGGAAGGGCATGACGTAGCTTTGCGTGTACAGGTCTTCAACCGTTTGCAGCACGCGGGCGCGTTGCCACTCCCAGCGGTTGAGCTTGGGCTCGAAATACCATCCGTGGCTCTGCCACATGGCGATGATGTTGCCGTCAAGGCCCTTGTTGTAGTGGCGGTTGGGGTCGAGGTCGTGGATGAAGGCCGAGTGATGCCGCTTGTAGCTGTTGTCGTAGCTGGCGAAATATTGCTCGATGGGGTTGCCGGTGATGGTGAGCGCCACCTCCTTGTCGTCGTAGTCGCTGCCCAGGACCGATTTGATGTCGCGCTCGAGGGCGTCGAGACTCTCGCGGGTGAACGGCACGTCGCCATAGTTCTCGGTAAGGTCGACGCGCAGTGTGTCGCCGTCGAGCACGACGCTCTTGGCCTTGGGCACGCCTATCCCCATCTTTGGGGGCAGCGTGGCCGCCACCACTTTGTTCACTTGGGCCAGTTGCTCGTCGGTGAGCGCCTGGGCCTTTGCCGCCAGGCACGACATTGCCACGGCCATGGCTAAGAGTAGACTTTTCTTCAACATAATATAATGGAATGTGATGAATATTTCTTTGTCGCAATGTGGCCTTTGGCCACACGAGACAAAGTTAGGCAAAACATTCCATTTATCGGGAAAAAGATGGCAAACTTTTTCTCGATATAAACGATATTTAATATTTTTAAACGGTTTTTTAGGGATTGGCCGTGTGGTAAACCACCAGGCCGGGCATCGAGCTGCTGATGATTTTGAGGATGTGGGCCCCATAGTTCGAGGCCACTTGAAGCAGAATTTCGCTGTACTTGCAGGCCACAACACCCACAAAGCAAATGGGGTGTTCCTTGTAGTCGTACTGGCAAAGGTGGCGGTCGAAGAAGCGGGTGATTTCATCGTGCACAAGCCGATAGACGTATTCGTTGTCGAGGTGGTCGGCAAGGAACATGCTGTAGTTGCGCAAGTTGCGGTTGGCAAACGGGTTGTTGTACACGCTGTCCATGATGGCCTCGGGAGTGGTGTGCATACTCTCGTAAAAAGCCTCGATGAGCGGCTTGGGGGCAAGGTTCTTGAGCACGTCGCCCAAGAAGATGCGGCCCATGGCACTGCCGCTGCCCTCGTCACCCAGAATGAAACCGCACGAGTTCACGCGACGTACGATGCGCTCCCCGTCGTAGAAACACGAGTTGCTGCCGGTGCCCAGAATGCAGGCCAGGCCGGCCTCGTTGATGAGCAGGCCGCGCGCCGCCCCCAGCAAGTCGCTCTCGACTGTGGTGGGCGACTTGAACTGTGCCACGAGCGAGGCCTCCACGATCTTGATTTTCTCGGGGTTGGAGCAACCCGCGCCGTAGAAATACACGTGGTCCCAGCGGCGCTTGAAAAATTCATGCGGCAGCTCGAGACGCACGATGTGGCTAATCTCTCGGCGCGTTTGGAAGAAGGGGTTCAAACCGGTTGTTGTGGCCTGCGCCACAACTTCGTCGCCGCTCACCAGGCTCCACTCGGTGCGCGTCGACGAACTCTCGCCAATTACGATGTTTTCTTCGGTCGATTTCATCTCTTAATGCTCAATGTCGCCGCAAAAGTACCGCATTTTTTAGGATTTTTTCGCATTTCATCAATAATTAACATAAAAAGACGTCTGTTAACATATAAGTGGCAAAAATGTTAAATACAGTTGAGTGCTTTTCCTTCCCCCCTTCCCCTTCAAGAGCCGTAGGCCTGCGGCTCCTGATTAAAAAAGTGATGTGTTGACGTACCAACATTGCGGCAAATTGATTATCTTTGTCGGCCGAACAAATAATGGCCTTAAAGATTATTGCCCCTCCCTTATGATGACTAAAGACGAACAGCAAGCGATTATCGCACTCATTAAAAAACAAGTGGTGCCCGCTATCGGGTGTACTGAACCTATGGCCGTGGCGCTGTGTGTGGCCAAAGCCACCGAATTGCTGGGCACCGTGCCCGAGCACGTCACCCTGCGCCTGAGCGCCAACATTCTCAAGAACGCCATGGGAGTGGGAATTCCCGGCACCGGCATGATAGGCTTGCCCATCGCCGTGGCCCTCGGGGCGCTCATCGGGCGGCCCGAGCGCGAATTGGAGGTGCTGTGCGACTGTGACAAGGCTGCTGTGGAACGCGGCAAGCAATTTATCGCCGAGAACCGCATCACCATCACGCTCGAGGAGCAAGACCCCGACAAGTTGTATATCAACGCGTTGGTTACGTCACAAGGCCACGAGGCCGAGGCGCGCATCAAGACGCATCACACCCACTTCGTGTGGCTCGCCAAGGACGGACAGCCCCTTGAAGGAGGTGCGCAAGCATGCCCTGATGCGAGCGCCGCAGGAGGCGAAGAGGCCGAAGATGGGCCGTCGCTCACCCTGCACAAGGTGTATGAGTTCGCCACCTCGACCGATGTTGACGACCTGCGTTTCATCCTGGAGGCTAAGCGCCTGAACGAGGCGGCGGCCATGAGTGGTTTGCGCGAGAACTATGGTCATCAGTTGGGAAAAACCATGTGTTCGCCGCTGGGACGCGGCATCATGGGCGACAGCATTTTCGCCAAAGTGCTCTCGGTCACCAGCTGTGCCTGCGACGCGCGCATGGCAGGCGCCATGGTGCCCGTGATGAGCAACTCGGGCTCGGGCAACCAGGGCATCTGCGCCACGATGCCCGTGGTCGTGTTCGCCGAGGAGAACCACAACACCGAGGAGGAACTCATCCGTGCGCTCATCATCTCAAACCTCACCGCCATCTACATCAAGCAGACGCTGGGCGCCCTGTCGGCGCTTTGCGGTTGCGTGGTGGCCTCGACGGGCAGCAGCTGCGGTATCACCTATTTGATGGGCGGTACCTACGAGCAAATCAGCTATTCGGTTAAGAACATGATTGCCAACCTCACCGGCATGATTTGCGACGGTGCTAAACCGTCGTGCGCGCTCAAGCTCACCAGCGGTGTGAGCACGGCGGTGCTGAGCGCCATGCTCGCCATGCAGCACAAGTATGTGTCGTCGCAGGAAGGTATCATCGACGATGACGTGGACCAGAGCATCCACAACCTCACCTCCATTGGCAGCCGGGGCATGGACGAGACTGACCGTTTCGTCCTCGACATCATGACCCACAAGACCAAATAAGTTTTGAAATAAGTGTTTTGCCCATGAGGCTCTGTCTCATTTTGAGATGGAGACATCTTGCTTTCACCCGAAACCCTACCCTAAATGGTGGTAAATGGAGAATAATGCGGCCAAATGTTGTCATTCTCAAATCTTTTTGCTATTTTTGCGACTATCAAACCATTATTTTCCAGTAGATTATGAAAAAAGTAAACTTGCGATTTCTTGCTGTTCTACCAGCTTTGCTGCTCCTGGCCTTTGGTTCCAAGGCTGCCAACTATGACTTTATGGTGAACGGCTTAGCTTATCAGATTGTATATGACGGAGCGGGGGTGAGGGTGACGCCGACATCTTATGATGGGAACAACTACGCAGGCCTTACTGCAGCCAATATTCCCGCCAAGGTGACTTATAATGGTACGACGTATCCCGTCATGGAAATAGCGGCCGCAGCCTTTAAAAATTCACCGATTAAAACAGTGACTATAGCCGCGTCGGCCACCCACATCTATGACAGCGGTTTTTCAAATTGCGCCCAATTGACCACGGTGAATATCGGCAACTCGGTGACCTATATAGGCAAGAAATGTTTTTATGACTGCCCAGCCCTCACCAAAGTGACGATAGGCAATAAACTGGCCACAATTGACAACTACGCATTTGAGGATTGCACCGCGCTGAATTCCATTACGCTCCCCGCCAGCCTCACCACCATAGGGATGTGCGCCTTCCAGAACTGTAAGGGCTTGACGGCCATTACTATACCTGCGTCCGTGAGCGCGTTGCAGGAGTCGTGGTTCATCAACTGCACCAGCTTGAAAACTGTGACATGGAACGCCACAGCGTGTGCCAACGCCCCAGATCCTAATTTTATTAATGTGCCGTCGCCACCCTTTGCCGGTTGCACCGCCCTCACTACGTTCAACTTCGGGAGCAACGTGACGCGCATCCCCGACTACCTGTGCTGGGAACAGGCGGGCATCACCTCGCTCACCATCCCCGCCTCGGTAAGTTATGTGGGTAGGTCGGCTTTCTATAATTGTACAGGCCTGAAGACGCTCAACTGGAATGCGAAGGAAACCAACGATTTCAAAATCAGTACGTGGTATGGCACCTTGCCTTTCTTCCAATGCGAGAACTTGGAAAAGGTTACTTTTGGGAGCACGGTAGAGAAAATTCCCGCTTACTTGTGCTTTAAATGCTCCAAAGTATCTTCGGTAAACTTTCCTAACACGCTTAAAAGCATCGGATGGGAGGCGTTTCTCGGTACGGGACTCAAATCGGTGACTATACCCTGCTCGGTGACAAACGTCACGGCAGGCGCATTCACCGGATGCGACAGTCTCAAGCATGTAACATGGGACGTGGTGGAGCATGTCAACTATGGCGGCTATGACGATACTCCCTTCTTCCACATAGCGGGTGGAGTCGCCAAACCCAACTTAACCAGCATCACGCTGGGTAGCCATGTGAAAAAGGTCCCCAATTATCTGTTTAGTAATATGAGCGGTGTCACTGAACTCGCATTGCCCGAAGGGGTGACTGAGGTGGGGGCTTATGCCTTCGCCGGCGTGCCCGCCACAGTACTGAACCTGCCATCCTCGTTGACCCGTGTGGATGATTATGCCTTCAATGCGGCCAAAGTACCCTCACTGACCTTGCCCGAAGGACTTACTTACGTGGGAAGATTTGCCTTTGCGGGTTGCCCCCTCACTGAACTGCATATTCCAGCCGCGCTCGCCAATATCGGTACGAGGGCATTCAACGCATCCAAGCTGATGTCGGTCACGGTAGATCCCAACAATCCCATCTATGATTCACGCGAGAACTGTAATGCGGTCATCCTCACCAGCTCCAACGCAATCATCCTTGGCAGTAACGTGGCAACGATTCTGCCCACGGTGACCCGGATAGGCGACTACGCTTTCGCTGGTTGTCCATTCACCTCCATCAACATTCCCGCCTCGGTGACCACCATTGGCAGCTATGCTTTCTCCGAAAGCGGCCTGACGTCGCTGCCCTCGCTGCCCTCGGTAACCGCGATTAACGAAGGAGCTTTCTCAAGTTGCTATAAATTGAAAAATATTTCATTGCCCAGTTCAGTAAAAACGATAGGGAGTGTGGCTTTTAGAAACTGTTTAAACCTTGAGACGTTAATTCTTCCTGACTCGATAACGTCAATTGGTGCAAGGGCGTTTGGCGGTTGTGACAAGATGAATGCCATCAAGAGTTTTATTGCGCACCCCGACAACGTGAACTATGGAAGTGACGTGTTCAAATATTCTGTCGCGAACCGTTGTCGACTGCTGGTGCCCGTGGGTACGACAGACATCTATCGGTCGACAACCCCTTGGAAGAAATTTGCCATCGAAGAGTTTGTCGCTGGCGATATTAACGCCGACGGCGTAATCAGCGGTGCCGACGTTACTGCCCTCTACAACGCCCTACTCAATGACGAATATCAATATGTCATCGATGGTGATGTAAATAACGATGGCATACTCAATGGTGCCGACGTCACTACACTCTACGACTTCCTCCTCACCGGCAATTAACCCGCTTTGCTAACTATGGTTTTTATGGGGAATTTCTAAAAAAGAATTGCCGATTATTAATTTTTGCTAAATAATTTGCTCGTTTCACACTTAATAACTAAATTTGCCGCAAGTGTGTATATATAACGTCTAAACACTATCAATAACAATGAATTACAAGATTATTGACATTGAAGGAGTGGGCGAGGTGTATGCTCCCAAGCTCATTGAGGCCGGTGTGGCCACTGTAGAGGACCTGCTCAAGCGTTGCGCAAAGCCCGCCGGACGCAAAGAACTCGCAGAGGCTACCGGCATCAGCGGTAAACTTATTTTGCGTTGGGCCAACCATGCCGACTTGATGCGTATCGACGGCGTGGGCCCGCAGTTCAGCGAACTGCTCGAGGCCGCCGGCGTCGACACCGTCAAGGAACTGCAGCACCGTGTGCCCGCCAATCTGCAGGCCAAGCTCGAAGAGGTGAACGCCGCCCGCAACCTCGTCAACCGTGTTCCCGCCCTCAAGGAGGTGGAGAAAATGGTGGCCCAGGCCAAGGAGCTTGACGCTGTCATGGAGTATTGATGATAGGCGCGCCGCAGGCCGCACCGGCGCCACAAGCGTCGGTGACAATGCTTTGCGGCCCAAACACTAACGCGTATATTATAATGAAAGGAATACTTACCCTGACCATCGCGGCGCTCGCGCTCACTGCTTGCGCGCAACAGCCCGCTACGCACAGCGCTGTGCCGGCCGACGACAAGAACCTGCCGCCCAAGAACGTGCCGGCGGCGGTCACTCCCCACTGGCAACTGCCTGCCAACCACGTGAACCACGACAAGTACTACGCGCGTCGTGCCACTCACTTCGGTACGTTGCCCATCGACACTAACGACATCCTCATGCTGGGCAACAGTCTCACCGACGGCGCCGAGTTCGCCGAGTTGTTCAACAACGCCAACGTCAAGAACCGCGGTATCGTGGGCGACATCATCCAGGGTTATATCGACCGTCTTGAGCCCATCACGGCCGGGCATCCCGCCAAGATTTTCATTTTGGGCGGCGTGAACGATGTGTCGCACGGCGTGAGCGGCGACAGTATCGCGCGCGCCATGGAACGTCTCGTGAAACTCATCAAGCGGCAGTCGCCGCGCACCAAGATTTACGTGCAAAGTATGCTACCGTTCAACAACGACGTGCAGCTGTGGAAATACCTCAAGGACCGCGAGCACGTCGTCGTCGAGGGTAATAAGGCCCTTGAGCGGATGTGCCGCCGCCAGGGTGTCACCTGGATTAACCTGTATCCGCTCTTCGACAACGGCAACGGCAAGCTCAAGCCCGAATTCACTAACGATGGCCTGCATCTCATGGGCGAGGCTTATATCGTGTGGCGTGACGCGTTGCTGCCCTATATTAACGAATAATTAATCACTTCTCTATCACGAATATTATGATTTTAATTGCTGACTGCGGGTCGACCAAAATCAACTGGTGCCTGCTCAAAGACAACGAGAAAGTAGCTCAGATTTTCACCACCGGCATGAACGCTCTCCTCATGACCGAGGACGAGATGGCGCAACGCATCGCCGACGAACTCATGCCCAACCTGCAAGGCTACCGGGTGGACGAAATCCACTACTACGGCGCCGGCATCATCAACGACAACATCAGGCAACAGGTGGTGAACGCGCTCAAGCGTAACATCACCACGGCCACCACCATCACTGTCGACAGCGACTTGCTCGCGGCTGCACGCGCGCTGTGCCAGCACGAGCCCGGCGTGGCTTGCATCATAGGGACCGGCAGCAACAGTTGCTACTACGATGGCGAGCGCATCGTCGACAATGTGTCGCCCCTGGGCTATATCCTGGGCGACGAGGGCAGTGGCGCCGTCATGGGCAAGATGCTCGTGGGCGACGTGCTCAAGAAACAGTTGCCAGGCCACTTGTGCAAGGAGTTCCTTGAGGAGTACAAGCTCGACCGCAACGCCATCATCGAGCGCGTGTACCGCAAGCCGGCCGCCAACACTTTCCTGGCGCAGTTCGCCCCGTTTATCATCAAGCACGTGAACGAACCTTCGATTCACGCGTTGGTGTTGCGAGCCTTCACCGACTTCTTCCGCCGCAATGTGGCCAACTACAACGGCTATCAGCAACTGCCCTGCAACTTCGTGGGTTCCATCGCCATGCTCCTCAAGGACGTCCTGGTCGAGGCCGCCCGCCCGCTGGGAATTACCGTGGGCCTTATCATCAAGGACCCCATGGAGGGCCTTGTCAAGTTCCACAGTACCAAGTGATTTCCCCGTTTAACACTACACGCGAAGTATGGCTTTTGTGAAAATCAGCGAGCAACCGTCGCTCTACGACGACCTCGAGAAAAAGAGCGTACACGAGCTGCTCACCGAAATTAACCGCGAGGATCACAAGGTGGCCGACGCCGTCGAGCTGGCCATCCCACAGATAGAGAAACTGGTGATCGGCATTGTCGAGCGCATGAAGCGCGGCGGACGTATCTTCTATATGGGAGCCGGAACGAGCGGACGCCTCGGTGTGCTCGACGCCAGCGAGATTCCACCCACCTTCGGGATGGACCCCGGATGGATTATCGGCCTTATCGCCGGCGGCGACTATGCGCTGCGCAACGCCGTCGAGAATGCCGAGGACGATGAGACGCAGGGCTGGAAAGACCTGCAACAATATCATGTCAACGACAAGGACACCATCATTGGCATTGCCGCCAGCGGCACCACGCCCTACGTTATCGGGGCCATTCGCGACGCGCGTGCCCACGGCTGTCTTACAGCCTGCATCACCAGTAACCCCGACGCGCCGGTGAGCGCCGCCGCCGAGATTCCTATCGAGATGATAGTGGGGCCTGAATATGTCACCGGCAGCTCGCGCATGAAAAGCGGCACGGGGCAAAAACTCATCTGCAACATGATTTCGACCAGCGTCATGATTCAGATGGGGCGCGTCAAGGGCAATAAGATGGTGAACATGCAGCTCACTAACCAAAAACTCGTGGACCGCGGCACACGCATGGTGGTAGAGGAACTGGGCCTCGACTACGACAGCGCCAAGCGGCTGTTGCTCCTTCACGGCTCGGTGAAAAAGGCCTGTGACGCCTACCGCGCCCAATGAACGACCGCGACAGCTTGTTCATGAGGCGCGCCCTGCAGCTGGCGCGCGGCGGGGCGGGACACGTCTCGCCCAACCCCATGGTGGGGGCTGTTGTCGTGCACGAAGGCACCATCGTGGGTGAGGGTTATCACCGCTGTTGGGGGCAGGCCCATGCCGAGGTTAACGCCATCGCGAGCGTGAAAGACCGCTCGCTGTTGCCCGCGAGCACTGTTTATGTGACTCTCGAGCCGTGTGCCCACTACGGGAAAACGCCGCCTTGCGCGCGGTTGCTCATCGACAGCCACGTGGCACGCGTGGTGGTGGGAACCCTCGACCCCTTTGCCAAGGTGGCCGGACGCGGCGTGGCCATGCTGTGCGAGGCCGGCATCGAGGTGACGGTGGGTGTGCTTGAGCGGGAGTGCCGCGACGTGAACCGCCGCTTCCTCAAGGCACATTCGTCAGGACGCCCATGGGTGTTGCTCAAGTGGGCGCAGAGCGCCGACGGATTCATCGCGCCCCGGGGAGGACGTTGCGCCCTGTCGTCACCGCTCACCACGACCTTGATGCACCGCGAGCGCGCCCTCGTCGACGCTATCGTGGTGGGAGCGCGCACAGTGGCTATCGACGACCCGTCGCTCACCGTGCGACACTGGTGCGGACACCAACCCCTGCGCGTGGTACTCTCTCGCGCCGGTTCGATTCCCGTCGCGAGCCGTGTGCTCACCGACGGCCTCGACACGCTCGTCTATAACCGAATGAAAAACAGTCACGACGGTCCTGTGGAATGGGCCGTCCTCGACACATCGCGCCCCGAGACATGGTTGCGCGACCTTTACAGTCGTGGCATCACAAGCGTGATGGTGGAGGGCGGTGCCGAGATTCTCATCCAGATGATTGCCGCCGGAACTTGGGACGAGGCCCGCGTCGAAACGGCTCCTGTGCTGTTGCGCGAAGGCGTGACGGCGCCCGCCATTACCGGCCGCACGCTTACCGACGAAACCGTCGACGGCCGTCACATCGTCCGCCTTGTCCCGCTTGGCGACTGAAGGCTACAAGGCGATGTCGTCGAGCCAGGTATCGTCGGCGAAGCGGCACAAGTCCACATAGGCGTCGATGCCGGGCACGACTCCGCTTTGCGAGAACTGCCAGATGGCGTATCGCCCGTTCCAGTCAACGGCGGGCTCGTTTTCGCTGTAGCGTCCCAGGTAAAGCTGATAGTCGTTGAAGGCCGGGGCGAGGTTGTCGTTGTAGAACGTGGTGGTGCTGTAGATGATGGGAGGACGGCCGTAGTGCCGCTCGAGTAGCCGGGCCATGAAAGCGATGCTGTCGACGAGTTGGCGCCGCGACCAGTCGCCTCGTGTCTCCACATCAATCATGGGAACGAGGTCCTGCGAGCTGCGGGGGGCCAGGCGCGTGAAGTTGTCGACCTGGCTGCTGACGCTCGCCGTGGTGGTGAAATAGTGGTAGCTCCCCACCGCGAGGCCCAGTTTGCGCGCCGTTTCCACGTTGTAGCCGTAGTGTGGCGATTCGTAGGTGGCTCCCTCGGTGGCCTTGATGAACACAAAGCGAATGTTCTTGTCTTGCGCCACGCGCGCCCAATCGATCATGCCCTGGTGGCTCGAGATGTCGATGCCGTCGTAGGGGGCATGCTTGTCGCGTGGCGCGAACACGCGGCGGGCGGTGGTGTCGCGACCATCTTCAGCCTTGTGTGGGCGGCACCCGGCGGCAAGGCACACCACAAGGCACGCCACCATCATTGCCGGCAGCGCGTTGCCCAGTGATGCGAAGGCTTTATTGAGCCGTTTCATGATGTTGCTTGCTGCTATTTATTGCGCTTGGTGGGATAGTCCACGTTGTCGTTATCGGTCGAATTCTTGTTGACGCGCTTAAAGGTCTCTTTTGATTTCTTGGTCTTGGAATAGGGGGCCTCGGGCGACGGCTTGGCAGGTGTCGCGGGAGTGGCCGTGGTGGTAGCGGCACCGTTGTTGCCGGTAGCGGTTTCGTGGTTCTGTTGCTGCCGTTGTTGTTCGGCTTTTTCCTCTTCCTTGTGCTGGCGCTCGGCCTCCTTGCGTTGGCGCTCGGCCTCTTTGCGCTCGTGCTCGGCTTGCTCGTGGGCACGTTTTTCGGCCTCCTTGCGCTGGTGTTCGGCCTCCTTGCGCCGGTGTTCGGCCTCCTTGCGTTCGCGTTCGGCTTGCTCGTGAGCGCGTTTTTCGGCCTCCTTGCGCTCCTTCTCGGCGCGCTTTTCGGCCTCCTTGCGTTCCTTCTCGGCGCGTTTTTCGGCCTCCTTGCGTTCCTTCTCGGCGCGTTTCTCGGCCTCCTTACGTTCCTTCTCGGCCTTTTCGCGCTGTTTCTTGCTGGTAGCCGGCACATCGCGCTGAGCCACGTTCTTGGGCTTGGGCGGCGGCGGTGGCACGGTCTCCTGCCGTCCGCCGCGGCGTCGCTTATTGTTTTTCTTGCCGTTGATGAGGATATTGTTCACGTTATAGCCCTTGTTGAAGCGGCTCAAGTCGACCATGGTGTCGATGCCCTTGATGCGACCGCGGTCCGAGAATTGCCACAATATCCACTTGGCGCCGTAGTTGAGCCGCGGCTCGGTTTTGGCATAGCGCGCGATGAACAGCGGGTAATCGGCAAAGGTGGCGCCCAGGTAGGAGTTGAAGAACGAGCTGCTGGCGTAAATCATAGGGCGGCAGCCGTAATGGGCCTCGAGCATGTCGGCAAACACCTTGACGCTGTCGCGCAGCTGTTGTGCGGTCCATCCCTTGCAGGTCTCCACGTCGATGAGCGGCAACAGGTCCTGCTCCTCAATCTTGACGACGCGCGTGAAATTGTTGAACTGCGACTGCAGCGACGAGGTGGTGCGGAAAAAATGGTAGGCCCCCACTTTCACGCCTTGCGCGCGCGCGTGCTCGATGTTGCGGCGATAGTGTCGCGAGACGTGGGTGGCGCCCTCGGTGGCCTTGACATAGACAAACTGGATGTTTTTGTCCTTGGCGGTAGCAGTCCAGTCGATGTCGTGCTGGTAGCTCGACACGTCGATGCCGTCGTAGACGAGCATATCGTTGTTACTATAGTTTTCGTCGCCCACGACAGTAACTTCCTGTTTGGGCTCGTCGGGCTCGGCCCATAGTCGTGTGGGGGCGAAAGCCACCACCGTCACGAGGGTCAGTAATATGTAAAATCGAAAAAAGGCGTTCATGTTTTGCTTGTGAGAGTGCAAAGTTAGCTATTTACTTTTAAATAGCCAAAAGCGCCAAAAGTTACATTTTGCCCAAAAATGCCCGAAAAGTTTGTGTTTTCGGCATTTTTCGACTAATTTTGCCCATCTTTGTTGACATTTTTTATTTTTGTTATGAATAAATTAAGATTATTTTTAATGTTCGCGTGGTTGCCGTTGCTCGCGCTGGCAGGCGCGAACGAGCGTGCGGCACAGCGCAATTTCATTGTCGTGTCGAAGAAAGGTCTCGAGTTGCGCGTGTATCACCCCAATGGCGCCGACACCACATTGGTGGCGCGGTTTCCCGCCTGCATGGGCAAGAACTTGGGTAACAAGCAGCGTAAGGGCGACCATCGCACACCCGAGTCGTCGCTGGCCAAGCCTTTTAAGATCACAATGATACAGGATGCTTCGGGGTGGACACACAACTTTCGTGACGGGCGAGGCAGCATCAAGGCTTATGGCCACTGGTTCCTGCGGCTGGCCACGCCGGGACACTCAGGCATAGGTATCCACGGGAGCACCAACAACCGCGAGAGCGTGCCGGGCCGCGCCAGCGAGGGCTGTATCCGCCTGCTCGATGAGGATATTATCACGGTCAAGGAGAAGTATGCTTACGTGGGCATGCCCGTGATAGTGCTCGACGAGGACACCGAGGCGTTGCCCTTCGAGATTCCGCTATTGAAAACAGAGTGATGTGTAAGTGCTAAGTGTGAAATGCTAAGGTATTTACTTGCGATAGTGCTCGTCATGGCGGTTGCCGCGACGGGGTGTAAAGGCGATAAGAAAGAAAGTGGCGAGCAAAGCGTGGTCGAGGCACCCCGACAGCTCACCCGGGCCAATATCGTGCGCGAAAGCGGCTACGAGGCCTCTAAAGCCTTTATCGTGGTATCGAAGAAGGAACTCACCCTAAGCGTCTACGCGCCCGACGAAAAAGGCGACACGGTGCTCGTGGCCGAGTTTCCTGCCTGCTTGAGCAAAAACAAGGGAAACAAGGAGCGTTCGGGCGACATGCGTACGCCCGAGTCGCCCGCCGACAAGCCCTTTGAGATCACGCAAATCCAGGATGCTTCGACGTGGGAACATGACTTTGGTGACGGACGCGGGAAAATCCTCGCCTACGGACACTGGTTCCTGCGGTTGGCCACGCCGGGTCACTCGGGCATAGGCATCCACGGGAGCACCAACAACCGCGAGAGCGTGCCGGGCCGTGCCAGCGAGGGTTGCATCCGCCTGCTTGACGAGGACATCATCACGGTCAAGGAGAAGTATGCCTACGTGGGTATGCCTGTTATTATCAAAGGAGAAGACCAGGGACCGCTCCCCTTCGAGCGCAATGCACGATAGGGAGACGGGTTTCGTAACGCAATAATGTGGGCCGGCTCCACGTTAATTAAAACAAATGGCTAAACGAATACTGCTTGTTAATAAATTCTTCTACACCCGCGGTGGCGCCGAGGTGGTGTGCATCAACCTGCGTGATGAACTTACCGCGCGGGGATATGAGGTGGGCATCTTCACGATGGCCTATCACCATATCGACGAGGTGGAATACCTCTACGAGGCGCCCGAGGTGTCGTTCAAGCAGGGCTTTGCCGGCAAGGTGAACTTCGCGCGGCGCACCCTGGGCGGCTACCACGTCGCCGAGGCTTTTACCCGCGCGCTCGACGATTTCAAGCCCGACGTGGTGCACTTGCACAATATTCACAGCTACCTGTCGCCGGTTGTGGCTCGCCTGGCGCACGAACGCGGTTGCCGCGTGGTGTGGACCATGCACGACTATAAGCTCGTGTGCCCCTCTTACAGTTGCCTCGACCATGGACGTCCCTGCGAGCGGTGCCTGACGCATCGCCATGCCATACTCACCCGGCGCTGTTTCAAGGACAGCTGTGCCGCCGGAGCCCTCGCGTGGCTTGAGGCACGCCGCTGGAGCCGCCGCCGCCTCGAGCGGTGGGTCGACGCGCTGGTGTGTCCCAGCAAGTTCCTGCGCGACATGATGGAGCGTGGAGGGTGGAGCCGCGACAAGCTGCACGTGCTCAACAACTTTATCGACCCGGTGAAACTGCGCGAGCTCGACCGCGAACACGGGCGCGAGGACTATGTGGCCTTTGTGGGACGACTTTCGCACGAAAAAGGTGTCGATACGCTCCTGCAGGTGGCCAAGAATAATCCCTCCCTCAAGCTGAAGTTGGCAGGTAACGGACCCTTACGGCTCTCGCTCACGGCGCAATATGGGTCGCTACCCAACGTCGAATTCGTGGGGCAGCTCGAAGCCGCCGCCGTGGCCCGCTTTGTGACCCGCGCCGCGTGCCTGGTGGTGCCCTCGGAGTGGTATGAGAACAATCCGCTCACCATCATCGAGGCGCAATGCGCCGGTACGCCTGTCGTGGGCTCGAACATGGGTGGCATCCCCGAGCTGGTGGCGCCCGAGAATGGCGTCATTTTCCCCATGGGCGACCGAGAGGCGCTGGGCAATGCCATTAATAGGGCACTTGCCACCACGTGGGACCATGCCGCTATCGCGCGCCGCGGCCGCGAACGTTTTTCGGCCGACGCCCACTTGTCGCGCTTGTTGGAACTTTATTTCCCGGTGCGGCCATGAAAGTGGTCGTGGTGGGGACGCGGGGCATCCCCGATATTCCCGGTGGCGTGGAGACCCACTGCCAGCAACTTTACCCGCGGCTCGTCGAGTTGGGTTGCGACGTGACGGTGATACGCCGCAGTTGCTATGTGTCGCCGTCGAACAGGATGGAGGAATATCGCGGCGTGAAACTCATCGATGTGTACGCGCCCCGCAAAAAGAGTTTCGAGGCTTTCGTTCACACCGCGCTGGCCATTGTCAAGGCGCGGCGCCTGCGCCCCGACCTCATCCACTGTCATGCCGTGGGACCGAGCGTGGTGTTGCCGCTGGCGCGCTTGCTGGGCATGCGCGTGGTGGCCACGCATCATGGCCCCGACTACAACCGTGCCAAGTGGAACGCGCCGGCTCGCTTCATCATCAAGTGGGGCGAATGGTGCCAGGCACGGCTTGCCCACCATGTGATAGCCATCAGCCGTCCCATTGTGGCGGCACTCGACGATGACTATGAGCGGCGCGAGCGTGTACACCTCATTTACAATGGCGTGGAGTCCCCGCCCGCCGATGTGGCTGTCGACTGTCTCGCCCGCTATGGACTGGAACCGGAACGCTATGTGCTGGCCGTGGGGCGGTTTGTGCCCGAGAAACGTTTCGACTGGCTCGTCAAGGCCTTTGCGCGCGTGGCGCCACAGGGCTTGAAGCTTGTGCTGGCCGGCGACGCCGATCACGACGATGACTATGCGCGCGCGCTCAAGCGGTTGGCCCACGACCACGGCGCGGTGCTCACCGGCTATGTCACCGGCGAGCCCTTGCGGCAACTGTTGCACCATGCGCGACTTTTCGTGTTGCCCAGCACACACGAGGGATTGCCCATCTCGCTGCTCGAGGCGATGAGCCACGGGCGCGACGTGCTGGTGAGCGACATCACCGCCAACCGGCTGAGCCAGCTCGGCGAGGATGATTTCTTCCACACCCACGACATGGACGACTTCGTGGCTCGCCTGCGGAGTAAACTGGAACGTCCCGTCGACGAGCGCCAGTACGACCTCACCGATTATGATTGGGACCACATCGCCCGGCAAACCCTCAAAGTCTATCACGATGCCCTTGACCCACGATAAGCGCAACCTCCTGCTTCTCGATTTTCCGGCCGACGGCACTTGGCCGATGAAACGCCGGCTCGAGCAAGACACCGGCAAGTCATTCGAGGTGCGGTGGATAGAAGGCCGCATCAAGGTCAGCCGTCTGCGGCGCGTCATGAACTATTTTCTTTTCCCCTTGAAGCCATTCCTGCAACGCAAGCGTCTGGGCGTGCTTATCTCTTGGCAACAATTTTATGGTATTGTTTTTGCATGGTTGTGCAAGTTGTTCCGTGTCAAGAAGACAGTGACTCTAATCATCATGACTTTTATTTATAGGCCAAAAGCAGGTGTCATGGGGAAAATCTATGAATGGTGGGTGAGAAAAGCCGTGTGCAGCCGCTATGTCGATAAGGTGGTGGTGTATAGCGACACCGAGATTGACTTCTACCATGAGCGGCTGGGAATAGCGCGCGACAAACTGCAATTCATTCCATTGAGCATCGCCGAAATACCCGCTGAAGACGCCTTGCCTTCTCCTTTGTCGGGCGAGCGATTCATTTTCTCGGCAGGAAAGAGCAACCGTGACTATGAGTTTCTTATCACGGCTCTTTCGGGCACGCCCTATCGCTTGGTGATAGCAAGCGACACGTGCCGACGCCCGGGGTGTGACAATATTGTGGTGCGCCACGACCTGTGGGACGAGGACATGCTTCATTACATGCGCCACAGCCACTGCGTGGTCATTCCCCTCAAAGACTTGAACATCAGCAGCGGACAGCTCGTCCTCCTGCAGGCCATGCAGCTCGGGAAACCGGTAATCGTCACGCGTTCTCGCGCCATCGCATGCTATGTGAGAGACGGCTGGAACGTTCTCACTATCGACAACACACCCGAACAGTTACTTGCCGCTCTCGACACGCTCTATCATGACGAGGACACTTACCACCGCCTGGCGCAAAACGCCATCGACACCTATCGCCAACGCCACAGCGAGACCGCGATGGGCGCCGCCCTTGCATCCGTCGTGAGCTCGCTGTGCCGGTAAACTCTTTTCTCCTGCCGCGATTTTCGCGATTTCATGCACGAAATATGCAGTATTTCGGTGGTTTTTTTGCACTTGGCAAAAAAATTGCTATTTTTGCAAGTTAAAACATAGTGTAAGTATTTGTACTATTGATTATGGCCAATAAGAAACCTATGACCAAAAAGCAGGCGCGCAAGGCGCGCCGCAGGCGCAACAATAAGATAGTCAAATGGATGTGGGGCATCTTTATAGGGTTCTTCGCATTCCTGTTTTTGATGTTTGTGCTCATCTATAACGGTGTGGTGGGCTACATGCCGCCCATCGCCGACCTGCAGAACCCGGCCGACCGCTTCGCCTCGACGCTCTACACGAGCGACGGCAAGGAGATGGGACGCCTGTTCAAGAGCAAGGGTAACCGCGTCTATGTGGAGTTTGACCAGCTGCCGCAGCACCTTAAGGAGGCCCTCATCGCCACCGAGGACGTGCGCTTCGAGGAACATTCGGGCATCGACGCCATCGCCCTGGGCCGCACGTTCATCAAGCGTATCATCATGGGCCAGTCGAGTGCCGGTGGCGGTAGCACCATCACGCAGCAGCTTGCCAAGCAGCTCTACTCGCCCGAGTCGAGCAGTATCTTCGAGCGTGCGTTGCAAAAACCCATCGAGTGGGTTATCGCGCTTAAGCTCGAGCGCTACTACACCAAGGATGAGATTATCCAGATGTATTTCAACCAGTTTGACTTCCTCAACAATGCCGTGGGCATCAAGAGCGCGAGTTTCGTGTATTTCGGCAAGGCCAACCCTAACGACCTCACCATCGAGGAGAGCGCGTTGCTCGTGGGCCTGTGTAAGAACCCGTCTTATTACAATCCGCTCCGCTACCCCGAGCGCGCCAAGCAACGCCGCAACGTGGTGCTCGACCAGATGCACGTGGCCGGCTTCCTGACCGGTGACGAGTGTGAGCGCCTCAAGCAAACCGACATCGTGCTTAACTATCACAAGGTGAACCGCAACGACGGACTCGCCCCCTATGTGCGCGAGGAGATTCGCCGCATGATGATGGCTAACGAGCCGCGCCGCGAGGACTACCCCGACTGGAACGAGCAGGCCTACTACGACGACCTCAACCAGTGGGAGACCAATCCGCTCTACGGGTGGTGCAACAAGCACAAGAAGCCCAACGGCGAGCCTTACGACATCTACAACGATGGTCTCAAGATTTACACCACTATCGACAGTAAAATGCAGCAATATGCCGAGGAAGCCGTGCGCGACCACTTGAGCAACACGCTACAGCCCACTTTCATTCGTGAGCGAGGCGGCTACTATAATCCCTACACCAGCAACACCGCCGAGCTGAGCGCGGCCACCAAGCAACGTCTCATCGACAACGCCGTGCGCCAGAGCGACCGCTATAAGCAGCTCAAGGAGCAGGGACTGAACGAGAGTGAAATCATCGCCAACTTCAACACGAAGACCGAGATGCACCTGTTCTCCTATTCGGGCGAAATCGACAAGGAAATCACGCCGCTCGACTCGATTCTCTACACTAAGTCGTTCCTGCGATGCGGCTTCATGGCCATGGACCCGCAGACGGGCTATGTGAAAGCTTATGTGGGAGGCCCCGACTATAAGTACTTCAAGTATGACATGGTATCGACAGGACGCCGCCAAATCGGCTCGACTGTAAAGCCTTACCTTTACACGCTGGCCGTCGACAATGGTTACACGCCGTGCACGCCCGTGTCAAACGCCCGCATCAACATCAACGGCTGGTCGCCGCGCGGCGGTGGTGGTGGCGGTTCAGTGACCCTCAAGCAGGGCCTCACGACGAGTAACAACACAGTGAGTGCCCACCTTGTTGACGACCTCAAGCCCGCCAATCTCGTGAACCAAATGAAGAAATTCGGTATCACCAATCGCCTCGACACTGTGGCCGCGCTGTGCCTCGGGCCCTGCGAGGTGAGCCTGCGGCAGATGGTGGCGGCTTACTCCACATTTGCCAACGAGGGAATGCGCTCCGAACCCATTTTCGTGACGCGTATTTGCGACAACAAGGGTAACGTGCTTGACGAGTTCACACCCATCCAAACCGAGGTGATAGGAGTCGATAGCTACTACAAAATGCTCTCGATGCTCGAGAACGTTGTCGACAACGGCACCGGCCGACGCATTCGCGGCTCTTATGGCATCACCGCTGAGATGGGCGGCAAAACCGGTACCACCAACAATAACAGCGACGGTTGGTTCATGGGCTTCACCCCCGACATTGTGGCCGGCACTTGGGTGGGTGGCGAAGAGCGATATATTCACTTCTCGTCGGGTGCCTTCGGTCAAGGTGCCGAGCAGGCGCTTCCCATCTTTGCCATCTTCATGAAGAAACTCTACAACGACCCCGACCTGCCTTACCGGCAAGACACCAAATTCAACTGGCCCACCGACCTCGACTTGTGCGATACCGGCGACTATGGCGACTACCACCGAGGAGGCGGCGGCCGTGGCGGCGGTGGTGGCGGCGGCGACGATGGTGGTGACGTGACAGTCATGCCCGGCGCCTTCGATTAGCGAAATTGACAATTAACTGATAAACAAGCATCAGCTCTTGCCTATTGTCGGGCGAAAGCTGATGCTTATTTTCACCAAGTTAATGGCAGTGACTCCTGCCGCGGCACAGGACGACCGCCGGCCGTGGATATCGTGAGACCCGCGGCATGGCGTGCGCTTTTGGTATTGTCGAGAAAAATGCTTAACTTTGCGGGGAATCTATTGAATTTGGCAACAATTAAAACAACATCAACGATATGAAACAGCTTACATTCATGCTTGTGGCCTTAGTGGCCATGATGGGGATGGTGTCGTGCGACAACAAGGACCCCGAACAAATCGCACAATTCCAGCAAGAATTTTACGTTCGCTCGGTCGATAAAAACGACCATAGCGTGCAATTTTCCCAAACGGTTTCGGTAATTACGGCCAACTATACGCAGAGCGAGATGGATATCACCGTCACCGCCAAACTCAACGGCTCGGCTTCGGCTACCATTCAGTTACTCAAGCTCGCGATGGCTTATGATCCCACCACGGGAATGTATTCGATGAGTAAAGGCGCCAATACCACTGTCTCGGGAGGCGCTGCGGTGAGCGACATTGAGGGCTCTTTCGACATGAACACCGGCATTATGTATCTGCACTTTGTGGCCGATGGAAAGTATGACGTGTACTGCACCACGCGTCTGCTCTATCCTTATGGCTCGGCAACGTCGAGCTACGAGAAGAACGGCGAGAAAAAGACCAGCACGGCCGATGATTTCTGTCTGGCCATCGAGCTTAACGCCGACGGTACCAAGGCCAACCTCACCCTGTACAATGTGTCGCTCGAGACCGATATCGCGAAAATAATTTATGTCGATTACGCTTCAATTCCCGTGACGGTTACCGCCGACGGCTATGTGCTCGAGGCTGCCGCCCTCGAGGCCGCTATCGACAATGTGCCCAAAAAGGACTACGACATGACCGATTTCAAGGCTACTATCAACACCCAGGGCCGCCGCATCAACGGTTCGTTCACCATCGACGGACACGATGTGACCTTCTCGGCCAAGATGCTCAACGAGAGCTATATCCTGTTTTGACAATAGCCCGTTCGGGGAGACAAGGGCTCATAGGTCGCTGCCATGGAAAAGGACAACGAACTGAAAAATTTACAAGTGATAAAGGCTTCGGCCGGTTCGGGCAAGACTTATAATCTTGCCCGAACCTATATCCAGCACCTGCTGGGACGCAGGCGCGTGGTAAACGGCACCGTGAAATATGAGTTGCGCCACTCGCGCAACTACCAAAACCACTTGTTGGCTATCACGTTCACTAACAAGGCAACGGCCGAAATGAAGACACGCATCGTCACCGAACTTTACAAGTTGGGTCGCGGCGAGGGCGACTATGTGGACGATTTCAAAGAACTCTTTGTGGACAGTATCGACGAGGTGGCGCGCGCTGCAAGGGTGGCCTTGGGCGATATCCTGTTTAACTACACCACGTTCAACGTGAGCACCATCGATTCTTTCTTCCAGTCGATAGTGCGCACGTTCGCGCGCGAGCTCAACACGGCCTATAACTACGAGCTGCAGCTCGACGCCAATTATGCCACAGCGGTGGCCGTCAACGACTTCTTGCTCGACCTGGGCGGTAATGGTCCCGAGGAGCGCTTGGCGGGCCGCTGGGTGCGTGAGTATATCCGTCACAACGTCGACAACGAGCGCGACTGGAACTTCTTCGGCAAGCCGCGCGACTTGGTGGCCTTTGCCGAGAATATCAACCGGGAATTCTTCCGCGAAAAGGAAAAAGACATCGCCGCCTATCTCAAGGACGTGGCCGGCAACGACAGCCCCGTGTCGCGCTTTGTCGACAAGCTGGGACGTGCCGCCGAGGCCCACAAGGCCGGTTACGCCGCTTTGCCCGACCGGTTGCGCGCCTTTTTCGTCGCCCTGGGCCGTGGCGAGGACGATATCAAGGCGAAGTCCATCAACGACCTCATGGCGTTGCCGACGGGCACGGTCCCCGGCAAACCGACGAGCACCCTGCGCGGCTATACCGTCGACACGGCGTTGACCGGTAAGGTGCTCCGGAAGGCGTCCACCACCGGACTGCCGGCACACGCGAGTCTCGACTTCGCCAAGCTCATGGCTGAGGCCATTGGCCATTACGACCGCTGGATGGCCCTTGAGGCCGTGAGGCGCAACACGTGGAACCTGGGCTTGCTTGACCGCATCGCGCGTCACCTGGAGCAGTATCGCCACGACAACAACACGCTGCTCATGGCCGATACCGCCGACCTCATCGCCACCACCCTCAAGAGCGGCAACGAGTTCATCTATGAGCACGTGGGCGCCTGGATTAACCACTACTTGATTGATGAGTTTCAAGACACGAGCCGCAAGCAGTACGACAATTTCAAGCCCCTGCTGCGCGGTGCCATCGCCAGCGGGCACCAAAACCTGATTATCGGCGACGAGAAGCAGGCTATCTACCGCTTTCGCAACAGCGATGTGGCTATGCTGCGCGACGAGATTGAGAAAGATTTCAGACCCGAAGATACCGGTGGCAAACCGCTGTCGACCAACTATCGCAGCCAGCGCGCCATCGTCGAGTTCAACAATCGTTTCTTTGAGGCGGCACTCGGCGTTTTCGACACGTCGCGGTTCGCGGCGCTCAAGAAAACCTACGCTCACATTAAGCAGGAAATCTCGAAGGACGATGTGCCCGGACTGGTAATGATACACTTCGACTATCCCGGCAAGAAAACCGACGATGACAACGACGCGCCCGCCGATGTTCTGACCGCCTTGCCGGCCTATATCAACGAGCTGCGCCGGCGCAAGTTTGCCCAGCGCGACATCGCCATCCTTGTCGACCGCGTGGCCGAAGGCCGCAAGGTAATAAGCCAAATCTTGCGCCACAACGACACTTGCGCCGACGAGAGCGAGAAAATCAATGTCGTCTCGAGCGACTCGCTCGCTCTCGAGACATCGACGGCCGTCAAACTCATCGTGAGCGTGCTCACCTCGCTCGAGGCCGCCCGCGAGACCGCGCCGCCCGAAGACGAGGATGACGTTGACGACAGCGACAACACTGTGCCGACTTCGCTCAACAACCGTCTGGCCGAGCAACGCCGCCACAAGATCACTAACGCGTTCAACAAAAAGTTGGCAGTCAATGGTGCCGATAATGCAGGCGCCCAGCTGCGGCAGTGTTTTGAGGACGATGAGCGGCAGAGCGACGGCATGGATGCCCGCGCGCGCCTGCAAAGCTACTATAACAGCGTGGCCGAGGTGTTGCCCGACGCCGACCGTGAGCAGTCGAGCCTCGTGGCCATCGTCGACCGCATCATCGACTTGTATCTGGGTGATGCCACCGGCACCGAGAACGCTTTCATCATGGCGTTTCAGGACCTTGTGGTCGATTTCCTGTCGCAAAGCAATGGCGGCACCGTGCGCGAGTTCCTTAAGTATTGGAACACGAAAGGCCGCAAACTCTCAATCAGCTCGCCCGAGGGTTCCGATGCCGTGAGCGTGATGACCATCCACAAGTCGAAGGGACTGCAGTTCCCGTGTGTGATAGTTCCGTTGGCCACGTGGAAACTCATCGATGTGCGCCCCGACACCCTGTTGTGGGTCACCCGCGACATGTGGCTCAATGCCGCCGGACAGGGCGTGCCCCTTGAGGGCATCGGCGCCGACGATGCCACCATTGTGCCGCCACTCGTGCCGGTGCCGGCCTCGGCCATGGAGCGTATTCCCGAGTTCATGCCGTTCTTCGACAGCGAAAAGGAGAAGGACCTCATCGACAACCTCAACAAAACTTACGTGGCTTTCACGCGCCCCGAGGAAGAGTTGCACATTTTCGCGTCGCTCCCCGCCACTACGCCTGCCGCAACGGGCGATGGGCCCAAATCGGCGGCGCAGCTATTGCGCGCTGTGGCCACCGGAGTGAACGGAATGCGTGTGGAGGCCTCTATACGCGTTAACGGTAAAAAGGACGAGGAATTGCCCACCTTGCTGGTGATGGGCGAGTCTCGCGAAAAACTCCCGCCTAAGAAAGACAAGGACAAGGCCGCGCCGGCACAAAGCCCCATGCCCCCTTATCGCGTGGGCTTCTTGCCCGATACGGTAACCGTGTCGTTGCCACCCGCTCCGGTAGTCGATTTCAGTTTTTAGAGTTCCCCTTTTCCCCCTTCCCCCATTTTTTATATGCGTTATTTTATCCAGTTGAGTTACCGCGGAGCGGCTTACCACGGGTGGCAGATTCAGCCTCACGACAATAGTGTGCAGGAAACGCTTGAGAAGGCGCTCGCCGTGTTGTTGCGCTACAAGGTGAGCGTGGTGGGCGCCGGACGTACAGACACCGGCGTGAACGCCCGCATGATGGTGGCCCACGTTGATGTGGCGGAACCTATCGCCCAAGTGTCACGATTCATTCACAGCCTCAATGGACTCTTGCCGCGTGATATCGCCATCGAGCGCGTGTGGCCCGTGCCGGCCGACGCCCACGCGCGTTTCGACGCCGTGAGTCGCACTTATAAGTATTTTATCCACACGGCGAAGTCGCCGTTTCTGCATACCCTGAGCTGGTACACGCGTCCCGGGCTCGACTTTGAGGCCATGAATGAGGCCGCGGCCTGCCTGTTGCGGCATATCGATTTCACGTCGTTCAGCAAACTGCACACCGACGTCAAGACAAACAATTGCCGCATTACTCACGCCGCGTGGACGCCGCTGCCCATGGACGGATGCCACGTGTTCACCATCACCGCCGACCGCTTTCTGCGCAACATGGTGCGTGCTGTGGTGGGAACCCTCGTTGAGGTGGGGCGTCACAAAATCGACGTGGCGCGGTTCAACCACATCATCGAGGCCCGCGACCGCGGTATCGCCGGCACCTCAATGCCCGGCCACGCACTCTACTTGTGGGATATTACCTATCCGCCCGCCATCGCGTTTTCTGGTGGTGAGCCGTAAGTCCCAATCGGCCTAATGAGCGATTTGGGTTAAACTTCGTAGGTTTTTGCGTTTTTGCGTCGTTGCTCTTTTTCGCGCTCTTGACGTTCCCGCTCGAGTTCCTGTTCTTGTTTTTCGGCATCTTCTTTGCTTTGCACTTTTTGCTTGGTTTTTTCGCGTTTGTTGGGTTGCTGTGTCTTGTTCTCGGCAAAGCTCTTGATGATGTCTTCGGCGGTGTCGCGGTTGCCCAGCAGGTAGTTGATGGTCACCTCGACGATGAGCCGCGACTGCTTGTTTTTCGACACAAGGTCGCAGATGATGGCCCTTGAACCGTCGGGCATAGTGCCGTCAATGGCATAGGTGTTGAAGCCCTTAACCTTGATTTTGGCTTTCTTGGTATCGTACATGTTATATCCGCCGGCCTTGCGCTCGAGGTTGGTGGTGAACGTTTTCTTGTCGTCGGTGTCCTGACGCTGGTAAAGGCGTATCGTCATAACCATGTCCTCCCACTGCAGCTCGAAATAGGACGAGGTGTTGCGGGTGACGAAGCCGTCGTCGGGCGTTTCGAACGTGAGGTTATATTTGCTCCAGGTGTAGATGCTGGCGCAAGCCTCGCCGGGTGCCCACATCGCGAGGGCTGCCACCAGGCTAAACAAGAAAAGACGGATGTTCATTGTATATTGAATCGTAGAATGGGAAAAATGTAGTAATGTAAAATAGTCCGCGGCTCATGGCTCAAAGCTCGTCGAGCCATTGTTGCCACTCGGTGGCCGAGCCGTTGAAGATGTTGAGGTCCACGTCGCCGTCGACGCCTTCGACTTCGCCCCAGTAGCTGTACTGCTGGAAGCGATGGCCTATGTGGGCGATGCTGTCGGGGTTCTTGAACGAGGAGAGCCACAGTTCCACGTCGTCGAAGTGGCCCTTGATGTATTTCTTGTAGCCGTCGCCGTTGGTATAGATGATGACGCGGTGCCCGTTGTCGCGCAGCTCGGCGACCATGTCGCGCAGGCGGGTGCGTGTGGTGGTGTCATCAACGCGGTCATTTTTTTCGTCCTCGATGTCGATGACCAGCGGCAAGTCGAGCGGCATGCCTTGCGTCGTGGCGATGAGGTGCTGTGCCTGCCGGCGGCCGTCGCGTCCCTTGCGGAAAAAGTGGTAAGCGCCCACCTTGAGGCCGGCGGCGTGGGCCGCGCGGCAGTTGCGCTTGAAGTTGGCGTCGCGGTGCGACACGCCCTCGCTGGCCTTGACGAAGACAAAGGTCACGTCGCATGCCGCCACGCGCTCAAAGTCGATGTCGCCATTGTGTCGCGACACGTCGATGCCGGCGATGGGGAATCGCGCCGGGTCGATGCTCACGTGGGGATGGAACAGATGGTGCCGCTCCACATAGACGAGCACGCCCAAGGCCACGAGCAAAACAAGTCCAACCCCCACCAGCCACTTGCGGGTGGTGGTGGGGGACAGGGACTTGGATTGTTTTTTCGTGTGCCGCTTGCGCGCCATGCGAATGATAGTTGTTGCTTAGAACAAGGGGAACGACTTGGGAGTGTTCACAAAGGTAGCCTCAAACTGGTCTTGGGTCTTGACGAATGCCATGATACCCTGGATGAGCGCGCACACGCTCACGGCAGCGCTGGGAATACCGCACAGGATGAAGCCTAACAAGAACACAAGCAGGAACACCACGCCGGGCATGGCTTTACCTACATAGAAATAGTGCACGCCAAAGACGCCAAGAAGGATGGCGAGCAGGCCGAAGACACCGCGGCTCTTACCCGAGGGACCCGCATCGAACGGACCACCTTGAGCGGCCGGTTGGGCATACTGGGGAGCTGCCTGCGGCTGGGGAGCGGCGGGATTGTTAACGGTTGCGCCACAGTGAGGGCACTGCACTTGAGGAGTCTCGAACGGTGTGGTGAACTGCTGGTTGCAGTTGGGACAATTAAGTGTTGGCATAACAATTAATGTTTTAAAAGTGAATAAAAAAGTGAATTATGAAATTTGGTTTGATAGCTGATTTTAGAAGAGCGGGAAAGTGCTCGACGAGTACACATACTTGCGGTCGAAGTCTTCCTGGCTCATCGTGAGCATCATGATGCCCTGGACGAGCAGCAACACGCCCCAAATGCCGCATGAAAGGAATGTGAGCAACAGACAAATCAGGCCGCCGGCAACCTTGCCGCAATAAAAGTAGTGGATGCCGAAACCGCCCAGCAACAGGCACAAGACGCCGCCCACGATGTGGTCCTTGCCGCTACCGGGAGCGGTGCCGCCAGCCGGTTGCCCGTAGGCATATTGCGGTTGCTGCTGGTTGGGCTGTTGCTGGTAGCCCATGCCGGTGTTGACGATGTTGCCGCAATGCGGGCACTGCACTTGCGGCGCGTTGACCACGGTGGTGAAGTTGCGGTAGCAATAAGGGCATTGTAAGTTTGCCATAACAGTGAGATATTTAAAAGTTTAGACTATTGAAATCGTGATAAGTTTATCGGCGTCCTTTTTTGTTTCGCTTCTCTTGCTCGCGCAGCATGGCCTGCTGCTTGCGTTGCATCTCTTCCATGCGTGCCATCCAGCCGTTCTTCTTCTTGGGCTTCTTGGCGTTCTCGGCCATGGTGGCTCTCACTTTTTCCTCGCTCACGAAGAGTCGGCACAGGTAAGTTTGGCCGATGGTGAAGAGGAGCGACACGAAGTAGTAGTAGCTCAAACCGGCGGCGTAGTTGTTGAAGAAGACGAGGAACATAATGGGCATGAGGTACATCATCCACTTCATGCCGGGCATGCCGCTCGATTGCTGCGACTGCATCGACAGGTAGGTATAGCCGAGGTTGGTGGCCGTCATGAGCAGACAGAAGATGCTCAAGTGGTCGCCCAGCAAGGGGATGGAGAACGGCAGGTGGATGATGGCGTCGGGGGCGCTCAGGTCGGGGGCCCACAGGAACGACTGTCCACGCAGCTCGATGCTCGAGGGGAAGAACCAGAACATGGCGATGAGGATGGGCATCTGCAGCAGCATGGGCAGGCAACCGCCCATGGGGCTGGCGCCGGCTTGACGGAATAGCTCCATCTGCTTTTGCTGGCGCTTGGCCATATTCTCTTGTCCGGGATATTTTTCGTTGAGTTCCTTGATGTCGGGCTGCAGCACGCGCATCTTGGCCTGCGACATGTAGCTCTTGAAGGTGAGCGGGAACAGGACGAGCTTGAGCAGAATGGTGAGCACGAGGATGATGATGCCGTAGCTCCACCCGGAGTTGCCCAGCCAGTTGAACACGGGAATGATGATGCCGGTGTTAATCCAGCGGAACAGGGTCCAGCCCAGCGACACGAGTCGCGTGAGCTTGAGGTCCTCGTCGGGCGAGTAGCGGTCGTAGTCGCGCAGCACCTTGTATTTGTTGGGTCCCAAGAAGATGTGGAACGAGGCGGGGTGGGCGGCGGTGGCGTCGTAGGCCACACTGGTCGTCACCTTGAGGTCCTTGAGGTAGGTGTCGTAGTCTTTTTGTCCTTCCTCGTAGGCGCGGCTCTCGAGCGTGGTGGGGCCGTTGAATCCCTTGTCGGCGATGAGCACTGTCGAGAAGAATTGGCTCTTGGCCGAGAACCACTTGAGTTGTCCGTTCACGTTCTCGTTCTTGTTGCCGTTCTCGCTGAGGTTGTCGACTTCGCCGTCGCTGCCCATCTCTTTCCAGTAGAGAGCGCTGTTGCGTTCCTCAAAGTTCTTTCCGGCCTCCTGCCGGCGCAGCTTTTGCGTCCATTCCACGGTCATCTCGCGTGTGGTGGGCGGCAAGAAGCGGTCCATGTTCTGCTGGTCGATGTCGACCTTGAGCATGTAAGAGTCCTTGTCGAGGGCGTAGCGTATGGCCCACCGCGCGCCGTTGCCGGCCGTGAGGGTCATCACCACGGCGGTGTCGCCTTGTTGTTGGCCGTCGAAGTAGAAGATGTTGCTGTTGAACGGGGCGTTCTTGCCCATGAGGGTGAAGTTGAGCGCGTTGTTGTCACCGGCGATAAGCTCGACGGGCACCGCGTGGCCCTTCTTGTAGTCCTCTTGGGTGTGGTAAGCGGTGTAGGCCTTGAGGCGGGCGCCCACGATGGCTGCGCCGCGCGACGAGATGGTGACCTCGAGCGAGTCGTTGGCGATGGTGAATTTTTTCTCGGTGCCCGTGAGGTGGGAGGCGAAAGCCTCGTTTTGGGCATAGCGGTCGTGGGCGTTGCGCAACGCGGCGATGGCGGCGTTTTGCAGCGCGCTGTCGTCGAGTCCCTTCTTGACTTGGTCGAGGCTCACCTCCTTGCCGTTGACGGTGATGATGCCGGCGGCGTGTCCGTCCTCGTTGTGCAGATTCACTTCATGGGTGACTATATTGTTGGTCTTCACGAGCGAGTCGAGCATGGCTACAATGTGCGAGGGCAGGGTGTCGGTGGGCGTGTCTGTAGCGGTGGCGCGTGCCACTTGCTCCTGTTTTTGCGCTTCTTGCTGCGCTTTGATTTCCTCTTCACTGGGCTGCTGCAGGTACATGAAGCCGAAAACGACGGCCACCATGAGCAACATCCCTATGATAGTGTTTTTGTCCATTTGTTTTTTGTTCGGTGTTTAGTGCTGAATGTAATGTTAGAATTGAATGAATCGGTTGTATCGCGGGTCAACTTTGCGCTTGACGGGAAGCCTTGTTGGCAATGGCGGCCGCCATGAAATCCATGAACAGCGGGTGAGGGTTGAGCACGGTGCTGCTGTACTCGGGGTGGTACTGCGTGCCGATATACCATTTGTTGGACGGAATCTCCACCACCTCGACCAGGTGGGTCTCGGGGTTCTCGCCGGCGCAACGCATTCCGGCCAGCTCAAAGGCTTCGCGGAAGTGGTTGTTGAACTCAAAGCGGTGGCGGTGCCGCTCGCTGATGTCGAGCCGTCCGTAGGCTTGCGCGGCGCGTGTGCCTTCGGTGAGGCGGCACTGGAAGGCTCCCAGTCTCATGGTGCCACCCATGAGCGTGACGTTTTTTTGTTCCTCCATCAGGTCAATGACATTATAAGGTGTCGACGGGTCAAGCTCAGTGCTGTTGGCCTGCTCGAGGTGCATGACATTGCGCGCGAACTCGATGACCATACATTGCATGCCCAGGCAGATGCCGAAGGTGGGCGCGTCGTGCTCGCGGCACCAGCGTGCGGCGATAAACTTACCCTCGGTGCCTCGCTGGCCGAAACCCGGGGCGATGATGATGCCGTCCTTGTCGCCGAGTAGGCGGTCGACGTTGCCGTCGTTGAGTTTCTCGCTACTGATATAGTGGATTTTCACCTTGTGGTCATGGTAGGCCGCGGCCTGCAGCAGGCTCTCGTCAATGCTCTTGTAAGCGTCTTGCAGCTCGACATATTTTCCCACGAGCCCAATGTTGACGACATCGGTGGCGCCGCGCAGCTTGTCGAGGAAGAGGTTCCACTTGGCAAGGTCGGGCTCACCGGTGAACGGCGTGGCCGTTTTCTCGAGGATGATTTGGTCGAGGCGCTGGCGGTGCATCATCAGTGGCACCTCGTAAATCGAGGGCACGTCGAGACTTTGTGTCACGGCGTCGGCGCTCACGTTGCAAAATTGGGCCACCTTGCGGCACATAGGCTCGGTGAGCTCGCGCTCGGTGCGCAGCACGAGCACGTCGGGCTGGATGCCCACTTGCTGCAGCTGCTTGACGGAGTGCTGTGTGGGTTTCGTCTTGAGCTCGCCGGCGGCCTTGATATAAGGCACGTAGGTGAGGTGGACGACCATGCATCGGTTGCCCAGTTCCCATTTGAGCTGTCGCACGGCTTCGAGGAACGGCAGCGACTCGATGTCGCCCACGGTGCCGCCAATCTCGGTAATGACAAAGTCGTAGTCGCCGGCTTTTCCCAGCGCCTTGACGTTGCGCTTGATTTCGTCGGTGATGTGGGGCACGATTTGCACGGTCTTGCCCAGGTAGTCGCCGCGTCGTTCCTTGTCGATGACGCTCTGGTAGATGCGTCCGGTGGTGACGTTATTGGCGCGCGTTGTGTGCACGTTGGTGAACCGCTCGTAGTGTCCCAGGTCAAGGTCGGCCTCGTGGCCGTCGACGGTGACGTAGCACTCGCCGTGCTCATAGGGGTTGAGCGTGCCCGGGTCGATGTTGATGTAGGGGTCAAACTTTTGCAGTGTCACCTTGAAACCCCTCGAGAGCAGCAACCGTGCCACGCTGGCCGAGATGATACCTTTCCCAAGCGACGAGACGACGCCTCCGGTTACGAATATATATCTTGTTTCCACGAGAATAATTGCTATTTTTACATTATTAATCTACAAAGATAAACATTTTTTATGAAATGGCACAATGTTTTACACATTTATTTGCTAAATGGGGCAATCCCGAGAGGCAAGACGAGGTTTTGGACCAAAATAATGTGGTCGCGGCCCTCACAAACACAGCATCTCCCCACAACGCTTTGTGGCGGCGGTTGTGGGGAGATAATGATGTCTTGCGGGGACGGCTCAAGCGTTCACCTGGACGGCGATGCCTTCGGCCTCGATGCGCCGGGCTATGCGTCGCAGCTCATCGGCGCCCACGTGCTCGAGCGCGGTCTCGGGCGTGGGTCGGTCGATGGAATATACCTGCACAAGGCGCGGCTGCAGCCGCAGGTAGGCGTTGATGAGCGCGTCAACCTCGGCGTCGGTGGTGTTGTCGATGACGCGTCCCTCGTGGGTGCCGCGCACAAACATCGTTTGGATGATGCACTCGCCGCGGTAGGCTTCCAGGTCGATAAGCAATCCCTCGGGAATGACGTTGTGCGACACGGGCCGGTTGAGGGCCAGCATGGTGGCGGCCACGGCGCTGTCGAGCTTGAGCACGTTGTTGTCGACCATCTTCAGGGCCTTGCGCACGTTGGGCTTGGCGGCCATCGTGGCGTTTGAAAGCACGGTGACTTTGGCCTGCGGATAGTAGCGGTTGCGCAGGCGCACCACGTCGCTCACGATGTCTTTGAAGTCGGGGTGCAGCGTGGGCTCGCCGTTGCCCGAGAAGGTGAGCGAGTCGAGCGGTTCGCCGGCCGCAGCGAGTTCCTCGAGACGGCGCTTGAGTTGCTGCTTAACGGCGTTGCGCGTGGGCACGCCGCTGGTGCCTGTGCCCTGGGCGTTGAAACCGGCCTCGCAGTAGAGGCAGTCGAAGGAGCACAGCTTGCCGTCGTTAGGCATCAGGTTGATGCCCAGCGAGTGGCCCAGCCGTCGGCTTTTGATGGGGCCAAAGATGGTGCTGTGGAACAGAACAGTCTGCATGACAATGGGTTTTGTTATTTAATTTTCGCGGCGATGGCGGCGGCGATTTCCTGCATACGCTCGCCCTCGAGTTTGAGGTGGGGCTTGACGAAGTTCATGTCGCCCTCGGCGTTGATGGGCAACAGGTGGATGTGGGCGTGAGGCACTTCCATGCCCATCACGGCGATGCCCACGCGCCGGCACGGCATGGCCTGCTTGATGGCGGTGGCCACCTTGCGTGCGAAGGCCCACAGGCCGGCATAGTCGTCTTGCTCGAGGTCGAAGATGTAGTCGACTTCTTTTTTGGGAATCACCAGGGTGTGGCCCTCGACCACGGGGTTGATGTCGAGAAATGCGTAGTAGTGCTCGTCCTCGGCAATCTTGTAGCTGGGAATCTCGCCAGCCGCGATTTTGCTGAAAATGGTCATGTGTCGGTTAGGATTAATGGGTTAGACAGCGATTTCGACAATTTCAAACTGCATGGCGCCGGCGGGCACGGTGACCTCGACCACGTCGCCCACCTTGTGGCCCATGAGTCCCTTGGCGATGGGCGTGGAGATGGAAATCTTGCCCTCGCGCATGTTGGCCTCGGTGTCGCCCACGATGGTGTAAGTCATCACGGCGCCGTTCTTGAGGTTCTTGATGGTGACCTTGTTCATGAGCTGAACCTCGTCGGTGTTGATCTTGCTGGCGTCGATGATGCGCGCGCCTGCAATGAGGTTTTTGAGCTCGGCGATTTTCGCCTCGAGCAAGCCTTGACGCTCACGCGCCGCATCATACTCGGCATTTTCGCTCAGGTCGCCTTTCTCGCGTGCCTCGACGATGGCCCTTACCACGTCGGGACGCTCAACGTTCTCGAGATGAGCCAGTTCGGCCATCTTTTTGTTGTAACCCTCTTGGGTCATGTAACGTATTGCCATAGAGATATTTAATTAGTTATATTTTTCATTAAAAAACTGAAGAACCACAGCAAAGTCGCCGGGATTCCTCGTTGATTTTCATTATGTAATTAGCACTGCAAAGGTAATGACTTTTTTTTACTTACACAATTTTTGGACCAAAAAAACAAGCCATGCGGTCCATGGGTGATGGCGCCATTACCGCTTAGGGTGGGGGCTTTCACGCGATGGGCTCGATGAGGGCCACGGCCTGCGCGGCGATGCCCTCGCCACGGCCGGTGAAGCCGAGGCGCTCGGTGGTGGTGGCTTTGATGGAGATTTGACCCTCGTCGCAAGCCATGGCGCCGGCGAGCGCTGTCACCATGGCGGTCACGTGCGGGTTGATTTTCGGGGCCTCGGCCATGATGGTGAGGTCGCAGTTGACCATGCGGTAGCCATGCTCGCGCAGCAACGCCACCACGTGACTCAGTAGCAGACGGCTGTCGATGCCCTTGTATCGAGGGTCGGTGTCGGGGAAGTGGTAGCCAATGTCGCGCAAGGCGGCGGCGCCCAGCAAGGCGTCGCACAAGGCGTGAATCGCCACGTCGGCATCGCTGTGTCCCAGCAACCCCAGGTGATAGTCGATTTTTACCCCACCCAGCCACAGTTCCCTGTCGGGGACGAGGCGGTGCACATCAAAGCCGAGCCCTACGCGCATGGTCGTGAAGCGTGAGAAAACGTTTGTTATCGGTTAAAGAGGCCCTTGATGCCGTCCATGTCGAACGACAAGGTGAAGCGCAGCGTTTGATCGAGCGGGCTGTTCTGGGCCGTGGCTATCATGTAAGACGCGTCGAGGCGCAACACGCTCAGCGAAAAACCGGCACCCAAGCCGAAGTAGTTGCGGTTACCCTTGAACTTGTCTTCGTGGAAATAGCCGGCACGCAAGAAGAACTGCTGGTTGTAGCTGTATTCGGCACCCAGCGACCACGTTATCTCGCGCAACTCCTCCTTGAAGCCGCCGGGAGCATCGTGGAATGACTTGAAGATACCCGAAATTGAAGATTGGTCTTTCCACGCCTGCAGGGCTTGCTCATATTCCTCGTTGTTGCCGTCGTAGTCGCTTAAACGGGGCTTAAGCGGCACCATGAGTTTATTGGCCTCCACGCTGAACGTGAGGTTGTGATAGTCGGCAAGCGGGAAAGTGAAGGCCGTACCTAACCTGAGGTTCGCGGGCAAGAAAGCCGGCTCATTACCATTGTCATAACTCACTTTAGAACCGATATTGCTCAAGTTGAAACCCAGTGTCCACTGGCACTCGTTGCGACCCACCATGGGATAGGTGACGAAGTAACCGTTGATGTCGGCTGCAAAGGCGCTCGCGCCCTTCACGTCGCCGGCTCCGTCGGCATAGCTGCTGTAGCCCAAGTCGCTATAGATGTAGCGCAAGGCTACACCCATCGAGAATTTCTCGCTCAGTTTGCGCGAATAACCCACGTCGAACGCCATCTCAAACGGGTGGATATTCGACAGCGTGGCACCCGAGCCGTCGGTGGTTTGCACCTCACCCAGCGAGAAATAGCGCATCGAGGCGCTCAGGGCCTGGTTGTCTTGACTGCCCATCTTCCAATAGCCCGCCAAGTTGGCGAGGAAGATGTCGTTGACGAGTTTGCGCAACCACGGCGTGTAGGACAACGCCACACCGGCGCGGCTATAGGCAAACGCGTATTTCGATGAGTTCCAAAACTGAGAGTTCACGTCGGGGTCGGTGGCCGCGCCCTGGTCGCCCATCGAGGCGCCACGCGCGTCGGGCGTGATGCTGAGCGAGGTTACACCCGTGGTGATGGGGTTGAATTCGGCGCTCTTGAGGTCCTCTTCGGCCCACATTGTGGCTGTGCCACCAAGCAGGAACAGTCCTGCCACCAACGATATACGGTTGATTTTGTTCATAATTTTCAAGATAGGTTTACACCATTAATAACTCAAATCGCGGCTTTTTATTGTATCTTATCCCAATTTAGGTTGCAAGAATTGAAACAATTCGCTAAATTTGCGCTCAATAAACAAATTAATAACCCCCTAACAACAACGAATTATGAAAAAGACTACTTTCATGCTGATGTCGATTGTGGCATTCTTTGCGGTGGCTTTAATCTCGTGTGACTTCCTTAACTCCGAAAAACAACTTGTGGGCACCTGGACTGTGAGCTACAACGAGGATAATTGTGTCACCACTAACACTTACACGTTCAACAGCGACGGCACCTTTAAAGAGGTGATTGAGTCCGAGTTTGTGAATGGCACGCTCAAGTCGGTGGCCGAGGGCACGTGGCGCGTCAAGAACGAAGTCATCGAGTTTGAGTACAACCTCGACAAGACTAAAGGCTATGTCAACGGTGAGGAGGACGAGGAGGTTACCGCCGACTTGGTCTCGACCAATCGCAAGGAAAACGCTATGACTACCGAGTATCGCGACCGCAATAGCGTGTACGGATTCACCATCGTGAAAGTGAACGACAAGAAGCTCGTGGTTAAAACCGGCGACAAGGATTCAGAACTTGAGCTGACCAAAAAATAAACGTCAACGTTTGCAAGGTTTAAGCGAAACAAGTACTATCAACAATGTTGAACATTATTGTTGACCCTCGCATCACGGCGGCGTGCCCGCAACTCAAAATAGGGTTGGTGCGCGCCAACGTGGTCAACGAGTCCACCCCCGACGAGTTGTGGCAAGAGATAGAACGGGCCGCGACCGCCGTGGCCCGCGATTATGAGTTGCTGGCCATCAACCGACGGCCCGCCATCGCCGCCACGCGCCACCTCTATAAGTCGCTGGGCAAGGACCCGGGGCGCTACCGCGTGGCCAGCGAAGCGCTGTGCCGCCGCATCGTGCGCGGCCTGGGGTTGTATCGGCTCACGACGCTCATCGATGTGGTCAACCTCGTGTCGGTAGTGAGCGGATATCCCATCAGCGGCCTTGACGCCGATAAGATTGCCGGCGACACGCTCACCCTGGGCGTGGGCGAGGAGGGCGAGGTGTATAACGGCATCGGGCGTGGGCCGCTCAACATCGCCGGCATGCCCGTCTATCGCGACGACTGTGGCGGCATCGCCACGCCCACGAGCGACGAGGAGCGCACCAAGTTCACCCTCGACACGCGGCACGTGCAAATCAATATCAACGCCTTTGGCGAGGAGATGCCCGTCGACAAGGCTGTCGAGTGGACCGTGTCGCTGCTCGAGCGCTATGCCCACGCGACTCAAGTTGAAACAGCCATCCTCACCAACCTCTAACCCCATCACCCCGTCAACCCATCTACTCGTTTACTAAAAAAAGATGAAAATACTCCAACTCATTGAAGACAATATCAACGAGCGCCACCTCGATGAGGTGGTCGACACCCTGCGCGACGGCGGCATTGTTGTCTATCCTACCGACACGATGTATGCTATCGGCTGTGACGCGCTCAATAATCAGGCTATCGAACGGATTTGCACGCTCAAAGCGATGAAAAGCGCCAAAACCAACCTCTCGATAGTGTGTGCCTCGATTGCCGATGTGAGCGACTATGCCAAGTTCGACAACCGGCAGTTCAAGATGCTCAAGAACCATTTGCCGGGCCCCTTCACTTTTCTGCTTCCCGCCTTGAGCAAGCTGCCCAAGGCCTTCAAGGGGCGTCGCACTGTGGGCATCCGCATCCCCGACAATAAAATTGCGGTGGCCATCGTCGAGGCGCTGGGTCACCCTATTCTCTCGACCAGCGTTGAGGGGCGTGACGACGACTACCGGTGCGAGCCCGAACTCATAGCCGAGACCTATGCCGAGAGCATCGACATCGTTATCGACGGCGGCCGTGGTCGCCTCGTGCCCTCCACAGTGGTCGATTGCACCGGCGGAGCGCCCGAAGTGGTGCGGCAAGGTGCCGGAACTTTTGAAGAATAACTTCCTAAAAAAAAACAGAATGATTATGAAAAAATCCATCTTTGTTTTGCTGGCAGCCGTCGCACTTGTGATGATGGGCTGTGCACAAAGGACATCTTTTGATGGTAGCGGGACCGACGACATGGATGATACCTCGAGCGAGGAAAGCGTGGAACTCACTGCCGACGAGCAAGCCATGCTCGACATCGCGGGCACCTGGGAATACAGTTATGTTGACGGTGATGGCACGCCCACTACCAACACCTACGAATTCAACGAAGACGGCACGCTGGTCGAAACCGTCACGGGAAACTACAACGGCACCATCCTCAAATTCGTGTCGAAAGGCGTGTGGAAAGTGCGTGACAACATCGTCGAATTCCTCTACGAACTCGACAAATGCCGTGCCACCGTCGACGGCGTGCAGGACGACGATTTCACTAAGGGTCTGCGCGATGAAGACAAGAATGAGAATCTTAAAGTGCGCGAGTATAAGGAGCGCGGCGAAACCTACGGATTTAGTATCGTGAGTGTTGCCGACGACCAACTCGTGCTGGATGTGCAAGGCGAAACTATCACCCTCACCCGAAAATGAAATAATTTGAATTTAATTCTTTATTCCCCCAATGAAAAAAACTTTAATATCGCTCGTGATGGCGATTGCCATGTGCGTTGCTTTCACCGCTTGTGACAAGCCGCACGACAGGGCAAGCGCCACGGCCGGCGAGCCGCAGGCCGCCGTCGGCGACCCCGCGGCTAACGAGACATCCGCGGCGGCAAAGGTTGTGCTGCTCGACTTCTATGCCACCTGGTGCGGGCCCTGCCGCGCCCAGTCGACGGTCATCAACGACCTGCAGCAGTCGTGCCCCGACCTGGAAATCAAGCGCATCGATGTGGACCAGGACGAGGACATGGCCGCCAGCTACGGCGTGAGCGCCATTCCCACCCTTGTGTTTTTGGCCGATGGCGAGCCGGCGGCACGTTTCACCGGCTATACCGAACTTGAGGAATTAAAAACCACCTATAAAAAACTTACAGCACAATGAAACATCTTCTCTCCTTGTTCGCGGCACTACTCGTGATGACCCTGGCCACCGCCTGCCACGAGGGACAGGGCGGCGCGTCGGCCTCGACGTCGAGCGACAGCGCCGATAACGTAACTCGCCCCGAATTGCTCGTTGTCTACTTCTACGATGGCGGAGACGAGCAAAGTATGGGTGAGGATGTCCTCTCGGCTTTCGATGAGCTGAAAGAACGCTTTGGCGACCGCATCGCCCTGTGGGCTATCGACAGCAGCATCAACACCGACCTCTTCATGCAGTTTGACCCGCAAGACCTGCCCGCCGCCATGTTTGTTACTAATACCGATGTGCCTCTCTACGAGCTCAGCGTCGACAATAGCCTCTCGGGTGACATCGACCGCGAAACCCTCACCAAGACGGCCATCGGTTACCTCGACCCGCAGGGTGCGGCGCAATAACGGTAGCCATCGCGTGTCGAAAAGCGAAAAACTAAGGGACCCGGCGCTTAGCGTCGGGTCCCTGCTACTTATAATGTTCGTTAAGCTATGTGGCGCTTAGAGGGCGAGGGCGGCATCGCCGGTGTGATTGCCTCCCATGCAGTCGAAGGTGATGTGGTGCTCGCCGGTGATCACGTTGAGGGTGGCCTCGAAGTTGGTCACGACAAATCGGTTGCCCATGGGCACGGGCCCACCTGCGGTGATGTTGTTGGGGATGATGCCGTTACCGATGAGCTTGTAACCAGTCGACGTGGGGACAACGGTAAGGTCGGGGATGTGGATTTTGGGCAGTAGCGGGCTGGAGGCACCACCCACGCTGAACTGCACGTTGTGGATATAGATTTCGGCCTTGAGGTTGTCGAGCAGGTTATATTGGTAGTAGAGTTTGCCGGTGTCGTAGTAGCTGTCGGTACCCACATCGGTGCGCAACGTGGTGCTGGTGGCCACCACCTTGTAGCCGGTGCCGCGTGTGTTCACCCCGAAGGTGATGGTGTAGATGTCGCGGGCGGTGTCGACGTGTCCGCCGATGTCGGTAATCTCGTAGCCGCTGTAAGGCTCGCCGGTCGACGGGTTAAGCATTGAGGCCGAGGCGGCCTTGAGGGTGAACGAGCAGTCGTCGCCGCTGCGCGAGAGCGAGAGCGCGCGCACGTCGCCGATGGTGAAGTCCACGCCGTGGGGCATGCGCGGGTCGAAGGCCGCGCCCAGGATGGTGGCGGTGGCCAGGGTGGCGTCGGCATCGACGCTCAACTCGCATTGTGCCTTGCAGTAGTGGTTGAACTCGCCGGTGGCGGCATTGAGGGTGAGAAACGCCATGTCCTGCTTGTCGATAAGGATGGGTTTCGCGGGCACGGGTTCGTCATCGTTGCCGCAGGCCGTGAGCAGTGCCATGGCGGGCAGCAAGAGGAGGAATGCTAATTTCTTCATTTTCTTTTTTATACTTTTTGTTGATGTGTAAACGTGAATTGCGGCGCGATTAATCCCCAGAGGAGGAAAATCGCGCCGCAAAATTACGTTTTTTTTATAATTCCCGCAATCACTAAGATTAGTGATTAAGTGGTGAGGATGCCGTAGTAACTGGTTGTTTATTTGATAATCAGTTTGGAGGGGTGTGAGTTGCTGCCGGTGGTGAAGATGTAGATGCCGCCGGGTAGAGCGATGATATCGTCGTTGTGGACCGTGCCGAGCGTTTTGACGAGCCGGCCGTTGATGCCGTAGATGCGCACATCGTGCAATGGCTCACTGCACTTGACCACGACAGCGCCGTCCATGGCGAGGAAGGCCACGGGTTTGTCGGTGGTGATGTCGTTCACACCATTGGTGGCGTTGACGGTGATGACGTTCGACGCGGGGCTCAGGTATCCCAGGCGGCTACTCTGCACGAAGTAGGTGTGGGACTGTCCGGCCTCCAGGTCATCGAAAAGGTAGGACGTTTCTTCGGTCGAAAATTCATCGCTCGAGAGCACCTCGTTGGCCGCGCCATAGATGGTGCGGGTGACCAGATAATAGTCAACGTCGTCGCTCGAGGACTCCCACCGCGCGGTGTACTGTCCGTCGCCGCCAATCGAGGCATCGAGCGCCACAACGGGCTTGAGGGTGGGCACGGGCAGGCACGAGGCGCTGATTTCGGTGGCCACGCTACCCACGATACCGCCGTCGCTGATGAGCAGACGGCACGTGTGGTCGCCCAGGGCCTTGGGGCTGTAGCTGATTTCGAGGGGATACCCCTCGGCGGTCATGGCGCTGCTGCGCGGCACAGTCGACACCGAGGCCTTGAACGAGTTGCTCTCGTCCTTGTAAACGAGCACGCTCAAGTCGCCGGTGAGGTGCTTGGCCTTGATGTAGACCTTGGTGGTGAGGGTGCGTCCTATGGCCACTTCGCCAAACTCGATGGTGGTGCCGGGCACGGGCGTGATGAGGCGCGCCGTCTTGTCGGGGTCGTCGGGGTCGGGGTCGGGGTCGTTAAACACCTCGTTGGCCTTGTCGCCCCAGATGTATTCCATCAAGTCGGGGTTGTCGATGAAGGGGTTGCGGTTGTTTTGAATCTTATAGACGGCCTCGTTGCGCGCCAGCTCCTTGTCGCTCACGGGGTCTTGCCGTGCCCACTTGAGCAACAGGTTGATTGACCACTCGTTGAGTGTGAGCCACGAGGTGTTGTTGAGCATGTATTTATATTTCCAGGTGTAGTCCTGGTAGGTGGTGGCCATATAGAAATAGGTACGCGCGAAGTCGCCCTTATACTCGTCGTTAGGCTCAAACACAGTGGCGGCGCCACCTCCTTGCCCGGTCATGGGCGTGCCCACGAGACACGAGCCGTTGTTGAAACTGGCCTTCGACACTTCGCCCAGCGGGAAGTTGCTTTTGGCCATGTTGGCATCGCCATCGCTGGGGTAGAGGTGGTTGAGATCGGTGTAAGCGTCGGAGTTTTGTGCCGAGGTGCCGTAGATGATGGAGTAGTCTCCTCCCCACCAGCTCTTGGGCAGGGAGTGCTCGCGGTTCATGCCGCTCACCGAGCTTGTGCCGCGGAACTTGTAGGTCTTGTTGCTGTACATGTCCCACACGAGGTCGGGGTTGTCGAGACGGCAGTCGGTGTGGGGAAAGTGGTACCACAAGCTGCCGTAGGTGACGACGGTGTGGCGCTTGCATAGCTCGCTGACGGCGTTTTTAAGCGCGCGTCCGCTTTTGCCGTAAATCTCTGCATAGTAGTCTTCGGGAATTTCGGCCCGCATGGCCGCGGTGCCGGCGAGCATCGCGAGCGCAAGCATCCATATTTTAGTGGTTGTTTTCATCTTGATTTGAATGAATGGAAGTGAAAAAATGAATAGAAAGCGCAAAATTACTACATTTTGCTTAAATGTGCAATCATTGCGGCGTGTCGGCGTTGTCGTTGGCTTTTCGTGCCTGGTCAAATTTCTCTTTCATCGTGGGATTGCCGCGAGTGAGCCGCTTGATGGTGAGGGCATCTGTGTCTTGGTTGGCGAGCCGCAGGTTCCTTTCCGACCCCAGGAGGCTGTCCTTCACTTTTTGCAGCTTGGCGATGGTGTCGTCGATTTGCTTGATGGCGTCGTCAAATTTTTTGGAGGCTCTTTCGTAGTGTGAACCGAATTTTTCCTTGAATTTGAGCAACTTGTTCTCAAAGTTGGTCACGTCTACGTTTTGGTTGCGTGTGATGTCGAGTTCGTGCTTGAGGGCGACGTTTTTCTTGGCTGCCTGCACGAGCAGGGTGATGAGCGGGATAAAAAATTGCGGGCGGATGACGTACATCTTCTCATAACGGTGGCTCATGTCGACGATGCCGGTGTTGTAAAGCTCGCTGTCGGGCTCGAGCAGTGAGACGAGTACGGCGTATTCGCAATTTTTCTCGCGTCGGTCGCTGTCGAGTTTTTTGAGGAAGTCCTCGTTGTGGTGCTTGGTGGCGGTGGTGTCCATCTCGTTTTTCATTTCGAACATGATGGAGATGTATTCCATGCCGTTGTCGCTGTCGCGAAAGATAAAGTCGCCCTTGCTGCCGCCCGAGGCGTCGTTGTCTTTCTCGAAATAGGCGCTGGGCATGATGGGACGGATGAGGGTGCTGAATTGTGTGCTGCAGTGGATTTCGAGCGTTTCGCCCACCATCTTGGTCGAGAGTCGGGTTTTCATGTCCTTGTAATAATCGACCATTTCCTGTTTTTGTCGCAGCTGTTGCTCGTAGTTTTGTTTGATGCTTTGCTCGCGCAGGTTGGCCTCGTTGCGTTCGCTGGCGGCCCGGTTGACGAGTTCGGCGATTTTCCGTTCCCGTTCCTGCAGCTCGTCTTTCGCTTTGTTTTTTTCCTCAAGCACGGCGACGGTGACGAGATTCTCGCTTTGTGCCACCTTGGTTTGCAGCGAGGCGATGAGGGCGTCTTTTTGTGCCAGCAGCTTGTCTTGCTCGATTTGCTGTGCTTGCGCGTTGTTGAGCATCTGCTGCTTGAGCGTGGCGATTTCGTTTTTGCGTTGTTCCAGCTCGTTGTTCTTGGCGTTGAGTTGTCGTTCGAAGTCGTTTTTAAGCCTGAGTTGTTGCGCTTCTTGCTTGAGTTGTTGCTGATTCTCAAGCTCGGAGGCGCGACGTTCGACTTCGGCGCGGAACTCGGCGTTTTTCACCTGTGAGGCAATGGCGGCATAGTCGGCCTCGTCGACGGTGAAGATACTGCCGCATTTGGGGCATTTGATTTCTTTCATTGGTGATGGCGGGTGAAGTTCGGTTGTGTGGATGTTTAATTTATAGGATAGGTGTTTCGCGCTTTTGTTGCGACAGGATGCGGTAAGCGTTGCTCATGTCGGTTTGTGTGATGGAAATTTCGCGGTTCACCTCGCGTGTGGGGTCGTCAAGGGTGTGCGACATGAGCCATTCGTAGGTCTTGTCGAGGTAGAAGACGCGTGCCAGCGCGCCGTGTGAGGCGCCCTGCAACCAGTCGTAACGCAGGTGTTCGGTAGCGCGGGCCGCCTGCAGGTAGCTCACCACGAGTTTCGACTGGGTGACCGACACGGCTCGGTCGGCGGTGCCGTGCATGATCCACAGCGGCAGCTTCCCCAGCCCGCTCTGGTCGCGCAGGGTGCATCCGCCGCACAGTGCCATGGCCGCGGCTATCTTGTCGGGATAAGTGCCGGCAAAGTCGAGTGTGCCATATCCTCCCAAGCTCATTCCCAGCACATAGACACGTGTGCTGTCGATGTGGTAGTTGGCTTTGGTCCACTCGAGGATATCATTGAGTTTCTTGGGCTTCCACGAGCCGCCGGGGTTCTGCGGCGCCACAATCACGGCGGGAATGTCGAGGCCTTTCTCCACTGCGTCGAGCGGTCCGTAGCGCTTGACGCGGTTCAGGTCGTGGCCACACAGGCTGGCGCCGTGCAGGAAGATAATGAGCGGCTGCCGCGACCCGTGTGGGTCGTAGCCCTGCGGGGTGCGCACCCAAAAGTTGTATCCGTCGAAAAGCACGTTGCGCTTTGCCGTGATGGTGCCTTGCTGTGCCATGGCCATGCAGGCGCAGGCTGCGATGGCGAGCAGGAAAGCTGTGATTCGTTTCATATTTTCAAAAGATTCTTTTGCGTTAATGTCGTTGATTCATTCACCCCTTGTAATGGTGGCGGGACGTGCATCGACAAAATAGGGGCGATGTAGCTCGCCCCCAATCTTTGTCGTTGTGAAAGGTTATCGGGTAACCTTGTCAATTGCTTTTTAACCTTCGGTGATAGCCTCGTTAGGGCAGCTTTCGGCGCAAGAGCCGCAGCTGATGCAAACGTCGGGATCAATCACATAGATGTCGCCCTCGCTGATTGCGCCAGTGGGGCACACTGCCTGGCAGGTTCCACAAGCAACGCAGTCTTCTCCAATTACGTATGCCATAGTTTTCTAGAATTTAATTAAGGTGAATGAATTAGTTGTTAAAATAAGTTGTGAATTTTTTTGACCCTGCAAATATAATGCATTTCTTTCAATTCACCAAATAATAATAGCGTCTTAGGCAAAAAAAATGGGACTGTGAGGCCCGTTTGTGTCCTTGCGCTAATCGAAAGTGTTCTTTTTGGGAACAATCAGTTTGGGCGTTGGCGGCAAAGTGTTATCTTTGCAGTGCAAAAACTTCGATAGCTCAGGTTTTACCACAACGATGAAAAAATTATTATGCTTCTCGCTTGCCGCGCTCGCGGCACTCGCGGCCACCGCACAGGTGACGCTCGACTCGTGCCGCCAGATGGCGTTGCGCAACAATAAAGAAATCAGGCAGGCTCAGCTCAAAATTGAGCAGGCCGGTTACCAACGCAAGGAAGCCCACGCGGCTTATTTGCCCAGCTTCGACCTGCAGGGTACTTACATGTACAACCAAAAAAAGTTGTCGCTCATTGAGAACGACGCGTTGTTGCCGGTGAAGAACTTCAGCCTCGCCTCGGGCGGCTATGAGTTTGACATCGTCACCAATCCCTTGACGGGCGAGCCTGTCGTGGCCAACGGTCAGCCGGTGCCCAAACAGGTGGCGTTGTTGCCCAAGAGCGCGATGACTTACAACATTCATCATGTGATGGGTGCGGCTATCACGGTGACGCAACCCATCTACATGGGCGGTAAAATCAAGGCGATGAACGACATCACGCGTTATGCCGAGCAGCTGGCGCAGTCGATGCACGACAGCAAGGCTGAAGAAGTGGTCTATAACGTGGACGCGGCTTACTGGCAGGTAGTGTCGCTCAAGTCGAAGCAGCGCTTGGCGCAAAGCTATGTGACCCTTGTGGAATCGCTCGACGACGACGTGAAGAAGATGCTCGACCAGGGAGTGGCCACGCGGGCCAATCTGCTCTCGGTCGACGTGAGGCTCAACGAGGCCAACGTGGCGCTGACCAAGGTGAACAACGGCCTCACCCTGTCGCGCATGTTGCTGGCCCAACTGTGTGGCCTGCCCGTTGACACGCAGTTCACGCTTGCCGATGAGGATAAGGCGAACCTTGACACGCAGCTGCACCCTTCGCAAGTGGACATGAATAATGTGTACGCCAATCGTCACGACCTCCACGCGCTCGAGCTGGCCACGAAAATCTACGACCGCAAGGCCGATGTGGAACGTAGCGCCATGCTACCCACGGTGGCCGCTATCGGTGCCTATCATGCCACTAATCCCAATAGCTACGACGGCTTCAAGAACCGCTTTGGGTTCGGCTTTACCGTGGGCGCGATAGTCAAGATACCCTTGTGGCACTGGGGCGGACTGAGCAACAAATACAAGGCGGCGCAGGTCGAGGCCCGCATCAAGCGGCTGGAGCTTGACGAGGCTAAGGAAAAAATAGAGCTGCAGGTGAACCAGGCGCGCTTCCGCTACCAGGAGGCCAACAAGACGCTCGAGATGACGCGCTCTAACCTCGCCAAGGCCGACGAGAACCTGCGCGTGGCCCAGCTGGCCTTCAAGGAAGGCATGGCCACCACCGACGATGTGCTCGCGGCGCAAACCGCTTGGCTCGAGGCCAGCAGCGAGAAAATTGATGCCGAGATTGACGTGCAGCTGTGCGATGTGTACCTCTCGAAGGTCACCGGCACCATGCGATTTTAATAATGCCCAATCGGCCATTAGGCCGAAAACAGGAATAAAAATTGAGGGTGGAACAACGTTCCGCCCTCATTGCGTGGGTGCTACCTGGTTCGAACAGGTGACCTCATCCCTGTCAAGGATGCGCTCTAAACCAGCTGAGCTAAGCACCCGAATGTCGCTTTTTTCGCAAAAGCACGGCAAAGGTAGCACTTTTTTTTGAATTGACAAATTTTTTGCCCCAAATCTTGAAAAAACCGCCTTGTTTGGAGGCTTTTTTTGAGTCTTTTTGATGGCTTTTCGGCGTGTTCAGCAATGAGGGTCAATATTTATAGAGTACCACATTGCGTCGAATGCGGCGGTCGTTGTAATACATGCCCAGGTATTTCTCGACCATCACGCTCGAGCTGTAATAAGACATGAAGCCTCGGGCCACGCCAGGTTGATGAAATGGATGTCGGCGGGTGCATTGCCCTCCTTTAATTGCTTGCGAGCCTCAATCATCACCTTGAGGTTGGCCTCAAGGTGCCTCACGAGGTCGCCAAATTCAGAGTAGTACAACTCTTTCTTGGCCTCTTCCTCAATATTCAAACTTAAAAGGTGGTGATGATTGTGCCCGCAAAATTACAACAAAGATTTGAGTCACGGGCCATGTGTAGCAAGAGTTTTTCGGGGTGAAAACGGCTGCGGCGCGTCGTGGGGGTGACGCGCCGCGGCTGTTGGTGGGGTGGGCGGTGGCTTAGTGAGCCACGGTGACCTGGCGCGTGGTGGCGGTGACGGCGGTGTAGACGACTACGGTGTAGTGGCCGGCCGGGACGTCCTCCACGTTGATGAAGTTGCCTGCGTTACGCTTGACAGTCTTGCCGTTGGCGTCGATGAGTTCCATGCCGTGGATGAGGCCGTCGGCACTTGCCACGATATATTCGCTCACGGTGCCGGCGCTAAGCTTGACTGAGGCGTTGCCGCTGTCGTTGCCCAGCAAGAGGTTGTAGAGCGCGGTGACATCGGCGCCGCTCACGTTGGTGTCGCCGTTGACATCGGCGTTGCCGGCCACGGTGGCGTTGTCGAGCAACACGCCGTAGAGTGCGGTTACGTCGGCGCCGCTCACCACGCCGTCGCCGTTGACGTCGCCGTTGACTTGCGGTTTTGTGCCCTCGGCCTTGAGCACATCGTCAAGTTTGATGGTGCCCGAGGCTCCCACCTTGTTGTCGCTCTCGCGGCTCAGGGTGATGCCGCTGAGCATGTAGCGCTTGCCGGCGGGCAGCATGGTAAGGTCGGCACGCAAGTCGCGCCAGCCGTTGAAGTCGATGCGTCCCAGGTCCACATTCACCACATCGCCGGCGGCGTAGTCACACAGGGTGACGATGATGCGGTTGAGACTCAGGTCGCCGTTGACAGGCACCACGATGGCATCGTTGCAGGTGAGTTCACCGGTGCTTTCGGCCAAGGTGGTGAAACTGATTTCGGCGCCGGGCTCCAAGTTGTACTTGAGCTGGATAGATTTGGCGCCGCACAGGTAGTCGGTGGCTGTGGTCAGCGTAGCCCCGTCGCCCACGAGGTGTTCCTTGGCGTCAAGGACGAGCACGGTCTCGAGTCCTTCGACCTCTTGTGCCACGTCGACGGCGGTAAAGGCGTAGTCGATTTCCTGCGGCAGACGCAGTCCGGCGGTGTCGACGAGCTCCTTGCTGATGGTGAGGCGGTATCGCTCGCCGGCAGTGAGGGCGCTGGCGATGGGAATGCGGATGTAACCGTAATCGTCGCCTTTCTTGTTGAGCTTGACGCTGCGCTTGTTGATGGCGACTTCCTCGCCGGCGGCGTTATAGACGTGGATGCGGTCGTAGTAGTATCCGGTGACGAGCATCGAGTCGACGCGCAACTCGACGACGGCGTTCTTGTAGTGGACGCGGTCGTTGTCGTGCGGGAAGATGACATAGGGTTCTATGTATTTGCGTGCCTCGGTTTGGAACTCAAAGCTGTAGTCCTCGCCCAGCGACATGCCGCCGTTGTGCTGTGCGGTGGCTTTGAGGGTGACAGTGTAGCGGGTGTCGGCCTCAAAGGCGTCGTTAGGCGTGAAAATCAGGCGATAGTAGCTGTCTTCCCAGGTAAATTTTCCTTGCACGGGCGGGTCGATGAGGAAGGCCTGCTGGGTGCTTACCGGGTCCATGTCCCAGTTGAAGTTGAGCACGATGGGAGTGCTGCACTTGAGCGGGGCGTCGCCTTCGTGCCACTGTGGCGAGTGGGAGACGACCTCGGGCGGCGTGTTGCGCACGCGCATTAGGTCGAAGTTGCAATAGGCGCTTTGGTTGGGCCCGAGGGTAACCTCTTTCGTTTGCTCGTAGTGTTCAGGTCCCCGGGCGACAATGCGGTAAGTGCCGGCGGGTACCATCTTAAAGACGTAGAAGCCGTTGTAGAGCTCGCCGGTGTTACATTCGTCGAGAGTGTTGCCGTCGAGGTCTTGCAGCAGCACGACGGCGTTGTTGAGCGAGAGTCGCTTGTCGTCGCCGAAACATTCGTAGGACACGTTGCGCAGCATGCGGCTGTCGCGCAGCAGTCCGGCGATGGCTCCGTAGCCAAAGGTGTCGTCGTCGCGCCCGAAGTAGCTGTCGGCGCCACGCGAGAAGTTCCATCCCTCGAGCCAGCAATAGTTGTCGTTGAGCAGGCGGTAGGTCTCGGGGATGTAGTCATGGAACGAACCTTCGTCGAGCATCGACACCACATTGTTGCCACGCAGCACGCCCAGTCCCTGTGTGCCCCACTGCGGGTAGAAGGTCCAGTCGCCATAGATGGGGTAACGGTTGAGGGTCCAGTAGGTGGCTTCGTTCTTGATGAGCACGGCTCCCAAGGTCTCGGCCAGGCGGTCGCTGCCGGCGACTACGGGTTGGCCTGAGTATCCGCGATAAATTCCCAGGGGGTAATTGCAACGGCTCTCGGTGCCGGTGGCGTTGCTGTGGATGGAGTAGAAGATGTCGGCGCCGCTACTGTTGCTCAGTGCCGCGATGGTCGCCAGCTTGAGGTCGTCGTTTGTGGTGTTTCTTACGCGCGACATGGAGGTGGTGTAGCCCTTGGCCTTTAACATGTTGTTGAGGGCGAAGCCTTTCTTGAGGTTGCTGTTCGATTCCCAAAAACCGGCGGTGTCGCCCTGCACAAAGGGGTAGACGACCACGTTGCGGTCGTCGGCGTCGTGTCCGCCATGACCGGGGTTGATATACACGTGTGGCATTACCGCGTGGGCGGTGATGGCGACCGCCGCGCTAACGAGAGCGAGAAATATCTTTTTCATCGTCGTGTCCTCCTTGTGTTTATTGGGTGATTTGGATTTTGAGCATCGTGAGCTTGCCGTCAATGGTGCTGTAAACCACGGTGCCGGCGGCTGCCGTGGGTTGCATCGTCATCGATGAGGGGGCCGTGAGGGCATGGCTGAAGGTGCCGTCGGCCTTGAGCAGCAGGATTTGCGACGAGGTGAACTGGTGGCCGTCGTCGGTGGCGTTTTGCACCACGAGGTATTCGTTGTCGAGCCATGCGGGCATCTCGTAGTGGCCCAGTGAGGCGAGCACGTTGCCGTTGAGGTCGGTGACAATCACGCCGCTCTCGGCCGCCACAAATGCCACTTTGTCGCCGTTGGGCGACAAGCTGGCCCACAGGTATCCGGCGTAGGACTCCACGGGGGAGTGGGCCGTGGTGACGCCGTCGCGGGTGATTATTAACTGAGAGCCTTTCGTGTAAACGCTTGTGCCGGTGTCTTTCACGCGGCCGCGGCTCTTGTGGGCCCCCAGAAACGCTGTGCCGCGGTTGCCCACCACCGCGCTCACGGCGCCATGTTGCGGCTCGAGCATAGCCTGCGCGCTGTGGGTGGCCAGGTCGTAGCTCATGGGCGTGCGGTAGATGAGGTGGTCGTCGGCGCGGCGCGCGGTGACGAAGCACACCCGGTCGTTGCCCGCCCATCGCGCGTCGAAGCCAGCACCCGGCTCTTCGCTCAGTGTGGTCACGGTGTGACTATTGAGGTCGAGCATGCGCAACCCGCGCGTGTCGGCGTCGCTGAAGAGAAGTTTCGTGGCGTCGGGACTGAGGCGCGGGTAGCAGGCCTCGCCCTCGATGCCGTCGCTCAACCGTGTCTGACTGACCACGGTCACATGCTGTGCCATCGCGGTGAGGGCGCAGCATCCACTCAAGAGTGGCAAAATCATTAGTTTTAGTAATGTTTTCATCATCAAAAGGGGTATAATGAGTTTTGTGTATAATCCAAATGACAAAGATAGTGATAAAATGTGAATAATCGTCTAAAAATCAAAAAAAGTTTTCTTTTCACAGCTTAGGGCTATTAAAGTTAATAACTTTATAATGAAAGAGAATGCTCTAAAGTGAGCGGAAGGTTTGCGATAATGCGTGAGGTGTTTGAGCTGTTTATTGAGCTATAAATAGGCACATAAAAGTTATTAAATATTAACAGTGATTGAAATGTGGTAATGCGGACCAAGGAGATGTCGCCATGCTTCGCGAAATGAGCATCGGCCATGCGGACATAATTTTTCAAAATAAGTGCGGCAAAGGGTTCGCCACTCGAGAATTTTTATTACCTTTGCATGACTATCACATTATTAAAAAAGATATGAAACTAAAAATTATGTTCGCAACAATCGCGGCGGCCGCGGCGCTAAGCCTTCAGGCCGAGGTGCTTCCCGCGCCGCAAACGACGGGCGGCAAGCCCATGATGCAAATGATGAAAGAGCGCATGACGCAGCGCGATATCGACCCGTCGCAAGCCGTCAGCAAGCAAGACTTGAGCAATATCCTGTGGGCGGCATGGGGCATCACCCACGACGGCAAGCACACCGTGGCGACGGCCATGAACCGCCAGGAGCTGGTGCTCTATGTGGTCACACCCACCGAGGTGAGCCGCTATAACCCCGAAGCGCACACACTCACCGTGGTCAACGAAGGCGACTTCCGTGAGGCTGCCGGTAGCCAAGACTTTGCACGCACGGCGCCACTCAACATCGTGCTGGCCGTTGACACTGCCAAGCAAGATAAGGTGGAGTTCCAGGCCTATACCGCCGGAGCCGCGTCGCAGAACATTTACCTCTATTGTGCCCAGGCCGGCCTGAAGAGTGTGCTGCGCGCCATGTTTGACCGCGTGGAGTTGCCCAAGGCACTCAAGTTGCCGGCTAACGAACGTATCCTCTTTGTCCAAACCATAGGTCACTAATCGCACACGGTGAAGAAAGCGTCATGAAACGAACCGCATTGCTCCTGCTTGCCCTTGTCGCGTTGCTGGCGGCATGCGGAGGACGGCAACAAGAGCCGCCAGGCCGCATCGTCAAGCTCAACATGGACAGCACCGGCTCGCGGCCGCCCACGGCCACGCCGGTGTCGCGTGCCCATGCTCCCGCCAACGCGGCTGTCAACACCATCCCCACGATGCGCTTCCCGGCACCCTTCAAGGTACTGTTCAGCGACAGTAACGAGGTGCACTTGCAGGCAGCCGTGGTCAACGGTTTCGGGCACCCCATCAGCGACTACCGCAGCGCTTACCACTTGAGCCAGCCCATTGTCAAGGTGGAGACGTGCGACGCTTATCTCGTCGACACATTGTCCCACTCGATGCCGTACCTCGTGCCCAAGGCGCAAAAGCTGCTCGAAGAGATAGGGTATGCCTTTAGCGACACCATCCGTGCGCGTTGCCGCGGCAACTACCGCATTCGTGTCACGAGCCTCACGCGCAGCGACTACAGCGCCTCGCGCCTGCAACGCCGCAACCGCAACGCCAGCGACAATTCGTGTCACCGCTACGGCACCACGTTCGACATCAGTTGGTCCAAATTTGACAACCGCGACCCGAGCTACACGTTGAGCGAGGAAAGTCTCAAGAACGTGCTGGGCGAGGTGCTTTACAAACTACACGAACAGGGTCGGTGCTACGTGATGTACGAACGCAAGCAAAGTTGTTTCCACATAACTGTGCGATAACCCCCTTCCCCCTTTGAAACAAACTCATTTATTCATTCACAATAATGACTATTCAAAACGCAATCGAGAACTATTACAAGTTCACCGGAGCCAAGAGCTTCCACCTCACTACTGCCCTCGTCGACATGGACGGCGTGCTCTATGATTCAATGAAAAATCACACCCGCGCCTGGGTGAAACTCATGAAAAAGAACGGAATCAAGTGCACACGCGACGAATTTTACCTCTATGAGGGAATGACCGGCAGTGACATTATCAAGATGAAATTCAAGAACGGTGCCGGCAAAAACATCACCGACGACGAGGCTGCCGCCCTCTACAAAGTGAAAAGCCGCTACTTCAGCGAGCTGGGCGAGCCCGAATTGATTCCCGGCACGTTGCAGCTGTTGCAGGCATTGCGTCAGGCCGACGTCAAGTGTGTCCTTGTCACCGGTTCGGGCCAGCAGTCCATCTTCGACCGCATCAACAACGACTATCCCGACATTTTCGCGGCACGCATTACCAGCGCCGACATCAAGCGCGGCAAGCCCAACCCCGAGCCTTACCTCAAGGGCATGGCGGCCGCCGGTGCGCGCGGCAACGAGTGCCTCGTGGTTGAGAACGCGCCGCTGGGTGTGCAGGCGGGTCACACGGCCGGTTGCTTCACGGTGGGTGTCACCACGGGTCCCATCACCGAGAAGGAGCTGTATAAGGCCGGTGCCGACCTCGTGTTCAAAACCATGGACGAATTCACGGCCGCGCTTCCCGAGCTGCTCGCCGCGCTCCAATCGTGAACTGACAATCGTGAACTGACAAAAATAGCTAAACATATCATCAACAATGAATAATCTTGCATCGAAATACGACCCTAAGGCGGTCGAAGAGAAATGGTATCAATATTGGCTCGACCACGACCTGTTCAAGTCGGTCCCCGATGAGCGCGAACCTTACACCATCGTCATTCCGCCGCCCAATGTCACCGGTGTGCTCCACATGGGGCACATGCTCAACAACACCATCCAGGACATCCTCATTCGCCGCGCCAGACAAAAAGGGAAAAACGCGCTGTGGGTGCCCGGCACCGACCACGCCAGCATCGCCACCGAGGCTAAGGTGGTAAAACGCCTGGCCGAGCAAGGTATCAAAAAGAGCGACCTCACCCGCGAGGAATTCCTCAAACACGCTTGGGATTGGACCCACGAGCATGGTGGCATCATCTTGCAACAGCTGCGCAAGTTGGGCGCCTCGTGCGACTGGAGCCGCACCGCCTTCACCATGGACGAGAAGCGTAGCGAAGGCGTGTTGCGTGTGTTTGTCGACCTTTACGATAAAGGCCTCATCTACCGTGGACTGCGCATGGTCAACTGGGACCCGAAGGCGCAAACGGCCCTCAGCAATGAAGAAGTCATCTACCGCGAGGAGAACAGCAAACTGTACTATCTCAAGTACTATGTGGCCGACGACGACCTCACCGGCGAGACCGGCCAAGAGGGCGAAATCGTGCACCGTGACGAGCAGGGCCGGCGCTATGCCGTGGTGGCCACCACACGCCCCGAGACCATCATGGGCGACACCGCCATGTGCATCAACCCCAAGGACCCCAAGAACCAGTGGCTGCGCGGCAAAAAGGTGATTGTGCCGCTCGTGAACCGCGTTATCCCCGTCATCGAGGACCGCTATGTCGACATTGAGTTCGGTACCGGTTGCCTCAAGGTGACGCCGTGCCACGACCCCAACGACTACATGCTCGGGAAGACCCACAACCTCGAGAACATCGACATCTTCAATGCCGACGGCACTGTGAGCGACCAGTCGCCCCTCTACGTGGGCATGGACCGCATGGAGGTGCGAAAGGTCATTTCACGCGACCTCACCGAGGCCGGCCTCATGGAGAAGGTGGAAGACTACGTCAACAAGGTGGGCTACAGCGAGCGCAACAGCGACACCGCCGTCGAGCCACGCTTGTGCATGCAGTGGTTCTTGAAGATGCGGCACTTTGCCGACCTCGCCCTGCCACCGGTGATGAACGACGAAATCAAGTTCTTCCCCCAAAAATACAAGCCCACTTATCACAACTGGCTCGAGAATATCCAGGACTGGTGCATCAGCCGCCAGCTGTGGTGGGGACACCGCATTCCGGCCTACTTCCTGCCCGCCGCCGAGGGCGAGGAGGAACGTTACGTCGTGGCGCTCAACGACGAGGAGGCTCTGGCCAAAGCTCGACAGATTCCCGGTTTCGAGCACATTACCGCCGAGGAGCTTCGTCACGACAACGACGCGCTCGACACGTGGTTCAGCTCGTGGCTGTGGCCTATCTCGCTCTTCGACGGCATCAACAATCCGGGCAATGACGAGATTAAATACTACTATCCCACCAATGACCTGGTGACGGCGCCCGACATCATCTTCTTCTGGGTGGCGCGCATGATTATGGCCGGCTATGAGTATGAGGGCAAGATGCCGTTCCGCAATGTCTATTTCACCGGTATCGTGCGCGACAAGCTGGGCCGCAAGATGAGCAAGCAACTGGGCAACAGCCCCGACCCACTGATGCTCATCGATAAGTTTGGCGCCGATGGCGTGCGCATGGGCATGATGCTCAGCGCTCCCGCCGGTAACGATATCTTGTTTGACGAGGCCCTGTGTGAGCAAGGCCGCAACTTCAACAATAAGATTTGGAACGCGTTCCGCTTGGTCAACGGCTGGGACGTGGACGAGAATCTGGCGCAGCCCGACCACAGCCGCCTTGCCATCGACTGGTTCCAAAACAAACTCAACGCAACGCTGGCCGAGGTCGACGACTTGTTCAACAAGTTCCGCATCAGCGAGGCGCTGATGGCGGTGTACCGCCTGTTCTGGGAAGACTTCTCGGCATGGTATCTCGAAATCGTCAAGCCGGCTTACCAGCAACCTGTCGATGCCGCCACGATGCGCGCCACCAAGCGATTCTTCGATATCCTGCTGAGAATGTTGCACCCTTTCATGCCGTTTATCACCGAGGAGTTGTGGCAACACCTGGCCGAGCGCGCCGACGGCGAGAGCATCATGTATGCCCCGTTGCCTGCCGAGCAACCGGTTGACGAGGCCGTGCTGGCAAGTATGGCCGAGGCCGGTGCCATCGTGAGTAACGTGCGCAACGTGCGCAGCGCCAAGAACATCGCGCCGCGCGAGGCTGTCACCCTGCAAGTGGTGGGCACGTGGGCTAACGCCAACGCTCCCATCATCGTCAAGCTGGCCGGCCTTAACGACATTGTCGCCGTCGAGGCCAAAGACCCCACGGCGGCCGCGTTTATCGTGGGCACCACCGAATTTGCCGTGCCGCTGGCCGACAAGGTGAACGTCGAGGAGGAAATCGCCAAGTTGCAAAAGGAACTCGACTACGCCCGCGGCTTCCTGGCCAATGTGGAGAAAAAGCTCGCCAATGAGCGCTTCGTGGCCAACGCGCCGCAGGCCGTTGTCGCCATCGAGCGCAAGAAACAGGCCGACGCGCTGAGCAAGATCGCTACCCTTGAGGAAAGCCTCAAAGCCCTGAAACAATCTTAAAATAACCTTATAACCGAATTGAAACAATGAAACTTAGAACCGCACTGATGATTGGAGCAGCTTGTGTTTCGCTCACCACTTTCGCCGCTAAAAAGAACACGGCAACCGGTGGCAACCCCTTCTTGAGCGAATATAAAACTAAGTATGAGATTCCGCCGTTCGACAAAATCAAGATTTCCCACTATATGCCCGCTGTTGAGGCCGGCATCAAGGAACAGAACGATGAAATCGCCGCCATCGTGGCCAATCCCGCCAAGCCCGACTTTGACAACACCGTGCTCGCCCTCGACAACAGCGGCAACACGCTGGGCAAGGTGACCTATGTGTTCCTCGCTTTGAGCGAGAGCGACGCTACCGACGAGATGCAGGAGTTGGCAAAGAAAGTGTCGCCCATGCTCACGGCGCAAAACGACGAGATTTATATGAACGCGGCGCTCTTCGAGCGCATCAAGGCCGTGCACGACAATGCCGACGCGCTGGGTCTCGACGCGGCGCAAAAACGCTTGACCGAGAAGTACTACAAGCGCTTTGTGCGCAATGGCGCGCTGCTCTCGCCGGCCGACAAGGATAAGCTCAAAGAACTCAACCGCCGCGAGGCCGAGTTGGAGCTGTCGTTTGCCAATAATGTGATGCACGAGATGAGCAACAACGTCATCTATGTCACCGACAAGAACCGCCTCGCGGGTCTCTCGCAAGCCACCATCGACGATGCCGCCGCCCTTGCCGCCAAGAAGGGACACACCGGATGGGCCTTCACCGCCACGGGCGCCACGCGACTTGCCGTGCTCGGTGGCGCCGACGACCGTGCCCTGCGCGAGGAGATGTACAAGCTCTACACCAACACCGCCAGCCGTGGCGATGAATGGGACAACAGCAAGAACATCAACGCCATTATCCAGCTGCGCCAGCAAAAGGCCAAGTTGCTGGGATTCGAGACCTTCGCCGACTATGCCGTCGACCCCGTCATGGCCCACAAGGTGGAGGCTGCCGAAGACCTGCTGATGCAAATCTGGCGTCCGGCTATCGCCAAGGTGGCCGAGGAAGTGGCCGACATGCAAAACTATGCCGACCGGCATCACGCCGGCATCACCATCGAGCCGTGGGACTACTATTATTATGCCGAGAAAGTCAAGGCCGAGAAGTTCAACTTCAGCGAAGATCAGGTGCGTCCCTATTTCGAGCTTAACAGCGTGGTGAAAAACGGCATCTTCTATGCCGCCAATAAGCTCTACGGCATCACCTTCACCGAGATGAAAGACGCGCCCAAGTATAATCCCGAGGTCACCGTCTATGATGTCAAGGACGAAAAAGGAAACCACGTGGCCGTGTTCATGACCGACTATTATCCCCGCGCCATCAAGGCTCAAGGCGCCTGGATGAGCGAGATGAACGCCGAGTATAACTACAAGGGTAAGAGTGTGAGGCCCATTATCTTTAATGTGGCAAGCCTCACGCCGCCCACCAAGGACGCTCCCTCGCTGCTGAGCATGGACGAGGTGGAGACCGTGTTCCACGAGTTTGGCCATGCCCTCCACGGTATGCTCACGCGCGCCCCGTTCCACGGCCTGGAAGGTACCAACGTGGACCGCGACCTGGTGGAGATGCCGTCGCAAATCAACGAGCACTGGGCGCTTGTCCCCGAGGTGCTCAAGAACTACGCGCGCCACTACAAGACCGGTGAGGTCATTCCGCAAGAACTCATCGACAAACTCATCAAGAGCCACAAGTTCAATCAAGGCTTCATGACCACCGAACTGGTGGGCGCCGCGTTGCTCGACATCGAGTGGCACAAGCTCAACTGGTGCAAGGACGTGGATGTCAAGGCCTTCGAGCAAAGCGTGAAAAAACGCCTGCGCATGCCTCGCGAGGTGGAGTTCCGCTATCGTAGCCCCTATTTCAAGCACATCTTCGACAACGACCAGTATAGCTGCGGCTATTATACCTACCTGTGGTCGCAGGTGCTTGAGACCGACGGCTGGGAGCGCTTTGCCGAGGAAGGCCCGTTCAACAAGGCCGTGGCCGACGACTACCGCAAGTATATCCTCGAGGCCGGTGACGCCGAGGATGCTATGAAGGCTTACGTCAAGTTCCGTGGTAAAGAACCCGATGCCGACGCGTTGCTACGCTATCGCGGCTTGAAATAAACATCGCTGAATCGCTGTGATGAAACTGAGAAACGTCTTACCGATTATCGCCATCGCTCTCGCGGGCGGCGCCGCGGCGCAAACCTTCGAGAGCAATGGCGTGCGGTTTGCCGTCGAGGGCCCCGGCGAGGTGGCCGTGGTGGAACGTCACATTGACGGCTATAATGCCTATCGCGGCGTTGTCATCCTGCCTGAGCGCGTGTTTTTCGACGGCGAAAACTATGCCGTGACGGCCATCGCCCCCGAGGCGTTCGCCCATAGCGCGGTCACCCACGTCGCCATCCCCAACAGTGTCGTGCGACTGGGCGAGGCGGCCTTTGCCGGTGCCGGCGACCTGGTGGGCGTGACGTTGCCCCTGGGTCTCAAGGAGGTGCCCGACTATTGTTTTGCGGGCACGGGCCTCGAGAGTGTCGCTATCCCCGAAGGCGTGGAAGCACTGGGCGACGGCGCCTTTGAGAGCTGCGACCTGCTGCACACGGTGTTCCTGCCGTCAACGCTACGGTTTATTGACCACGGCACATTTGACTTTTGCCACACGTTGGCCGAAGTGTATTGCGCCGCGCCCGAGCCCCCGCTGGCCATCGAGGACGACACGTTTGCCCGCCTGGGCGGCATCGACCTTGTGGTGGCCGACGACGAGGTGGCCGACCGCTATAACGACGACGCCGTGTGGGGCAACCGCGACCACTTTACCGTCTATTCGGGAGCGCCTTTCGCCACTTCGCTGCTACCCGGTGCCGAGGATTACCGGCAAGACTGGCAACGCGTTGAAATGCGCAAGCCGCTCGACGAGTTTCTCGCTTTCAAAATCTATAACGAGGCCGACGAGCTGGTGGCTGTCACGGCGGCCTCGTCGTTCTACCTGCCAGCCACCGACCACGACGCCGCTTTCACCATCGTGCCCACCACGCTCATCGACGATGCCGACCCTATCACCTTTGTCGTACCTTCCACTACCGGGCTCGACGCCGTCGACGACGAAACCGTCGAGCAACGCATGGTGTGGCAAACGGCACGCGTGTGGGCCAGCGACGGACTCATCCATGTGAGCGGAAACCACTATGGCGAGTGGGTCAACGTGTTTGATCTCAATGGCACGTTGCGTTACCACCGCCAGAGCTTCAACGACGACATCCCGGGCCTGCGCGGTGTCTATATCGTGGTGGTCGGGCGATATGCCACAAAAATCAGGGTCTGATTTTAGATTTTACCTGTCACTTAATACTCAACACTCAACACAATCGATGCCGAATCATAGCAAGGAACAGAAACTCGCCGCTTTCGGGCGGTTGCTCGATATTCTTGACACACTGCGCGCGAAGTGTCCGTGGGACAGCGTGCAAACCAATGAGAGCTTGCGCCCTAACACTATTGAGGAGACTATGGAGCTGGCGCAGGCCATCATCGAGAATGATGACCACAAGATAGCTAAAGAGTTGGGCGATGTGTTGCTACATGTCGTCTTTTACGCCAAGATTGGCGACGAGAAGGGACAGTTTGACATCGCCGACGTGTGTGACGCTTTGTGCGAGAAACTTGTCTTCCGCCACCCGCACATTTATGGCGACTCGTCGGCTTCGAACAGCGGCGAGGTGTTACAGCAATGGGAACAAATAAAAATGCGCGAAAAGGACGGTAACAAAACCGTCTTGGGCGGTGTGCCCACCTCGTTGCCCTCGCTCATCAAGGCTGAGCGCATTCAGGAGAAAGTGGCCAATGTGGGCTTCGACTGGGAGCGGCGTGAGGACGTGTGGGACAAGGTGCGCGAAGAGATGGGCGAGGTGGAGCGCGAACTCGTCGACGGCCACGAGGTGGACCGCGAGAAAGAGTTTGGCGATTTGCTTTTTGCCATTGTCAACGCCGCCCGCCTCTACGGGGTGCGCCCCGATAATGCCCTCGAGCGCACCAACCGCAAGTTCATGGCGCGCTTCGACCACATTGAGCGCCGCGCCCGCGAGCAGGGCCTCAAACTCAACGAAATGACACTCGCCCAAATGGACGCCCTATGGGACGAGGCCAAGCGCCTGCATCTGGGAGAATAAAAAACTTGAATAGTTCAATACATTTCTAAATACACCTATTTAATAACGACGCATTTGCAACATGAAAAAAATGGTTTATTTCTCAAAAAAGGATGTTCCATGATAGCGCAAGATTATCACTTGGACTGATGATGCTATTATGGGGGCTCACAGCCAATGCTTACGATTTCAAAGTCGATGGCTTGTGCTATAACAAGAATTCGGATAACTCGTCGGTTACGATTACCTATGAGAGAGGTGGGTTTGATAAACGTTATGAGAATCTCACAGGTTCGATTGTCGTTCCCGATACCGTTACTTACAACGGAAAGGCTTATGCTGTGAAGGCCGTAGGGCCCTACGCTTTTTTCGGGTGTTCTGATTTTACAAGTATGGAACTCCCCGGCACCATTACCTCAATCGGCGAATACTCATTTAACGGTTGTAGTAGTATGGAAAGCGTGAATATTCCATCAAGCGTCACCTCAATGGGACAGACTGTTTTCATGGGTTGTCGCGCGTTGACAAGTGTGGAGGTTCCCAACTCTGTCACCAACCTTGGTTATAGTATGTTTTATAATTGTGTCTCATTGAAAAGAGTGGTGCTTCCTAACACGTTGAAAAGTATTAGCGCGAGCATGTTCTATTTTTGTAGCAGTTTGACCGATGTGACAATCCCCGAATCGGTTAAATCAATAGAGAATAACGCTTTCTATGCCTGTAGCAGTTTGAAGAATGTGACAATCCCGTCACGCGTCATCACTATTGGCAAAGAAGCCTTTCGTGCTTGTAGCAGCTTGACCGAGCTCGTTATTCCTGATAATGTGACCAGTATTGGCGAAAACGCCTTTCATGGTTGCAGTAGCTTGACAAGCGTGAATATTCCAAATAGTATAACCACGATTAATACTGGCACGTTCTATGGTTGCAGCAGCTTAACAAGCGTATCAATCCCTAATAATGTCACCTCCATTGGTAGATATGCGTTTTATTATTGTACGAAGTTGACAAACATAGCTATTGGGAATAAGGTGAAAACTATTGGCTATTCGGCTTTTGAAAAATGCCGCCTCTTGGATAATGTGGAGATTCCAGGCTCCATCACCTCAATTGAAGAATTGGCTTTTTTGGATTGCACTAAACTGAAGAGCATCTCGTTCCCCAACTCTTTGACATCGATTGGTGCCAGAGCGTTTGAAAATTGCGGATTGACAAGTTTGACAATCCCCAAATCAGTGACTTCTATTGGCGGAAGCGCGTTCAATAATTGCAAAAGCATCACTAACATTAATGTGGACGAGGGCAATACGGTTTTTGACTCTCGCGACAATTGTAATGCGATTGTCATAACAGCCACCAACACGTTATGGTATGCCTGCAAAAATACAATAATCCCTAACACCGTAACCGTCATTTCGGCCTACGCTTTCTTTGGTTTCACCAACCTGACAAGCGTGACATTTCCCAATTCGGTAACCGATATTGGCGCCTACTCTTTTTCAAATTGCACGAATCTTAGCAAGATATATTGCAAAAGGGCACGGCCGGCCACAGTGTATACCGACGCGTTTAATGGCGTAGATAAAAACAAGTGTGTCGTTTATGTGCCTAAAGGGAGCCAACAAGTCTATTGGGTTGCCGATGGTTGGAAAGATTTTGTTAACATTGAGGAATTAGACGAAGATAACCCTCAACCCGTTTTACGGGGTGATGTGAATGGTGACGGAGCTGTAAATGGTGCCGATGTGACGGCTTTATACGACATCCTCTTTGAGCAGTAGCCAGCCATAACTGATTCAAGTTTCGGATGTAACCGAAACTTGAAGTGTAGAGTTTAGTGTGTATGGGTTATAGATTTGTTCGCGTGCTCCCCTGTAAGTCGATTTTCAATATAATTCAGGGAAAATATCTTCTATAAACACTAAACTATAACCTATAACCTATAACATTCAGGTTCCTAAAGTTTTATAACTTTAGGAACCTGAATGACAATCCGTCACCATTCACGTCGGGATTACTTAATACCCGGGTGAGTGACCCTCTTGAGTGCCGTGTGGCGAATCAGTAGCCCAAGCCCTTGAGCCACTTCTCGACTTTGGCTTTGCCGGTGCGCACCTCGTGGCCGTAGATGGCGAAGCCCTGCGTTACTGTGGCGCGCGGATAAGCTGCCTTCACGTCGTCGACGGTCGAGGCCAGTCCGCTTCCCTCGTGGGTGACAAAGGGGATAATCGTCTTGCCGTTGAGGTCGTTTTGCTTGAAGAAGGTGAACATCACGCGCGGGTATGTTCCCCACCAAATGGGGCCGCCAACGAAGATGGTGTCGTACCGCGACAAGTCGGGCACCGTGCCCTCGTATGGTGGCAGTTCGCCGTCTTGTGCCTCTTGCTGTGCCAGTCGGGTGAGCGGCGTGTAGGCCATGCCGTCGTACTTGTGTGTTACAATCTCAAACTGGTCGGCGCCGGTCATCTCGGTGATGTAGTCGGCCACAATCTTGGTGTTACCCACTTCCACGTTGCCCACGGCGTAGTTGTCGCCGGCGTGAGAGAAGAAAACCACTAATGCTTTGCCGTTGTGAGCCGCGGGGGTCTCGTTTTGTCGCTCGGTGTTCTGCGCGTGGCACGAAGAGAAACCAAGTAGGGCGCTGAGCGCGATAAATAATGCTTTCATCGATTTCTTGTTTTTTTAGTTGACTGTGAATGTTTGCCGCAAAGTAACGACAAAATATCCGGAGGGCGATTACCAATTTTACCTCAATAATTACCCAAATCGAAGAAAGGACGCTCTCGTGCCGTGGCTACTTGAGCAGTTTGACGATTTGCTTCTCGGTGGCCCGGGGGAGAAGTGTCGACAGGTGCGCGGCCATCCGTTGCCACGATTCCTCGGGGCTGCGGCCACATTCGCAGGCCTCTTTGCCCAGCAAGCGCTCGGGCGTGGTGAGCAGTGACCACCCGAATCCGTACTCGCGGCCGTGCTTGTCGACGGGATAGACGAAATCCTCGGTGACGATGCGCGTGGCCATTTGCAGGCGCGACACGATGGCGTCGAACCGCGAACGCATTTTGCCGCCCGTGAAGCCGCAGGCGGCGCGCAACTCGCGCGTGATCATGCTGCCGCGCTCGAAGAGCGTGCCCACTATCATGTCCTCTACCGAGCCCGGCGCGGGTGCCGGGTAGCGGCTGTGGCGCCAGTTATAAAAGTCGGGCCACCACTCTTGGCTCACGAATCCCGCCTTGCCTGCAAAGAACTTGCCGTAAACGCAACCGCCATCGGTGACCACGGGGCCTTTCCATTGCCACAGGGGCCACTCCCAGGAGCCGTCGTCGAACTGTGTGAATCGACATTCCTCGGCCAGCAGCGCCTCGGCGCTATATCCGCTTATGCCGCTGTCGAGCAGCGGCAAGAATCCCACTTGCTGAATGCAATCCATCAAGTCGGGACACGAATGGATGCGTCCGCGCCACTCGTCGGGCGCTTGCATGCGGTTGAAATACTCTTCTAATCTGCTCATTTTAATGAAACGCGGATTTAGGTTTTGATGCGCAAAATTACGACAATATTTCCACAATGTGCTCCATTTTTTGTAATTTTGTGCACGCGAAACAATAACTAACCAACAAATCCATCACCCGCAATGAAAGTATTATTGATTAACGGCAGCCCGCGCCGCGACGGCAACACTTTCCTGGCCCTGAGCGAGGCGGCGCGACAGCTTGAGAAAAACGGTATCGAGACCGAAATCGTGCAAATAGGCGTGAAACCCGTGAGAGGCTGCATCGCGTGCGGCCAGTGCCAAGCCCGGCAGTTGGGACGCTGCGTGTTTGACGACGACATCTGTAACCGCGTGAGCGAGAAATTCGACACCATCGATGCCCTTATTGTGGGGTCGCCCGTCTACTACGGCCAGCCCAACGGCAGTGTGCTCTCGCTCGTGCAACGCATGTTTTTCTCGGCCGGCGACAAGGTGCAGAACAAGCCCGCGGCCGCCGTGTGCGTGTGCCGGCGTGGCGGCGCCACATCGGCCTTCGCGACGATGAACATGCCGTTCCAGATGATGAATATGCCCGTAGTCACGTCGCAGTACTGGAACATCGTTTACGGCATGGACCAGGGGCAAGCCGCGCTCGACACCGAAGGCATGCAAACCATGCGCACCCTGGCCGATAACATGGCCTGGCTGCTGAAGAAAATCCATGCCGGCGACGCACCCGACTATCCCGCGCGCGAACCGTGGCAGGGCATGCATTTCATCCGATAACGCGCTGTCGCGTTAAGCGGGTTATTCCACGTTCTTGATGAAACGGGCGGGATTGCCGCCCACGATGGTGTTGGGCGCCACGTCCTTAGTGACCACGGCACCGGCGGCCACCACGGCGTTCTCGCCCACGGTGACGCCGGGCAGGATGGTGGCTCCCGCCCCAATCCACGCGTTGCGGCAGATGTGCACGGGTTTGCACAGCAGCAGCGGGTGGTCGTGCAGGTCGTGGTTATTCGAGATGAGTTGCGCGTTGGCGGCAATCATCACATCGTCATCGATGGTGATACCGCCGCGCGACATCATCAGGCAGTTGTTCATAATCATCACGTTTTTGCCAATCTTCACCATGTTGGCGCAAACGCAGTTGAGCGGCGGCATCACCATGCTGCCGGGGCCGATGTTGCCTTCGAACAGTTCCTGAACCAGCCGGTTATACTCATCGGTGTAAGGCATCGTGTGATTGATGCCGAACACGAGTCTCATGTCTCTCATGCCACGTTCCATCTCCTCGGGTGTGGTCTTGCGGGGGTCAACAACAAATGCTTCCATAATTATTCTATTGATATTGATTCCTGTCGTTTGGAGGCACAAAGATAGCCAAAATTTTCGTGACGCCCGCAAAAAAACAAGCCGCCTGAGAAAATCATTTTCTCAGGCGGCTGTATGTTAATACTTTAACCTCGGGGCGGGTTATTGCATCAGGAGGGTGTAGAGGGCGGTCACGTCGGCGCCGCTCACGATGCCGTCGCCGTTCACATCGGGATTGCCGTTGACCTCGGCTCCGTTGAGCAGTTTGTTGTAAAGTGCGGTCACGTCGGCGCCGCTCACGATGCCGTCGCCGTTCACGTCGCCGCGTGTTCCGGCTTGAGGCTCGAGCGTGGTCACCGTTTTCACGTTGCTCCACTTGCTCTCGCTGTCGGCGCCGATGGTCTTCACGTCGAATTTGTAAGTGGTTTCGGGGGTGAGGCCGGTCACCACGAAGGAAGTCTCGGTGATGCCCTCGAAGAGCATCTCGTCGGCCGGTGAGGTTTCGCCCTCGCCGCCGAGTTGCTCGGTGGCATCGCCGTCGTAGATGGTAATCGACGAGAAGACGGGACGTTTCTTGGCCTGGGCGCTGAAGGTGACTTGGTCGGTGCCATTAGCCTCGAGCACCACAAAGTTAGCGGCTTCGCTGGCGGTCACGGTCACAGTAGTCTTGCTGCCGCTTGCGGTGGCGATATCAACCGTTATGTTGCCATCGGTGCCAAACGACTTGGCGCTGTAAGCCACGGTGATCTTGTCGCCGCTCACCTCAAAGCGGGGCGAGGAGAGCGTGCCGGCTTTTCGCGATGACGAGAGGCGCACGCCGCCATTCTCAAAGTACACATTGGTGCCGGCCCATCCGGCGTTGGCGAAGTAGTCGTCCAGGTTATTGCCAATGTTGGCGTCGGTGTTGGCCGTGAGGTTCGAGAAGTCTTCTTCGATAATGGCGTCGACCTCATTGCCCTTGGGACGCACGCGCAGGGTGTAGCTCTCGGCCTCTTCCACGGCGCTCCACAGGGCCTTGAAGCCGGTGTCGGTCACGTCGGCTGCCTCCTCGAGCACGGGAGCGGCCATGATGCCCTTCATGAAGTCGAACGAGGTAACGCCGTTCTCGTCGGTGATATTGGTGATGGGCTTGCCCATGTATCCACCCACATAGAGCTTGGCGGCCGGCGAACTCTCGTCGGTGAGCTCATTGTTGCCGTCATAAGGATAGAGGTCTCCCTCTTGGTCTTCGGAATTGGCTTGATAGGACACATCCCAGCCATCGCTATATTCATCCATCAGGAGGCTGTTGTCGGCCGGAATAATGGTCATGCGTCGCGTGTCGGTATTGTTGACGGTGTTGTCGTCCCACGCGCTGGCGCTGTAGTACACATGGGTCACCTGCAGGCCGTGGTTGGGCAGATAGGCGTCCCATCCGGTGAGCTGGCGGTTCTCCAGCACAAAATACTCATTGGCGTCGTAGTCGCTCGGCACCTTGATACCCTTGCCGGTGGGCAGGTTGGTGGCATCGAGGCTGTAGTGATTACCGGGAACGGCCTCCTCGAGGGCGCGCCAGTTGTGGAAGGCTTTCTCGTAGGCCGTGTAGCCGCAGGGCGTGAAGCCGTCGTCGTTATAGCAGCCGCCATCGAGAATACTCCAGTTGCCCATGCCGAAGTGGTCGCTGTAGTCGGTGGCATACCAGTCGGGCAGGCCCAGACAGTGGCTGAACTCGTGGCAGAAGGTGCCGATGCCGTCGATTTGGCCAGAGTGGCCCGAGTAAGAGCCGCCCAGCTCGTTGAACACGCCGAACTTGTCAATCTTCACACCATCGAGGGTGATGGCGCCGGGACCGTCGCCATATTTGACGCCGTCGTTCAGCTCCCACTGGCAGGGCCAGATGGAGTTCTCTTCATCGTCGTCGGCCTCGCCCACGCCGGCATAGAGCACGACCACCACATCGACTTCGCCGTTGTTGTCGTTGTCGTAACGGCTCCAGTCAACATCGGTTAATCCCTGGCATGCTTCGGCGACCATTTTGCACACGCCCTTGTCATCACCATTGCTGTCGTTGCCGCCGTAGGTGGCGCGGGACGAAGTGAGGGTGACAGGACCCAAAACCTCAAACTGGCCATCGTACATGCCGTTCGACTGGTCGTGGAAATACTGATGGCAACTTTTTTCGCCATTGTTGAATTGGTTCTCGAAGTAAGCCTTGATGGCAGTGTCGTTTTTGCTGAACTTAACGTCGCTATACTCCACCAGAATCACAGGCACACGGGGCGAACCGTGGTCGGGCACTTGGCTCTTGCGGCGCTCGGCGTTGGCCTTGCCGGCCTTGGCGCGAGCGTGTGCGGGCACACTGAATTTCTCGCCCTTGTTTTGCGCGAGGAAGGCGATCTCCTCGCTTGTGCGGGCCTCGGCGTTGTGGGCCACCACGTCGCTCACGCCGGTGGCGGTGAGGTAGCACAGGTTGCCCTTGGCGTCCTTAGCCACGGTAAAGCCGTCGGCGGTGATGGTGCGGTGATGCCATTCGTCACCCACCTTAGCCACGGTCACTGTCGAGCCATCGGTCTGGGTATAGGTCTTGAAGCCCGGACGTGCCGGCACTGCCCATGCTCCCACGGCGATAGCCAACGAGAGGAATGAAGTAAGTAATTTCTTCATGTAAACTGATAGGTTTAAAAATTAATTAATGATAAAACAAAAAGTGCGCAAAGGTAGCCCAAAAAACCGATTCCACCAAATTTGAGGCGCAGGTTAACATTCTTATCACCACTATCACCGACTTTTGCGACACCCCATTAACGCACTCCGCACTCTCCACCCCGAAATAATAATATCAAATTGGATGATAGAAGCAGAGTGGGGTGGTTTTTTGTTGATTTTTCTTCTTTTTGCGTCTAAATATTTGCGAAATGTGGATATTTGCGTAAATTTGCACATAAATCATTAAAACACTGAAACTATGAATATACATATTTTACAAGGAATAGTATCCGGAAATCCATTTGATAAGGCCAATGCGATTTATGTGATTGATGATTATGTGGTTTTCGAACCAGATAATAATTTACCATAAATCCAGATGCCCGCAAATTGTATCTTGCGTTTTACCGGGAAAGGGGGATCCTACCATGTCGGCCTTGAGCCTTTTTCCCTGGCGGCATTGGTCCGCCAGGCGAAGAGGATACAACCCAAATCGGTCATTAAGCTAACGATAGGTTACCTTAGATGTCTTTTACGGCATGATAATTTTGTATTGGCATTTTGCTTTAGATGTTGTCTCGACATAGCTCGCTATGCCTTCGACAATCTCTTCGCGATTTGCTCAAAATGAAATCTGTCGCGACTTGAAACCTAATGTGCGGTTTGGGTTAAAACCGCACGCCCAGGGCAGCCGTGACATCGAGCAGGTGGGAGCCGAAGCGGTAATAGCCTGTGTTGAACAGATTGCTGTCGAGGTAGCTCTGCACCGAGGCGAAGTAGCGTTTGTGGCTATAAGTGAAGGCCAGACGCAGTTTGCCGTTGAGCACAAAATAATTGCCCGGGTTGTCTTCGGTGGATACGGGCGAGGTTCTCTTGAGCCCCATGTCGAGCACGGCGGTGCAGTTAAACACCCAGTGCCGTCCCAGCACGCAGTTGTAGCCGTAACCGCCGCTCAGGCAGTAGTCGGTGTAGTTGAACGGCGTTTCCTTTTCGTCTTCCTCGAACTCGAACCTTTCCCGCTCCTTTGGGGTCATCTTCGATGCGTCGAAGGTGAAGTTTTGGTGCATTATCCTCACACCGGCCAAGAACGAGCCCGCGCTGCGCAACTGGTATTTCGAGAAAGAATAAGGTGCCGCGTGGGCATAACGAAGATGGTTAAAGATATAATAGGAACGGATGCCCCACGACTTTCGTTTCATGCCGTGGAAGTGTCGCACCTTGAAAAGCTCGCCTGTTTTTGCTTCCTTGAGTTGCAGTGTCATGGAACCCGTGTTGAGCATGCGGTAATAGTCAAAGGTGAAGCGCGACGTGGCAAACGAGATTTCCATCTTGCGGCTTGTTTTCTTGCCGCCGAAAATGTGGTTCACGTCCATTGAGTAGCCCAGAGAAAACCCCATGAGCGAAAAATAAAGACCAATGTTGCTCGTGGCGTTGCTGTAAAACGTCAAGTTATCCTTTGACTCAAGGCGGCAGTGGTAGTTGTCCATCCAGTTATTGTTCTTCACGGTGAAGCGCACCTTTTCCTTGACACTCTTCACATAAGTCGAGTCGTAACTGTTAAACACGCGCTGTTCCCATTTATACACCTTATACCCGAAGCGGATGATGCCGGGATAGTGATAGGTGGTGTCTTCTAAATTCACATTGCCGTGCTTGAGCGCGCGCCACCAGTAGCCCTTGTCACGCACTGTATCATAAGGCTCGTTGATTTTCTCCATCACCTTGTCGCGAATCCTTTGAAACAGCCCCTTGATGCCACGGCGCGCCGCGGCTTGCGGCGCCGCGATAGTGTCAAGCGGCTCGACGGCCGCTTGCGGGCTTTGAGCGACAGGCACGCTGTCGGCCAAACTCATATCGTTCCCGGCAGCCGCGATTGGTGGCAGCAGCAACGTCCACAGCAGCAAGATAGCCACAAAGATCCGTTTCATGCTGCAAAATTAGTGCAAGGCGAACACAAAAGCAAAAAAATATTTTGCTTTTGTTGAGCCGCCGCCTAATTTCGCCGCCCCGCGGCAACATAGTGCAAGGCGAACACAAAAGCAAAAAAATATTTTGCTTTTGTTGAGCCGCCGCCTAATTAAAAGGCAATCGCAGGTGGCTCGTTGTGGAGCCGCTTGCGATTGCCTATTTGTGGAGCTGGAGGGGTTTGAACCCTCGTCCAAACGCGGAACTAATGGGTTTTCTACATGCTTAGTCCTGACTTGGTTTTCGACCGCCGGCAGGCTCGGGACGACCAACCGTAGGCTTAGTTCCTGAATTTCGACGCGGGCGCGGAACGTTCCCGTGTCTATCCCCGATTTTCGAGCACCACCGTTTCGACGAGCCTCGCGGAAAGGGCTGCCGGGTGATGTCTTGTCGCCACCGCCTTGGGTGGCGATTAAGCTGATCTACTGTGCTTCAATCAGGCAGCAAGAGCGTAAGTGTTTTCGCCATTTAAAATTTAGTGATGACTGAGATTAAAGAGCAAGGCCATCGTCGCTCTGCATGCTTGCCCACCACCTCTACACGCTGTCAAATCCAAGTCAGCCCCGTTACAGGTAAGTGGAAAAGTGGCGGCAAAAGTACAGCCTTTTTGTCACCCGCGCAACTTTTTCCCCGTTTTTTTTCCAAAAAATCGGTTTAACCGGCGGTGAGGGGAGTGTGGCGGCAATAAATTCGTGTCGCGGGCGTTATTTTATAGAGAAACTTTGCACGACGATGAAAAAAATGTTTTTGATGATAGCGGCCGCTGTGGTTGCGTGCCTGGCGGCTGTGGCCCAGGATGGTGCGAGCCCTGTGACGTTCACGGGCAACAGTCACGCGGTGTGGAGCGAGACGCCGGCGGCCTCGACGGGTCTTAACACGATATTTGTGCTGCACGACATGGAAGGCGTGAGCATGCACTACACTGCTACCGACCCGGCGGCCACGGTGACGTGGCTCGTTTATGGCGAGCAGGGTGGGGGATATGCCCAGGAGGTGGCGGGTGTCACCCACGAGGGTCTCACGAGTACGCTGGCCAATCCCGAGGGGAATCGCGGCTACATTATCGAGGAGGACACGCGGCGCACCTATGTGTGGGTGGCCGATTACTCTAAATTCCGCCTCACCATCAACGCACTGCGGCTGGGCGAGGGCGACTGTTCGACGGCCACGCTCTATGTGGACGGTAGCGGCCCCGACATCGTGTACTACACGATTACGGGTGTTCGCCATGTGCTTGACCGTGGATTGACGCTCTCCTACCACGACGTGGAATGGAAAGCCAACGACCCCGACCCGGGTCAGCCCGATGATGGCGGTGGCGGTGGTGGCGGCGACGACGGGACCACCAAGGTGTGCCCTTTTTGCGGCGAGACGATTCCCGCTCAGGCCCGCAAGTGCCGTTACTGCGGCGCGTGGCTCGACGGCAGTGATGGCGGCGATGGCGGCGACGACGGCAATGGCGCGCCGCGGCGTCGCGGGGCGCGCGCGCTGGTGAAGTTCAGCGCGAGCGCGACATCGGGCAGTGAGACTGGCGAGTGGGTGCAAATCGACAAGAGCGAGAGCTATTCGGGCTTCAAGGCGACTATCGTGTTGCCGTCGCCTTATTGCTCCACCACGTTCACGCTGAGCGGCGACAAGTTCCTCGAGTTCTGGAACGAGCCGTTGCAGGTGGCCACAACAAGCGACACCTTTGTGCCGGTGGCCATCGATGCCCATTGCGTGGCCATCCAGGAGACCGAGAGTCACGACAATGAGATTAAAAACCAGGGTGAGGGCCTGTTGGGCGGATCGGCGCCTGTCACCATCACGTTCCATGCCGATTGTACCGAGGCCGTCGTCTATCGCGAGTGGCAGATGGCTACCGACCCCGACTTCCGGGATATCCAGTTGCGTCTGGGCCAGGACGAGGTTACGCAGACATTTATGGAGGAAGGCACCACCTACTGGCGCTTTGTGTATGCCAACGAGGACAATTCGTGTACGAGCGAAAGCGAGACTTACACGGTGTCGATAGGCATAAGCGAGCTCAAGTGTCCCAATGTGTTCACGCCGGGCGTGAGCGAGGGCCAGAACGACGAGTGGAAAGTGTCGTATCGCTCCATCACGCGTTTCCACTGCTGGATTTTCAACCGCTGGGGCAACAAGATTATTGAGCTCACCGACCCGTCGCAGGGCTGGGACGGCACTTACGGCGGCAAGCTCGTCAAGCCCGGTGTGTATTACTATGTGATAGAGGCCGAGGGTGCCGACGGCAAGCACTACAAACTTAGCGGCGATATCAACATCATCCGTTATCGCAAGAATCCGCTCTCAGGCGGCGAGGAAACCACGGGTGGCGGCGACGGCGGCGTCACTGAGTAAGTGAGAACTGAGCGTTAAGCTTCTGTTAGCTGACATCTACCACCTGACCTCATTAACGCAGCATGCCTCACCGGTGACGGGTGAGGCATGCTGCGATGGTTGTGGGTAGTGCATCGCTCGTTGAGCGTGCGATGTCGGTTTTCAGTACCTTTACCAGTTAGTTATTTCGCGGAATAAGGTTCAGTCTGTAAGCCTTACCAATAAGTTCAGCTACATTGTGGGATTCTGTCTTACGCAGCAACTGTTTTCGGTGGTACTGCACGGTGTTGACCGAAATGAACATCTCTTTCGCGATTTCGCGACTGTTCATTCCCTCGACCAGGAACTGGAGCACCTGGATTTCGCGTTGTGTCAATTCCATTTGTGGGGCAGCCATAAATTGAAATATTAATAAGATAGGTGTAAATATGTTGCAAAGGTAATTCCACAAGTTGATAATTTCCAAATATTTAGAATTTTATTTTCTTGATTTTGTCCAAAACTACCCACTTAGGTAGTGTTTTGGTACCAATTATGGTAATGTGATTTTTAGCTATTGTAAATCAATGGCTTGCACGGGCGTCGGTTTGCCCTACCAAAGTTGGCGTTAATCTTGAAACGTCAGCTCGGCTGTGGAGGGCTAAATGTGGAACAAGTCGCGGTAGAGGTCGAGCGCGGTCGTGATATCATCGGGCGTAACTGCCCGGTCGACGCGAGGGTGCCCGCATGCGGCGAGCAGTGTGCAGTTGATTTCGCCGTGATGGCTTTTCTTGTCGTGGCGCATGGTCTCGACGAGCCATGGATAGTCGTCGCAAGTGATGACGAAGGTGCCGTACCGCTCCATGACGAAGTCGGCGAGACGATAGACTATGGCCGAGGGGAATCCCAGCCGCAGGTGCGAGAGCAAACTCTCGACCACGAGTCCCCATGCGACGGCATAACCATGTGGCACGGGTTGCCGGCGGCGCAGGGCGAGGCTTTCGAAGGCGTGCCCCACAGTGTGCCCCAGGTTGAGGGCTTTGCGCGGTCCTTGCTCGTGCGGGTCTTGCTCGACGATGCGCTGTTTCACTTCGACCGACCGGCGCAGCAGCTCGAGCGGCACCGGCTCGCCGGTGGGGTCGAGCCGCATGAGTTGTTCGAGACTGTCGTCGTCGGTGAGCATGGCGTGCTTGAGCATCTCGGCATAGCCCGAGAGCAGTTCGTCGTGGGGCAAGGTGCCGAAAAACGCGGTGGAGATGATCACGTGTGAGGCCGGTGCAAAGACGCCCAGCTCGTTCTTGAGCCCGCCGTGGTTGATGCCCGTTTTGCCGCCCACGGCGGCGTCGACGGCGGCGAGCAGGGTGGTGGGCACGTTGATGAAACGGATGCCTCGCTTGAAGGTGGCCGCCGCCATGCCGCCCAAGTCGGTGACCATGCCGCCGCCCACGTTGACGAGGACCGAGGCGCGCGTGGCGCCCTCGCGCTGAAGGGCGTTCCACACGTCTTCGAGCGCGCTCAAGTCTTTGTGGCTGTCGCCGGCTGCGATGGTGATGGGCGCGGCGTTGAGGTGGAGTTGCGGCAGCACAAGGGCGGCGGTGTGCTCGTCGGCGAGAACGAATACCTTGGCGGGATTGAGGCTGTGCAGGGCCTCGTGCAGGGCCTCGTCCACTTTGTTGGTGAAAATCACGTGCTGCTCCATCGTCAAGTTGATTGCTTAAGAAATGAAGCACCTCAAAGGATGGGCGCCATGAGGCGTGCCACCGATTCGACGGCCTTGCGCCACAAGCGCCGCTTTTTCCACCGGGCAAGGATGATGCGCGTGCATTGCTGCTGGTCGTCGAGGAAGATGGCCTTCATGCGGTGGTTGAAGCTGTTGCCGTAGACGAGCGCGTTGCACTCAAAATTGTGCTCGAAACTGCGGAAGTCAAAGTTTGTCGAGCCGGTGGTGACGAAGTCGTCGTCGATGATGATGACCTTGGAGTGGAGCATGCCCGGCTCATAGAAGTACACCTTGATGCCGCTCAGCAGGCACTCCTTGATGTAGCTGTGGGCGGCAAATTCGAGCAGGCGCGAGTCGGGATTGCGCGGCATCATCAGCCTCACGTCCACGCCACTTAGCGCCACGGCCTGCAGGGTGCGCAGCAAGCTGTCGTTTGGAAGGAAATAGGGCGTCTGCACGTAGACGCACTTCCTGGCGCTCGACAGGGCGCGCAGGAAGATGAAGGCGATGTTGCTCCAGCGGTCGGTGGGGCCGCTCATCACGATTTGCATGGCGTCGCCCGGTGTCGCCGGGTCATAGTCCTTGAGGGGCACGTTGAGCAATTCGTGGCGCATGAAATACCAATCGACGGCAAACGAGTATTGTAGGGCCCTCACGGCGTTGCCGCGGATGCGCAGGTGGGTATCGCGCCACGATCCGTGTTTCGTGCCTTCCACATACCGGTCGGCGATGTTCATGCCGCCAATGTAGCCTGTTTCGCCATCGATGACCGCCACCTTGCGGTGGTTGCGCCAGTTGGCGTGGTTGGCAAGTTCGGGGAAGGTTACTTTGAGGAAAGGGTAGGCCTCGACACCTTGCTTGCGCAAGCGCTTGAAGTAAGTGCTGGTGAGCTTGAACGAACCCACGTGGTCATAGATGACGCGCACCTTCACGCCTTCGCGCGCTTTCTGCGCGAGGATTCGGGCCAGCCGGTTGCCTATCTTGTCGTCCTCGATGATGTAGTATTGCAGGTGGATATACTCGCGGGCGGCCAGCAGGTCGGCCTCGAGAGCTTCCATCTTCTGTTTCCCGCCGGTGAAGATTTCCACCTCGTTGCCGGGAATCACGGGACAGTCGACCAGTCGCGATGCCAGCGACGAGAGCGAGCGGCAAGCTTCGTCGAGCTCGGGTTGTGCCTTGGTGTCGTCGGGCAGGTGGTCGGTGTTGCGCAGGCGCCGGCGCTTGCGGTGCGAAATCATGCGCACGCTCTTAAGACTGCGCCCGAAGAACATATACAGCACAAAGCCCACGACAGGCAGCAAGATGAGCACGGTAATCCATGCGAGCGACTTGACCGGGTTTCGGTTCTCGCTGATTACCACGCCGATACTGGTGAGTATCGTGAGTACATAGAGGATGGTAAGTACCCTAAAAACGATGTGGGCATAAGGGAATAATTCGTCGAGCAAGACCATGGCACACGCGTCACTACTTGACCACTACCTTGTGCGACCAGTGGCCGGCACACTTGACGAGGTAAAATCCTTTGGTCATGTCGATGGTGACGCGGCCCTGCGCCGACACCTTCACGGTGCGCAGCAACTGGCCGGTGACGGAGTAGAGCCTGAACGTGGCGTCCTCATCGCCGGCGATAAGGGTCACAGTACCCTTGCCGCCCAAGGCCTGCGGCTCGTTGCTTACCGTCTCGATGCGCGACGAGGCGGGCACCGCTTGCACCGCCATGGGGACGGCAGTTGCGGCACACCAAACGAGCAATATGGCGAGGACTTTCTTCATTTCAATCTACAAAATTACTGCTCTTGAGCGAAAAAACCTAAATTTTAACACAATTTTTCACACTAAATATCGTTTAGCTCCACTTTTCTCCGATATAATCCACAGGCAGCGAGTGGCAAGCCTTGAGCGCTATTGCAATGCGAATTTTGCAAATTGAGCGAATGTTCACAAATCAAATCACGCTCTACCCTGTTCCCATTTTGACACGAAACGGAGCAATTTGTTTAATTCACCCCACCCCAAGCTTCCCCAAACGCATAATTATCGCAGTCCGACTTCTCCCCATTTTTTCAGCTATCTCCTTGATACTTTTCCCTTCATGATATAGTGTCAGCAGGAACCTATCGGCAGCAGGTGTCCATCTTTTGTTGGCATTAGGTGTTTTGACATAACTCTCCTGTGTTACTTTGTCTGGGTGCATGAATTCATTGACAAAAACCGATGGGCGATGTCGGTCATAGAGCACCACCGTTTCAATCCTCGCCCGCGTAATCGCCACATAGAAAAGACGCCGCTCTTCGGCATAAGGGAATTGCTCTCCTTTCGTTAACAGATGCTCAAGGACCGGGTCATCGCTCACCATGGAAGGGAAACCGTAAATGTCTTTATTACATTGCAAAATTATCACATAATCAGCCTCAAGCCCTTTTGACTTGTGGACAGTAAGAAACTCAATTCTCCTATTGCCTATAACATAATAGGAATGTCCGTTTTCCTTCACCGATTTATAAGCACCTGAAAGATAGCAATCATCAAAAGAATATCGGCCCAACAGCAAAATGGACTTATCGGAAGGTACTGTCGCAACTATTTGGTCAATTATGCCACAATAGTTACTTTCTTCATAAGAACAAAAATACAATCCCGTTTTTGCGTTTGTTCTATGGGGCCGAATACTTTTTGAAATTTGCGCACCATTTCGCTCAATAAACTGCGACGAAAGGCTTACAAGAGGTTCTCCGAAACGATAAGTGGTCTCAATATTGTTTATTTCGGTCGGTCCAAAATAGGCCGAGAATTGACTGAACAACAACATGTCGCTTCCCGAAAAACGGTATATAGATTGCCAATCATCGCCCACACAAAACAGTTTTGCAGGGGGATTGCCCTCACGCAGGGCTTTCAGAAAAAGGTACCGGTCAATCGATATATCTTGGAATTCATCAACGATAATATAACTGTAAGACACACACTTTGCCGTTTGGCACAACTTTGTGGCCCATATGATGGCATCGGTAAAATCAATCTCTCCTTTGAGATTTAATACTTCAATATATCGCTCAAACGCAGGTTGAAAGATCCTTTTAATGACAAATATACTTCTTTCGTCATTCAAATGATTCAAATGAGACATAATCTCTTGAATGCTTTTACAACTCGACTTCAATAAAGCGGCAAAAGTCACAACAAGACGAATGAAGGCTTTTTCTCGCTGACTATTCTTGGGTAGAAGCATGGCATACAGTTCCTCCTCGGTTTTCATTTTAAGTGGCACGCCTGCCTCAGCTAACATTTTACACAAATTCTCTCTAAATGTTTGATAATGGAAATCAGCACTTGATGTCTCTAAAAGTGTGGTGCCATATTTCTCATGCACATTTCTTTTCCATGTGATACCATCTCCATATTTCTTGTTAGCTTCCTCGTAGGAGATCCCTTTTTCTTTTGCAAACCAAGACGGCACCATTTCGTGTTCATCTACCGCAAAGTGTTCCAAATAAATACGTTTTTGCTGCCCACCCTTCTCATAATATAATGAGAAATCGGGCTTGTACTGGGAATGCATTTCATCGGCAACCACATACTCATAGGGCTCCTCATAGCGGAATTTCACGCCTAAAGAAGATAAGACAAAACAAATAGTACTTTCCTGCATACTTTTTACATAAATATCGTTTCCATCCATATCGGGCAACAAAGCTTTAATGCGAGCTTGCTTTTGCTGCGACAACTCTTCACGCTTCTTTTGTTCGCTACGTTCCTGCTTGTTTTGATAGACTTGATAATCCACAAAATATTTGATTATTGCCTCCTGAAAACTTTTATCACGAAGTAACTCATGGTATATTCTTATAAATAACGCATCAATCTTATCGCAAATGCTTGGTTTTATATGTGTCACCTGCCCTATTAGGTCTAAAGCGAGTTTGTGGAATGTGTAACCCCTAAGCCCCGGCACCCCAACTCTCTCGGTCAGTTCTGCCGCCGACTTATTGGTATAGCTAATCAATAATATCTTTTGCGGGTCTATTCCTTTCCGTTCTATTAAATACTTCACTTTACCGACTATCGAGGATGTCTTTCCACTTCCTGCGCTGCTCACCACAAGACAATTATCCTCTTCCGACACAATAGCACGTCTCTGCTGCTCGTCAAGTGGATATTCTAGACAACTGTCGAAAAACTCACGGTTTTGAGCCATGCGCTCTTTTAGGATCATTTCATTGTGTTGTCTCACTTGCTGGTGAATTGAGTTATAATCATTTATCAGCCCCACCATCCACGTTGGTGGTGTTATTCGGAAAGTGTTATATTTCTTCCACAGGGCGCAAGCATTCGCGACAATGGAGCTATAGAATGTTGTAATAACATCTATCTCACACGCAGTTACGACACAGTCAGCAAGACTATGCCCCAATATTGCTCCAAAATTTGCAAGTTTAATCTCGCCCAATGCCAAATAATCGACTTGTAACTGGGATGCATTTTTGTTAAGCCACCCAATTTTAAGCTTACGGATCATCCTCGTCATCATGTATAAAATGATGGCAACAATGATAACAGAGCCAACTATATAAATGATTTTCAATATTAGAAATGCAAATAACAAACTTACCATAAAAAGTCATAAAAACTTATCGATAATTAATTTTATCAATATAACCTTAAGACTTCGTGGCAAAGTTAATGAATTTTCCCGAAATTCAAATATAAAGTGGGCATATTTGACTTTGTGAAAACGCATAAACTGGTTGATTTTTAATAATCGTTTTTAAAATGTCCGGTAAGCAGGCCATGTAAAAGTTTTTTTGGGGGATTTAAAGTTTTTTTGTAAATTTGCACGTTTAATGAGTTTATTATACGAATTAATTATCATCAAGTATATTAACATCAATGGCATTAATCAAACTTAAACGAGGTTATGACCTTAACCTCAAGGGTAAAGTCGAGAGCAACGAGGTGACCGAGGCGCGCGCGCGTCTGGTGGCCGTGGTGCCCGACGATTTCCACGGCGTGGTGCCCCGCATGGACAAGAAGGCGGGCGATCACGTGGTGGCGGGCGAGACGCTCTATCACGACAAGACCCATGAGCAAATCAAAGTCACCGCGCCGGTGAGCGGCACTCTGAAGGAGGTGGTGCGCGGCGAGCGTCGCAAAATTCTTGCTGTGGTCATCGAGCCCGACGGGAATGGCGACAGCCGCACATTCGACACCAAGAACACCATCAAGGAGTTGCTGCTTGAGAGCGGCCTGTGGGCAATGATGCGCCAGCGTCCTTATGACGTGGTGCCCAATCCCGAGGCGCGTCCGCGCGACATCTTTGTGACGGCCTTCGACTCGGCGCCGCTGGCTCCCTCGCTGGTGGCCTTGCTGGGCGATGACGTCAAGTATGTGGCGCGCGGTGTGGAGGCGCTCAAGACGCTCACGCTGGGCGATGTGTATATCGGTTGCCGTCCCGGTGAAACAGTGGAGGCGCCGCAAGCGGTTGTCAATACCTTTGCCGGCCCTCATCCGGCCGGAAACGCGGGCGTTCAGGCGGCCAACGTGAAACCGGTGAATAAGGGCGACACGGTGTGGACGCTCGACATCGTCACCGTGGCGCGCCTGGGTAAACTGCTGGCTACCGGCAAGCTCGACTGCACCACCACTGTGGCCGTCACCGGCAGCGAGGTGAAAGAGCCCAAGCTGGTGCGCACCGTCATGGGCTGTGCCGTGGGCGACTTGCTGGCCGATAATCTGGCCGATAACGACAAGGAGAAACGCATCATCAGCGGTAATGTGCTCACGGGCGAGCACGTGGCCGGGGACGGCTTCCTGCGCGCCCCTTACCGCCAACTCACCGTCATCCCCGAGGTGGCCAAGCGCGACGAGTTCATGGGATGGGCCTCGCTCAGCCCCAAGAAGTTCAGCGTGCACCGCACGTTCATGAGCTGGATGTGCGGCAAGAAGGAACGTGAGCTCGACGCCAAGCTCAACGGCGGCGAGCGCGCCATCGTGATGTGTGGTGAATATGACCGCATGTTGCCCATGGACATCTATAGCGAGTTCCTCATCAAGGCTATCATCGCCTTTGACATCGACAAGATGGAACAACTGGGCATTTACGAGGTGGCTCCCGAGGACTTCGCGTTGGCCGAGTTTGCCGACACGAGCAAACTCGAGCTGCAACGCATCGTGCGCGAGGGTCTCGACCGGATGCGTGCCGAGATGGAGTGACGTGACGCGGAAAGGCAATCGCCTGTCGCGGCTCATTAAAAGAAACAAAGAATTAACAAACTAAACGACATAACACAAAGTGAAAGCATTAAGAAAATTCATGGACAAACTCAAGCCTCACTTCCAGGAGGGAGGCCGGCTGGCCAAGTTGCAGTCGGTCTACGACGGAATGGAGACTTTTTTGTTCACGCCTAACACCACGTCGCGCTCTGGAGTGCACGTTCACGACAGCAACGACCTCAAGCGCTCGATGATTACGGTGGTGGTAGCCCTGCTGCCGTGCTTGCTCATGGCCATGCTCAACACGGGCCACCAGCACTTCCTGGCGCTGGGAGTCGAGGCCGGCTGGGGCGAGAAGTTCCTCTTCGGCCTGCTGGCCATGTTGCCGGTGATAGTGGTGAGCTATGGCGTGGGCCTGGGTATCGAGTTCATCGGTGCGCAAATCCACCACAAGGAAATCCAGGAGGGCTTCCTGGTGACGGGTATCCTGATACCCCTCATCGCGCCCATCAACACCCCGCTGTGGATGACGGCGGTAGCCACGGCCTTCGCTGTCATCTTTGCCAAGGAGGTGTTTGGTGGCACGGGAATGAACATATTTAATGTGGCCTTAGTCACGCGCGCGTTCCTCTTTTTCGCTTATCCTGGCGAAATGAGCGGCGACAAGGCCTTTATCAAGGTCGACAGCGCGCTGGGCTATGGCGGGAGCATGGAGCAACAGGCCGCCGACGCTTTTAGCGGCGCCACGCCGCTGGGCCATGTGGTAACGGGCGACATGGGCAACCTGCCGTCGCTCTACGACGCTTTTGTGGGCTTTATCCCCGGCTCGCCCGGCGAGACATCGATGATAGCCATCCTCATCGGCGCGGCCATCCTGCTCTTCACGGGCGTGGCCTCTTGGAGGGTGATGGTGAGCGTGTTTGCCGGCGGTGCCGCCATGGCGGCGCTGGCCCACGGCTTCTCTACGCCCACTTATGGCGCGTCGCTTCTCGACGTTCCCACACAGCTGTGCCTGGGCGGCTTCGCCTTTGCCGCCGTGTTTATGGCCACCGACCCGGTGACAGGCGCCCGCACGCGCACCGGGCAGTATATTTACGGCTTCTTGATTGGTGTGCTGGCCATCCTCATCCGCACCTACAACAGCGGCTATCCCGAGGGTGCCATGCTCGCGGTGTTGCTGATGAACGCGTTCGCGCCGCTCATCGACTATTGTGTGGTGCAAGTGAACATCAGGCGTCGCCTGCGCCGGTCGCGCGCCACCAAGCCCGAGGTACAAATATAAAACGAAGGAGGACACGACAATGAACAAGAATAGTAACACTTATCAAATCCTCTATGCCGCCATCATGGTCATTGTGGTGGGGGCCGTGCTGGCTTTGGTGGCCACCTCGCTCAAGCCCCGCCAGCAGGAGAATATCGCCAACGACACGCGCAAGCAAATCCTGAGCGCCATCCACCAGACGGCGCCGGCCGACGACCAGGTGGAAGCTACCTTCAACAAGTTTATCGTGCGCGACTACCTCGTCGACACTACGGGTGCCATCGTCGACACGACGCGCAACTGCGCCTTCGACGTGAACATGAAAACCAACGTCAAGGAGGCGCAGCCCAAACTGCCCGTCTTTGAGGCTCGCGTGGACGGCGCCACGAAATACATCATCCCGATGTATGGCGCTGGACTGTGGGGTCCCATCTGGGGATATGTCGCCATCAACGATGACGGCCACACCATCTATGGAGCTTATTTCTCGCACAGTAGCGAGACGCCGGGCCTTGGCGCCGAAATCGAAAACGCGCCGTTCCAGGACCGTTTCAAGGACAAGTCGTTGCGCTACGAGAACGGCGCTGTCGTGGCTCCCAGCGTAATGAAAAAAGCCGCTAACGGCGACGAAATTGACGCCGTGACGGGTGCCACCATCACGAGCAAGGGCGTCGACGCGATGTTCAAGAAATGCCTGGCGCCTTATGCCGCGTTCCTGGCCACGAAAGGTGGCGCGTGTGACAAGCCGGCGTGTGACAAGCAAAGTGAATGTGGAAAGTAACCCTCTTAAACTCGAAGATTATGCTATCAAAACGAAATAAAGAAGTACTCTTCAACCCTTTGTCGAAAGATAATCCGGTGCTTGTGCAGATACTCGGTATCTGCTCGGCGCTGGCCGTGACGGTGAAACTCGAGCCGGCCATCGTGATGGGCCTCTCGGTGATTGTGGTGCTCGCCTGCAGCAATGTCATCATTTCGCTGATGAGGAAAACCATTCCCACTTCAATACGCATCATCGTGCAGCTCGTTGTTGTGGCCGCACTCGTGATTATGGTGCAACAATTCTTGCAGGCTTTCAGCTACGACGTGAGCAAGCAGCTGAGCGTTTTCGTGGGCTTGATTATCACTAACTGTATTCTCATGGGACGCCTCGAGGCTTTCGCCCTGAGCAACAAGCCGTGGCCCTCGTTCCTCGACGGGGTGGGCAATGGCCTGGGTTACATGATAGTGCTGGTGATAGTGGCCTTCTTCCGCGAGTTGCTGGGCAGTGGCACGCTTTTTGGCCTGCAGGTCATTCCCCAGTGGTGCTACGAACACGGCTACATGAACAACGGCCTGATGATATTGCCGCCTATGGCGCTCATCACCGCGGCCTGCATCATTTGGGTGCATCGCTCGCGCAACAAAGACTTGCAAGAGAACAACAAATGAGAGGCTCGTGACTAAAAACTGAGAAACTATGGAACATTTGAATTTATTCGTAAAGTCGATATTCATCGACAACATGATATTTGCTTACTTCCTGGGAATGTGCTCTTACCTGGCCGTTTCCAAGAACGTGAAAACGGCGTTGGGTCTCGGATCGGCGGTGACGTTCATGCTCGTCGTCACGATACCGCTCAACTACCTGCTCGACAAGTATGTCCTTCAGGAGGGCGCCCTCATCGAGGGCGTGGACCTGGGTTTCCTGGGCCTCATCCTGTTTATCGCCGTCATTGCCAGCGCCACACAGCTCGTCGAGATGGTCGTTGAGAAGTTTGCCCCGGCCCTGTATAACTCGCTGGGCATCTTCCTGCCGCTCATCGCTGTCAACTGCGCCATCCTGGGCGGCGCCCTGTTCATGCAGCAGCGCGAGTTTGGCGGCGTGGGCGAGGCTACCGTCTATGGCCTGGGCTCGGGCCTGGGCTGGCTGCTCGCCATCGTGGGCCTCGCGGCCATTCGCGAGAAAATCGCTTACAGCAACATTCCGCCGGCGCTGCGCGGCGTGGGCATTACGTTTATCATTACGGGCCTCATGGGCATCGCCTTCATGAGCTTCCTGGGAATTAAACTCTAACCTACATGACAACGACAATGATACTATTAAGTAATGTGACCGATACCGTGCTCGTGGGGTCGGGCGTGTTTCTCGCCCTCACCCTCCTGCTCGTGATAATCCTACTCACCGCTAAGCACTACCTCGTGCCCTCGGGAAAGGTGAAAATCAGCATCAATGGCGGCAAGAAAGAGGTGGAGGTGAACACCGGCGGCACCCTGCTCAACGCGCTGCACAGCCAGGGCGTGATGCTCTCAAGCGCCTGCGGCGGCAAGGGTAGCTGCGGCCAGTGCAAGGTGCAAGTGGTCGAGGGCGGTGGCGACATCCTTCCCACCGAGGTCGTCCACTTCTCGCGCAAGGAGCAGCAGGCCCACTGGCGCCTGGGCTGCCAAGTGAAAGTGAAAGACAACCTTGCTATTGAGGTCCCCGACTCGGTGCTCGAGGTCAAGGAATATGAGTGCACCGTGGTGAGCAACAAGCTCGTGTCCTCATTTATCAAAGAGTTCATCGTGGCTCTTCCGCCGGGCGAGCACATGGATTTCATCCCCGGCTCTTACGCCCAAATCCGCATCCCCGAGTTTGAGATGGACTACGATAAGGATATCGACAAGGAGTCGCTGGGCGAGTACCTGCCAACGTGGGAAAAATATGACATGTTCTCGCTCAAGTGCCGCAACACCGAGCCCACTGTGAGAGCTTACTCCATGGCCAACTATCCCGCCGAGGGTGACCGCTTCATGCTCACCGTGCGCATCGCCACGCCGCCCTTCAAGCCCAAGGAGCAGGGCCCCGGCTTCCAGAACGTGATGCCCGGTATCGCCTCGAGCTACATCTTCACGCTCAAGCCCGGCGACAAGGTCATCATGAGCGGCCCTTATGGCGACTTCCATCCCATCTTCGACTCGAAGAAAGAGATGATTTGGGTGGGAGGTGGCGCTGGTATGGCTCCGCTGCGCGCGCAAATCATGCACATGACGCGCACCCTCAACTGCCGTGACCGCGAGATGCACTACTTCTACGGCGCGCGCTCGCTGAGCGAGGTCTTCTATCTTGACGACTTCCTCGCCCTCGAGAAGGACTTCTCCAATTTCCACTTCCACCTGGCGCTCGACCGACCCGACCCCGTGGCCGACGAGGCCGGCGTGAAGTACACCCCGGGCTTCATCGCGCCCGTGATGCGCGACACCTACCTCGGCGCCCACGAGGCCCCCGAGGACTGCGAATACTACATGTGCGGCCCTGCTATGATGAGCAAGACGGTGAACGAGGTCCTCGACGCCCTGGGCGTCGACCCCTCTTCCATACACTACGACAACTTCGGATAAAGAACACTACCTTCTACCATCGGGTCGGTCCACTTGCGTGACCGGCCCGATATGTTTTTATTAGCTTCAGTGATTTATGGGTGATATACCTATTAGGACCCGGGATATTCCGGGGCCTTCAAAATAGAATGAATCATGAGAATCAGGTTTCTTATTTGTGTGCTTTCTTTATTGCCAATGTGGGTTAATAATGCCTATTCGCAAGATAGCGGTATCAAGGAGGGTAAAGAACAGATGTCCCTCTCCTCATTGGCCCATGACATTATCTCAACCTTCGACGGTAAGGATTACGAAGCTACAATCGAGCGCTGCGGTTTGATGAGAGAGGTCTTGATAAATATAGGCAAAACCTCATCGGCCGATTACATGATGGCCATGTACTTCGAGGGAAGATCACGATATGAATTACAACAATTCAAAGAAGCGATTAACTGTTTGGAACAATGTGTCCACCTTGCCCGGAAACGCAATGTCGATAACGATAACAATGGCTATTTTTCTTACTCGCAGCTATTGCTTATTATTGCCGAGTGCAAGCTGATGTTGCCCAATGATGCCCAAGCCGTGGAGACCGCCCTTGCGCAGTTTAATGATTATGTTGTTAGGGAATATGGGACGAATAATGTCGAGTATGCCAAGGCTCTTAACAATTATGCGGTGTATTACTACCAGCAGAATGATTATAACAAAGCATTGGATTATTACCAACAGTCCATCTCACTAATGGAAGGGTTGAATGAGGTCGATTGCCTGGATTATGCCATTCTTATGGGCAATAAAGCTAATTGCTTGACAATTTTTGGCAATTTTGACGAAAGTGAAGCGATATACCGAAATGTTGTTACGTTTTTCCAAAAACATTTAGGTACTGATGTTGATGATGATAATTTTCAAATTCATTATGCGACGGCATTGAGCAACTTGGCTGGCTGTATTGTGGAAATTGGGAAATGTGAGGAAGCTGTTGAATTAAGCGGCCGTGCCCTCGAAATTCATGAGCGTTACTATGAAAAGAATCATCCGGAGTATGTTACATCATTCAACAACCATGTTTATTGCTTATACCGAGCAAGAAAAGTGAGCGAAGCCTACAATCGTTATAGAGAATATCTTAACAACTTGAATAGTGGCTGGCAGCCGCAAATTATGTGCAATTTGTGGCACAATTTGTCGCTTTGTTGCAGTACACTTGGAAAAGATGAGGAGGCCATTGACTGCTCGTTGAGAGCCTTAGAGATGATTCGCGAGTATTATGGAGACAATATCGGTATTTATGCTACGGTGTTGGATAATTTGTCAAGAAGTTATGCTAATGTCGAAGATTATGAACGAATGTACGAGTATTCATCTGCATATGTCTCTATGATGCATCAACTTTTTCTCAAAGAGTTTCCGAGCATGACATCGGCTGATCGATCGCAGTTGTGGAAACGTTATTCTGAGGGATTCCAAACATGGCTGCCGAAGATGGTAATGAAAAAGAATACCGCTGAGGCCATCCAATTGCTTTACGACAAAGGAGTACTGTTCGCCAAGGGATTGCTGCTGGCGACTGATATGGAGATTCGCGATTTGTTGATGAGCAGTGGCGATAGCACTGCAATAAGCAAACTTGATGAGTTGCGCGCGTCGCGCATATTGCTCAATGAACTTTACGCGAGGCCTATCGACGAACGAGAGATGGATGCCGAAGAGTTGGAGCGAAAGGCCGAACGACAGGAGCGTGAGCTGATGGCACTGAGTAGGGCTTACGGTGACATGATGCACAACTTGAGACTCACGTGGCGCGACGTGCGGAAGAGGCTGGGCGACAAGGATATTGCGGTGGAATTCCTGTCGTTCCCCGTTTCGGAAGACACCACGCAATATATCGCGCTCACGGTGAGAAAAGGCTACGTGGCGCCTCGCTTGACGAAACTGTTCACCGGGCAGGAACTGGAGGCGGTAGAGAGTAGCTATTACAAAGAGAAGGAGCTGAGTGGCCTCGTGTGGGGTCGTCTGGCCGATGAGCTCGCCGGGGTGGAGAAGATCTACTTCTCGCCTTGCGGCGAACTTTACGGCATCGCCATCGAGTTGGTGCCGCATTGGCGCGAGGCGGGCATGATGAGCGACCGCTATGAACTGTTCCGACTGTCGTCGACGCGCGAGCTGGCCATCGTGCGCGACGCGACACCTTCGAGCGGTGCCGTGGTTTACGGTGGCATCAAGTACGACACCGACGTGGCCGACATGGGCGTGCCACGCGCCGACACTGGGGCGCTCTACGCCTTGCGCGGCTTCGACGCCGCAACTGCCGGCATGCGTGGCGTGTTATGGGAAGAACTCAAGGGCACGTTGACCGAGGCCAACGCGGTGTGTGAGACCCTGCGCGGCGCGAAAACCGCCGTGAAGGAGTACACGGGAACGGCCGCCACCGAGACCACAGTCAAAGGCCTTGCGGGCCAAAAGCGCCGTCTGCTGCACATCGCCACGCACGGCTTCTACTGGAACGAGGACGACGCCAAGTACTTCGGCGAGCGCGAAAAACTGAACTTCCTCATGGCTGCCGACGACCGCAAGCGCACTATCGAGGACAAGGCGATGACGCGCTCGGGACTCCTCTTTGCCGGCGCCCAAAACACGTTCAACGGCACTGAGATTCCGGCCGGTGTGGACGACGGCGTACTCACCGCGCGGGAAATCGCGCAACTCGACCTTAGAGGACTCGACCTGCTTGTGCTCTCGGCCTGCCAGACGGGACTGGGCGAAGTGGGCGGCGACGGAGTCTTCGGGCTGCAGCGCGGTTTCAAGAAAGCCGGCGCGCGCACTATCTTGATGAGCCTGCGCGAGGTGGACGACAATGCCACGCGCGACATGATGATACAGTTTTATAACGCTTACACCGCCGGTCGTGGCAAGCGCGACGCCTTCCTGCGCGCGCAGCAATACCTCAAGGAGCACGATGCCGACTACGCCTACTCGCCCGCCACGATGCGCGACGAGCATCCCCACTGGGCCGCCTTCATCCTCCTCGACCCGCTGGAATAAAAACCGCGGCTCAAAACTCACGGCTCAAAGCTCACAGATCGCGGATCGCGGCTCAAAGCTCACGGCTCAAAAAAACTTTGTTTTTGTTTTGTATTTTTCGTGGTTTGCAGTAACTTTGCATTTCATGAAGAAACGAAATGAGATATTGCGGCTTATGTCGCTGGCTTTCACGGTAATACTCATTGTGATGGGTGTGGAAGCCGCGCCCGCGCGCGTAGCGCCGTCCCGGGCGTGGACCGTTGACGAGACGCTGGGCATGGTCACTCCCTCGACCATCGACACCCTCTTTGAGAACTATCACCGGCGTTTCGTGCCCTCGTTGCAGAGCCTGGCGTGGGCCACGACCGGGAACTATGGTGCGCAGGGTCAGGACCAGATTTTCTTCTCGCGGCCGCTCACAAGCGACTTTTTTATGGCCGACGGACTGAGCTACCGTCACGGCGATGCCGGCAGTCACCGCTACTATAACACACGTATCCCCATGACGCTCGCGGCCTATTCGACGGGCGGTAACAAATACAGCAACCAGGACCGCACCACGGTCACCTTCAGTGGCAATGCCACGCCGCAGCTGCAGTTTGGCGCCGGCCTCGACTATGTGTACTCCAAAGGTTCTTACGACTACCAGGCCGATAAGGATTTCGCTTTCCATTTCGCCTCGAGCTACCGTGGCGACCGCTATCAAATGCACGCGCTGGTGAAGCACTACAACTTTCTCACCAAGGAAAGCGGCGGCATCACCGACGACCGCTATATTACTGACCCGGCCGCCGTGCAGGGCGGCCAGACGCGCGTCGACAACAAGACCATCCCCACGCAACTCAACGGAGCCCACACGCGGCTCAACAGCCTGCAGGTGCACCTGAACCAGCGCTACAGCGTGGGGCACTACCGCTACGAGCGCGACAGTGTCACCGACACGGTGAAGAGCCGCACTTACATTCCCGTGACGAGCTTCATCTGGACACTTGATTTCAAGACCAACCGGCATCGTTTCATCAACAGCAACGGCACGCAGGACGCCTCCTTTTTCCCGGCCACCTACCTGGAGACTGACGGCACCGACGAGTCCACCGAGCGGTGGCACCTGCGCAACACTGTGGGCGTGCAACTGCTCGAGGGGTTCAACCGCTACGCCAAGTTCGGCTTCGCCGTCTATGCGCAACACGAAATGCGGCGGTTCACACAGGTAGTCGATACGGTGAGCGGCACCGAATTGCCCGACGGGTTGACCGAACTGCCCGTGAGCGATGTGCCGCACCGCCACACGCAGCAACTGCTGTGGGTGGGCGGACGGCTGTCGAAACAGCATGGTTCGATACTCACTTATGACGCCACGGCACAATTCGGCGTGGTGGGCGACGTGGCAGGAGACATTGACGTGACCGGCGGCGTGGCCACGCGCTTCAAACTGCTGGGCGACAGCGTCACCATCCGCGCCTACGGCTACTTCAAGAACCTCGCGGCGCCTTACCTGCTCAAGCGTTTCGTGTCGAACCACTACGCCTGGAGTCACGACTGGAGCAAGACACAACGCCTGCGCGTAGGTGGCCGTCTCCAGGTGCCGCACACCGGCACGTGGGTCGATGTGGGCTACGAAACGCTCAAGAACTACCTCTACTTCAACGACGAGGGCGTGCCCGCGCAGCAAAGCGACGCGGTGCACGTGTTCAGCGCCACGCTGGGGCAGCGTCTCAAGCTGAGTATCCTGCACTGGGACAACCAGCTCACCTACCAGACTACGAGCAACGATGCCGTGTTGTCGTTGCCGGCCCTGTCGCTCTATTCCAATCTCTACATCCAGTTTAAAATAGCGCGTGTGCTCCACGTGCAACTGGGTCTCGACTGCAACTATTACACGCGCTACTACGCCCCTGCCTACAATGTGGCCACCGCCACGTTCCACACGCAGCACAACGAAAAGTTAGGCAACTTCATTTGGGCCGATGTCTACGCGAATTTCAAGCTCAAGCGCGCGCGTTTCTTTGTGCAGTACACCCATGTCAACAAAGGCCTCGTGGGGCGCAACAACTATTTCTCGGTACCCCACTATCCGCTTAATCCGGGTCGCTTCTCGATAGGTGTCTCGGTCGATTTCGTTAACTAAAATTCCATAGATTCTTATCCATGCCAAGCCTCACATTCAAACGAAGTAAATTCCCCCTTGAGACTCTTTTCAAGAAATTTCTCAAGCAATATAATTGCCGCGCCACCTGCGAGGACGAGGAAGGCAGCCAGGCCCGGCGCTATCTCTTTGACTACCAAGGAGGACATTTTGTGGCCGTGTTTTACGATAACTACACCTACGAACTGCTATTCCTCAATATCTTTGAGGTGCCCGTGGCGCGCATCAACCTCGCGCGTAGTGTGTGCAACCATTTCAATGCGGCCTCGATTTTCCTCAAGTACTATTATCGTGAGGACTCGACCGCCTCTCACCTGAACCTCCACTTGTCAATGTTGTGCTCCACTGTCGACGAGACATTGCCGCAGCGCCTCGAACTCTTCTTCACGGCGCGTCGCGACTTTATCGACGAATTCAGCAAGCAGCTGAAAAAATATGAGCGCAGCGACGCGTTTGACATCGAAAGCGACTTCCTGCTGCAACAGCGCGAGAGCTTCCTCGCCGGCGAGCGCTCGCTGGCCGTGGCCTGTCCTCCCATGCCTCGCGGCAATGCCGCCGAGCCGCTCACCGTGGGATCCTTGCTCGATGCCGCTGGTGTCGCTTGCCCCGATTCGCTCCTGCAAGGCGTGGAAATCAATCCGGAGTTGGACGACCACCGCAAGCGGCCGTATGCCCTTTTTAGTAATATCGCCGAGCGCAAACTCGTCGATGCGCTGTGCCTCGAGAACGGCGCCTTTGGGCGCGGTAGCGCGTTGATTGCGATACGGTCAGTGGAGCCTATATCGGTTGAGAGGACCAATGGCGACACGATCGAGCAGACTGGCAAGAACACGCTGCGGTTCAAGACCACGCCGGTGGCGACCATCATGCTGACCGATAACGGCAGCAGTGGCGACACCCTCTACTACCGTGCCACCGTCGTGCCGGCGCCCGTCCGCGCCACGCGCAACGGCGGCGACCCCACTCCGCGCCCTTCCACCTTCGTGCTGGCCCACGACCTCGCCGACCCCGCCAAGAAGTTGGCCGAGTTTAATTTCATGTGGAAGGAGGCCAAAGACAAGCTCAAGGAAAAAAATCCGTCGATGACCGATGAGGAGATCCTGTTGGCTCATTTCGACGACCCCGATTCAGGCTTTAGCATGTACTGGGGACGTCGCTACCTGTCACAAAAGCGTTATCTCGAAGCCCTTGAGTGCTTCTTGTCAATCTACAATAAGTACTCGCCTTTGTTTTTCACCCTCAACGACGATAAGCAGGAGCTCTTCCTTGAGACGTGTTACTACATAGGGTGCTGCTACAACGCCATGAAGCAGTTTGACCGCGCTTTCTTCTACCTCGACCACCTGCGCGGCTCGTCAAAAATCACGCATTGCGTTGAGTATGTCAATACCATTGTCAACTGTGGCGACCCGCGCGTGTTCTCGATTATCGACGGCATCTACAGCTCGATAAAAGAGGACCACGGCATTGAGAATGAGGACGACGAGGACTCGCTGCCGACACATGTCAAGGAATTCGTCGACTTCCTGCGCATTCGCCGCGCCGACGCTTGCATCACGTTCCACGAGCTCGACAATGCCGAGAAGGAATATAAACATTTTCTTAACCACCCCACGCTGGGCGACCACGCCATCGACCAGCTCGCCCGCATCAAGCAGTTGCGCGACGAAGAAAAGGAGCAAGATCAATCAAAAAAGAAATAACGACTATGTCACAAGAAAGAATTTATTTGTGCCTCGCCCACATGAGCGGCAATGAAATGCAGTATATACAAGAGGCTTTCGACACTAATTGGGTCGTGCCACTGGGCCCCAACGTGAATGCCTTTGAAAAGGACCTTGAGGAATTTGTGGGGCAAGACAAGCGTGTCGTGGCCCTGAGCGCCGGCACCGCCGCCATCCACCTGGCTCTCGTTGCCCTCGGGGTGAAGCCCGGCGATGAGGTAATCTGCCAGTCGTTTACTTTTGCCGCCAGCGCCAATCCTGTGGTGTACCAGGGCGCTACGCCCGTCTTTGTCGACAGTGAGGAAGGCACTTGGAATATGGATCCCAACTTGCTTGAAGAGGCTGTCAAGCAAAGCATCGCGCGCACCGGACGCCCGCCTCGGGCCATCATTCCGGTCTATCTCTATGGTATGCCGGCCCACATCGACGAGATCATGGCCATCGCGCGGCGATATGAAATCCCTGTGCTTGAGGATGCCGCCGAAGGCCTCGGCAGCCGTTATCGCGGCCGCGTGGTGGGCACGTTTGGCGACTATGGCGCGCTTTCGTTCAACGGTAACAAGATGATTACCACCAGTGGCGGTGGTGCCCTCATCTGTCCCGACGAGGAAGCCAAGAGCCGTGTGATGTATTATGCCACACAGGCCCGCGAGCCGCTGCCTTACTACCACCACCTGGCTATCGGCTATAACTATCGCATGAGTAACATCTGCGCCGGCATCGGACGTGGACAAATGACGGTGCTCGACGCCCACATCGCCCATCATGTGCATGTCAAGGATTTCTATGTGGAGCACCTTGCCGGTGTCGACGGTATCACCGTGCATGTGGCCCCCGAGGACTACATGGAACCGAACTACTGGCTCAACACGATTCTCGTCGACCCGAAGAAAACTGGGTACGACTATGAGGCGTTGCGACGCCATCTCGATAGCTTGGGCATCGAGTCGCGTCCCTTGTGGAAGCCCATGCACTGCCAACCCGTGTTCCGCGACGCGCCCGCCGTGGTCAACGGGGTGAGCGAGCGCCTTTTCGAGCAAGGATTGTGCTTGCCCAGCGGCCCCATGGTGACCGACGCTCACCTGCATTATATCGTCGACGCCATCAGCCGCTTTGGTAGCTGACTTTCCGCTACACGCTTGCCTATCTCCCATTCACACAATATTTTTTAGCAATGAAAAGAATGACAAACTTCCTGCGTGCCGCAATGCTCTGCGGCACGCTGTGTGTAGGGTACGCCTCGATGGCGGCACCTCTCACGCTCACTTCGCCCGACGGGCATCTTGTGCTCACTACCGACGTCGATAATGGTCGGGTCTATTACACGTTGAGTCGCGATAACACGCCGGTGCTCGCCAAGAGTCACCTGGGATTCGCGCTCGCCACCGGTGACTTGTCGCGCGACATGAAAATCATCGACGCGCGGCGCGACAGTCACGACGACACGTGGACCACCGTGTGGGGCGAGGATGAATTCATACGCAACCACTACAACGAACTCGTGGTGACATTCAAGGGTGGAACGCCGCGCGCCACGATGATGGTGACGTTCCGCCTCTTTGACGACGGATTGGGCTTTCGATACGACATACCTACGCAGCGCGCCCTGCCCGCTATCACCGTGATTGACGAGCTCACCGAGTTTACTCTCCCCAAGGATGTGCCGGCGTGGTCGATTCCCACTAATCGCACCATCTATTACGAGAACCTGTACTCGCGCGACTTGATTAGCGCGAAAGACACCGTGCACACCCCGCTCACCATCGAGGCCGCCCCCGACATGCATCTGGCGATACACCAGGCCGCGCTCGTCGACTATGCCGACCTAAATCTCACGCCACGAGCCGCCGGCAACGGCGCCGTGACGTTGCTCGCCGCACTCACTCCCTGGCAGGACGGCGCCAAGGTAAAAGCCGGGGCCGGCATGCGCTCGCCATGGCGCACTGTGATTGTGGGACGCACGGCCGGCGACTTGGTCACGTCGCGGCTCATGCTCAACCTTAACGAACCGTGCGCGTGGGACGATACTTCGTGGATTGAGCCGGGACGATATATCGGCATCTGGTGGAGTATCCACAAGAAAAAGAACACTTGGGAGCAAGGACCTACCCACGGCGCCACCACACAAAACATGAAGCGGTACATCGACTTCGCCGCACGCCACGGCTTTGGCGGTGTACTTGCCGAAGGGTGGAACTACGGCTGGGGACAGGGCGAGGAAATCAGTTTCACTAAGCCTTATCCTGACTATGACATCGAGGAAATCGCCCGCTATGCCCGAGAAAAAGGCGTCACTATCGTGGGACACACCGAGACGTGGGGGCGTAGCCGCCTGCTCGAGCAGCAAATGGAAGAGGCTTTCGCCCTCTATGAGCGGCTCGGTATCAAAGTGGTGAAAACCGGCTATGTGGGTGCCAAGCTTAACGGGGAGGAACTGCAACATTCGCAATTCGGCGCCCGCCATTACCGCAAGGTGCTCGAGTGTGCCGCGCGTCACCACATCATGATTGACAACCACGAGCCCATGATGCCCACCGGACTGCAACGCACCATGCCCAACCTCATGACGCAGGAAGGCGTGCGCGGACAGGAGTACAATGCGTGGAGCCGCGACGGTGGCAATCCGCCGAGCCACACGGCCACGCTGCCGTTCACGCGGGGGCTGGCCGGGCCCATGGACTTCACGCCGGCTATCTTCAACTATGGCGACGAGGTGGTGCCCGGCACGCGCCCGCAAAGCACCATCGCCAAGCAGCTTGCCGAGTTTGTGGTACTTTACAGTCCGTTGCAAATGGCGGCCGACGCTATCGAGAACTACGAGAACCACCCCGCGCTCTCGTTCATCGAGTCGTGTCCCACCACCTGGCGCAAGACACTTGTGCCCAATGGCGAGGTGGGGAAATTTATCACCGTGGCACGCGAGGCGCGCGACGGTAGCGGCAGCTGGTTTATCGGCAGCCACACCGACGCGACGGCGCGCACTCTCGAGGTACCCCTGTCGTTCCTCGAGCCGGGCAAGAAATATGTGGCGATGATCTACGAGGACGGTCCCGATGCCGACTATCAGTCGAATCCCATGTCGATGGCTATCCGCCAAGTCGAGGTCACGTCATCGTCAACACTTACCCTGCGGCTCGCTCGCAGTGGCGGTGCCGCCATTCGCATCACCGCGCGCTGACGTTCGCAGCTACATCACTTCGCAGTCCACGTCCTGGGGAGGTGGCACGGGCGGAGTGGGGCCGGGTGTCGTGGCGGGCGGCGGGGGCGGGGGTGTGCCGGTAGCGTGAGGCGGCAACAGCATGTTGTTGCGCAGGTGACGGCACAGGCGTTGTGCCTGGGGCTTGAACGTGCGGTAAGTGAGCGCGCCCGATATCATGCCGCTCACCAGTGGAATGGCCTTGCTGATGCCCTTCGAGACAGCACCCTTCGAGAGCGTGGAGCCTATCATGGCGGCAATCCTGCGCACTACGGGGTAGAGAATGCCGTTAGTGAGCGCGTATTCGGGCACCTTCTTGAGAATTTGTCTTTGAAGTATCTCGCCCAACTCCTGCAATGCCTTTGTGGCCACGCCCACGCCGGTCATCACGCCCACAAAGATGGTGAGCACATGCACCGCGCCCGGGCTCAAGTGCCCGTCCTCGTCGAGCAGGGTGGGGTAGCCGTAGAGGTAGGCCAGCTTTTGCGCCATAACCAGTACGTGGAAATAGAACTGAGCGATGTCGCCGGGAACTGTGCCTAACGCGGCAAGACCCCCGGGAATGCCCATCGCTGCCGAGAGCAGGGTGGCCTTCTTGGTGTGCGACTTGATGCAGGCTGCCGCCAGCTTGTCGAGAAACGGTGTGGGAATCACGCCGGGCGTCCCTCGCGCTATCACATAGTCTACCACTTGCTCGGGGAAATACTTCCCGAGCTCGTCGCGCAGAAACTTGTCGCGGTCGACAGCTACCCCCGGTAGCCGCAGCGCCGCGCTCACCACCTTGTTCCACAATGTCACGTCGTTAGCCATAGAACTTTTAAAGTGTTAAGTGTGAAGTGTCAGTTAAGTGTTAAGTTGTAAACTTCGCCGCAAAGATAAATCAATTTTCCATTCCATCAAGTCCGTTGTGTTTTTTTAACGCACACCCTTCCACCCACCGGTAACCATTTCAGTCGATTAAAAAAAGGTCACGGCAACCGCATCAAAATTAGCGCGGTGATATCGGTGAGGCTTTTTGCGCGAGGATTCATTGTTAATTATTACGTTTTTTGTTCGCTTATGAGATAGTTTTTAATGCGAATTTCGCAAATTTCACGAATTTTATTTACCTTTTTTTTCACACCACACATTTTTTTGCAGGTGTCCCAAAAATTCGCCCCATTCGCCCAATTCGCTTTAAAAACAATTCGTAAAATTCGCATTTTTAAGTTTCATTTTGGTGTGGTTGTCTTGAAAAGAGGTGGAAAAAAGTTGCATATTGTAAATTTATTCTTTAATTTTGTGGCAATTCCGGGATGGGGCTGCGGCGGCGGCCCCCGGAAGGACATATTGGAAGCGTTTTGCGTTATCCTCATTCAAGAAATCACCAATTTCAACAAGTAGAAGGATAAACGGTTAAAAGACGCTCATGTGAGTGCCTATACAAATATCCCCCGTAGGCGGGAACGGTATATCGGCATCGCGTGGGGGACACTGTTTATTTCTACTGAGGCGTTTGGCGATGCCCTTGAATGAATAACCGGACAAGTCTCAACGCTTTCTTTGTGCCGCCCCAATCCACCGCCACTTCGGGAGATGCACAAGCTCCAATCACCCGAAACCGGAGAAAATGTTTTATACTAAATAATCAGACATACTACAATGAAATCTTTTTCGTTCAAATTAATTTCGCTTATCTTGGCCTTGCTGGCTACCCTGCCCGCCGGCGCCTACGACTTCATGGCCGATGGCTTGTGCTATGACATCAATGCTGACGAAACGAGCGTAAGCGTTACAAGCGAAAACGCCTCGGGGGGATACAGTAATCTAAGCGGCAATCGGGTGATTTCTCCAACAGTTCAATATGGTGGGAAAACCTACACGGTCACTGCCATCGCCGATAGAGCATTCAGAGGTTGTGGTGAATTAACCGGTGTGACATTACCGGGCACCATCACTTCCATCGGCTACGGTGCGTTCTGGGGGTGCAGCGGCATGACGGGCATGACAATTCCCAACTCTGTCGCATCAATAGGTGATGGCGTTTTTAACAATTGTACCGACTTGGCATCAATTATAGTTGAGAGCGGAAACCCGGTTTATGATTCACGCGGCAATTGCAACGCGGTTATAGAAACCGCTACCAATACCTTGAGAGCAGGTTGCAAAAACTCAACCATTCCAAGCTCGATAACCGCTATCGGCAGCGAGGCTTTCAGCTCTTGCATCGGCTTGACAAGCGTGACTATTCCCAATTCCGTTACGACAATTGGTGTAGGTGCATTTTCTAATTGTTCCTCATTGACGGGCATCACTTTACCCGGCTCTGTTTCCAGTCTTGGCGATTTCGCTTTCGGGGGCTGTTCCGGGTTGGAGTCAATTTCAGTGGAAAGCGGTAACAGTAATTACGATTCTCGCAACAATTGTAATGCAATAATTGAAACCGCCAGTAACACGCTCATTCAGGGTTGTAATAACTCCGTTATCCCAAGTTCAGTGACCAAGATTGGCCGCAACGCGTTCTATAATTGCGAAGGCCTGACAAGTGTAACATTGCCCAATTCGCTCACTGAAATTGGAAATTATGCGTTCATGGGGTGTTCCGGATTAACGAAGATTACTTTTGGCAGAGAACTGTCCTCTATCGGCTATGCTGCATTCGATGGATGTTCCGGCCTCACCGGCATTAATATACCTGCCTCCGTGACGTCTATCGGTACGGCTCCTTTTCGTGATTCCGGTTTGGTTTCAATAACAGTTGAGAGTGGCAATAAATATTACGACTCTCGAGACAATTGCAATGCCATAATCGAAACCGCCAGTAACACCCTCATTCAAGGTTGCAACAGCTCTTTCATACCCGCTTCGGTTAAAACTATTGGATTTCTCGCTTTTTGGGGATTCCAAAACTTGACTGAACTTACGTTTCCACAATCGCTCGAATTTATCGATTCTCAAGCCTTTACGAACTGCACAGGACTTAGAAAAATCACGGCTTTGGGCGTAATACCGGCAAAACTTGGATACAACGTGTGGGAGGGAGTAGATCTCTCTAAAGTTGAACTTAATGTCCTTCCGGAGTGTGTAAGTATCTATAAATTCTTTAACCAATGGAAGAATTTTAAAGTCGTGGCCACTAACGGTCAAGGAAGTACATCCAAAATACTTTGTGCCTTCTTTACAAACCCATATTGGTGGGATCCGGTTAATTGCTATACATGGAACAAGGACCTCGGTAATAAAACATATTCCGGAACTTGGCCGGGTACGAAATGTGACCGGGTAGAGGCCTCCGAATACGGAGTTACTTGGATGTGGTATGGAGGATATGTGGGAGAAGACGTACCCACAGGTATCATCTTCAACAACAATGTGGGTAACCAAACAGCCGATTTCCCATTCGTTAATGGCGGCGTTTACGATATGAACGGCTTTATTCGCTCAATCTACAACGAGCCGGGTGACGTGAACGGTGACGAGGTGGTGAGCGGTGCCGACGTGACGGCGCTCTACAACGTGCTGCTCAACGGCGCCGAGGCCGCCGGCAACGGCGACGTGAACGGCGACGGTGTGGTGAGCGGCGCCGACGTGACGGCCCTCTACAACTTGTTGCTACAGTAGCGGTAGAGATAATCATAAACGGCTAATTATTGTTGTCCGCTCCAATCTTTTTTTGGCGGACAACAATATTTTTCACCCGGTGGTGAAGGGGGGAACAGAGGGGCTCGCGGCGGGAAAAATGAAATAATGCTAAGATTTTCCCGGGAAAAAGGGTGGGGATTGGGGAAAAAGCAGTACCTTTGCATTTATTGTAAACAAACCTATTTATCAACCTATCCATTAACATGATTCAAGACGAAACCCTTTTTGGACTTATTGAGCGTGAACATCAACGCCAGCATCGCGGCATCGAACTGATTGCCAGCGAGAACTTTGTGAGTGAACAGGTAATGCGCGCCATGGGCAGCTGCCTGACCAACAAATATGCCGAGGGCTATCCCGGCCACCGCTACTATGGCGGTTGCCAGGTGGTCGACGAGGTGGAAACTCTGGCCATCGAGCGCATCAAGCAATTGTTTGGCGCCGAATATGCCAACGTGCAGCCCCACAGCGGCGCGCAGGCCAACATGGCCGTGTTCATGGCCGTGATGAAACCCGGCGACAAGTTCATGGGCCTGAACCTGGCCCACGGTGGTCACCTGTCGCATGGTAGCCCTGTGAACTTCTCGGGCCTCGTGTTCCAGCAGTGTGAATATAACGTGACACCCGACACCAACCTTGTCGACTACGACATGATGGAAGAGGTGGCACTGCGCGAGCGTCCCAAGCTCATCGTGGGCGGCGCCAGCGCTTACTGCCGTGAGTGGGACTATGAGCGCATGCGTGCCATTGCCGACAAGGTGGGCGCCATCCTCATGATTGACATGGCTCATCCTGCAGGCCTTATTGCGGCCGGCTTGTTGAACAACCCGCTCAAATATGCCCACATCGTCACCAGCACCACCCACAAGACACTGCGCGGCCCGCGCGGTGGTATCATCCTGATGGGTAAGGACTTCGACAACCCGTGGGGCAAGGCTACGAAGAAAGGCGTCATCCGCAAGATGTCGTCGTTGCTCGACAGCGCCGTGTTCCCCGGTGTGCAGGGCGGCCCGCTCGAGCACGTTATCGCTGCTAAGGCTGTGGCCTTTGGCGAGGCGCTGCAACCCTCGTTCAAGCAGTATCAAGAGCAAGTGCGCGCCAACGCCCGCGCCATGGCTCAGGCTCTCATCGACAAGGGCTACAAGCTGGCCAGCGGCGGCACCGACAACCACTGCATCCTGCTCGACCTGCGCGGCAAGTATCCCGACCTCACCGGCAAGGTGGCCGAGAACGCGCTGGTGGCGGCCGACATCACGGTGAACAAGAACATGGTGCCCTTCGACGACCGTTCGGCATTCCAGACCTCGGGTATCCGCCTGGGAACGCCCGCCATCACCACGCGTGGCGCCAAGGAGCCGATGATGGGCGAAATCGTCGAGCTTATCGACACCGTGCTGCAAGCCCCCGAAGACGAGCGCGTCATCGCCATGGTTCGCGGCAAGGTGAACGAGATGATGAAGGACTATCCCATGTTCGCATGGTAATAGTTGATAAGTGCTAAGAGTGTAGTGCGAGCCTCTCTTCTTTAGCGCTCACGACCTGAGACCCAGCCAATCGGTTCTTAACACTTCACACTTAGCACTTAAAAACTTGCTCTCCCATGCTCACTAAGACCTTTGCGGCGGCAGTCCAGGGTATCGATGCCATTCTTGTCACTATCGAAGTGGCGGTGGAACGAGGCATCGGCTACTCCATGGTGGGCTTGCCCGACACCGCCGTCAAGGAGAGCGCCGAGCGAGTGAGGTGCGCCATTTTGCAGACCGGGTATCAGTATCCCAAACGCAACGTGGTCATCAATCTGTCGCCGGCCGACATCAAGAAGGAGGGCTCCTACTACGACCTGCCCATTGCTATCAGCATTCTCGCCTCACGCGGCGAGCTGCCCGATGACAAACTCCAACGCTATATGATCATGGGAGAGCTTTCACTCGATGGCGCCGTGAGGCCCATCAAGGGGGCTCTCCCCATGGCCATCTTGGCTCGCGAACTCAAGCTCGACGGCTTTATCCTGCCCAAGGAGAACGCCCTCGAGGCTGCCGTGGTCAATAATCTCAAGGTCTACGGCGTGGACCACATCAAGCAAGTGACAAATTTCTTGCTGGGCACCGAGCGGCTCGAGGCTACCGAGGTCGACACGCGCGCCCGCTTTGCCGCCTCGCAGAGCGACTTCGCTTACGACTTCAGCGAGGTCAAGGGCCAGGAGAATGTCAAGCGGGCCTTTGAGGTAGCTTGTGCGGGCGGTCACAATATTCTGCTTGTGGGCAGTCCCGGCAGCGGCAAGAGTATGATGGCCAAGCGACTGCCTTCCATCCTGCCGCCGCTCACCCTGGGCGAAGCCCTCGAAACCACGAAAATCCACAGCGTGGCCGGCAAGTTGCCGGGCGGTACCACGCTCATTTCCACGCGCCCGTTCCGCGCGCCTCATCACACCATTTCGCCCGTGGCCCTCGTGGGTGGCGGGTCCAATCCTCAGCCGGGCGAAATAAGCCTGGCTCACAACGGCGTGCTCTTTCTCGATGAGTTACCCGAATTTAACCGCAGCGTGCTCGAGGTGATGCGTCAGCCGCTGGAGGACCGCCACATCTCGATTTCACGCGCCAAGTACAGCATCGACTATCCGGCCAGCTTCATGCTCGTGGCGAGTATGAATCCGTGCCCGTGTGGCTACTACGGCCACCCCACCAAGCAGTGCATCTGCACTCCCCACCAGCGCCACAACTACATGGGCAAGATTTCGGGCCCACTATTGGATAGAATCGACCTGCAAGTGGAGGTGCAGCCCGTGAACTTCGACCAGATGTCGAGCAAAGCACCGGGCGAGCCAAGCGCCGCAATCCGCGAGCGCGTTATCAAGGCGCGCGCCATCCAGAGCCTGCGCTTCAAGAACCACCCCGGCGTGCACTGTAATGCCCAGATGGCCCCGTCGCTGCTGCACCAGTTCGCCGAGCCCGACGCTGAGGGCATGGCCCAGCTGCGCCAGGCCATCACCAGCATGAACATGAGCGCCCGCGCCTACGACCGCATCCTCAAAGTTGCCCGCACCATCGCCGACCTCGACGGCAGCGTCACCGTCCGCTCCCCCCACATCATGGAAGCCATCGCCTACCGCAACCTCGACCGCAGCAACTACTTCAATTTGTAAATAATTGCATCTCATTTAGGACACAAAAATACTTATTCTCATTTTTAAAACAATCATTTAATATGAGTTTTACTTGGATTCCTTTTTATAAAGAACTGTCAAAGAAACTTTTACGGTTTAGATATAACAGAAAACCTCTTGTGGATTGGATTTATGATAATCTGCAAGGATATATTAATCATTTGAAAGATGATTCTCAAGGAACAAAAGTTGATGATATTGACCCATTTACAACATATGCGATTTTTAATCGAGGCATAACAGTTGAAAAAAGAATCATTATATGTCAGAAATTCAAAGAATATTTAGATATCTCAGTCTCAGTTCCTGAAGACTTTGATGCTATACCTGTCATGAACACACAAAGAACAAACTTTATGGCATTCAAAGAAAACCGTAAAGATGGTGATATAGAGCGGTTTTGGAAGTTATTTGAAGCTGCAGTAAATAATGAAAACATAGAACAACCCTATAATGCTTTGATGAATCAATTTCTTGTGAAGTACAATATTACAATGGGACTATTTTGGATTCGTCCAGACAAGTATTTAGGACTTGACAGTACAAATTATAGATATCTAAAATCTATCGGAATAACTTATGATAATACGAAATTCTTGCCCTATAATGAATATGATAGGGTGATGACCGAACTTAAAAATAAAATGCAATCAGGAGAAATTAAAGAATCCAATTTTGCAGAGTTTTCTTATAATGCTTGGATGCAATTAAGCGATGCCAAAGATGACACTTTAGATAATAAGATAAACAAGAAAAAAAACAAAGATTCTATAGCTTATTGGATATATTCTCCAGGCACAAATGCGGGATTTTGGGAAGATTATTATAACCAGGGAATAATGGGCATTGGTTGGAAAGAAGCAGGAAATCTTAATAGTTTTCATGACAAGGACTCCATTGCCAAGAAATTGAAAGATGTTTTTGGTAACAACTCTTCTCACAAGCAAGAAGCTTTAATGCTTTACAACTTTGCACATACTATGAAGCCAGGTGATATTGTTTTTGCTAAAAAAGGAAGAAGTTTAATCGTAGGAAGAGGAATTGTTACTTCTGATTATATTTATGAAGAATCAAGAGGAGAACAACCGAATATTCGCAAAATAGATTGGACACATAAAGGTGAGTGGGAAAGTGTTAATATGCATCCCATGAAAACACTAACTGATATAACCAGATATACTGATTATATAACAAATTTAAATGCGTTGTTTAAAGAGCCAGACGAGAATAAAAGGCATAAGGATATAGATAATCATATTCCAGAACGTCAGTATTGGTTTATTACAGCCAATCCTAGAGTTTGGAGTTTATCAGAATGGCCAAATGGGGGGTTGCAAGAATATTCTTTGTATAATGACAAAGGCAACAAGAGGCGAATTTTTAAGAATTTCCTTGATGCAAATCAAGGAGACCCTGTGATATGCTATGAGACAACTCCGACAAAGCAAATTAAATGCTTGGCAGAAGTTGAGTCAAAAAATGATGGAAAATGCTTACCAATAAGGCTAACAAAAACCCTGCTTAATTTCATTGATTTTGATGAGATAAAGGGGTTGCCTGAATTGGAAAATATGGAATATCTTAAAAATCAACAAGGGTCTTTCTTTAAGTTGACAAAAGAGGAATACGATACATTAATGTATCAAATTGATGAAGCTAATCCTGAAGAAGATAGGCAAAAAGAGTATTCATCATATAGCGATAAGGACTTCTTATCGGAGGTATATATATCTCAAACAAGACTGAACCAAATAAAACATTTGTTGCTAAGGAAACAAAATGTCATTTTACAAGGAGCTCCTGGAGTAGGCAAGACTTTTTGTGCAAAACGATTAGCCTATTCATTGCTTGGAGAGGTAAACGATGATAGAATTTCATTCATTCAATTTCATCAAAATTACTCTTATGAAGATTTTATTATGGGATATAAGCCCGAAGGTTCTGATTTTGTACTTAAAGAAGGTGTGTTCTATCGTTTCTGTCGCAAAGCTCAGAATGATCCACAAGGCAAATATTTCTTTATTATAGATGAAATTAATCGAGGCAATCTAAGTAAAATATTTGGGGAGTTATTGATGCTTATTGAAAAAGACTATAGAGGTACTTATGCTTCTATGCCATATAAAGAAGAACGGTTTGTGGTGCCACAAAATCTTTATATAATTGGCATGATGAATACTGCCGATCGTTCTCTAGCTATGATAGATTATGCTTTGAGACGTCGATTCAGTTTTATTGAAATGGAGCCAGGTTTTGACTCCGACGGTTTTAAAAATTACCAAAAAGGCTTAAAATCAACATTATTCGATAGAATTGTAAACCTTATAAAAGAACTGAATTTAGATATTTCTGACGACAATTCTCTTGGTAAAGGTTTTAAAATAGGTCATAGCTACCTATGTGGGATAGAACAAAAAGACTGTACCAAAGAACTTCTTGAGGAAATTGTTAAATATGACATATTACCAATGTTACAAGAATATTGGTTTGATAATCAAGATAAGGTAGAAAGATGGAGTAAAAAGTTTTTAAGCTTATTTGAATGACAAATGATAAAGGCATATTAATAAAAAACATCTTCTATATGCTTTCTTATGCATTCCAAGATTTAAGAAAGAATAACTACGAAGATATTATTGATAAGGAAGATTTCGAAAATGTACAAGATTTGTTAGCTGAAATCCTCTTTAAGGGCATCTCTGCTCAAATAAAACAGGGGTTATTCCGAGAATACATCGAACACAAAGATTCGCTTCCTATTCTTAGGGGAAAAATTAATCTTATTCATACCCTTAAACATCGAATTAATAAGGAATCATTACTGGCGTGTGAATTTGATGAGTTAACCGAAAACAATATTTATAACCAAATAATAAAGTCAACTATTTCACTTCTTGTGGAATCTCAAGCAGTGAAACAAGAAAGAAGAAATGAATTACGTTCGATATTGCCCTTCTTTGACGATGTTTCTACAGTTCAGCCCAAATCAATAAGATGGAATACACTCCGTTTTCAACGAAATAATAGAACATATAGAATGTTGATTAATGTTTGTTATTTTGTTATTGATGGTATGTTATTAACAACAGACAAAGGCCCTTATCGTCTTTCTACGTTTTCTGATGATCACATGTCGCGTCTATATGAAAAGTTTGTGCTGGAATACTACAAGCGTCATCATCCTGAATTAAAAGCAGAGTCCTGTTATGTGGATTGGGAGCTAGACAGAGAAAAAACTATTAACGATTCTTTTCTTCCTCAAATGCATTCTGATATAACTTTGACTAATGGCAATAAGAAGATAATTATTGACACAAAATATTATCGAAGTATGACTTTAGAGCATTATGGACAATCACAAATACGTAATAGTCATCTTTATCAAATTCATACTTACGTAACTAGTGCTGCCATTGACTATTCAGGAGACGTTATGGGTATGTTGTTGTATGCTAAAGTAGATGGTGAGATTGAACCAAATCTTGATATAACTCAAAAAAATGGCATCAGAATTATGGCACGAACGTTAGACCTATCAAAAGAATTTAAGGATATAAAATCACAGTTAGATAGAATCATAGATTTATTAAATTGAAAGTATAAAGTATTTTCCACGCCCCACAACACGCAAGCCATCAACCATGCCGCAACCCCGACCGCTCCAAACACTTTAACCTGTAGTAAACATTTTATGCTTCTTTCTTAAATTTCAAAAATACAACGCTGATAATCAGTTGTATATATGGCGATTGCCAAATAAGCAAAAAATTTCGTGCTTATTTGGCAACAGTATAATTTGCTAAAAAACCATGTCATTTATCACCGTAGTGACCCTTTAGTGAGACGACAAAGACGGTGATGATTTCTTCCTCAATTTTGTAGATTAGTCGTGAATCCTTGTTTATTCTTCGGCTCCAGAAGCCTTCAAGGTCACCTTTTAGCTGTTCGACCTTTCCTGTGCCGGTAGTGGGGTGCTCGCAAAGTTCTTCGAGCAAAGCGGCAATCTTAAGTAGCGTTTTCTTTTGGCCAGATTTACGCCATTCTTGAAGATGGCGCTCTGCCTCAGGCATGAGAATCAGTTTGTATCTCATACGCCTAAGCTTTTTCTTATCTCATCCATTGTGTAAGCTCTGCCTTGCCCTTCTTTCATTTCCTGGATGCCACGGTTGACAGATTCCATGTTGTCGGCGTTTTCAAACCACTCATCACCCGAGGGCGATGGGTTCTCATGCACTTCGATTGATATGCTATTGGCTTTATTTATCAGAATCTGCTCAATATAGGCTTTCAGGCTACGGCCCTGAGCTACAGCCATCAGCGAAAGTTTCTGGAGCACTTTAACAGGCAGGTCAATGTTTTTCCGTTTAATAATCGTTTCCATATCGTCTTTGTTTAATTATTGCACTGCAAAGATATATAATATATTTTATATATACAATATATATTTTGTTTTTAAGAAAAAACGGCCATCACTGACTTCAAAACTCAGCGAAAACGAAGATTTTTTGTTGAATTTGGCTGAGTTTTAAAATTGGTTTTCCACAATAAAAACACAATTTATCCCACCACATAATCGTGTATTTGTGCCGTGGCCCTCGTGGGTGGCGGGTCCAATCCTCAGCCGGGCGAAATAAGTCTGGCTCACAACGGCGTGCTCTTTCTCGATGAGTTACCCGAATTTAACCGCAGCGTGCTCGAGGTGATGCGTCAGCCGCTGGAGGACCGCCACATCTCGATTTCACGCGCCAAGTACAGCATCGACTATCCGTCCAGCTTCATGCTCGTGGCGAGTATGAACCCGTGTCCCTGCGGGTACTTCGGCCACCCCACCAAGCAGTGCATCTGCACGCCGCACCAGCGCCACAACTACATGGGCAAGATTTCGGGCCCGTTGTTGGATAGAATCGACCTGCAAGTGGAGGTGCAGCCCGTGAACTTCGACCAGATGTCGAGCAAAGCACCGGGCGAACCAAGCGCCGCAATCCGCGAGCGCGTTATCAAGGCGCGCGCCATCCAGAGCCTCCGCTTCAAGAACCACCCAGGAGTGCACTGCAACGTCCAGATGACCACAGCCCTGCTGCACAAATACGCCGAGCCCGACGCCGAGGGCATGGCCCAGCTGCGCCAGGCCATCACCAGCATGAACATGAGCGCTCGCGCCTACGACCGCATCCTCAAGGTGGCCCGCACCATCGCCGACCTTGACGGCAGCGTCACCGTCCGCTCCCCCCACATCATGGAAGCCATCGCCTACCGCAACCTCGACCGCTCGAACTACTTTAACCTGTAAGAAAGCCACGTTATCTCAAATTAAACTACAACAATTGGCAAAAAACAAATACTGCGGCACTATAAATGACCGCAGTACTTATTTTAGAGCTTTTATTGATTGTGTGTTTCACCTTAATTATTTCCCAACAAGATGTCGTAGATTGCTGTGACGTCGGCTGAAGTTACTACTCCATCACCGTTGACATCTCCATAAACTGGAGTGGTTCCGCCACCGCCACCACCTTCTTCGATTATATTCAGGAACTGATTCCAAGGATAAGTAAATTGATATGACTCAAGTGTGCCTACTGGAACATAGAGTTTGCAGTAATTAAAGCTGACGCCTCCAAATATCTTGGTGTTAGCGTTAGTGGTTTCACTATAAGTCACATTTTCAGGATTCTGGATTTTTGAATATATTGATTTCAAGGCGGTACAACCATAGAATGCTGCCCTTCTAAACGAAATGACTGAGCTACCAATTGTCACCGAATTTAACCCTGTGCAAGCAGAGAATGCACTTTGGCCAATCTTTGTCACCGAGTTTGGGATTTCTACCGAGGTCAAGCCGGTGCAATTTTGAAAGGTAAAATCTTCAATCGAAGTCACCGAGTTAGGGATGGTCACCGAAGTCAAGCCGGTGCAACCAGAGAAGGCTGAGGCGCCAACCGAAGTCACCGAGTTGGGGATAGTCACCGAAGTCAAGCCGGTGCAAGCAGAGAAGGCACTTTCGCCAATCGTCGTCACCGAGTTGGGGATTTCAACCGAGATCAAGCCAGTGCAACCAGAGAAGGCGCTGTTGCCAATAGAAGTCATCGAGTTGGGGATGGTCGCCGAGGTCAAGCCACTGCAACCAGAGAAGGCACTATTACCAATCGAAGTCACCGAATTACTTAAGTTCAGATTAACCAAAGATGTTTTATCTCTAGATGGAGAGTGCGCACCTTCCCATGTAAGTGTCCTGCCCAAATAGAGTGTTTCTATTAAGCAATTACGAAATGGATTTGCATCATAATAATTAACATACGTGATCATTTCTAATATTTGCTCTCCATCATCTATAATTAGTGTTTTTAAGCCACTCTCACCAAATGCAAGGTAGTCAATCGAAGTCACCGAGTTGGGAATGGTCACCGAAGTCAAGCCGGTGCAACCAGAGAAGGCTCCGCTGCCAATCGTCATCACCGAGTTGGGGATGACGGTATTCTTGCAACCAGTAATAAGAGTATTAGACTCACTTTCGATTATTGCATTGCAGTTGTCGCGAGAATCATATTTATAATTATCACCATCAACTACAATTGAAGTTAGTCTTTTTATTTGCAAGTCTTTTACTATCAATTATTTACATATTAAACGGTAGAAAAGTGATTGCGTGGATTCTATGAAGAGTCAGAAATGGGAAGATTTAACGTTTTTAACTTTATTAAATAGTGCTGGAAACAAAAAATGCCAATTGTAGATGGCAAAAAAATCGTTATATCTGATTCGACTAAAAAGAAAAAGCCACAGCGAATTTCGCCATGGCACATCTTTACTCTACCACAACCTGCCCCTGTGGTATTAGGGCTCTTCTCTAAACGGAGAGAATGCTGAAAGACTTATCCTCTTGGAGGAAATGGTTCCTTGCCATGAGAGTCTCTTTCTCGAATCTGTCCATTACGACCGTGAATAAATAGTTCGGAATGCTGGTTCTTGGAAATTTGACGAGCGGCAGCAATTGCATCGGACTGCCTATCAAATGTTGAAGTCAGTCTTGAATTGCCTTCGCCCTTAATGCCCCACTTATCTCCAGCAGGAACAACATGTTGGTTCTTGCCCATCTGTTACACCTCCTTTCTGCGCCCAGTTTTGACAAACATGTCATAGCGCTTTATATTACCCATGCAAATATTAAGCCAGAGTCGAATTTATGACAAAATTGTGCCAATAACCGACAAAATAACAATGAATAACGTAATTTTTGTCGTATTTATACATATTTAACGCAGACAATTGTCGGAGTTCTGAAACAATTTGTTATCTTTGCAACGAAATTTCACGAAATATCAGACGTCATTATGTTATTGTCAGCCAAATTTGAAAACATTTACTCGTTTAACGAGGAAACACGTATCTTGTTCACAGCCAGCAAGAGCGACCAATTGCCGTTGCAAGTGTCACGTGCGGAGAAACGGGATGATATATCCGTGCTCCGTATGGGATTGATTTATGGTGCCAATGCTTCCGGAAAGTCAAACATCATAAAATGTTTGGCTATTATCAAGGAGTTTGCCTTGAATGGTTGGAGCAACCTCAAATATAATTACTTCAAGATGACGGATGAACCCCAAGAGCGTTCGAGTATCGAATTGGAGTTTAAGGCAGACAACCAGTTCTTTGCTTACGGAATAGCTTTCTCTAAAGGCGGTTTGCTTGAGGAATGGCTATATAAGACTGGCAGCCGCAATGACACCATGATCTTTGAGCGTAAACGTAATGGTGACAGTTGGGATAATACTATTGCACCTCAGTTCCTAAAAGATGAGGATGGACAATTCTTGAAGTTCCTGATTGATGGCACTCCTACCAAGGGTACTTTCTTAAGTGAGTATATCAAGCGTAACGGAAAGGGAATAGATACGATTAAGTCTGCTCGTAAATGGTTTGAGAATCTAAACATCATCTTCCCCAATACTCATAGAACGGATTTCCCATTCCGAGTTGTGAACGACACTCAGTTCAGAACTATTATGCGCGAACTGCTAAATTATTTTGGAACAGGTATCTCAGACCTTCGTCGCGTAGAGTCTAAACCTGAAGAATTGGGCATTCCCGACGAAATCCGTCAAAAGATTGAGGAAAGTCTTGAAGGCAAAGGCTCCGAAACAGGTGTGGTGATTCACAATGAGAACCGCTTCATCTTTGCAGAAAAAGATAAGTCGAAGAATCTGAAGTGGCATGAGCTGAAAACCATCCACAAGAAGGAAGACAGCAACTCGGACTATATATTCGAAATGTTCGAAGAATCTGATGGAACGTCACGTTTGTTCGACTTCATTCCAATGCTTATAGATATGCGTGCAAATGATGCGGTCTATGTGATTGACGAGGTCGATAGGAGTTTGCATCCAATGTTGACATTGAAATTATTGGAGATGTACAACAGCCTGCTTAAAAGCGATTCGCAAATGCAGCTAATATGCACTACACACGAGTCCAATCTTCTTTCTACCGCCCCTATCCGTCAGGATGAAGTCTGGTTTGTAGAAAAAGACAAGAAAGGAGAAAGCCATTTGTCTTCACTCTGCGAGTATAAGCCGAGGGAAAATGTGCAGAAAGGTTATCTGAATGGTCGCTATGGAGCGATTCCGTTCTTTGGCGAACTGAATAATATTCATTGGGACGATGCGAAGTAGGAATAGTTTGATGCGTGAACGTCGCGAAGCATTTCGAGACGCCCGCCTGATAGTCATAGCCTCTGAGGGCAAAGACACCGAGCGGATATATTTCAAGGCATTAGCCAAGGAATATACCAATCCTCGTGTGCATGTGCATATCTTGGAACGAAGTGAAGCCGAGCAGAACAACTCCAGTCCGGAACACGTCTTGAAGCAGTTGAACGACTACAAGGAACAATATGCTTTGGAAGCCGACGATGAACTCTGGCTTGTCATTGACAAAGACCGTTGGACAGAGGCAATGCTATCTCGTGTAGCTACGGAATGTGCGCAAGATGAATACATGCACATGGCTTTGAGTAATCCGTGCATCGAACTTTGGTTGCTGTTGCATTTAGTAGATGCCACTTCATTGTCTCCCGAAGAGCAACAACAATGGTTGGAGAATCGTCGAACTTCGAGGAGGACAGACCCATATCTAAAGATGCGATTGCGTCAAGAAATGGGTTCTTACCACGAGGCGGCATACGATGCTCAAATGCTGATTACTCATGTCGAGGAGGCTATAGAGCGAGCAAGGGCATTGGACAAGAATCCAAATGACCGTTGGCCTCAGACGCTCGGAACACGAGTGTATCTGTTGGCTGAGAGTGTGATGAATAAAAATCAATAAAAAGTAACATTCATAAGAGATATCATGGCAAATAGAAATTATTCCGCATTTTATGTTTCGGAACCTTTCTCTGAAACGAATTTGGGGGCTTACTCGGCTAAAGACTTTGTTTATTACAATATGTTGAGAGCATGGAAGGGCAAAGATAATTCTTTCCCCTTTCTTGATGCCCATGACACAACTTATAATGTAAGGGATAACAGTGATTGGGATCTTACACTAAAGCCGAGATTGCGCCAAAGATTGAGAAACTCGAAGAACATTATTCTGTTCCTAAGCGAGAACACTCGTAATAGCAGAGCTCTCAGAGAAGAAATTGATTACGGAATTAATGTATTAGGATTACCTGTGATAGTTGTATATCCTGATTACAATTACAATACCTCTATAGTCGACGGTAACGGGCTTAAAGATAACGTAAAAGCTCTATGGAATAAGCTACCTATGTTCCGAGATAACATGCATAAAGTACCAACACTTCATGTGCCAATGAATAAGAAACAAATTACTTTCGCTCTTAACGATCCAGATTTAATAATTCAAAAGAAAACAGAAAACGGAGTTTACTACTATAAAAACTAATATTTGGGGCAATGTATGCAAAGTTTAATTTAGACATCTCTGAAATTCATCGACTGAAGACGTTTTCCGAATCTCGACCAATATATGGAATCGAATCCATTAATATAGATGAGGTGAGGAAGACGATCCGTCCCAATTTGAAAGCACTTGTGAAAGGATCTACTTCTGCCGAAAATGTGATAGATGGTAATGCTCTTAAGAACTACATTTTTCCTACAGGAGAAGATGGGGATTATGATGTGTTTATTTCCTATTCCCATGACGATACGGATGATGCAATATTTCTTGCTTCATGGCTTGAGCCAAAGTGTGGCTTACGAGTTTTTCTTGACTACTACGTGTGGGGTAGTGCAGATAGTCTATTAAAAGATATTGATGACCTTTATTGCAAACAAAAGGACGGAAGATATAATTATAGTAGAAGAAATTATTCAACATCGCACGTACATGCTATGTTGAGTATGGCGATAATGGATATAATAAATAATGCGGAGTGCTGTATCTTTATAAATAGCGGGCATTCCATCCATTTGCCAAGTTTGCGAAAGACATCAACGGCGAAGACATTGTCACCTTGGATTTATGAGGAGAACAAAATGATGTCATTGCTGCCATCCCGTTTAGTCAGACGAGAAGTTAAGTATTTTTCTGTCTTAAAAAAGTCAATATTATCGGATTCTTTAGACAAATTGTTGATGACTCATAGGGTTGACCTAACGGGATTTAAGAAATTAACCTGTGAGAATTTAAAAGAGATGAGAGGTAAAGGAACGTCTGGTTTAGATGAACTTTATGGCTCATTAGCAGGAATTAGAATATTGAATGATTAAATATAAAATAGTATTTCATATGAGTATTAAAAAATCAATTAATAGTTTTTTTAGTAGGTTGTGGATTAACAAGTCTGCTATATTCAAATTAGCTTGTACCTATACTGGCGTTGTATTTACTTTGTGGGGATTTGTTTCTCTCTTTGAACCATTGAATGGAGTTTTTCAAGATGATGCTTCTTTTGTATGTAAGTTGTTGATAGGCATCTTGGTTCTATTGGCTGTTTTTATCATATCAGCAATCGCAGCCTGTTGGAAAGTGCTTCACTCTAATGAAGTATGTTTAGGTGAGTCGTCAACAAGGAATAGCGTATATGTAAAGTATGGTGATATGTACTCTCCAGATATCGTAGAAAAAGGCTACAATGGTAAACGAGCAATTGTGGTTTCTGTTAACCGTTGCTTTGACACAATTGTTGATGACCATCTTGTATCACATAACACACAGCATGGCCAGGTGTTCCAGAAATTGTATGATAGCCAAAAGTTTACGCCAGATAGTTTAAATCGTACAATTAGTGATATTCTAAGAAGAGATACAGCTTACGAAGATTTAACCGTTGAAATAAAGCCAGAAGGAAACAGGAAAAGATACAATGTAGGTACAACTGTGAATTTGCAGATTGATGACAATCTATCTTATTATTTACTAGGCCTTAGTTATTTTGATGAACATTTGAATGCCCAGACTTCAAAGGCAGATTTTGCACTTGCTGTACAAGAATTAATAGAATTCTGTAATCAGAATGCACAAGGGTATCCTGTAATTCTACCATTGTTGGGATCTGGACTTTCACGAACAACCATAGGTTTAAATGATATTCTTCATTATCTTGTAGATGCATTTGCAATCAATAAGGATATCATCAATAATGACTTTTATATCGTTGTTTGGAAGGGAGATAAAGATAAAGTAGCAATAAAAGAGTTGAGAAAATGGCAATAGGATATCGTCATACTAAAACATACATAGCAGCATCCTTTGATCATGATAGGGATGCAGTAGAAAAATTATATGAATGGAATAAAGATAATAAGTTATCATTTCATTTTGTAGATGTACATTCTCTAACACAATCATATGATACTAGCAGATATTGCTCCATAAAGAAATCGCTATCAGAAAGAATGTCTGTATCTAAAACCTTTATTCTAATTGTAGGACAACATACCAACGAAGTGACAAAAGGGTCCTGCTATAATAATGGTTGTGGTGGTTATGTGCGATTACTCTTGTCGAATCCGTATTGTAAATATGGCTACCCAATAAACAATAAAAGTAATATTCAATATGAATGCGATTTGGCCATTCGTGAAAATGCCAAGATTGTTGTTTTATACAATTCAGTTAACGTGAATAGAAATCGTTGCCCTGAAGTTGTTAGATACAAAGGAACCCATATTGCAATGAAGTGCAGAAAAAACGCCATTTGGGGCAGCTATGTAGATTGGGACTATCAAGCCGTGAAAAATGCTGTTATGGATTGATAGATATGTTCTGAAAGGCGAAACTATCTTATTATGTTTTTTTCAAGAAATCGTTAATATGACCCATCAACCAAACAAGCAATTCAACACCTACAAGGAGGGGCTGAACCTAGAGTTCCTGTGAGAGTACTGCATGGACATGGGGAAGTGTTTAGCGAATCATAGGGCAACGTAATAATATGGAACAGAAATTCAATAATAATCGATTGGATTTGCAGATGCTGCGGGAGTTCTGCGAACGGGAGGGTGAGGAGATAGTTTACCGCAAGGGTGACCAGCTGGAGCGCGAGGGTGACCCGGCGCGGTGGTTCGCTTTTGTCACTGAAGGATGTTTCAAATATGTGAAATATGGCGTGAGCGACGACAAGGCACACATTACATGGTTCTCGTTTGAGAGTGAGTTCGTGTGCGACTACCCCACATTTCTCTATGGCCGTCCGTCACAGGCCACAATTGAAGCCATGGTGCCCAGCCGTGTACTGAGGGTTACAGGCCAGCAATTGGAACAATTCTTCAATCAAAACATGGAAACGATGAAACTACGAGCCATGATTGGCGAGCACATCCTCAGTCAATTCCGTTCGCGCTATCTTGACCTCCATTGTACTACGCCCCGTGAACGCTATGAAATGTTGCTGCAACGCTGTCCTGGTATCATGGAGTTTCTTGACTTACAAGACATCGCCTCGTTCTTGAACGTCCATCCAAATACTGTCAGCAAAATACGGCGTGATATTACATTTGGCGACAGGTAATAGTCTATAACAGATAGAAACTCTCAACCTAAGTTGAGACATTTACCCTTGGCATTTATATAATAGATTTAGCCAAGGGGCTATTTTTATGCTTTTTTGTAACTTTACGGCCCAAACAAGCAAAAATAACATCTGAAAATGGAACTAAGACATTGGACGCAAGCAGACGCAATGGAACTGACAAGCCTTTGTAATGCAGTTGACAGGCGTTTCCTTTCAGACCGTCTGCCCAATCCTTATACGGAAAAGGATGCGAAAGAATGGTTGAAGATGGTTACTGATAATGATACAATTACTGGTATCTATCGAGCTATAGTATGTGATGGGAAACCCATAGGCAGCATATCGGTTGAGAAGAAAGATGATGATGCAGAAATCGGTTATATGCTCCATAATGACTATTCAAACAAAGGGATAGGCACAGAAGCAGTCAAACAGATATGCTCCATTGCATTCAAGGTCTTGTCGCTTGAACAAATTACGGCCAATGTCTTTCAACCAAACATAGCTTCAATACGGGTGCTACAGAAGAATGACTTCAAGTATAAAGTTACTATACCAAATGCCATCATAAAGGATGGAAATGTTTATGACTTGCTCATTTACGGATTGACAAAAGAGACAAGATAGAGTATAATCAATATAAATCAATGAACAAGAAAACCATCATCACCGCACTAGTCGCCCTCGTCGCCATGACGGGGCAGGGACAAGAAATCAAGAAAGTAGCAGCCACGCCAGAAGATTTCATGGAACACATGGCTTTGTGCGGCTACGAGGTTTTCACCTATGACATTTCCTCTCTGCGCGACTCCGTGTCGGGCTTCACCATCGTCATCCGCGAGTATAACCAGCAGGGGATGATTGACGAGAAGAAACTGTACGGCTTCAGGACAAAGACCATGATTTCTGACTTCAACGAGAAAGACCAGCAGGAAATCTATGCAGAGAACGATGCCGACGACATGGAGCGCGGCATCTATCGCCTGGCCAAGACCCTCGCTGTTGGTTTCTCACCCGTTCAGTCGGACTCCATCGAGACCATCACCCTGCGTTCTTCTCGCTGTGATGCCTCGCCATGGAAACTGACGCTGAAGCCTATTCCCGGAGCACCCCAAACCATTTACCGCTATCAGAAAGCGCCATACCAGCCCACTTCGTTCTCCCTTGACACCTTCATCCCCCTTGTCTTTTACGGCTCTTTCTGGTGGGACGAGCAATCAAAAGGATGGCGTTTCTGTGGAGAGACCGAACTGACTGAGGAGAAAGCCAAGACCAGCGACTACTTCAAATTCTGCCCACACACACTATTATATTATTGGCGCAGTATTCCATAAATAAAACGAAATGAATATGAACAAGAAAACCATCATCACCATTCTGCTCGCCCTTGCCGCTCTTACATCAAAGGCGCAAGTGAAAAGTCATGTCATCGGTTCTGTAGCAGAGGGAACCACACCTGTGGAACTAGTCATCTATCGGGACGGGGAAGACCCGAAAGACAGCAAGCTACGACCAGTGGTGAAGGATAGACACTTCGAGTGTGATGTGGAGGATGCGCAGATTGAGCGATGGCACATTGTGGACTTCGGCGAGGTGATGGAGAAGGGCATGACCCTCCGCTCAGGGGAGTTCTTCGTGGAGGGCGGCGCGACCGTGACCATCCAGCTCGACGGCGACAAATTCGACATCCAATCCACAGGCAAGGAGTATCAGGCGTGGCACGCTATGGAGCAAGCTGCCGAAGAGAAGTTCATGTCTGCCTATGAGAAACTGGACGAGAACGACAAGCAGAAGATGGCGAAACTGGAGAACGAATACCACCAATGGACACTTGACTACTACAAAGCCCACCCGATGCTCGGTTTCCTGTTCGAACTCGACGGGCGGCTCAAGGGCTTTCACTTCAATGACACGAGCCTTGCCGCTATGCTTGACATTTACCACCGCCAATACACCACGCTCTATCCTGACCACCCCGTGCATCAGCGTATCGCCGAGCAAGAGGCTGTGGGTTATCAGATTTGCGGACGAAAGTACAACGACTACGATGTGCGCACAATAGACGGGCAGCAAGTCCGCGCCTCTGAATACTACAAGGGCAAGTTGACGCTCGTCATCTGCTGGGCCTCGTGGTGCTCGCCCTGCATCCGCGACGCTTGCGACATCATTCCCATCTACAACGAATACCGCAATCGTGGCCTGAACGTGTTCAGCCTTGCCCACGAATTCAAGACCACCGATGCCATGCGCAAGGCCATCGAGCGTCACACCTTCCCCTGGCCATGCCTCGTTGACCTTGACGACGAGTTCGGCGTATTCCGTAAGCACGGCACTCAAAATAGTGCTCTATTCCTCATCGACCGCGACGGCACCATCATTGCCGTGCCTAACAGCGTAGAAGAACTGGAAGCGAAACTCAAAGAGATATTGCCCGACAACAAATAAAATGAAATAAACATGAAGCAAACCATCATCCTTTTTGTGGTCTGCTTCAAACCTTACGGCATCCCATATTTGAGGAGCTATCTGCCATTCGTCAATAAGTCTCGGTGTGGCACCTTGAAGCAGTCGTTTAATGTTTGTTTCCGCCATCTGGAGGTTTTGCCTTATGTTTGCGGGGTCATCCATATACAGGATACTCTTAGCTTGCTGTTCTGCTGCTGTTGTCTTGCCACAAGCTTTAGGTCCTTCAATAAGAACAGCTCCCATTGCTTCTAATCTCTCTTCTAAGAGAATGTCTGCAATCCTCTTCCGATAATTGAAAGTGTTTTCAGCCATAGTAATAACCTTGTATGATTTTCGGTACAAAGGAAGTATTTTTTTCTTGAAGCGAAAGAGTTTTTTTGCACAATTTGGTTATTTGGCTCTATTTCGCTTGGTCATTTGGCTTAATAATATTTGGTTGTTTGGCTTTATTCCACTTGGTTATTTGGCAAAGTGCTGCTCGGTGATTTGGGATAAACTCGGTTATTTGTGACCTCAAGATTACAGTATGTTGCTATAAATCGTTTAATATACCCCAAAATTCTGCGTAAACAATGCGCAAACATTTTGTTTCAGTTGATTGCACATCACCAGCTTTAAAAATCAGCGAAAAAGAAACTTTTTTATCAAAATTGGCTGATTTTTTAAAATCAATTTAGTCTAAATCGATGTTCAACAATCCCACCACATAATCGTGTGGTTGTGCCGTGGCCCTCGTGGGTGGCGGGTCCAATCCTCAGCCGGGCGAAATAAGCCTGGCTCACAACGGCGTGCTCTTTCTCGATGAGTTACCCGAATTTAACCGCAGCGTGCTCGAGGTGATGCGTCAGCCGCTGGAGGACCGCCACATCTCGATTTCACGCGCCAAGTACAGCATCGACTATCCGTCCAGCTTCATGCTCGTGGCGAGTATGAATCCGTGCCCCTGCGGTTACTATGGCCACCCCATGCTGCTCAATAAGGAGAGCACTCTTTGTTCGGTACACATAATAGTTTTGAATCAATATTTTAAATGGTTGATAATTAAAAAAGGTTATTAGGGAAACGATACGCAGGTTACTCTGGTTACTACAGGCATATAGCACCAATTAGTGTCTACAAAAATAGCAATTTTTCCCATATAAATCAAACGAAGATTGATTTTTTTGAAAATCGTGGTCTTTGCCTGGGACTCTTGCGAGTCACTGAACTTCAATTATTGTCTTTATAATTATTGCTTTGCTGCCCTCTTCCATCTCAATGGTGTCGATGCCATACACCGCCACCTTGAAGACTGACGGCTCATCTTTGCGGGGTGGATTATCCGCAAGTTGCCTGAATTCATTAAATGCCATCATTGTTTTACTTTTTTAAAGGCAAGGATGTAGCCTGGTATCGTTTTGTGGTTTCGGTCTAAACAAAAGTGAAAAGCCGCCATCTTTTTATAACCCTGGTGGCGGTGGATTATGATTGATGGGTGCAGGTTGAAGTCCATCTCGCCTATCACGGCCTCCACATCGACTTCAGGGAAGTGGTTACTCAAGAATCGCTCATAAAATTCGCGCAATCGCTCCACAGCATCCCAGTCATCGGCAGTAAGCCCGAATTCATCAATTCCATCATTCAGCCCATCTGCTACAGCGACACATAGGGAATCGGCTGTTTCGGAATTGATCTTGTCGAGCATGTGACAGGCATGCTTAAACGATACCTCAACCCCCATATTCTCATAATTCTCGTCGACAACAAGCTTTGCCGCATCAACATAAAGCCGCTCATAATCGTTTGTTGGTTGGATGTTGGCAATTTCTCGGTATCCCTTACCTTGGCCTGCCATTATCGCCACCCAACGCCGTAGAGCATAACAGATAGTTCTTTGCCCTTCCCAACAGTAGAGTGGGTCTTGCCGTTGAAACTCCTGAAGGAGCATATTCAACACTAGCTTTGGTTCCATCAGTTGGCCTCTTTCATAACACCTCATGAAGTGGTCGAGCATTGCTTGACCTTCCCCTTCGCTTACGAATGCAGCAAGTCCAGAAAATGTCCTTATGTGGTTGATTATGTTGTCACTGTTATTCATATCATGAAAACTCTACTTCCATTTCCTCGACAAAGTTGCGCACATAGATGAAATCGGTAATGGCAAAATTCATGTGGTCAAACACGTTGTGGAAAGCGCTCGTGAGGTGCAAATCTTTGGTCAACTCCTGGTCAAGGCCCTCGTTCCAATTTGGTGGTGGGCAGTCCATGCCAATCAGTGAGTCAAAACTCATTGCCAAGTCCTCAGGAAATCTAAGCGTTCTTAATGAGGTACCAAAATCATAGAGAGGGTTCAACTCCGAATCGTGCAATGCCGCCCACAGTGTTTCCCTCTTGTCGTCTTGCACAGGGTGAAGCTTAGGGTAGTCACTGAAAAAGAGCTTTATGCTTAACTTTGTCACATGGCGCTGCGCTGTAGTGTTTAGTAATGACAGTTTTTCCCATGCGTAATGCGCCTTGTCAAGCATTTCATGAAGTGCCTGGGTGAGAGCATCGTTAAACGCAATGATATCGGGCAATAGTTTCTCTTGACGCTTTAGTGCCTCGCTATTAATCATGCGCTTGCGCAATTCCAGCAGATAGCGCAGCCGCAGCGTGTCTTCGTCAAAGTCGTCATAGAGCCGCACAATCGTGTCCTCCAGCTTGGCAATATCCCCGTGAAATGCTCGAGAGATGTCAAACCAACATGTGCTATGATATTTCTTGGTGCAAGTTTTCCCTTCTTCGTCATCATAATGGAGGGTTATATCGCTGTAAATAACATCGTAGGGAATATCGCCCAACATGTATAGTTCGTGGCGTTTGAACTTATAATCATAGTCGGCTGAATCAGCATAAAAAGGTGCTTCCTCCACTTCACAAAAGGCAAGTTTCTTAGCATATTCCCGCTCTAGGGGCATCAATATCTCATAGTCATCGGTATCGATGACCACGGCACAGTTTCTGTCATATCCTCGACCGCCGCTCACCAACTGCGTGAATCTGTTACTTAAGAATAATTTTTTCATTTTTTTGTTGATTTATAATTAGTTAAAAAAGTATTTATTCATAGTCTTGAAGCCGCGGCACAGTGCTGCTGCGGTGTCATGGTCGAGGCCTTGGTCGAGCATTTCCTTAACCAGTCTGATGGTGTTCTCTTCATTTATGTGAGTTATGTCGTAGTCAGCAAGCAGTTCCTCGGTGCATTTCTCGCACAGCAGCGGCATGATGTCGGCCGGTGCCACGTCAGCAAGCCAATCCCAGATGGCATAGTATGCTACCGAACTATAACCAGAGCTCACGCCGCAATTATCCACAAAGAGTTTTGTGAGCAACCGCATGGCGAGAATAGGATTCATTTTCTCACTTGCATTGGCCAGTTCTTTTATAGTATTTTCCATTGTTGTTTTATAGTAGAATGGTCCTTCAAGTGTCTAACGAAATTGTGCATTATGCATTGTGCATTATGCATTAAATTTAGTCCCAGTAGTGTGGGTCATAGTCGCCCTTGTAGAGCAAGCTGATCTCTGGTCCCAGAGTCAAGAGGGATGGAGTGACATTGTAAGTAGTCAGTTTCGAGACAGAGTCTATCCTGCATTCCACGCTTTGCAAAGTGCTGGGCGTTACCACAGTCTCAAGAGCTGTGCAGCCAGCAAAGACGCCGCAGCGGATAATCTTCACCGACTCGGGAAGAACCACCTTGGTGAGCGCCGTGCAATTCTCAAAAGCGCCAGCTCTGATTTCAGTAACCCCTTCGCCGATTTCAATCTCTTTAAGATTGCTTTCATCACGCCATGCACCAGCCTCGATGATGGTGCCTTGAAACAAGACGCACTTGCATGTGCCGTCAACCATTGTGGCATCCACAAAGTGAGTGTCCTTATTAATTCTAAGTGCCATAATATAAAAATGTTTTAAAAGATGAATAATCGTTTTAGCTTATGCGCTTATATATAATAGAAACCTCTTCAAAAAAATTCAAAAAATCCAGCAACTTTTTTTATTAAAAAATATAACCTACTGACTATCAATGCGCTTTTTCTTCCTCGGAAGTTTGCGCCCACCTGTGGAATTTCTCCCTTATGGCACCCATGTCATTATGATATTCAGTGGACTTTTTCCTGTTTTCGTCACAGTTTTTTGACTAATTTTTTATAGCTTGAATTTCAGTAGA
>CAMVPC010000002.1 GCA_947169265.1 uncultured Prevotellaceae bacterium
CAGCAAAAATATAAGGCGGGGAACCAAATATAACCCTCCCCGCCTCTAAAAAAATTAGCAATGAAAAAGAAACACCAAACGGCGGTGCTTCTGCATCGCTACGTGCAAATTTACTATTTTTCTCTGAAAAACGAAACATTATTTGACTTCAAAATCTTTTTTAAATGAAATTGCCGTGATTTCCCATAAAAAATGCGGTAAAAAAGCGGCACCCTCGCGCGAGGATGCCGCCTTTTTATGATAGAAACGTGATGGCTTAGAAGCGCACCTTGGCGGCGGTGCCGTCGGTGTAGCGGATGATGTACACGCCGTTTTGGGCGTTCTTCACCTGCTGGCCGTTCACATTGTAGATACCTTGGATTTCCTTACCGTCGATGGCCTTCACGGTCTCAACGCCGGTGGGCACCGAAGCCGCGGTGGCGTCGATGCGGATGTTCTCGAAGGCTTGGTCATCGTCGATGGCCACGCGGGCGGGAGCGCCTGTGGGAGCGTCCCAAGCGGCCTTGAGTTCCACCACGCCGGTAATCGTCTGCTGCTTGCCGGCCACGATTTCGCCTACCATGTTGTCGGTAGCCATGGCGATGTGCAGGCCGCTACCCGAACTGAAGGCGCAAAGCTCGCTCGTCTGGGTGTTGTAGTAACCCACAAAGTCGGCCACCTCGTTGGGCTTGAGCTCGGTGAGGGCCGTGCGGTGGATGGTGCCCAGGTTGAGTTGCTTGGTGGTCACTTCCACTTGGTTGTCGCTTTCCACGAAGCCGGTGACGGTCATCACGGGGTTCAGTTCGAGGCCGCTGATGGTGCCGGTGACATTGGTCACCACCTGACCTTGCTCGAGTTCGCTCGCGTTGGTGAGCTTGAGCCAGTTGCCCTCGCCGTCGCTCACGATGGCGTAGGCATTGTTGGCCACAACCACCTGCATGTCGCTGATGATTTTCACGTCGCCGTTTTCGCCGGCGAGCGCCTCGGCCAGCGTCACGCCGGTCTCCTCAACCACTTCCTCGAAGCGGATGGGCATGAACTGCAAGTTTTCGTCAAAGATGCCGGTCACGCCATAGATGTCGTAGGTCTTGGTGAGGTCTTCGGGATCGTTCACGTCAAAGCGGTTGAAGCGAATCACGCTGTTTTCACCCACGACAATCTTGCCGTCGCTGGTGAGGGTAGCGCCCTTGATGACTGCATAGCGGAAGATGTTGTCAGCGGTCACCTGGTCAGGAGTGAGTTCAATCGGAGTCACCTCAACAGTCGAGGTGGCAGCGGTAAAGCCGGTAGCGTAAGTGAGTTCGGGCTGGTTTCTATAAACAGTGTAGTTGCCCTGGAAGCCGGCGGGAATCACTTCGCCTAGGCTGTAGGTAACGCCGATACCGCCGCTCTTGTTGTTGTAAATCAACAAACCCTTCTCGCTGCTGGCGTCTTGAGCGTAGGTGTACTTCTTGTCGCTCGACTGAGCGATAGCGATTACGCTATTGGCAAATGCCACAGTGTTGCTGGGCTGTTGAGTGTAGAAGTCGGCAATGTTCTCCACACTGGGCAGAGCCTCGAAGGTCATGCTGGCCACATTGCTGCTCTTGCCGTCGACAATGGCGATAGCCTTCACGGTGGTGGTGGCAGTGATTTCGAAGGGAGCTTCGTAGAGCGTGCTGTTGGGCGTGGGGTCGGTACCGTCGATGGTGTAGCGGATGTCACCGGCTTGGGCGGTGATGGTCACCTCGGTGCTTCCCACAAACGGAGTGGTGCCGCTGATGGTGGGCATTTCCACCGCGCCTTCCTCAATCTTGGCGATAGTCACTGTCATATTCTTGATTTGGGAATTGCCGTTACAAGTAAGCGTGAGGGTCGGCGTTTCACCGCTCCAGGTCTTAGCGGCATCTGAACCGCCAATAGTGCCATTGTCGGCTGTGAAATTGAAGTTGCCACTCTTGTTGTTGAATGCGATGGCGGTCACATTGTAACCATTGGGAGCTGTCACTGTCATTGTGCCGCTATAAATGCGCAGGCGAGGCGAACTCTTCCAAATGCGGTTGGGAGTGCTGCCAGTGGCTGGTGAAATGGTTACCGAGATGTTGTCGACAGTTGCAGTTACAGCCTCAGTAATATTCACTTCGTTATTGGCAATGTCGCTGAAATCAAGCGTCGGGAATAGGGTCGCATAGTCGTTATCATAGTCGAACTGTGCGGTAAGAGGCTGGTCGCCGCCAGACTGTTGAATGGTATAGGCTGCGGTGGCCACTTCGCTGAAGAGGGCATTGTTGTCCATGGCCACAGCCTTGATGGTCATGGCCTCGTTCACGGTGACGGTAGCCACGTTGCTTTCGGCGGTGAGGGCGGTGCTGCTCTCAACGGGGTCGGTGCCATCGGTGGTGTAAGTGATGGTAGTGCCCTCGGCGCCAGTGATGGTGACGACGGTGCCGGCTTCCACTTTACCTGCTGCGGGCGAGAAGGTGGGTGCGGCGGGCATAATCAGCGTGTAGGCTGCGGTGGCCACCGAGCTCACATTCGTGCCATTAGTGGCGAAAGCTTTGAGGGTGATGTTGTCGCAGATGAGTATGGTCTCCTCATTGCCATCAACGGTGAGAGCGGTTTCGCTCGTGGTGGGGTCGGTGCCATCGCTGGTGTAAGTGATGGTGGTACCCTGCTCGCTGCTGATGGTCACCTCAGTGCCGTATGCCACTTGGCCAGCGGCCGGGCTGAACGTGGGAGGAGCGACGATGACTACAGGGGGCGTGTCGCTGTCTTCAACGAGGAGCACCTCATCGAGGAAGAAGCGGTTGCTCGACGCGTTGGAGGCTTCCCACTTGATGTTGGCGGCGGCACTGGTGGCGGTGACCACGATGGAGTAATCACTCCAAGCGCCCTTGACGAGCTCGATGCTTTCCTCGCTCAGGGTGGCACCGGTGGCGCTCAGGTTGAGAGTGGTCTTCTCGCTGTTGGCGTTCCAAGCGGCAGCTTTGAAGGTCAGCGTGTAGGCTTGTCCTGCAGTCAAGGTGATTGTGGGTGTCTCGGCGGTGCCAAGCTTGCTGCCGGTGCCGAGCTTGATGCACTTGTTAGCGGCATAAGTGTTTTCGGTGGTCCAGCCTTCATTGTCATAAAATACAGCGGTTGTGTTGGCGATTTGTCCGCTCCACAGGTCGTCGTTGCCGCCTGTGCCTTCGGTTCCGTCGAACGACTCATAGAAGATGTAGCCGGTAGGAACAACCTTGATGGTGTAAGAAGCGGTGGCCACCTCGCTGATGTTGAGGTCGGCGTCCATAGCCACGGCCTTGATGGTCATGGTCTCGTTGACGGTGACGGTAGCCTCGTTGCCATCGACGGTGAGAGCGGTTTCACTCTCAGTCGGGTCGGTGCCATCGGTGGTGTAAGTAATCGTGGTGCCTTCGTCGCCAGTAATGGTCACCTCAGTGCCTGCAACCACCTCGCCGGCCGCCGGGTCGAACGTGGGAGGGGTAATCACCACAGGATCGTCGCCACCTGCATTCTTATAGAACTTGGCACCCACGAACTGAACGTACTGATTAGAGGTGCCTGTGGTTACGTTAAACGTAAACTTGTAGTAAGCTCCGGTAGCCCACTCACTGCCCGTGGTGGGGACGAACGTGATGGTGCTGTTTGCTGTGAATGAGACGCTGGATTCATAGAGCTTTTTGCTGAAGTTAGCGTCGCTTGCCACAGTCAGTTTAATGGAATTGACGGTGAGATTAGCAGTACCCACCTCAAGTGTGACCTTAGAGATGGCGCTTCCCATCGCGGTCGTGGAATACGCCTCGCGGTCCACATCGGTAAGGCTCTTTCCGCCAATGCGCCACGGGTTCATCGTAGTATTACCCGTTACCATCCATGTCATTTCGGATTGGGTAATCTCAGATTCTGTAGCATAGCCACTGGTTCCACCGGTTATCGTGCCATCGAGTGTATAAAACACAGTTTCGGCAGCCCAAGCGGTTCCAATGGCCATGACCATCATCAAAAGAAGAGATAGAAATTTCTTCATAAAGCTTGATTTGTTGTTAATTGGTTAATATAAGTGGTTTATTCTCAAAATCCGATAGTTACGCGATGCGGATGGGACCGCTTGTGATTCAATTCGCAAAATTACGCATTTTTTTTGAGTCGCGAAAGTTTTCGCCACATTATTAAATTAAAAAAACGTTTCGCGAGTGTGTGTTAACTTGCTCACGGTTTTATGTTTATGTTTAAGGAGTAACGAAAGGGGGTGAAATGTGAATGATTTCAATAAATCCGCCGTGTGTTTGCTTCGACCTTTAACTTAAATCGGTCGTGTTTTGACTGAACACAATGATTTGCCGGTGTCCCTGAATTTTGGATGATTTCCACGCGCCAGCGTGCTTATTGCGCCGTGTTCGGTTGTTGGCGGTGAGGGGTGGGGTTGATATGTGGTGAGGGCGCGTTTGGTCGTTTGGGCGAAAAGTAGTAATTTTGTGGGCATGAGAGCGAAAGAGATGATACAGCGGCTGGTGGCGGCGTGGACGCCGCGTCACGGCCATGACGAGGCGCGCGCGATGGTGCGCGTGGTCTTCGAGGAGTTGATGCACTGGAGCACGGTCGACATGGTGTTGCGCGAGGAGCGCGAGCTCGACGACGCCGAGACGGCACGCCTCGACGAGGTGTCGCGTCGCGTGGCCGGCGGCGAACCGCTACAATATGTGCTGGGCGTGGCGCGCTTTCACGGCCTGCGCTTTGCGGTGACCCCCGCGGTACTCATTCCGCGACCCGAGACCGAGCAGCTCGTCGACCTCATCGTTGACGAGAACCCGCGCGACGACCTGCGCGTGCTCGACCTGGGCACGGGTAGCGGGTGCATCGCCATTGCCCTGGCCCGCGCGCTGAAGTTCGCCCGGGTGACGGCCATCGACATCAGTGCCGAGGCCCTCGCTGTGGCGCAGGAAAACGCGCGTGCGCTCAAGGCACGCGTGAACTTTGAGCGTGCCGATATCCTTGCGTTGCCCGCCACGAGTGGCGCCCAATGGGACATCGTGGTGAGCAATCCGCCCTATGTGTGCCGCGGTGAGGCGGCCGCGATGGCCGAACATGTGGTGGCTCACGAGCCGGCGGGCGCGCTCTTCGTGCCCGACGACGACCCGCTGCGCTACTATCGCCCGCTGGTGGCCTACGCCGCGGCCACGCTGTCGCGTGGCGGCCGCCTCTACCTGGAGGTGAACAGCCGCTATGCCGACGACGTGGCGGCGCTGGCGCGGCGCGCCGGCCTTGCCGAGGCGCGTGTGCACCTCGACTTTACAGGCCGCCCGCGCTTTGTGGTAGGGAGATTTTAGATTAATCTAAAGATTATTGCGCTCAATGTCCTTGAAGTAGCGGTAGGTGCCCACTTTGAGCTCCATAGTGGCATCGTCGTCGGCCACGATGATGGCGCGGCGGTGCATCTGCAGGGCGCTGAGGGTGCACATGTGTGAGACGCCACCTTCGACGGCTTGTTGCAGCGCGCGCGCTTTCTTGTATCCGTTAACGATAATCATAACCTCACGGGCGGCCATGACGGTACCCACGCCCACGGTGAGCGCGGTCTTGGGCACCTGGTTGATGTCGTTGTCGAAGAAACGGCTGTTGGCGATGATAGTGTCTTGTGTAAGCGTCTTGATGCGCGTGAGCGAGGTGAGCGACGAGCCGGGCTCGTTGAACGCGATGTGTCCGTCGGGTCCCACACCACCCATAAACAGATCGATGCCGCCGGCAGCTTGGATGCGGCGCTCGTAAGCTTCACATTCGGCCTCGAGGTCGGTGGCGTTGCCGTTGAGGATGTTGACGTTAGCGGGGTCGATGTCGATGTGTGAGAAGAAGTTGTTCCACATGAAAGAGTGGTAGCTCTCGGGGTGATCTTCGGGGATGCCCACATATTCGTCCATGTTGAAGGTCACCACATGGCGGAACGACACCTTGCCGGCCTTGTTAAGCTCGATGAGTTTGCGGTACATGCCCAGGGGCGAGCTGCCGGTGGGACAGCCCAGCACGAAGGGGCGTTGAGCGGTGGGAGCCGCCTCGTTGATGCGGCGGGCCACGTGTTCGGCCGCCCAGCGTGATACGTTCTCGTAATCGGGTTCGATGATAAGTCGCATTGGATAATAAATTTTAAAGTTAATAAAATTCCCTAATGTTGTTAAAATGCTGAATGATAGCGCCACGGCTCAAACCCGAGCCGTAGCGGTGGCGGTCAGTCATCATTAAATTCCATGAGATAGGCTTTGATGAAACCGTCGAGGTCGCCGTCCATCACGCCGCCCACGTCGCTGGTCTGGAAACCAGTGCGGTGGTCCTTGACGCGACGGTCGTCGAAGACGTAGGAGCGGATTTGGCTGCCCCATTCTATTTTCTTCTTGCTGTCCTCGATTTTGCGCTGCTCCTCCTGTCGGTGCCTCAACTCCTTGTTGTAGAGAATCGACTTGAGGTTTCGCAGGGCATTCTCGCGGTTCTTGGGCTGGTCGCGCGTCTCGGTGTTCTCGACGAGAATTTCCTCCTCCTCGCCGGTGTAGGGGTCCTTGTACTGGTAACGCACGCGCACACCGCTCTCCACCTTGTTCACGTTCTGCCCGCCGGCACCGCCGCTGCGGAAGGTGTCCCACGAGATGCGTGCCGGGTCGAGGACGATTTCGATGGTGTCGTCGACCATGGGGGTGACAAAGACGCTGGCAAACGATGTCATGCGCTTGCCCTGGGCGTTGTAAGGCGAGACGCGCACGAGGCGGTGCACGCCGTTCTCGCTCTTGAGATAGCCGTAAGCGAAGTCGCCTTCGATGCCGATGGTGACGCTCTTGATGCCGGCCTCGTCGCCGTCGACGAGGTGTTCGATAGACGTTTTGTAGCCGTGTGCCTCACACCATCGCAGGTACATTCTCATGAGCATCGAGGCCCAGTCCTGACTCTCGGTGCCGCCGGCACCCGAGTTGATTTTCATGATGGCGCTGAGCTTGTCTTCCTCGTGGCGGAGCATGTTCCGCAGTTCGAGCTTCTCAATTTTCTCGATGGCGTCGCGATAGAGTTCATCGAGTTCTTCCTCTTCGAGAACGCCTTCCTTGACGAACTCAAATCCGGTGGCGACTTCGCTCACGGCAGCTTCGACGGCCTTGCAGCTGTCAATCCAAAAATGCAATGTTTTGATTTTGCGCATCTGCTTTTCGGCCTCTTTTTGGTTGCTCCAAAAGTCGGGCACATGGGTGCGCAGTTCTTCTTCTTCGACTTCAATTACCTTGTTGTCGATGTCAAAGATACCTCCTCAACGCGTCCTTGCGTTCTTGTATCTCTTTTAGTTGTTCGGTTGTAATCATTCGAGCTAATGATTAAGAGGGTTAATATTTAATGTGAATTATTTGGCTTATTATTTGAGGGTAAGACTGATTACCCCTTCCCCTTTCCCCCTTCACCCTTATTAGAGGGCTTGCGGAAGTCGGCGGCATACATCGCGTCAATGAGGCGGGCGTAGCGCTTGTTGATGACGGCGCGTCGAATCTTGAGCGTGTTAGTGAGCTCGCCGTTCTCCATGGTGAAGGGTCGCGGTAGCAGCACGAATCGCTTGATTTGCTGGTAAGGGGCGAGCTCGCGCTGGTAATCGTTGATGCGCCGCTCCATCATCTTGTGGATGTCGACGTGGTTGACGAGCTCCTCGGTGCTCTTGAAGGCGATGCGCGCCTTGGTGGCATACTCGCGCAGTTCGTCGAAATTGGGAACGATGAGGGCCGAGACATACTTGCGTCCGTCGCCGATGACGGCGACTTGCTCCACATACTTGTCCTGGCCGAGCATCGTCTCGAGCAGTTGCGGCGCGATATACTTGCCGTTGCTCGTCTTGTAGAGGTCCTTGAGGCGTTCGGTGAGGATGAGCTCTCCCTGCTCGTTGAGGGCACCGCAGTCGCCGGTGTGGAACCACCCGTCGTCGTCGATGGCCTGTGCCGTCTCGTCGGGCATGTTGTAGTATCCCTGCATCACGGTGGGTCCCTTGACGAGAATCTCGTCGCTGTCGCCAATGCGCACCTCCACGCCCGGAATGGGTGTGCCCACGGTGCCCAGCGTCCAACCGGTGGCGGTGAAGAAGCTCACCGAGGCGTTAGTCTCGCTCAAGCCGTAGCCAATGACGATGTTGATGCCCATCGAATGCAATGTCTCGGTGATGTTGTCGCTGAGCATGGCGCCGGCCGTGGGGAAGAAGCGGCCCTGCTCGATGCCGATGGCGGCCCGCAACCGGGCGAACACCTTGCGCTCGAAGTAGCGGTATTGCTGCTCGACGAGCATCGGCGCCTTTTTCCCCAGGCGCGTGTAGTTCATGTAGCGGTTGCGGCCCACTTTGAGCGCGCGCTTGAAAAGCATGCGCACCACGGGCTTGGCGCGGCCCACGTTGTCGTTGATGGCGGTGTAGACCTTTTCCCAGAAGCGGGGCACCGAGCACATGCAGGTGGGTTTGATTTCTTTCACCGTTTTTTGTATCTCCTTGGGGTTGAGGTTGATGGCCACGCGCACGCCGTGCAGCAGGCAATACATGGTCCATCCCAGTTCAAAGATGTGGCTGAAGGGCAGGAAACTGAGCGACAAGTCGTGCTCGTCGTCGACGGGAATGCGCATCCCGTGGGCCATCATGGCGGCCTCGAAGTTGCTGTGCGAGAGCATCACGCCCTTGGGCGTGCCGGTGGTGCCGCTCGTGTAGATGAGGTACATCAAGTCGCCGCTGTGGCCGGCGCGCATGCGGTCGCGCACGCGTTGCCTCACCGTTTCGTCGACCTTGGCGCCGCGGCTCAGGAAGTGGCGCCACGAGAGGGCGCGCAGGTCGGTGACCTTGACGCGCGTGTCGAGGGCCACCACGAGTTGCAGCGAGGGACATTCGTCGAGCAGCTCGAGAGCCATGTCGACTTGTGCCTGGTCGCCGGCCATGAGGACCGTGGCGCCCGAGTCGTTGATGATATAGGCGGCCTCCTCCTTGCTGCTTGTGGCATAGATGGGCACGGGGATGGCGCGGTTGTAGAAAGCCGCGAAATGGGTGATGAGGATCTCGGGGCAGTTCTGGGTGAGAATCGCCACCTTGCCCTGCTCGGCCACGCCGGCCTCGCACAATGCCGCCGCGCAGCGTTCCACGTCCTGGCTGAAACTGATCCACGAGAGCGATGTCCACTGCCCGGTGATGTAATCCTTGAAACGAAGGGCCTCGCGCCGGCCATACTTGCGGGCCTGACTGGCCACTAAGCTCACAAATTTGTTCATTGGCTTTTCTTTTTTTACCCCCGCGAGGCGCGATGCGTGCCGTCGCCGGGGTGTTTGTGCCGCAAAATTACACAAAAACTGACAACCCCTCAAAAAAATAGCCCACAAAATGAGTGGCAAATTTGTGCCAACGTTATCGCGGGGGCATGTGAGGCAAGTGACGAGGCGGCGATGAAAAAACAACGGCCCCGGTCTTGAGCAAGACCGAGGCGCGTTATTTTTTGTCGAGCAAAAAGGGCGTTTGTTATTTCACCTTCATCTCGAGTTCTTTGCCGGCTTTGAACTTCACCACTTTCTTGGCGGCGATTTTAATCTTAGCGCCGGTAGCGGGGTTGACGCCCGTGCGAGCAGCCTTCTCGACCACTGCAAAGGTACCAAAGCCAATCAGCGAAATCTTGTCGCCTTTCTCAAGTGCGCCAGCCACTGCGTTCAGGGCAGCCTCGAGGGCAGCCTTAGCCTGAACCTTAGTTAACTTTGCCTCATTGGCAATTGCATTTACGAGTTCCGTTTTGTTCATAGTTGTGTTGATTTAATACTTAAAAGTTTAACAATATAGTTATTAAGCAATTATTGGCGCAAATATATAAATTTGGATTATTATGGCAAAAATTTTTTGAGAATTTTTTTATTTTTTCCTTAAAAAAAGGCTTAAAACGTCAAAAATGCTACCCGTTTGCGACATTTTCATTAATTTTGCAGGCCTAAACCTCAAGCCTGTTGTCGTGGCACGAAAATTGCGGCAGCAGCGGGAAAAGAACGATATTATTATAATGAGATTAAATGACATTACACGCCGTCTCACTCCGGCAACATTGTGGCTCCTGGTGGCCAATGTGGTGATGTTTGTCGCCACTATACTGCTCAAGCAACTGGGAGTCATCGACTTGCGTTGGACCTTAGGGGCCCATTACTGGGGCAGCGAGGCTTTTGGGGTGTACCAGCTGTTGACAAGCATGTTTTTGCATGCCGACCTGATGCACCTGTTTTTCAATATGTTTGCCTTGTTCACCTTTGGGCCGTGGGTGGAGCGCGCCTTTGGCACCAAGCGCTTTTTGGTGTTCTATTTCGTGTGTGGCTTGGGCGCCGGCCTGGTGCAGGAGCTCGTGTGGCAGTTCACGTGGCAGAGCATGAGCGTCCCCATCGAGGTGACTGAGGGTGGCGCCACGCGTGTTGTGGATATGGCGGTCACGCAGGTGCTTGCCGAGCACCCCGATTGGCTCAACGGTATTCTCAACTCGCTGTGCGCCATAGGCGCGAGCGGTGCCATGTTCGGGGTGATGCTGGCCTTTGCGGTGTGTTTTCCCAACGTGCCGCTCTACCTGTTCTTCATTCCCGTTCCCATCAAGGCGAAGTGGGCCGTGCTGGGCTACGGCGCGCTCGAGTTGGTGTTTGGGGTAAGCGGAACGTTTAGCGGTGTGGCCCATTTCGCCCACCTTGGCGGTCTGCTCTTTGGGGGGCTGTTGATAATTATATGGTTAAAAACCGGTACATTAAAGCGCAATCCTTATTATGGCAATACATAACACATTCAAGCGACTGTTCGTTCGCGGCTCGTTGCTCACGCGTCTCATCTTGATTAATGTGGCCGTGTGGTTTGTGGTGAGCCTGGTTCTCGTGGTGTTCTTTTTGATGAAACGCGAGCCCGCCGGGTTCCTCGACTGGCTCATCATGCCCAGCGACCCGGCCCTGCTGGGGCGCCGGCCGTGGACGGTACTTACTTATATGTTTGTGCACGATGGCATTTGGCACATCTTGTTCAATATGCTGTGGCTCTACTGGATGGGAAAGATTTTCGTGGCCTTTTTCCGTCCCAAGCAGCTCGGGGGGCTTTATTTCCTGGGCGGGCTGGGCGGCGCCGCGCTTTTCTTGCTCGCCGCTAACACCCTGCCGGTGTTTGCCGGCAACGTGCAGTACTTGTTGGGAGCCTCGGCAGCTGTGATGGCCGTGGCCGTGGGTATCGCTACTTACGCGCCCAATTTCGAGATAAGGCTCCTGTTCTTTGGCGGCGTGAAAATCAAGTGGCTCGCCATCGTCATGGTGGCCATCGACTTGGTGAGCATTATCGGGCAGAATGCCGCCGGCCACATCGCCCACCTGGGAGGCGCGCTCACCGGTGTGGCCTGGGCTGTGGCTATGCGCTATGGTCACGACCTCACCGCCGGCCCCAATCGTCTGCTCGACTGGATCGTGTCGCTTTTCAAGCGTCTCAAGCACCGCGAGCCGCGCATGGGCGAGCCAATCAAGGGCGGCGTGAAGGGCGGCGTGAAGGGCGGCGTGAAGGGCGGCGCTTACCACTATCAGCCCGATGTGAGCGACCGCGAGTCGCCGTCGCCGACCGATGCCGAGTCGCGCCTCGACGAAATCCTGGGCAAACTCAAGCAAAGCGGCTACGACGCACTTAGCGACGAGGAGAAGGAGTTCCTGTTTTCGGCCTCGAGAAAACGCTGATGTCGCTCAAGAAAAACATAGCGTGCGTGTTGCGGTGGACGCTCATCGCGGTCCATTGCCTGCTTGCCGGCCTCCTTGTGGCCTCGGCGTGGGGCGGACTGGTGCACCCCGAGCACGGCTGGGTGTTTCCCATGCTCACCCTGGGGCTGCCTTTCCTGCTCGCCCTGGCGCTGGTCGATGTGGTGGTGATGGTCCTCTTGCGCCAATGGCGCTGGCTGGTCGTCATGCTTGCGGCGCTCGTGGTGGCGTGGCCCACGGCGCGCAACATTACGCCGCTCAACGTGGTGAGCTTCAAGCCTAAGGTCGACTCGACCGACAATATGCAGTTCACCATGCTCACCTATAACGTGGAGAGCTTCGGGCGTTACGACACCACCAACCACGAGCCTAACGCCTCGATGCGCTATATTCTCGACACCGACGCCGATGTGGTGCTTGTGCAGGAAGGCTCGCCCGAGCGCGACTACCTCTTGCTCACGCAACTCGAAAAGATGATGGACGAGTTCAACCGCAAGTATCCCTACCACAGCGACGGCAACCGCGACCTGCTCATCTTCTCGAAGTACCCTTACACCGTGGGGCCCGATGTGGAGGTGAGGCCCGTCGCCTCGTCGGTTAACTATGTGGGCGGGCAGTATCACTACTATGCCAAGACCTTCGACGTGGAGCTGCCGCAACGCCGCGTGCGTTTCGTGAACGTGCATCTGCAGTCGACGGGCCTGAACGACATGGACAAGATACGATACATCGAGTTGCTGCACGGCCGGTTGCCGCGCAACGATTCGACCACGGCTGTGACCCATTCCGTTTTCGAGAAAATGAGCCTGGCCTTCAAGCAACGTGCCGTCGAGGCGCGCAACGTGAGGCGTGTGGTCGACGACAGCCGCACCGACGTGATTGTGTGCGGCGACTTCAACGACACGCCCGGCAGCTACACTTACCGCACCATCAAGGGCGACGACATGACCGATGCCTGGACCGAGTGCGGTCTGGGCCCTCTTCACACGTTCAACAACCACCACATGTACTTCAAGATTGACCAAGTGCTCTACAAGGGCAATCTTGAGGCCATCGCCATCAGTTGCGACAAGAAGGGCGCCAGCGACCACTACCCGTTGCTCACCACCTTCCGCCTCAAGTGAGACGGGCTCCGCTAATCCACAAAGCGGTAAAAATCAAACTTTCGTCCAAATGTGGGTCGCGTGGACCACATTTGGACGAAAGGTATGCTTCTCGCTACTGAGCCGGGAGCGGCTGCCGGGTGAGGTGATTACGCCTGATTAGGAGCCGGTGTGTGCCCGGAATCGGGTGCGGGCCCGTGGGCAGATGCGTGGTCGTGATCTTTGAGCTTCACTTTTACCTCGTCGAAGCCCTGGCCATAGACACCGCTGATGTTAGTTTGCGAAATGAAGGCTTCGGGGTCAATCGACTTGATGACGCGAAAGATGTGGGTCTTCTCGAAACGGCGGCACAGCACCATGAGCACCTTCACGTCTTTCTTGCTGTACCACCCCATGCCGGTGAGTACGGTGCAACCGCGGTGCACCTCGGTGGTGATGGCGTTAGCGATTTCCTCCCAGTGCTTCGAGAGGATGAAGAACTGCACGGCCTGCCGATTGTTGTTGATGACCATGTCAACCACAATCGAGAAGATGATGAGGAACACGAGGCCGTAGACGATAGTCTCGACCGAATGGAAGATAAACCACGACGAACCGATGATGCCCAAGTCGCAATAGAGCATCATGCGGCCGAACGACACGTTGGTATATTTCGTCACCATCGCCGCGATGATGTCGGTGCCCGCGCTGCTGCCGTTGTTGGTGAACACCGTGCCGATGCCCACGCCGGCCAGCACCGAACCGATGATGGCGTTCATGAACGGCTGGTTGGGCACCAGCGGCTCGGCAAAGACAGGCTCAAGCACAGCGATGAGAATCGAGGCCGTGGTGGCCCCGAAGATGGTGCGAATCACAAACTGCTTGCCCAGTGTCTTGAAGGCGATGGCCAGCAAGATGGCATTAATAATATAATAGGTGAGGGCGATGTTCCAGTGCAGGCCATAGCCAAAGAGGGTGGCCAGACCGGTCACGCCGCCGGTTACAATCTCGTTAGGGATAATGAAAGCCGTGTAGCCAAACACATAGATGAGCAGGCCCAGCACAATCATCAAATAGTCTTTGAGGGTCGAGTAAATTTTCTTCTTGTCCATGATTTTCCTTTTCAAACCGCAAAATTACACAAACATTTTCATTAGTTGCGCTTTTTTCGCTATTTTTGCCCAAAAATTGTGACTATGATGAATTGGGACCAACTCATTTGCGACACGCGCCTGGGGCTTGAGCACTATCGCGACGATAAGGCCGGCGTGCGCAGCGACTTCGAGCGCGACTACGACCGCCTTGTGTTCTCCTCGCCCTTCCGCCGCTTGCAAAACAAAACGCAGGTGTTCCCGTTGCCCGGCAGCATTATCGTCCACAACCGCCTCACCCACAGCCTGGAGGTGTCGTGCGTGGGACGTTCGCTGGCCAACGAGGTGGCCAAGCTGTTGTGGCCGCGCTACGAGAAGCTACCCTGGGTGGGAAAGCTGCGCGAGGCCGGCGACATTGTGGCGGCCGCTTGCCTGGCCCACGACCTGGGCAATCCGCCCTTTGGCCATTCGGGCGAAAAAACCATCGGCGAGTTCTTCGCGCAGGGAAAAGGGCGTTTCTTGCAGGAGCGCCTCACCGCCGAGCAGTGGCAGGACCTTGTGCACTTCGAGGGTAACGCCAACTCGTTCCGCACCCTCGTGCACCAGTTCAAGGGACGCCGACCGGGGGGCTTCGCCATGACTTATTCCATGCTGGCCTCGATTGTCAAGTACCCTTACTGCTCGCGCTATGCCGGTGCCAAGGGCAAGTTCGGCTTCTTCACCACTGAGCGCCACCTCTTTGAGAAAATCGCCGACGCCCTGGGACTGATACGCCTCGACGAAGGCCGCTATTGCCGCCATCCGCTCGTCTATCTCGTGGAGGCTGCCGACGACATTTGCTACCAGGTGATGGACATTGAGGACGGTCACAAACTCAAAATCATCAGCACCGACGAGACCATCGACTTGCTGCTGAGTTTCTTTGACGAGCGTGAGCGCGAGCACAAGCACGACGTGATGGCACGTGTGGCCGACCCCAACGAGAAAATTGTGTACCTGCGCTCATGTGTCGTGGGCGAACTCGTGCAGCAATGTGCCACCGTCTTTGCCGACCGCGAGCGGGAAATTCTCGACGGACAGTTCGATGGCTCACTCATCGGCCACCTGCCCGAGCTTCCCGCGCGGGGCTATAGCCGTTGCAGCGCCCTGGCGCGCGAGCGCCTGTACCGTGCCGGCTATGTGGTGGATGTGGACCTCGCGGGCATACGCATCATCAATGAGTTGCTCGACAAGCTCATCAACGCCGTGCTCAACCCGCAACTCAATTTCTCGCAACTGCTGCTCAACAAGTTCCCGCAGCAGTACGATGTGGCGGCTCCCACCCTGTTCGAGAAAATCCAGGCCGTGCTCGACCACATCAGCGCCATGACCGATGTCTACGCCCTTGACCTCTACCGGCAGCTCAACGGCATCACCCTGCCTTCAGTGTAAGCTGTGTGTGCTCTTTTTTTGTCAAATTATTTGTGATAGTGGGCGATAAGGCTTAACTTTGCGGAAAACTAACGTTTTGGGCTATCGGGCGAATGATTTTTCGCGATAGCCATGACAAAGAAATACATTCAGCAATATGGCAAGAAAAGACAAATATAGCACGCTGCGGCAAGAGCGCCGCGAGCTGCACGACCGTGTGATAAACCTTTATAACGGCACCGAGAGTGGCGCGCCGCTCAACTACAAGCAGGTGGCTGCGGCCATCGGCGCCACGTCGCCGCGTCAGCGCGCGCTCATCGTTGAAATTCTCGAGCAGCTGGCCACCGACGGTTTTCTGCGTCAGGTGGCCCCGGGCCGTTACCGCGCCGCCGGCCGCGCGAGCGCCGTGTCGACGGGCGTGTTTGTGCGTCGCAGCAACGGCAAGAACAGTGTGGTGCTTGACGATGACGCGAGCGGCGAGGCCATCATGGTTGCCGAGCGCAACTCGATGCACGCGCTCAACGGCGACCGCGTGATGGTGCACATCGGCGCGGTGCGCGCCGGCATGGAGCCTGAGGCCGAGGTTATCAAGATTGTCGAGCGCAAAGACCAGGTGTTTGTGGGCACGCTCAATGTGCAAAAGTACTATGCCGTGCTGGCCACCGACAGCAAGTTCCTGGCCACCGACATCTTCATCCCGCTCGACAAGCTGGGTGGTGGCGTCACCGGCGACAAGGCTGTGGTGCGCATCATCGAGTGGCCCGAGGATGCCAACAGCCCCATCGGCGCCGTGGAGGATATCCTGGGGCGCGCGGGCGAGAACAATGCCGAGATTCACGCCATCCTCGCCGAGTTTGGCCTTCCTTATAAGTATCCGGCCAACGTGGAACGTGCCGCGCAACGCATTGAGGCCGGTATCACCGACGAAGAAGTGGCGCGCCGCCACGACATGCGCCAGGTGACCACGTTCACCATCGACCCGGCCGACGCTAAAGACTATGACGACGCCTTGTCGCTGCGGCAATTGCCCAACGGCCACTGGGAAGTGGGCGTCCACATCGCCGACGTGACCCACTACGTGACCCCGGGCACTATTATCGACAAGGAGGCATATGCGCGTGCCACCAGCGTCTATCTTGTGGACCGCACCATCCCCATGCTGCCCGAGAAGTTGTGCAACAACATCTGCTCGCTGCGCCCCCACGAGGATAAACTCACCCACTCGGTTATCGTTGAGCTTGACGCCAACGCCAAGGTGAAGCGCTATCGCATTGAGCACACCGTCATCAACAGCGACCGCCGCTTCTCCTACGAAGAGGCTCAGCAAGTTATTGAAACGGGTACCGGCGACCTGGCCAACGAAATTCTCGTGCTCAACGACCTGGCGCAAAAACTGCGCGCGCGCCGCTTTGAGGACGGCGCTCTCGAGTTCAACCGCGTGGAGAAAGGTTTCAAGATTGATGAGAAGGGGCGTCCGGTCGAAGTTGTCATCCACGAGTCGAAGGAAGCCAACAAACTCATCGAGGAATTCATGCTCCTTGCCAACCGCCTCGTGGCTGCGCACATAGGCAACGTGAAGGGCAAGCGCGCGCCCAAGGCTATGGTCTATCGCGTGCACGGCGAGCCCGACGTGGAGAAACTGGCCAATGTGGCCGAAATCGCCGCCCACTTCGGCATCAAGCTCAAGACCAACGGCTCGATGCGCGAAGTGAATCGCAGCATCAACCAAATGTTGCTCAAAGCCAAGGGACGACCCGAGGAGGAACTGCTCTCGCTGTTGGCCATCCGCGCCATGGCTAAGGCAACTTATTCGACCGACAATGTGGGGCACTACGGCCTCGCCTTCGACTTCTACACCCACTTCACGTCGCCCATTCGCCGTTACCCCGACATGATGGTGCATCGCTTGCTCGACCGATATGCCGTGAAGGGCTCGCGCAGCGTGAACCAGGAGAAACTCGAGGAACAATGCAAGCACACCAGCGCGCAAGAGCAACTGGCCGCCAACGCCGAGCGCGCCTCTATTAAATATAAAGAGGTGGAATACATGGGTGAGCGCCTCGGCCAGGTGTTCAAGGGCCACATCTCGGGCGTGACCGAGTGGGGACTCTACGTGGAATGTGACGACAACCATTGCGAGGGCATGGTGCCGGTGCGCGACCTCGACGACGACTTCTATGAGTTCGACGAGAAAAACTATATGATGATAGGGCGACGCAAGAAACGCAAATACCAGCTTGGCGACCCCGTCACCATCCAGGTGGCCCGCGCCAATCTCGTCACCAAGCAACTCGATTTCGCGCTTGTCGACAAAGACAACCCCGCAGGAAGCCACCGCATCGACCGCGCCCCCATCACCCAAGAGGGACGTTTCCAGCAGGCCAAGCCCACTAAACAGCAGCAACAGCGCGCGCAATATGAGGGAGGCTCGGCGTCACGACGGCAAAAACGCGGGCACCGCGGCAATTCCACACGTCGCGACGCTACTGTCACCGGCGGCCAAAAAGCCACCAAGGGACGAGGCAAGCGCCGCCAGCCGCGTCGTCGCCGTTAACCATTATGACCGGTTTGGGTTGAAATGGTGATGAAAAGGGTAGTTTTAGTGTGCCAAAAGCGGCTATTTATAGAAATAATTTGTGTAAGCGAAAAATATTCACTATATTTGCATAAAATTACAATAACCCCAAAAATATCCAATATTTATAAATCACTCTATTGCTAACTATTTATGAAAAGAAAAAGAGACCGATTAATGCTGATTAGGAAACTGATTATGCACAACCATGTCACCAGTCAAGGCGAATTGGTGCAACTGCTTGCTGAGCAAGGTATCAACGTGACGCAGGCCACCTTGTCGCGCGACCTCAAGGAACTGCACGTTACAAAGGTGCCGGCACCGTTCGGGTATGTGTATATCGTTCCTCATGACAACGACATCCAGGACAGTTTGTTGCGCAGTGGACAGCGAAGTATCACCGCGAAGCAAAAGCTGGGTTTCGTTTCGATAGAGTTTTCAGGCAATTTTGCCGTAATCAAGACGCGCAACGGATATGCCGCGGGCTTGGCCTACGATATTGACATGAGCAACTCGCGCGAGGTGCTCGGCACTATCGCCGGAGCCGACACCGTGTTTGCCATCCTGCGCGAAGGGGTGACGCAAGAGCGGGCAATCGACTTCTTCTCTCGCTTTGTCCCGGTTGACAATTAGCGTATGATTAATGTAGCCATCACGGGTGCCGACACCCTTCATGCCGGCGAATTGATAAGAATTTTAGTCAACCACCCCGACGTGGAGCTGGCATGGCTCGCGGCCCCCACCCATGGTGGCGAGGAAGTGGCGCGTTTCCATCGTGGTCTCACGGGCGAGACGACGGCGGTTTTTGCCGATGCGATGGGACCCCTCGACGAGGTGGACGTGCTGTTCCAGGCCGATGTGACGCCGGGTGCCGGACGCGCGCTGATGGCTGCCTTGCCGGGCGATACGCAACTGAAAATCATCGACTTGTCGCCCGACTTCGCCGACGAGAGCGAAGGCTTTGTGTATGGGCTGAGTGAGCTTAACCGCCGACGCATCGTGCACGATTGCACGCGTGTGGCCTGCCCTTCGCCCATCGCGGCCGCCGCCCTCGTGTCGTTGATGCCGCTGGCGCGTAACCTGTTGCTGGGCGCTCCCGTGACGATTACCGTCGAGGGCGACGCGGTGCCCGACGCCGGTGTCGCCGCCGAGGTGTCGCAAGTGTTGCGTCAAGCGCAAAGCAGTTTCGGCCACGAAGTGGAAATCGTGGCGCGCACTGCCGCTGTCACGTCGCCGCGCGCGCTCGTGTTGCGTGTCGAAACGGACTGTGGCGTTGACGAGGCATTGCTCGACGAACTCTACGACAAATATTTCGATGACCACAACTTCACGTTTCCCGTCAAGACGGTGGTGGGCGTGGACGACGTGCTCAACACTAACAAGTGTCTCCTGAGACTCGCCCGACGCGGACAACGCGTGACAATCGATGTGGTAATCGACGCTTGGCTCAAGGGTGGCGCCGGCAATGCCGTGCACTTGATGAACCTGTTGTGTGGCCTGCACGAGCGCGTGGGACTTCGGTTAAAAGCCTCGTTAGTTTAAACTATACAGCACTGCTTATGAGCGTCAATAAAGTTATATTACTGGGAAATGTGGGCCGCGAGCCCAAGATGAGCTACCCCTCGAAGGGACATGCCGTGGCACAATTCTCCATGGCCACCAACGAGCGGAAACGCGCCACCGAGTCGTCGCCCGAAACCGAGCGCACCGAGTGGCACAACATCGTCATGATGGGGCGCAATGCCGAACTTGCCGAGCGCTATATACACAAGGGGACGCGACTTTATGTCGAGGGCAAATTGCGCACCCGCTCGTGGAACGATAAGAATGGTATTACCCACTACATCACCGAGGTTTACGTCGACACGTTCGAGCTGCTGGGCAGCACGCCCGTGAACGGCGAGTGACATCCTTACACCATGCCACGGCATGGGGTTGCGCGCCGTCGATGGCGCGCACTATTTTTGTGCCGTTAGTTGGGGTAGGGGGTAAAGGGTAAAGGGTAAAGGGTGGCTACCGCGGCATCTCGTTTTTCGTTCAAGATTAAGGATTTTATTTCGTCAATCTATATTTCGTTAATCAGGTCTATACTATGAAACAAAACACTAAAGATTGGCTGCAATATGGCAGCGCGCTGGCTATGCTGGTGAGCGCCATTGTGCTCGCCGTGATTAATTTCCTGCTGGAACACCTCATCCACAGTTCGGTTCTCGTCTATGTGAGCGAGGCCTTGGCCTTTGTGGCCGCGGTTTACGGCATCGCCACTTATACCAACCACAAAATCCGCGAGCTGGGCGACCGGTTGCGCGACGAGCTCTCGCGCGGCAACCAATAAGAAAAAGGCTGAATAACACCCGCATATTGATAAAAATTTTTTATCTTTGCGGGTGTTATTGATGTTTTTTACCAATTAAAACCGACTGATTATGAAACGAATTATTGTGATTGCCTTATTGGGCTTGATTGCAGTAACAGTTAAGGCACAGATTCCGACCCCACCCGATCCGGTTTGTGCCTTTTGCGGCGTGGATTTAAAATCAGGAGAAGCCCACAAACCCGGTTGCAGATATTACCAAGCGCCTGATGATGACTCGGAGTCGTCATCAAGTTCAACACATTTGAAAGATTACACACCGATGTCCGAGATGTCGGCCATCGAGTACGCGTTGATATATGAGGTTGGAGTTAATGGAAAGAAGCCATGCAGCCATTGTCTGAGCCTTATTCACCAGCCATGGTGTGAAATTATTAATATGCAAAAATGGGCCAAGGAATATCGGGCTAAAGCCGGTAACGCCTCAACCGAGGCCGAGCGTAAGCAAGCCTTGTGGGACTACAAACGCATGGTTGACAATTTGAAATTGTTTCTTGACCTCAATTACACTATAGAGGATACCAAACCTCTTCCCGAGGTGAAAAGCCGGCTGAATATAGACCGTGAAAAATATGGAATGCTTTACAGAGTAGGTGTGAGAGGTTTTAATATGACGTGTCCTGTTTGCGGTAGTATGGCTCATGGTGAGTGGTGCCCTTATTTTATGTTACAGTTGATGGCAGTTGAGGCAAAGGACAAAGCAAATGCAACGACCACACTCAAAGAGCGCGAAAAGGCGATAATCGATTTTCATGTTTGTGAAGACAACTTACTTGCTTCTTATGAGCATAATACAAAGAAACGGGAAGAAGTTCAGCAGAACACTTCTCCCGCCCCTGCTGGCTATCAGCACCTCTCGAGCGTTGACATCAAGGGCAACTACGACAAGAAACTTGGTTACGGCAATTGGGCCACTGCATACGGCAAGACATTTCCTAACGGAGAGGAACAATGGGTGCTCTATGACCAAGACGGGCAAGAAGTGGGACAATTCTCAAAGGTTGAGCCAACGGCGGTACCCAGCGGTTTGGACGTTTTCTTGGTGAGAGACTTCAATGGCAAGTGGGGCGTGTACAATGCTGGCGGAGGCGCCATCATAGAGCCGAAATATGAGAGCGTTAAAGTCGTAGTCGCTCAGCAAGGGGGCGAAACGCGGGAGTTCTATGACGTAACACTGCGCGACGAGCGTGGCGTGTTGCGTCACGGCATCATTAATGGTGCAATAGCCGACAGCGACAATCAGACCGTCCCTTGTGCTTGCGACCGCATCGAGTTGATTGACCGCAGCCCGTCGAACCGCGGTGTGTTGGCAAAATTCACAATTGACGGAAGCATGGGTGTCATCGATGCCGACAGCGGCGATGTGCTCATCCAGCCCGGATATTCTTACGTCAACACCTACTTCAGCCCCAAGGGCATGTATTTCATCGTGGGCGACGGCACGCAATTCGGCGCATACAATGCCGCGACAATGGAGGCTGTGGTTTCCCCCGATGCCGGCAAGACTTTAGACCAAGTTAGAAGCATTGTCGACCAGCGCGACCGATAATCAAGGGTGAAGGGGATGATGATAGGCGACTGCTGCGCCCAGTTGTGGACAATGGTCAGCGTGCCTGCGATGAAATCGATGGTCATCGTGCGTCCGGCGAACCAGGTGGGCCACTCTTGGCGAATGACGAGGGTGTGCGGACCGGTCCATCCGTAGGAGGCGGCGCAGCGGAAGTCGTTCTCGAGCCCGTCGAAGCGCGCTTGCGCCTTTACGTTATAGGGTGGGAGGGGATTGCGTGCCCCTAACGATTCGTTGATTACCCATTTTCCGTTGCCGGCACCATAAGCGAATGAGTCGTCGTTCACGGTCATGTTCAGCATATCACCATCCATGTAAAAATTGAGGGTTTTCAGCCCCCAATCATTGTCTTCGAGCGTGAGGGTGCAAATTTGGCTGTTTTTCACCCATTTTTCCGCAGATTTTCGGGTACTGCGCATGGGCGGAATTTCCGAAGATATCGGACGCTCCAACGATTTCGCCAATTTCCGTTCGTCGGCCTTTGAGGCGGTGACGGGCGTGTCGTGCAACGCGGGCACGAGGATGTCCCAAATGTGCCCCAGTTCTATCCATCCGTTGAGGCGGTAGCTCACGCTGTTGATGACAACGGCCAGGTCGAGGTGCGGCACCATGACGATATATTGAGCGAAAGCGCCGTCGGCGCGCAGTGCGCCTGGCATGCGGCACATCCAAATCTGGTAGCCGTAGCCCTGGTTGCCCTCGGTGGGCGGCGTGGTCTCGGGCTTGGGGTCGATTTGCTTGGCGCACATGAGGTTGAGCCACTCTTCGCTCACGAGCTGGCGGCCTTCCCAGTTTCCTCTGTTGTTGATGAGCAGGGCCAGCTTGGCCTGGCTCTCGGCCTGCAGACGCAGGCCCCATCCGCCGGCAGTGATGCCGTCGGGGCTGTGTTCCCAGTCGAGGCGTGTGATGCCCATTGGGGTGAACAGGCGGTCCCTGAGGTAGTCGAGCACCGTCATGCCGGTGACGCGCTGCACAATGGCCGACAGCACAAAGGTGCACATCGAGTCGTACTGGTAAGGCGCCTCGGGGTTGATTTCTTGCGACAGGTAGGACGCCACCCAGTCGTCGGTGCCGTTGCGCACGACATCGGTGGGCGTAATGCCGGTGTGCATCGTGAGCAGGTCGTGCACTGTGAGGCGTGCCAATTCAGGCGACACGATGGGCGGTAACTTTTGCGGGAAGAAGGCGGCGACGCGGTCGGTGACGCGAAGCCGGTTCTCATCCACGGCGATACCCACGGCCAGCGCCGTGAACGTCTTGCTGCACGAGAACAGTGTGTGGGGGTCGTCGGCGCGGTAAGGTGCCGGGTGCACCTCGGCGATGACTTTACCGTGCCGCAGCACCATCAGGTGGTGGATGTCGGTGCGTGGCACCGCCATCATGCTGTCGACGAAGCGTGCCAGAGCCGCCGGCTCCACGCCTTGCGCGGCCGCCGTGCTTCGTGGCAGTACGTTGATTTGCGCTGTAGACGCGGCGGCGATGCAAGCGGCGCACAGTATTGAGAGTGCTTTCTTCATTTATGTGTCGTGATTTTGGTGATGGGGATGACGTGCCTCTTGGTGGGCGCGTAGTTGTGGGTCACGGTTACCGTCTTCGCCTTGAGGTCGATGGTGAGGTGCCGCGCGCTGTACCAGGTGGTCCACTGCTGGTCTATCTCGACAACGTGGCCACTCGTCCAGCCGTAGGAATTCCACGGTGCAAAGTCGGGCGTGAGCCCTTCCATGCGGTTGCGGGCCCCAATACTATAAGGCGGAAAAGGGTAGGCGGCGCCCGGGCGTCGGTCCGAGAGCCATCCGCCGTGTCCGCAGCTGAATCGCAGCGAGGCGTCGTTGTTGAGCGTCATGGTTATTTCGGGGAATCCGGCGCCGCGTTGCCGTCGCAGCTCGAGCGAGCGCCACGCGAATTCGTTGGCTCCCAACGTGAGGTTGATGACGCCCGACTTGCCCCATTTCTCGGGCGACTTAGGTAATCCGGCCACCGGTGCTATCTCGTTTTGGTGAGCGTTGTGGAGCGCTGTCTGGAGTGCGAAATTGGCTGATTCGTCGGCAGGCAACGCTTTGTCTTTCACGCCGGGCACGAGAATGTCCCAGATGGCGGCCAGCATCTTGTCCCCGTTGTGACTGGTGCTGTTGATGACCACTACCAGGTCGTGACCGGGAACGACGACGATATACTGCCCCAGCGCTCCGGCGGCGCGCACGGCTCCCGGCTCCCGGCACAGCCACAGCTGATAGCCATAGCCGGGGTCGTTTTTCTTGGCCTGCTTACTGTCGTTTTTTGTGCTTATGTGCTTCGACATCATGGCATTGACCCATCGCTCGCTCACGAGCTGCTGTCCCTGCCAGCGTCCGTGTCCCAGCAGCAGCAATCCTATTTTGGCTTGCGACTCGGCGGTGAGGCGCAGGCCCCAGCCGCCGGTGTTCACACCATCGGGGCTTTGCTCCCACTCAGCGCGTGTGATGCCCATGGGCTCAAAAATGCGTTCCTTGAGCAGCTCGAGCATGGTTCGGCCGGTGACGCGCTGCACGATGGCCGAGAGTATGAACGAGCACATCGAGTCGTACTGGAACGGCGCGCTACTGTCAACGTCCTTGGCAAGCCAGCACCGCGCCCAGTCGCTGACCGTGTCGCGCAACTGCCAGTCGGGCTTGATGCCGCTGTGCATCGTGAGCAGGTCCTCAACGGTCATTCGCGCCAACGCCTTCCGTGAGGCGGGCGTTACCTTGTCGGGGAAAAAGTCGACGACACGGTCGTCCACTTTCAGCAGCTTATCGTCAATGGCAAGGCCCACGGCCAGCGCTGTGAACGTCTTGCTCACCGAGAACAGCGTGTGCCGGTCGCGACCGTGATAGGGCTTGGGGTGCACCTCGGCGATGACCTTGCCGTGGCGCACCACAACCAGGTGGTGCACGTCGGTCCGGGGGACGGCCATGAGCGTGTCGACGAAGCGCGCCAGCGCCACCGGGTCAACGCCTTCGTCGGCCGCCGTGCCGCGTGGCAGGCGCGAGCCTTGAGGAGCTTGGGCCGCGAGCGAAATCACGCCCAACGCGGCCATGAAAATCAATAGCAGGCGTTTCATTGTCAATCGATGTGAAATGTGATAAAAAGAAGTGGGACGGCATGGTTGCCGCCCCGCGAGGTCTTATTTAACGGTGTCGATAGCGGTCACGATGCGCGTGTTCTCGCCCCGCCACGGCAACGTGCCGTGATATTCCTTGTAGTGAAGCTCCACGCGCAGCCCGGTGCCGGCCAATAGGCTCAGCTGGTGGGCCACCTCGTGGTCGGTGACCGAGAATTCAAAGTCGGTCTCGTAGGCATAAGGGGCCTGGATGAGTCGTTGCGACATCATTTTTCCCTCGTAGGTCTTGAAGATAGTGCCACGGTTTTCGATTTTCATCACCACACCTTTCTCGCTACTCTCGCTATAGACGTGGCCAAAGTGGTTCCACACCCACGCCACGAGCAACATCACGGCGAGCGCGGTGCCGGCGATGACGGCGATGCGCTTGATGTTGTAGCGGCGCTCGATGGTGCTTTCGCGCAATTCACGCTCCTCGCGTTCCTCGGGCGTTTCGACGTGAGGTGTTTCCACTTTCTTGGGGGCTTCGGCATCATCCATAAAGTGGTCGTCGAAGTTGTCGTCCATTATCTTCATATTCGTGAAAAAGTAAGCTGTAGTTCTCTAATTTTCCACAAAGGTAGTGCAAATCGAGAGCAATACAAAATGAAACACGAAGTTTTTCATTTTTATTGCCGAGATGCCGCCTACCTTAGGCCGCCAGGCCAACGATAGTGCAAATCGAGAGCAATACAAAATGAAACACGAAGTTTTTCATTTTTATTGCCGAGATGCCGCCTACCTTAGGCCGCCAGGCCAACGATAGTGCAAATCGAGAGCAATACAAAATGAAACACGAAGTTTTGGGTCACCCGCAAAACCCTGTGTTTGTCAAACAAGTATTAGCCCCGCCAGGGGCGACATTTTTTAGGCAGGGGTGTAGCGCGACAGCGCGAAACCCCTGTATCCATCGCATTACGTTTCGTGTAGCCCCGATAGGGGCGACACAAGCGACATCGGTCCCAAATTGTGTCGCCCCGAATGGGGCTAATATTTGGTGGGGTGCCTATCACAGGGGTTCCGCGCTGTCGCGCTACACCCCTGCCTACAATCTGTCGCCCCTATCGGGGCTTATCAGCCACGACAACACGACGGTTCGCCGCGCTGTCGCGCTGCACCCCTGCCTACTATCTGCCGCCCCTGGCGGGGCTACTTAGAGGCGATGATTACAAAATTCCGGTCACCCGCAAAACGAACACAGGGTTTTGCAGGTGATAGGAAGTTTTTCATTTTTAATACCTCAAATGTTTAGTCAGACAATGAAGACAACGAAGACAATGAAAACAATGAAATTTTCGGCGGTATTTTACTTAAAGTGGTAAGGATTTTTCGCTGTCTCGTTGAAAAGTCATGAAAATGTTGTATATTTGCAGTTTAAAAAGTGATTATTGTCAATGACTGATTGTGGAAATATGAAATTGAGAATAGGCGTTCTGCTTATCGCGCTCACTTGCTGCATGCATGCCGGTGCTTTGGTTATCTATGTGAACGGCAACAAAATCACCGGTAGCACCACGATAAACACCGGTGGCGGCACGGTGAAATATGTGAGCGGTTCCAAGGTACTCAGTATTACTGACGTGACGTTCGAGCGGTCGGGGAGTGACAACAACGGCATCGACAACCAGGATGTGGATGGCTTGATTATCAACTTCTTTGGTAACAACTCGATGACTATTAACAATGCCGACGTGCTCAACCTCAAGGCCAAAACCACGATTAATATTAAAGACGGAACCACCACCCTCAAGTGCACCGCGGGTGGCCAAAACGCCATCAAGGCGCGCGGCGCCGACGTGACAGTGCTGGGCAATGGCAAACTCGTGCTCAAATCGACTGACGGTCCCGCCATCGAGGGTAGCAAAGGTACCGAGACCGTGGAGATGAAAATCGCGCAGTGCGACATCACCGGTGCCCGTGGCGACTTTTATAATCTCTATGGTCTCAAAATCCTGCCAGTGACCGAAGGTGGCGCCTATTCCACTAAAATCACGCTCAACCCCACGGGTGGCTCAAGCTATGCCCACGTCCGCTCGGTGAATATGAGCCACTGGGAGATTGGCGAGAATATGAAAATCGTTACCCCAGAATGGGGAGCCTTCAGCGAGCTCACCAACGATAGCTTCTATTTCAAGAAGTATGTCATTGCCGACATTCCCTCCAGCTACATCAATTATGGTGAATTCCCCGACTACGAATTCCGCGCCTACATATCAAGGAACTTCGATGGCAATAATGACGGCTACCTCTCGCCCGAAGAAATCGCTAAAGCCACTACATTATCAATGAACAGCCTTAAAATCAGGGACCTCACCGGCATCAAATATTTCACCGCTGCCACCCTGATTAAATGCAACGACAATCTGCTATCAAGCATCGACGTGAGTGGTTTGAAAAGCCTCGTTCAACTACAATGCAGCGGCAATCAGCTAACGAGCTTGAATGTGAGCGGAACCACAAGCCTTGAAAGAATATATTGTCACAAAAACCAATTGGGTTCGGCGGCTATGGCCGCTTTGGTGAATGGCTTGCCCAACTATTCAACACCTACCGGACAATTATATGTGGCCATGGACGACAATGACCAGAACATCATCACCACCACGCAAGTGGAGCGTGCTCGCGCCAAAGGATGGACGGTGTACTACAGGTCGGGTGAGGCTCACAAAGGAATGCTTGAAATTAACGCCACCAACTTCCCCGATGCCAACTTCCGTAACACCATAGCCGGTAGCGCCTACGACACGAACCGCGACGGATATTTCTCGCCCACTGAGCTTGGTGAATTCAGCATACTCGACTTGACAAACAAAGGAATTAGCGACTTGACGGGCATCAATTATCTCACAGCCCTCAACACGCTCTTGTGTGGCCAAAATAATTTGAGGACCCTTGATGTGAGCGCTCTTACATCGCTGAAGGTACTCAACTGTTACAACAACTCACTCACATCGTTACAGGTGTCAGGGCTGAGCCAATTAACGAAATTAGATTGCAGCGACAACCAGCTTTCTACATTAGATTGCACCGGTACCAGTTTGATATATCTCTACATCTATTGCAATTCAATCACCGGCGACAAGATGACCCGGCTCATCAACACTCTCCCGACCTACAGCATACCAGAGGGTTCGCTTTATGCCCTTTTCCAAGATAATGATAACGAAGGCAACATGCTGTCCAGGACACAAGTACATTTAGCCCGTGACAACAAAGGCTGGAGGGTATTCTACTACAACGGTAGCATTTGGGGTAACTATGCCGGCGACGGCGAGGTGGGCGACGTGAATGGTGACGGCATCGTGAGCGGTGCCGACGTGACGGCGCTTTACGGCTACCTGCTCGACAGCAAGGAGGCCGGCGGCGACGCCGATGTGAGCGGCGACGGTGTCGTGAGCGGTGCCGACGTGACCGCCCTGTACAATATATTACTCAAATAATTAATTACAAACTATTTCTTGACACATGCGAAAGATATTACTATTAGCCGTAGCGCTGGCGACACTCATGGGACTCGCCTCGTGCCACCGCGACATCGCCACCGCCGATAGCGAGGAGGACTACTACTTGTGGCAGTCGGTGATGCGCGAGGCCGATGCCGACAGTTATGAGTGGGAACTCAATTATAGCGAGTGATTCGCGACTTTTGGGCCTCACCGACCTCGAAAAATATGTTTTACGACATATTCTCACTTTTTCTGGTAAAAAGATTTTGCCAATCGCGCCTTATTGACTATATTTGCAATCGAAAAAGCGTGTGAACTCTGTGCGGCCCATGTGCGACAGGGCCGCGTGAAATCATTTAGTCTAAATTTCCCTATGTTGTTCCCGCCCGAAAGGGTGCATGAGAAATGTAGAATGGAGGCGCGGCACACAACAAGTGAGGGCTTTCCCGGTAATCAGGGAGGGCCCTCATTCTTTAATTACGTTTACTCATTTTCCCTCTTGTGTGGAAAAAAGTGTGGTTGCGGGCAAAATGAATGGCAAAAAATGTGTAATTTTGCGGCTTGTAACGAAAATCAATTCATAGCTATGGAATATAACTTTAACGAGATCGAGAAAAAGTGGCAACAGTACTGGCGCGACAACCACACTTACCGCACCACTGTTGACACGAGCAAACCCAAGTACTACGTGCTCGACATGTTTCCTTATCCCAGTGGCGCGGGCCTGCACGTGGGGCACCCGCTGGGCTATATCGCCAGCGACATCTATGCGCGCTACAAACGACTTAACGGCTTCAACGTGCTCCATCCCATGGGCTACGACGCTTATGGCCTGCCCGCCGAGCAATATGCCATCCAAACGGGCCAGCACCCCGAAGTGACGACGTTCAAGAATATCGAGCGCTACCGCGAGCAACTCGACAAGATAGGCTTTTGCTACGACTGGGACCGCGAGGTTAAGACGTGTGACCCGGCCTACTATAAATGGACGCAGTGGGCCTTCCTGAAAATGTTCGGCAGCTACTACGACACCGGCCGCGAGCAGGCCCGTCCCATCGAGGAACTCATCGCCCACCTTGAGGCCCATGGCACCGAGGGTCTTCACGCCGCCTGCAGTGAGGAACTGACATTTACCGCCGGCGAGTGGAACGCGCTGAGCAAGGCCGAGCGCGATGCCCGCCTGATGAACTATCGCATCGCTTATCGCGGTAATACCATGGTCAACTGGTGCCCCAAGCTGGGTACCGTGCTGGCCAACGACGAGGTGAGCGAGGGACTATCGATTCGCGGCGGATACCCCGTGGAGCAAAAACTCATGAGCCAGTGGTGCCTGCGCGTGAGCGCTTACGCGCCGCGCCTGCTCGACGACCTCGACACGCTGGAGTGGACCGAGAGTATCAAGGAGACGCAACGCAACTGGATAGGCCGCAGCGAGGGAGCCGAGATGCTGTTCCCCATCGTGGGCCGCGACGAGCAACTGCTCATCTTCACCACGCGTGCCGACACCATTTTCGGTGTCACCTTCATGGTGCTGGCCCCCGAGAGTGACTATGTGGACCTGGTAACGACCGACGAGCGCCGCGCCGCTGTCGACGCCTATCTCGACGAGGTTAAACACAAGACCGAGCGTGAGCGCATGATTGACAAGAAGGTGAGCGGCGTGTTCAGCGGCTCTAACGCCATCAACCCCGTCACCGGCAAGGAAATTCCCATCTACATCAGCGACTATGTGCTCGCCGGCTACGGCACGGGAGCCATTATGGCCGTTCCCGCCCACGACAGCCGCGACTACGCTTTTGCACGCCACTTCGATCTGCCCATCATTCCGCTCATCGAGGGCGCCGACGTGAGCAGCGAGAGTTTCGACGCCAAAGAAGGCATCATGACCAACTCCAGCAACGAGCGTCTGCAGCTCAACGGATTGCAGGTGAAAGAGGCTATCGCCCGCACCAAGGAATATATCGCGCGGGCCGGCATAGGACGCGTGAAAGTCAACTACCGCTTGCGCGACGCCATCTTCAGCCGCCAGCGCTACTGGGGCGAGCCTTTCCCTATCTACTACGACGAGCAGGGTCAACCACAAGCCCTCGACGAGAGCCTGCTGCCCCTCAAGCTCCCCGAGGTGGACAAATTCCTGCCCACCGAGACCGGTGAGCCGCCGCTGGGACGCGCCAAGAACTGGACGGCGCCCAATGGCCGCCCTCTGGAGCTGTGCACCATGCCGGGCTTTGCCGGTTCGAGCGCTTACTACTTGCGCTACATGGACCCGCACAACGACAAGGCGCTCGTCGACAAGGACGTGAACGCCTATTGGCGCCAGGTGGACCTCTATGTGGGAGGCACCGAGCACGCCACCGGACACCTGATTTACAGCCGTTTCTGGAATAAGTTCCTCTACGACTACGGTTTCGTGTGTGAGCCCGAGCCTTTCAAGAAGCTCATCAACCAGGGCATGATACAGGGCCGCTCGAACTTTGTGTATCGCGTGAAAGACAGCAATACCTTCGTCACGAGTGAGCTCAAAGACAACTATGAGGTGACACCCATCCACGTAGACGTGAACATCGTCAAGAACGATATCCTCGACATCGACAAGTTCCGCGCCTGGAGACCTGAGTTCGCCGACGCCGAGTTCATCCTCAACGACGGCAAGTACACCTGCGGGTGGGCCATCGAGAAGATGTCGAAGTCGATGTTCAACGTCGTTAATCCCGATGACGTGGTGGCCAACTATGGCGCCGACACGCTGCGACTCTACGAGATGTTCCTGGGACCCATCGAAGCCAGTAAGCCCTGGGACACCAACGGCATCGACGGTGTGCACCGTTTCCTCAAGAAACTGTGGAACCAGTTCTTCGAGGGTGACAAGCTGCGACTCACCGACGGACAACCCTCGCCCGAGGCCCTCAAGTCGCTCCACAAGCTCATCAAGAAGGTGACGCAGGACATCGAAGCCTTCTCTTACAATACCAGCGTGGCCGCCTTCATGATATGCCTCAACGAGCTCACGGCAATGAAGTGCCGCGACAAGGCCATCTACGAGCCCCTCGTGGTGTTGCTGGCTCCCTTCGCGCCCCACATCGCCGAAGAGCTGTGGCACGCTCTGGGCCACGCCGAGAGTGTCACCGGCGCCTCGTGGCCCGTGTGGAACGAGGAATATCTCAAGGAATCGACCATCAACTACACGGTGTCGTTCAACGGCAAGCCCCGCTTTAATATCGCCGTGCCCGCCGCCACTTCGCGCGACGAGGTGCAGCAACTGGCGCTCGCCCACGAAGGAGCCGCGCGCTGGCTCGACGGTAAGCAGCCGCGCAAGGTCATCGTCGTGCCGGGCAAGTTGGTGAACGTGGTGGTGTAAAGCAGGTTTTCCCTCCCCCTAAAAAGCACGATAGCCTGGGCCTCACAGCTCAAGCTACCGTGTTTCTTTGCGCTTTCGCGCTCCGAATCAATTACTAAACCCAAAAATGTTTCCCATGAAAAAACAACAAAATGTTATCATTAAACAAGCCTAAAACAATTTTTACCTTTTTGCCTATGAAACACGTTGCAAATTTACAATCGCTTTTACAATTCGCCAACTAAAATCTTCAAATCCTCACATTTTATAGACAAAACGCCCTCAATAGGCTACAACCCGTCATCTCACATTGTCAAAAACGCAAGCTTAATCCTACCTATATAAATAGGTTACGGGAAAATAACCACGCGAAAAAAATCACCGCCGGCCGGCAAAGCGCGCGGTTTTAGAGCGTAAAGTTGGTGAAAGTGTTGATGAGCCAGGTGCTCAACACCATGTAGATGATCATGCCCACGATGTCGTTAGTCACTGTTACAAACGGCCCGGTGGCAATGGCCGGGTCAATCTTGAGCTTCTCGAGGACGATGGGTACTAACGAACCGAAGAGTGAGGCGAAGATAATCACGCAAAATAGCGACAGTGTCACGGCCATGGTGATGACCTGGGCCTTCGATACGTCGTCGTCGGCCGGAATAATAAGGTTGTAAACGAGCACCAGCGCCGAAATCACCAGCGCGTTGAACATCGCCGTGCCAAACTCCTTAATCAAGTGGCGGCCGGCACGCTTGATGTCGAGACTGCCGTTGGCGAGGCCTTGCACCACAATGGCGCTCGACTGGGTGCCCACATTACCGCCGGTGCCGCCAATCAACGGAATGAAAAGCGCCATGCCCGGCAACAGCGCCAGCAGGTTGCTGTCGCCGCCACCCAGAATGATGGCGTTGAGAATACCTCCCACGAGGCCGATGAAGAGCCACGGCAGTCGCGCCTTGACTTGCTTGAAGATGCTGTCGTCGGTCTCGACATCGCGTGCGATACCGCTCGCCAACTGGTAGTCGCGCTCGCTTTGCTCGCGTACCTCGTCCATGATGTCGTCCACCGTGATGCGCCCCACCAAGCGCCCGATGCCATCGACAACGGGCATAGCCACAAGGTCATATTTCTCGAAGTCGAGGGCCACGTCTTCGATGGGCGTGTCGGTGCGTACGCTGATGGGGTCGGGCTCCATGACGTGCTTGATTTTTGACGCCGAGGGGTTGGTGATGGTGGTCTTGAGCGGGAAGATGCCGCGCAGGCGGTTGTCGTCGTCCACGACATAGATGTTGTAGATTTCGTCCATATCCTCGGCCTGCTGACGCATGGCCTTGATGCAGTCGGGCATACTCAAGTTCTCGTTGACGACAATCATCTCGGTGGACATGTGTCCGCCGGCGGTGTCCTCGTCGTACTGCAGCAAGTCGACGATGTCGCCAGCCTGCTCCACGTCGTCGATGCGCTTGATGACGTCTTCGCGGTCTTCCTCGTCGAGTTCCTGGATGACATCGACGGCATCATCGGCGTCCATCTGCTCGAGCTTGCGCGCGATGCTCTCGTTGGGCATGCGCTCGAGCAGGTCGTGGCGCTCATCTTCGTCAAGTTCGGTAAGAACATCGGCGGCCGTCTCGTCGTCGAGTTGCCGCAACACGAGCAATTGGTCGTCCACATCGCTTAAGTCGGCGATAAATTCGGCGATGTCGGCGGGGTGGCGCGCCGTGAGCAATTCGCGCAGTTGTTCCTCATTGCCGCTCTCGATGAGTTCCTTGAGGGTATCGATGTGGGATTGGGTAAATTCTTTCATAGCTGGCTGGTTGACGAGGGTGAATGGCCGCGGAGGCCGTCGATAAGGTTGGTTAACTCAATAAATTGTGACACGCTCAGTTGCTCGGGACGTAGCGCGAAAACCGGGTCGGCGAGCGATGGCGACGATGCCGGCGGCAACAGGCCGCGCAACGAGTTGCGCAACGTTTTGCGGCGTTGCCCGAACGCCGTCTTGACCACAATCTTAAACAACCGCTCGTCGCAGCCCAGCGAGGTGACGCTGTTGCGTGTGAGGCGGATAACACCGCTCTTTACCTTGGGAGGCGGGTTGAATACGTGTTCGTCGACGGTGAAAAGGTATTCCACGTCGTACCACGCCTGCAGTAACACGCTCACAATGCCGTAGGTCTTGCTACCCGGCGGCGCGGCCACGCGCTGGGCCACCTCGCGCTGGAACATGCCGCTGCAGCAGGTCACATGGTCCTTGTATTCGAGCACATGGAAGAGAATTTGCGACGAAATGTTGTAGGGGTAGTTCCCTATGACGCAAAAACGGCCGTCGCCCCCCACCGTGGTCAGGTTGAGCTTGAGAAAGTCGTGCTCGATGATGCGCCCTTCGAGCCGCGGAAAGTGCTCGTGAAGATAGGCCACGCTGTCGCGGTCGAGTTCCACCACCGTCAAGTCGTGGCCGGCCTCAAGCAGGAACTGCGACAGCACGCCCATGCCCGGCCCCACCTCGATGACGGGAAGGCCTTGCCACGGGTCGAGCGTGGCGGCGATGCGTCGCGCCACGTCCATGTCGGTGAGGAAGTGTTGTCCCAGCGATTTTTTTGCTCTCACTTGTCGCATAACGTAAGGGGGGTAAGTGTTAAAGGAATTGATAAAACTACATTCTCGGGCCGAAAAACCGTTTCACGTTGCGAAGAAACCGATAAAATCCACTATCTTTGCACCGTTAAAACGTGCAAAGTTACGCTAAAAGCGGCGAAATCTCAAACAATCAAGGCATGTTTTTGCCGCCCGCGCGCGTTTTTGGCACATTTCCGTTAACCTAAGCATTAACACCACTGCAGTGAAAAAGATACTATCACTTTTAATAAAATATGGCATACCCATCGCCATCAGCGCCGCACTGGCGTGGTTCCTGTCGAAAAACGTCGACTGGAGCGCCATCAAGAAGAGTTTGCAACAAGACGTGAACTACTGGTGGTTTGTGCCGGTGGTCGTCGTGAGCGTCTTCAGCCATGTGTTCAGGGCCATGCGGTGGCGCCTGCAGCTGCGTGCCCTCGACATCAAGCCGCCGTTGCGCGCCCTGGTGTGCTCCATCTTTGGCACTTATTTCGTCAACCTGCTGTTTCCCCGGTTGGGCGAGGTGTGGCGTTGCGGCTACATCGCGCGTCGCGAAAAAGCGCCTTTCACCACCGTGGTAGGCTCGATGGTGGGCGACCGGTTGAGCGACACGGTCACGGTGGCGTTGCTCACCGTGGTCACTTTCTTCCTGGCTACGCCCGAGATGAACAAGTTCCTGGCCTCGCGTGGCGACGGGGGCGACGCGAGCATTTTCACGGCATGGTGGTTCTGGCTCGTGGTCGCGCTGGGCGTGCTGGGTGTCGCTTTCGTGTGGTGGCTCTTCAAGGCCGATGTGAGTAACAAACTGCTGCTCAAGTTGCGCGATATGGTGAAGAACCTGTGGGACGGATTTGCCGCCATCGGCAAGATGGAGGGCAAGTGGATGTTCCTGCTTTACACGTTGCTCATCTGGGGTTGCTATTTCATGCAGCTCTACATCGCCACCTTCGCCTTCTCGTTTACCGCCCACTTGGGTGTGATTCCGGTGCTCGTGCTGTTTGTGCTTAGTAGCATCGGCATGGCCGTGCCCACCAATGGTGGCCTGGGTGCCTGGCAGTTTGCCATCATCTTTGGCCTGGCCATCTACGGCGTGGGAAGCCTGCCGCTGTCCACGCCGTTCAACGAGCAGGCCAGCGCCTTCGCCTGGCTCGTGTGGGGCATCCAGACGCTGCTGCTCATCGTGCTGGGCATTTACGCCTTCCTCACCATCAAGCTCAAGGATTAAGGTGCGCGGCCAAATGCGCGGCCAAATTAGGTTACGTCAATAAAAAACTTCAGTTTTCATTTTGCATTGCGCTCAATTTGCACTAATTTTAGATAAATTAGGCTGCATTTCGGCAAAAATCAAAGTAAACTTTGTTTTTGCGCTCAATTTGCACTAATTTTGCAAAAAAATGTGGGGGCGCTTGCCTCTATTGTTTATAATATAAGTTATCTATGGCACTACAATGCGGTATTGTGGGTCTCCCTAATGTGGGTAAATCGACCCTTTTTAATTGTCTTTCAAACGCTAAGGCCCAGTCGGCCAATTTCCCTTTTTGCACCATCGAGCCTAACGTGGGCGTTATCACCGTGCCCGACGAGCGCCTTAACAAGCTCGCCGAGCTTGTGCACCCGGCGCGTGTCGTCCCCACCACAGTCGAGATTGTCGATATTGCCGGCCTGGTGAAGGGAGCCAGCCGTGGCGAGGGCTTAGGCAATAAATTCCTGGCTAACATCCGCGAGACCGATGCCATCATCCATGTGCTGCGCTGCTTCGACGACGACAATATCACCCATGTGGACGGCACTGTCGACCCGGTGCGCGACAAGGAGGTGATTGACACTGAGCTGCAGTTGCGCGACCTTGAGACTATCGAGAGCCGGATAGGGCGCGTGCAAAAGCAGGCAGCCGCCGGCGACCGCGAGGCGAAAGCCGCCGCCGAGGTCTACGGCCGTTACCGCGATGCGCTCGCCCAGGGCAAGAGCGCACGCTCGGTGGAATTGCTCAACAAGGAGGAAGAGAAGATAGCCCACGATTTGTTCCTGCTCACTAACAAGCCGGTACTCTATGTGTGTAACGTGGACGATGCCAGCGCCGCCACCGGCAACGAATATGTGGAGGCCGTGCGCGAAGCCGTCAAGGATGAGCATGCCGAAATCCTCGTCGTGGCCGCGCAAACCGAGAGCGAAATCGCCGAACTCGAAACGGCCGAGGAGCGAGAGATGTTCCTCGCCGAGATAGGACTCGAGGAGAGCGGCGTGAACCGCCTCATCAAGGCCGCTTACCGCTTGCTCAACCTGGAGACCTTCCTCACCGCCGGACCTAAGGAAGTGCGCGCTTGGACCTATCGCAAGGGCAGCAAGGCGCCGCAGTGTGCCGGTGTGATTCACAGCGACTTCGAGCGCGGCTTCATCCGTGCCGAGATTATCAAGTATGACGACTACATCCACTATGGCAGCGAGGCGGCCGTCAAGGAAGCGGGCAAGATGCACACCGAAGGGAAGGACTACGTGTTCCAAGACGGCGACATCGTGGTATTCCGCTTTAATGTGTGATGACCTCGCTTGAGCGGTAATCCGCGACTTATCAACGATAAATAGAGGGCGTGCCACTAATGGTGCGCCCTTGTGGTGCGAAATGGGAAAAATGTCGGCGTATTCATGTCGGTTCCTAAAAAGAAGGGCGACATTTTCTCATGACCGATATAGTGGTCATATTTTTGGGACACACGCAAATCATTGTGTCTTGATAGGACGCTAGTACCTCAGGCACACATCGCCGAAAGGCGATGGCCAGCGTGAAAACCCCACCATGACAGGAGCGTAGCGACTGAATGGTGGGGGTATAGGGGACGTGTAAGGTCGTTCCTCGTGAGAGAAATACTTTTGCTGATGTCGGCACCTTCTCGTAATTTTGCGGCATGAGTCTCGCCGCATTATACTTTCACCTTGTCGTCCGCACCAAGAACGGCAGTATGACTATCCCCGAAGCCGATAAAGGCGACTTGTATGCCTACATGGCCGGAATCATCTCTAACAGGGGGTGTGAGGCATTGATTATCAATGGCACGCCAAATCACATCCATCTGCTCATCAAGGTCACTCCGTCGACAAAGTTTGCCGACCTTGTCCATGACCTGAAACTCGGCGCCACACATTATATCAAGACCCATCGCGCGCGTTTCGCCGATTTTGAGGGGTGGGGCAAGGAGTATGCGGTATTCAGTTGCTCGGCGGCCGACCGTACGCGCATCATCAGTTACATAAAGAATCAGCGGGAGCACCATCGCACGCTCAGCGCCGAAGACGAGCTGCGTCGGTTCTGCGATATGGCGCACATTGACTATTACGAGTCATAGCGGCTCGGCGAATGGCCCGCGCTATGCCGGTGTTCCTCTCACGAGGAACGCTTTCGTGTGCTGTTCCTTCTCCCCACCATTCAGTCGCTACGCTCCTGTCATGGTGGGGTTTTCACGCTGGTCATCGCCCAAAGGCGATGTGTGCTTGAGGGCATTCTCGTCCTATCAAGACGCGATGATTTGCGTGTGTCCCAAAATTTCTTGAAATTATTTTGAGGGCGAAACTTACTTTAGGCGAAACGAAACACAGGGTTTTGCGGGTGAGTCATATTTTTTTTAGGCTTTCTCCCTTGAGCGTGGTGACCTCTATTAGCGCGTTGTCTTCGCCATGTTCCACGTCGCTCTTTTTGCCTTCGCTCAGCACCTTGTAGTAGTAATCGCCTTTTTCGTCGATACTGTCTTTGGGATGATTTGTTTTTTGCAGATGCTCGTCTCGATGGCTGGCTGTCAATCGTTATTGACAGTCTCGCGGCGATAAGCAAGGCGGTACAGCTCCTGGATGGCCGCCGCGGTATATTCCTTGGGGGCATGGCTGGGGCTGCCGCTCTTGATGGCGTCGTGGGTCATCTTCTCGATGGCGTCCATGTATTCGGCCTCGTCGATGCCGTAGTCTTTGAGCGACGGCACGTTGAGTTTGTCGACAAGGCTGTCGACCTCGGCCACAAATTTCTCGCTCGCGTCGATTTCGTCGACAGCCTGCAGGCGCAGGTAAGTGGCGATGCGCGCGAAGTTGTGGCGCGCGGCCTGCTCCATGTCGCTAAGGCACGTGCGCAGCAGCATCGCGTTCGACAGCCCGTGGGGCACGTGGAACAGCGCGCCGATGGGGCGGCTCATGCCGTGCACCAGCGTCACGCTACTGTTGTTGATGCACAAGCCGGCCTGCGTGGCGGCGATAGCCATCTCGCGGCGGGCGTCGCGGTCGGCGCCATCGCGGTAAGCCTTGGGCAGGTAGCGCATGATGCGCTTGATGGCCGATAGGGCCAGCGCGTCGCTCAGCGGTTGCGCCTTGACGCTGATAAAAGCCTCGATGGCGTGGGTGAGCGCGTCGAGACCGGTGGCCGCGGTAATCGACGGCGGGCACCCGTTGCTAAAGGAGTAGTCAATCATGGCCACCCGCGGCAGCAGGCTCTCGCCCAGCAACAGCATCTTGTCGCCGTTGTGCTCATCGGTGATGATGGTGTATTTTGTCACTTCGCTGCCGGTGCCGCTCGTGGTGGGAATACACACCACCGGGGGCAGGTCGGCCTCGATGGCGATGCCGCGATAGTCGCTGATGGCACCGGGTAGCACGGCCATGGCCGCGATGGCCTTCGCCGCGTCGAGGGGGCTGCCACCACCCAGCCCGATGAGGAAGTCACAGTTATTGTCTTTATATATCCGCGCGCCGTGGGTAATCATTCCCACGGTGGGTTCGCCCAGGATGTCGTCGAGCACGGTGTAGCGCACGCGGTCGTTGTCGAGGGTGCGCTCAAGGGTGGCCACCATGGTGCTCTTGCCCACGTGAGGGCCGGTGACGATGAGCGCGTGCTTGCCCAGTTTTGGGAACACTCCCACAGCGTTGGCGACGATATTGTCGCCCATCAGTATTTTTTCGGGGGTAGTGAATTGAAACATAATTTTGCGCGTTTGAATTGAGAACTCTTTCTTTCAATCCACAAAATTAGTTAAAAAAATACACATAACAAATCTTTTAGCCGCCAAATATTAATGAATTATCGTTTATAAAGTTCTAAAACTTTATAAACTTGAGATTTACCGCACGCGATGAGCGCGGTGAGGGCTTTACTTGAGGAACTCGCCTATTGAGGCGGTGATGTTGAGCATGAACGTGGTGGCGCCGCTGTGGGGTTGGGCAAAGGCGGCCCCGAAGCCGAGGCCCTTGACGCGCAGTCCGCCGCCCACCGAGAAGCCGCTCAGGAAGCTGCGCTTGTAGGTCGACATGTCGGTGCGCGTCTTGTAGTTGTAACCCAGTGACAGGTAAAAGCGCTCGCTCGGGTTGAAGTCGAGGCCAAACACGAGGTGGCGAAGCAGGTTGGAGCCGAAGTTTTCCTTCTTGATCAGGTCGCTTGTCACGTCGTTGGCGTCCTTTGGTACGTAGTAAGGCAGTTTCCAACGGTGCAGGTTGTAAACTGTGAGCGACAGGCGGAACGGCGTGTTGCCCAGTCCCTTGGTGATACCCAGCTGGATGTCCCAGGGCACCTTGTCTTTTTTCTCGTTGAACTTTTTCACCTGGCCGCCCAGGTTCTTGCCCACGATAGCCAGCGACAGGTCTTTTTCTTCGTTGAAGTAGCTCAAACCCAAGTCGACGGCGATGGCGCCGGCGCTGTATTCGGCGTAGCTCGAATGGATATATTTGAGCGTGATGCCGCCGCGCAGGCGGTCGGTCACGTCGTGGCTGTAAGTCACCGAGAAGCACAGGTCGCTGGCGTTGAACGAGCCGGTGATGACACCCGAGGCGTCGGCGCTGGTGATGCTGCCGTAGCCGTAATGCTGCAGGCCGCCGGCGATAGAGCCATGGGCACCGATGCCCTGGCCGTAGCGCACGCCCATGAAGTTGGTGCCGCCCACATACCGCATATAGTTGACACCCGCCTGGTGGTCAAACTCGGCGCCAAGCAATGCCGGGTTTTGCTCCACGAGGTTGATGTCGTCGTCGATGAGCGTGATGTTGTGGCCGCCCAGCGCGTAAACGTGGCTCGAGGGAGTGACCTCGAGAAACTGATAGGCCGTGGTGCCGTCTTGCGCCCGCAGCCACGGGGCAACGGCCACCCACAGCGCCACCGCTGCCGCGCGTGCCGCCCACTTGCGTGATGTGGAAAACATACCCATAACACCATTATAACGTCAAAAGGCCCTCAATAGTATTTCGCGCGCCATTTTTTTCGTCTTCGACACCTCGCCGGCCGGTCGGTCTTTCTTAAAAATTGTTATTAGTTTCGTTTTGTTATTATCTATTTGTAAAAAAACACAAAACATTATTAATCATATTCAAAAAGCGTGCGGCAACCGCTTGCGATGTCATTTTTTGACATTATATTTGCACTACAGTTAGCGACAAGGCTGCCCGAGAGCGGCCCTGTGTGCCGCCAAGAATGAAGCCTACTACCTTATGTCACGATCGTTAAGAACATTACTGTTGATAATTGCCGTCCTGGCGACCTTCATGGCCCAGGGCCAAATCAGGCGTGTGACCACCGTCAATCCCATGTCGCCCGACAAGAGTGCTTATATCGATGTGTATGAGTATGATTATGTCGACATTCGTCCCCAGTTTCCCGGCGGTGAGCGGGGGCTTATCAACTTTATCAACGAAACGCGTGAGTATCCTTACAATGCCTACAAGAAAGGCATCGAGGGGCGCGTGGTGTGCAGTTTTGTGGTAGGCACCGACGGCAAGGTGAGTCACATTGAGGTCATTCGCGGGGCTAACGACGAGACGCTCAACCGCGAGGCGGTGCGCGTCATCAGCAAGATGCCTCGCTGGAGCGTGGGAAAAATTGATGGCGCCAAAGTACCCGTGCGTTGCGTGTTGCCCATCGCCTTCCGTCTGTGATGATTCTTACCCATTACCCCCTTCCCCCTTTAACCTGACCATAACCTCGTCCTGATAGGCGCGGCCTATGGGGATTGTTGTCTCGCACGCGTGCAGCTCGATGCGGTCGCGCGTGAAGCCGGCCACGTGCTTGAGGCCCACGATGTACGACTTGTGGACGCGCGCAAACTCATCGCCGGGCAACAGCTCCATGATGGCTTTCATGCTCATTTGGGTGAGCACCTTGCTGCCGTCGGCCATGACGAGGCGCACGTAGTTGTCCATAGCGTTGACATAGAGCACCTGCGACGCGTCGACGGTCACGTTCTTGTATTCGCTTTTCACCGTAAACGTCACGGCGCGGTTTGTGGCTTCGTGACGCAGCCGGCGCAGTTGGGCCACGGCTTCCACCTTGTCGAGGGCGGTGGCGAATCGGGCGTAAGAGAACGGCTTGTGCAGGAAATCGATGGCGTTGACCTCAAAGCCGTCGAGCGCGTATTTTGAGTAAGCCGTAGTGAAGACTATCATCGTGTCGGGCGGCACGGTGCGGGCCAGGGCCACACCGTTGCTGCCGCTCATCTCGATGTCGAGCAGCAACAGGTCGGGGTGGGAGGTGCGCACAGCCTCGATGCCTGCCACGGGGTCGGTAAAGGTGGTGAGGTCGATGCCGCCTCGCTGCTCGCAATACTTCTTGATGATGCGCAGCGCGAGTGGTTCGTCGTCGATGGCGATACACTTAATCATAGCAAATCGATGATGAGGGTTACATGGTATTCTTTCTTGTCGGCATCGGGACCACATTCGAGCTTGTGGTGCCCGGAGTATAGCAGCTCGAGGCGGCGACGGCAGTTGGCGATGCCTATTCCGGCTCCTGTGGCGTCGGGGTTGACGATGGTGTTGGCGCTGTGGAACTTGAACTTGCCGTCGGCGATGGCGAGGTTTATCGCGATGTGGCTCGGCGTGTGGGACGAGGCGCCATACTTGAAGGCGTTTTCCACAAAGGTGATGAGCAACATGGGCGCGATGGTGGCGCCGGGCACGCTGCCGTCGTCGTTGTGATTGAAGTCGATAGTGGTGAGGTCGCTCAAGCGGAACCGCTCGAGTTTGATGAACCGGTCGATGTAGTCCACTTCCACATCGAAGGGCACGGTGTCGTCCTGCGCGTTCTCATACTGGTATTTCATCAGGCTCGTGAAGTGCAGGAAGGCGTCCTCGGCCTTGGGCTGGTCGGTGAGCATGAGGCCGTAGAGCGTGTTGAGTGTGTTGAACAGGAAGTGCGGATTGATTTGCGCCTTGTAGAGCGCCAACTCGGCTTTATCCCGGGCCAACTCAAGCTCTTGCCGCTTGAGCAACAGCTTGTTCACCTTTACCAGCAGGCCCACAGCGGTCCCGAAGGCCGCTACCGTGACAAAGAGGAACCACACCGCCTGGCGCACGCGGTTGTAGAAGCCGGCGGCGCGGCGCGACGCGTGCCGCGACATCTCGTCGGCGCCCTGAGCGCCCGGCGGCATGTGGCCGCGCGGGCCGTGAGGGCCATGGGGCGGCGGTGTGAGGTCATATTGTGTGAGCCACCATGTGAGGCCCACAGCCACTACCACGAGTCCCGCGGCGACAACTTGTCGCGTGCGGTCACCGCTCAGCAGCATGGGCACCACGGCGTGGCGGAACAAAAAGTAGGCCGCGTAGAGCCACGCCACGAGCAGCGCCACGAAGGTGGCGTCGTGTTGTTGCCACCGCTCGAGGGGCAGCAACAGTAGCATGGTGGGCAACAGTACCAGGCAAAAGGCGGCGTCGATGATGAGAGGCAGGTGGCGTTTCATGCTGCTTTCTTGCTGGCGACGGCCTTGGGCATGACGTGGCTGTCGAGTGAGGGCTGCTTGCCCTTGAAACACTGGTCGAAAAACGCGAGGTGGAGCACCACCGAGCGTGCCCAGTAGTCCCACGTGTGGGCGCCGGGGAGAATGTCAAACTTGTGGGCGATGCCGCGGGCCGTGAGGGCCTCATGGAGCGCGATGTTCACGTCGTAGAAGAAGTCGGCGTCGCCATCGTCGATGATGATTTGCTGGCGGTTGTCGACGAGCGTCGGCACCAGGCTCGCCACCGTGTGGGCGCGCCACAATGCCTCATTGCCCGCGTAGGGGCCCAGCCGGTCGGGCAGGTGCCACGAGCGTGGCCATGGCGTGAAATCCACGCCGCCGCTCATGCTGCCGCATGCGCCGTAGAGGTCGGGATGTCGCCAGGCGAGCCACAGCGCCCCGTGTCCCCCCATGCTCAGCCCGGTGATGGCGCGTCCGTGCCGGTCGTGGCGGGTGCGGTAAGAGTTGTCGACGGCTTGCCGCAGCTCGGTAGTGATATAGGTCTCGAACTGCATCGTCGGGTCGATGGGCGAGTCGAAATACCAGCTGTCCTGTCCGTCGGGACACACGATAATCATGCCGTACTCACTGGCCAGCGCCGGCAACGATTTCACGCGAGGCCAGTCCTTGTAGCAGCCTCCGGCGCCGTGCAGCAGGTACACCACGGGATAGTGCGTGGTGTCGCCCTGGGCGAAGTACCGCGCCGGCAGGATGACCGTGTTCTTGATTTCGCGGCCCATCTTGCCGCTAAATACTAATAAGGTGTCGGCTCCGGGACTAATGGGCGCCGTGACCACGGCGGCGGGCGAACTTTTTTGGGCCTTCGATGTGCAGCACGAAGAGGTCGCCACAGTCGCCACAATGAGCAAAATCAACCATTTTTTCATGTTGGGGAGTATGTTTCGGTTCTTGTATTCCTTGCTGCGGGGGCCATGAGTACTGACATCCGCCGGTCACGAGAGCAGCTTGTCGATGCCGGTGGCGCGGCAGATGGTACCCAGCAGGGCCAGCTCGCGGGTGTCGACGGTGCCGTCGGCGTCGATGGCGCGCGTGAGGAGCTTGCCCACGGCGATTTTCTTGCTGTCGTCGAGGCGCGACACCAGGGCCATGGCATGCTCCGGCTTGAGCCTGACGCCCAGGTTGAACGTGTCGGCGTCCACGGCGAGCTCGCGCACGATGACATTGGTCGTGAGCAACTCTTGATAAGTGACACTGCCATCGCTGTTAATCATTTCGATGATTAAACTCACGATGGCAGCTTTTTCTTCGCGGGTAAAGGCCATGAGGCTGTGGGGTGAGGTGTGACGTTAAGTGTCGAGGGTGGCGTAGGTGGCGTTCTCCTCGATGAACTGGCGTCGCGGTGCCACATCCTCGCCCATGAGCATGGAGAAGATGCGGTCGGCCTCGGCGGCGTCGCTGATGTTGACGCGCCTGAGCAGGCGGTTCTCAGGGTCCATGGTCGTTTCCCACAATTGCTCGGGATTCATCTCGCCCAGACCTTTGAATCGTTGCTTGCGCACACTTTTCTCGTCGCCGGCGGCATACTTGTCGATGAACTGTTGCACCTGCACGTCGTCCCAGCAATATTCCATGTTGTTGCCCTTGATGCAACGATACAGCGGCGGGTTGGCGATATACAGGTAACCATTCTCGATGATGGGCCTCATGCGGCGGAAGAAGAACGTCATGAGCAGCGTGGCGATGTGGGCGCCGTCGACATCGGCATCGGTCATGATGATAATGCGGTGGTAGCGCAGCTTGCTCAGATTGGCGGCTTTGGGGTCGTCCTCGGTGCCGATGGTCACGCCCAGGGCACGGAAGATGTTGACCACCGACTCGCTCTCAAACACCTTGTGGTCCATGGCCTTCTCTACATTGAGAATCTTACCGCGCAACGGCAAGATGGCCTGGAAGTTGCGGTCGCGGCCCTGCTTGGCGCTGCCGCCTGCCGAGTCACCCTCGACGAGGAACAGCTCGCTCTCGGCCGGGTCCTTGCACGAGCAGTCGGCGAGCTTGCCGGGAAGGCCGCCGCCACTCAACGGCGACTTGCGTTGCACGCGGGCACGCGCCGTCTGTGCGGCATGGCGCGCCTGAGCGGCAAGAATCACTTTCTCGACGATGGCCTTGGCTTGCGCCGGGTTCTCCTCGAGATAGTTGGCGAGCGCTTCGCGCACACTGGTCTCGACGGCGCCGATGACCTCGGTGTTGCCCAGCTTGGTCTTAGTCTGTCCCTCGAACTGCGGCTCGAGTACCTTGACCGAGATGACCGCGGTGAGACCCTCGCGGAAGTCGTCCTTGGTGATTTCCACCTTCACTTTGTCGAGCATCTTGCTCTCGTCGGCATATTTCTTGAGCGTGGCGCCCAAGCCGCGGCGGAAGCCGGTGAGGTGCGTGCCGCCCTCGATGGTGTTAATGTTGTTGACAAACGAATAGATGTTCTCGTTGAACGACGTGTTGTAAGTCATTGCCACCTCCACGGGGATGCCGCCCTTGTTCGACGTGATGTGGATCACGTCCTTGATGAGCGCTTCCTTGCTCGAGTCGATGTAGCGCACAAACTCGTCGAGACCCGTTTGTGAATAATAGGCCTCGGTGTGGGGCACCCCGTGCTCGTCCACGTTGCGCAGGTCGGTGAGCGACAGGCGCACGCCGGCGTTGAGGTAAGCCAGGTCGCGCAGGCGGTTCGACAAAATCGAGAATTCATATTCCGTAGTCTGGAAAATGCCGGCGTCGGGGTGGAATATCACCGTCGTGCCGTGTTCGTCCACGCCACATTGCCCTATCACGCTCACCTCGGTGGTGGGCTTGCCGTAAGCATATTCCTGGCAGTATATCTTGCCCTCGCGGCGCACCTCGGCGCGCAGGTGGTCGCTCAAGGCGTTCACGCAGCTCACACCCACGCCGTGCAAGCCGCCGCTCACCTTGTAGGAGCCTTTGTCAAACTTGCCGCCGGCGTGGAGCACGGTCATCACGACCTCGAGCGCGCTCTTGTGGAGCTTCTCGTGCTCGTCGACGGGAATGCCGCGCCCGTTGTCGCGCACCGTGATGCTGTTGTCGGTGCCTATGGTTACCTCGATGTGGTCGCAAAATCCGGCCAGGGCCTCGTCAATCGAGTTGTCGACCACCTCGCTCACGAGGTGGTGAAGGCCCTTCACGCTGGTGTCGCCAATGTACATTGACGGGCGCTTGCGCACGGCCTCAAGGCCCTCAAGCACCTGGATGTTACTCGCACTGTAGTCTCTCTCTTCTTGTTCGATATTATAGTCTTGTTCCATATTAGCGTTAGCGATAATTGCCCCTTTGCGGCAGGCCCGCAAAAAAGCATACAAAATTACAAAAAAATCTCCATTTCACCAAAAAATACCTCACGTTTTTGCGGACGTTTTTTGCGGAGATGGTGTAAGGGAAAGGGAGAGCTCGCAGCCCAAAGCTCGCAGCTCGCAGCCCAAAGTTCAAAGCTCACTTGCCGTAGTGGTTGATGCGGCGGAAGTGGTTGGGCGACGCCCCCAGGTGCTTCTTGACATATTTGCCGAAGAACGAGAGGTTCTCAAATCGCATCTGCGTGGCGATTTCCTTAACGGTGGCGTCGCTGTAGAGCAGCATCTGCTTGATGCGGTTCACCACGCTCATCGTGATGAGCTCGCTGGCGGTGAGGTGGGCGTTTTTCGTGCAAATGCTCGTGAGGTATTTCGAGCTCACACACAGCTGGTCGGCATAGTACTTGACACCGCGCTCGGTGCCGCCGCTGCCGGCAAGCATGAGCACAAAGCGGCGAAAGAGCTTGTCGCCTTGTCGCATCATCGAGTCGGGGTCGTTCTCGATGTGGGCGTTGACACACGTGATGAGGTCGAGCACATAGGCTTGCAGCAGGTTGCGCATCGACTCTTTGCCATAGAACATGTTTTTGTGTTCGAGCTTGAAATCGACGAGCGAATAGTATTTTCCCAGCAGCGACATCTCGTTGGGGGTGAAGTGGACCACGGGGTTCATTTTCACCGTCATGAAGGTCTCGAAGATGCCTTTGTTCACAAACGAGAGGCCCACGTTATTGGCCAATCCCACGATTTTGCACTCAAAGGTGTCGTCGTGCGCGATGTCGCTGATTACGCTCTGGGCGTCGACAAAGAGCCCATCGTTCTTTTTGATGGAATATTTCACCGAGTTCATGCGCAACGTGAGCTCGCCGTCCACGCAAAAGATGAGGGCAAACAGGTTGACCTTGAAGATGTTGCTGAGTAGGTTGATAGACTTCACCTTGTCGGCGAATGCCACTTCGCCGTCGTAGTACCTGAGCCCCTGGTCAAGGAGCTGGACGTCGTCGAAGTTGAGTTGTTTGATATCTTTTTCGGTCATGGAACGTGCGAAATGAGGTTTATACCGCAAAGATAGGAATTGTGTTTTAAAAAATGTTTTATTTTGCGCTTTTTAACTGAAATTATTACAAATGTTAACATAATAAGGCGAAAATACCAATTTTTTAGCGAAACAGAACAGTCGAATGGAAACTTTACTGTAATTTTGCCGGCCTAAAACCGATAATAAATAATTTGAAAAGATGAGAAAGATAGCATTATTGATTGCCGCGGCCGCAGTCGCCGTGGCGGCCCAAGCGGGCGGATTGTTGCACAACACTAACCAGCACATCAATTTCGTGCGCATGATGGCGCGCGGTGCCTCGACCGACATCGACGCCATCTATACCAACCCGGCCGGCATCGGCTTCATGGACCACGACGGATGGGCACTGTCGCTCAATATCCAGAGCGCGTTCCAAACGCGCGACGTGCGGGCCACGTTCCCGCTGTTCCCCACGCCCGACCACACCAAGAAATATGACGGCGATGCGGCGGCTCCCGTCATCCCGTCGGCCTATGCCGCTTATAAGAAAGGGAACTGGGCCATTACAGGCTTCTTCGGCATCATCGGTGGCGGTGGCAAGTGTTCGTTCGACAGCGGCTTGCCCATGTTCGACGCCGCCGTCATGACCGGCATCTACAGCCGCACCGGCGCCCTGGTGGCATCGAATCCCGCTGTGGCCGCCGTGCTCGGTGGCCCCGTGACCCCCGACCAATACACCATCAGTTCGTCGATGCGTGGTCGCCAGTACATTTACGGCGGGCAGTTGGGATTCACTTATCGCTTCAACGACCATTTCTCGGGATTCGTGGGTGGACGAATGAACTATTTCAGCGGTAACTACCGCGGATATGTCACGGCCACCGCCGGCGAGGCCCTCGAGGCGAAGCTCAAGGTGCTGGGCCAGCCCGAGACGATGGCCCACATCGCCCTCGACTGCGACCAGACGGGCTGGGGCTTGACTCCCATCCTGGGTCTCGACTACCGCGTGGCGGGCCTCACGCTGGCCGCGAAATATGAGTTCCGCACCAACCTCAACATCGAGAACGACACCAAGGAGCTCACGACCGAGCCCGCCGAGTTCCGTACCGCGCTCGCCAGCTTTGAGCACGGCGTGAACACGCCCAGCGACCTGCCGTCGATTCTCGCTGTGGCAGCCGGCTACGAGATTCTTCCCGGCAAGCTGCGCGCCGCCCTCGAGTATCATTACTATGACGACCGCGCCGCCGAGATGGCCGACAATAAGCAAAAGGCCCTCACCCACGGCACTCACGAGATACTCGCCGGTGTGGAGTGGGACATCAACAAGACGTTCACCGTGAGCTGCGGCGCGCAACGCACCGACTACGGCCTGAGCGACGACTATCAGACTCACACCTCGTTCTCGTGCGACAGCTACTCGGTGGGCCTGGGTGGCGCCGTCCACTTCAACAAGCACCTCACACTGAACGCGGGCTACTTCTGGACCATGTATAGCGACTACAGCAAAAACGTGCCGGCAGGCAATCCGGGCTACTGCAAGACTACGCTCGCCGGCAAAGACGTGTACTCGCGTTCCAACAAGGTCTTCGGCCTGGGTATCGACTACCGCTTTTAAGCTTCGAGTTTCGAGCTTTGAGCGACGCGATTTCCCCTTTGTGAGCCATGAGGCATGAATGCCTGAAATCGGCGTTTTTTCCGTCGATTTCAGGCATTTTTTTTGTGCGATAGACAAAACTGCAACCAAAAACACACAAAAGTGCAACCAACTTTGTCTCCAATAATAATGTAATAATAATTTTTAATAATAATTTTGCTGAAAACATTTAAACTTAAAACAAAATAGCATGCGTATGAAACGAATATTACTTTTATTTGGCGTCGTGGCGATGCTCGCCATGAATGCAACCGCAAACATTAGGGTTACTATGGGCAAACTGCAATTCTGGGTTTGCGACGACGGCAAGTCGGTGTATCTTCAAAAAGTGGTGGATGGTCAGACTGTATCGGGCGACCTCTATATTCCCCAAATAGTGAGCGACGGTGATAAAGAATATACCGTTGTGGCGATTTCGTCGAATGCATTTTACAAACAGACGGGATTAACGAGTGTTTACATCCCCAGCACCGTCAAATACATCCATAGGTTAGCATTCTATGGCTGCACCAGTTTGACCAATGTCACCATTCCGAACAATCTGGAATTTCTCGGCGATCAAGTATTTGACAATACGCCGTGGTTCAACGCCATGCCTGACGGTCCAGTGTATTTCGGCAATACGTTCTATGTCTATAAAAACCCCAACTCCATGCCCGCCGGCACTAACATCGTGATTAAAGACGGCACAACCCATATAGCGAGTCGTGCCTTTGTGAACTGCGCTAATCTATCAAGTATTCACATTCCCAACAGTGTCACCAGCATTGGTGATCGCGCCTTCACTCATTGCACCGGCCTGACAAGCGTGACCTTGCCCAACTCGGCAAAGAATCTCGCCAACGGCTTGTTCAATGACTGCACCGGCTTGACCAGTGTGATCCTTCCCAACACAATCACATCTATCCCTGCCCAACTTTTCTACGGTTGTACTGCATTGCAAAGCATTACCATCCCCAGCACTGTCGAGACGATCTTTGCTAATGCGTTCTACAACTGCAAGAGTTTGACAAGTGTAACCATTCCCGCCAAAGTGAAAGCAATAGGCGAACGCGCTTTTAATGGCTGCACCAATTTGACCGATATTACCGTTCCCGCTTCGGTGAGATATATCGCTAACGATGCGTTGACAAATACCGCTTGGCTCAACAATCAGCCCGACGGCATTGTGTATATCGGCAATGTGGCATATACCTATAAGGGCACGCCCTCGGGCATTCTCACCATTAAAGACGGCACCACCGCCATAGCAAACAAGGCCTTCTCCGGATGTTCCGGCATCACCGTGTTGCGCCTTCCCGCCTCGCTGCTGTATATCGGGGAAGAGGCGTTCTACAACTGCACGAGCTTGACCTACTTGAACCTTCCCGGTAATGTGAAGGCCATAGGTCATGTTGCGTTCAGTGGTTGCACCAACTTGACCGAAATTTCCTTCCCCAATTCCCTTATTTCGGTGGGGGGTGGCAGTAGTAGTTATAACTCCGGCATCAGCGTGTTCTCTGGCACACAGTGGTACACCGATCAACCCGATGGCGTCGTTTATGCCGGCCCGGTGGCAATTGGCTATAAAGGTTCCTTGCCCGCCGACAAAACAGTTATCGTAAAAGAAGGTACAAAGGCCATAGCGGGTTATGGAGTGGGAAAATATGCCGAAAAAGTAATTCTTCCCAACAGCGTCACGACATTGGGGATGTATGCCTTTTATGACAGCTATATAAAAGAGATTAATATTCCTCAGTCAGTAACCAGCATAGGTCGTAGTGCATTCTCCGGCATGCGCTCCCTGGAGAGGATTGACGCATACGTGGACCCGGCTAATGTGGCGATTGGTGATGACGCCCTCATTTTGGGTATGCCATATCTTGATGACTATTATGACAGAATAGGTACCGGCATTTGTTTCTTCTTCTCTAACACTAATCATGAGATGGACGATTGCGTGCTCCACGTGCTACCCGGCAAGGAGGAGAGCTTCGCCAACGCCTGGAGCTGGGCACGATTCAAGCACATCGTGGGCGACCTGAGCGAGGGCGACGGCGAGCCAGGTGACGTGAATGGCGACGGCCTGGTGAGTGGCGCCGATGTGACCGCCCTCTACAATGTGCTGCTCGACAATGCCTCGGTTGCCGGTAACGCCGACGTGAACGGCGACGGCGTGGTGAGTGGTGCCGACGTGACCGCCCTCTACAACCTGCTGCTCAATTAAGCATTGAGTATTAAGATTGAGTATTAAGCATTGAGCTTTGAGCTTCGAGTTTCGAGCTTTGAGCGACACGATTTCCCCTTTGTGAGCCATGAGGCATGAATGCCTGAAATCGGCGGTTTTTCCGTCGATTTCAGGCATTTTTTTTTGTGCGATAGACAAAACTGCAACCAAAAACACACAAAAGTGCAACCAACTTTGTCTCCAATAATAATGTAATAATAATTTTTAATAATAATTTTGCCAAAAACATTTAAACTTAAAACAAAAATAGCATGCGTATGAAACGATTATTACTTCTATTTGCCGCTGCGGCGATGCTCGCCATGAATGCAACTGCAAACATTAGGTTTACTATGGGCAAACTGCAATTCTGGGTTTGCGACGACGGCAAGTCGGTTTACCTTAATGGATTGGCAGATAATCAGACAATATCGGGCGACCTCTATATTCCCCAGACAGTGACTGACGGAGATAAAGAATATACCGTTGTGGGACTTTCGGGGAGTTCATTTTCCAGACAAACCGGATTAACGAGTGTTTACATCCCCAACAGCGTGAAATACATCCATGGGCTTGCATTTTATGGCTGCACCAGTTTGACCAATGTCACCATTCCGAACAATCTGGAATATCTCGGTGACAATGTGTTTGACAATACTCCGTGGTTCAACGCCATGCCTGACGGCCCAGTGTATTTCGGCAACACATTCTATGTCTATAAAAAGCCCAGCACCATGCCCTCCGGCACTAACTTCGTGATTAAAGACGGCACGACCCATATAGCGTCTCATGCCTTTGAGGACTGCGCTAATCTATCGAATATCCACATTCCCAACAGTGTCACCAGCATAGGAGAAAGTGCCTTCTGTCGTTGCACCGGCCTGACAATCGTGACCCTCCCCAACTCGGCAAAGAATCTCGGCTACGATTTGTTCTATGGCTGCATCGGTTTGACCAGTGTGACCCTTCCCAACACAATCACATCTATCCCTGCCCAATTTTTCTACGGATGTCGAGCATTGTCAAGCATTACCATTCCCAATACTGTCGAGACAATCTTCAACTATGCGTTCGCCAACTGCAAAAGTTTGACCAGTGTGAACATTCCCACCAAAGTGAAAGCAATAGGCTACAATGCTTTCTTGGGCTGCACCGATTTGACCGATATTACCGTTCCCGCTTCGGTGAGATATATCGATCAATACGCGTTTGAAAATACCGCTTGGCTCAACAATCAGCCCGACGGCATTGTGTATGCCGGCAATGTGGCATATACCTATAAGGGCACGCCCACGGGAGTACTCACCATTAAAGACGGCACCACCGCCATAGCGAACAGTGCCTTCTCCGGATGCTCCGGCATCACCGTGTTGCGCCTCCCCAGCTCGCTCCTGTATATAGGCAACACGGCGTTCCTCAACTGCACGAGCTTGACCCACTTGACCCTTCCCGGTAATGTGAAGGCATTAGGCACTAATGCGTTTTCTGGTTGCACCAACTTGACCGAAATCAGCTTCCCCAATTCCCTTCTTATGGTGGGTCGCGGTGGTTACGGTAGTAGCGTGTTCTCTGGTTCACAGTGGTACACCGATCAACCCGATGGCGTTGTCTATGCCGGCCCGGTGGCGATTGGCTATAAAGGTTCCTTGCCAGCCGACAAAACAGTTACCGTGAAAGATGGTACAAAGGCCATAGCGGGTCGTGGAGTGGGAAATGGTGCCGATAAAGTAATTCTTCCCAACAGTGTCACAACTATTGGTGAGTCGGCTTTTGAAGGCAGCTATATAAAAGAGATTAATATTCCTCAGTCAGTAACCAGCATAGGTTTAAGGGCATTCATCGACATACGCTCCCTGGAGAGGATTGACGCATACGTGGATCCGGCTAATGTGGCGCTTGGTGATGATGCCGTCATTATGGGTAAGCCATATCTTGATGACTATTATGACAGAATGGGTATCGGCGTTTGTTTCTTCTTCCAAGGCAGTCGTGAGATGGACGATTGCGTGCTTCACGTGCTACCCGGCAAGGAGGAGAGCTTCGCCAACGCATTGAGCTGGGCACGATTCAAGCACATAGTGGGCGACCTGAGCGAGGGCGACGGCGAGCCCGGTGACGTGAACGGCGACGGCCTGGTGAGTGGCGCCGATGTGACCGCCCTCTACAATGTGCTGCTCGACAATGCCTCGGTTGCCGGTAACGCCGACGTGAACGGCGACGGCGTGGTGAGTGGTGCCGACGTGACCGCCCTCTACAACCTGTTGCTCAATTAAGCATTGAGTATTAAGCATTGAGCTTTGGGCTTTGAGCTTTGAGCCTTGAGCTTTTGAACTTATAGCGAGGCAAGCCTCGCGACCACCCAACGGATTTAGCGCCAGTTTTTTTAAGGGCAATCCGTCGCAAGGTCGCGAGGCTTGCCTCACGATGGTCGCGCGGCTCAAAGCTCACAGCTCAAAAGCTCGTCACGCTCCCCACAGGAGCTTGCGGCGCAGGGTTACGGCGAAGTTGTGGTCGGGACCCAGGACGAGACGCAGGGGGTGGGGGGCCTTGGTGATGGCCACCGTGGCGCCGTTGGGGCACACGAAGGTGTCGCCGTCGATGCTCACCTGGTATTGTGGCGTGCGTGAGCGCGTGGTGATGGTGATGACGGCGTCGTCGCGCACCACCATGGGGCGCATCGTGAGCGAGTGGGGCGACAGGGGCGTGAGTGCCAGACATGCCGTGGTGGGGCTCATGATGGGCCCGCCGGCGCTCAGGTTGTAGGCTGTGGAGCCGCTGGGGGTGCACACGACGAGTCCATCGCCTTTATACACGGTGAGGGGCACGCCGTTGATGCGCGTCTCCATCTCAATCATCGACGACGTGTCGTGGCGCAGGATGGCGACCTCGTTGAGCGCTGTGGCGTGGACACACGACGGCAGGCACGTGCCGTCGGGGCGCGAGACGGTGAGCATCGTGCGCTCCTCGAGGCGGCACTCGCCGCGCGCGAAGCGCGCCACCATGTCGCGGGCCTCGCTCAGCGAGCCCGCCGTGAGGTATCCCAAATGCCCCGTGTTGAGACCCATCACGGGCGTTCCCACGGCATGCAGCAACCGTGCCGTGCGCAGCAGTGTGCCGTCGCCTCCCAGGCTCAGCGCCAGGTCGTGGGGCGCGTCGTGCTTGGCGATGTCCCAGTCGCGTGGCGTGCCTGTGGCGGCCGTGAGATAGTCGGCAAAGCTTTTCTCTATCGCCAGGCGGTGGCCGTCGTGCTGCAGCTGCGTCAGCAGCCTACTCACCGCCTCGAGGTGCTTGCCCTGATACTCGTTACCGTAAATCGCGATGTCCATAAAACTCAAAAAAGAGGTCTTAAAGCGTTAATAATCGTTGAAAGAGTGGCAAAGTAAGTGAAAAAACACTGAAAAAACGCTTTTCGTGGGCAAATTGTTTTTATTTTTCGCCAAGAACAAGTATTTTTGCATTTACTTTTGTCGTGTGCAAAGGTAAACAAATTTCCACAAAGCGGACCCTTCGCGGCCCAAAAAAGACATATAAACTAACCAACAACATATTACCGTCATGGTAAATTTGAGCGTAAACATCAATAAAGTGGCCACCCTGCGCAACGCGCGAGGCGGCAATATCCCCAATGTGGAAAGAGTAGCCATGGACTGCGAGAGCTTTGGCGCCGATGGCATCACCGTGCATCCCCGTCCCGACGCGCGCCACATCCGTTACGACGACGTGTTTGCCCTGCGCCCGTTGATTCGCACCGAGTTTAACATCGAGGGCTTCCCCAGCGAGGAATTCATGAAGCTGGTGCTGCAAGTGAAGCCCACGCAGGTGACGCTGGTGCCCGACGCGCCCAATGTGCTCACCTCGTCGCAGGGCTGGGCCGTTGACGAGCACTTCGATTTCCTCACCTCGATAGTCGACCGTCTCAAAGAAGCCGGCATACGCACCAGCATCTTTGTCGACGCCACCGAGGAGCGTGTGCGCCAGGCCGCCAAGACGGGTACCGACCGCATCGAGCTTTACACCGGCCCCTATGCCGAGGCTTTCCCCATTGACCCCGAGGGTGCCGTGGCCCCCTATGTGACGGCGGCGCAGGCGGCGCGCAAGGTGGGGCTGGGCTTGAACGCGGGCCACGACCTGAACCTGGAGAACCTCAAGTATTTCAAGGAGCACGTGCCGCATCTGCAGGAGGTTTCGATCGGCCACTCGCTCATCAGCGACTCGCTCTATATGGGTCTTGAGCAGGCCATCAAGGCTTACAAGCAATGTCTCAAGTAAAAAATCACTTTGTCATCACACCAATAAACGTAAATAACAGCTATGACTATTCTTCAAATCCTCTTGGCCGCCGCCCCTCAACCCGCGCAGGGCGGCATCACGATAGAGCGCGTGTGGGACCTCACCCTCAAGGGAGGCTGGATCATGATCCCGCTGGCGCTGCTGGCCATCGTGAGCATCTATATCTTTTTCGAGCGGTTTTTCGTCATCAATGCCGCCGCCCGTGAAGACAAACGCTTCATGAAGAAAATCAAGAAACTCATCCACGAGGGCAATGTGGTCGAGGCCCGCAAGCTGTGCAAGGCCACCAACACGCCTTACGCGCGCATGATAGAAAAAGGCGTGTCGCGCATCGGCCGCCCCATGAACGACGTGCTCGTCACTATCGAGAACGTGGGTAACATGGAGATTTCCAAGCTCGAGAAAGGATTCGGGTGGCTCGCCACCACGGCCTCGGGCGCCCCTATGCTGGGCTTCCTGGGAACCGTTACCGGTATGGTCAAGGCGTTCTTCAACCTGGCCGCCGAAACCGGGCAGAACAGCGGCGTGAGCCTTATCGCCAGCGGTATCTACGAGGCACTGGTGACCACCGTGGCCGGTCTTGTGGTGGGTATTATCGCCCTGTTCGCTTACAACTACCTCACCGGCCGTGTCAACAAGGTGATGAACAAACTCGAAGGCAACACCATGGAGTTCATGGACCTGCTCAACGAGCCGGCGCAAGCTAATGATGTCGACGATGCCGAGCTTGACGATGACACCGACGAGGCCGAGTAACACCTTATTAAATCGGGAGGCTACCGCACTATGGCACTGAAACGACAACACACGACCCAGGCGATGTTCAGCATGTCGTCGATGACCGACGTCATCTTCCTGCTGCTCATCTTCTTCATGGTCACTTCAACCTTTGTACAGCCCAGCGAAATCGAGGTGAACTTGCCGCAAAGCACTCAGCAGGCCGCCATCAGGCCCACCACGAGCATCTTTATCGACAAGGACAGCAAGCTCTACTGGGTGCAGACCGACACCGCCGGCAACACGTTACCCGCCGTGGCCATCAATAACGACCAAATGCTGGGACTGATGCGGTCGCTCAAAGAAAGCGACCCCGACCAGTTTGTGGCTCTGCACGCCGACACCATCGTCCCTTACGGACAAATCGTCGATGTGCTTGACCGCGGCTCGCAGGCCGGCTTGCGCATCGTGCTGGCCACCACGCCGCGCAGCCACCCTGCCGGCGAGACATCGTCACCTGCCGGCGAGACATCGTCGGCTCCCGCCGCCGCTCCCGCGGCACAGTAATTTCCACAGTTTGTCAACTCATTCACGCTTTCATGGCCACTCAGGAAAATAAAGAACGTCGCTACCAACTCATTGCCGCGCTGCTCACGCTGCTCATCACCGTGGGCACCTTGACCCTATTGTGGTTCTCGACACTGCGCTTCCAGTGGCCGCCCGAAGACGGCACGCGCACCGTGGCGCAACAAGATTCCATCCTCTTCGGAGGAGAATATGTGCAGCTTGGCGACCTTGACTTCCCCACCGACGACGACGAGATGGCCGCTCCCGGAAACCCCGACGACGCAGACCGGCCCGCTGAGCCCGCCGTGCAGGGCGACGCCCCCGACGACAACGGCAACGAGGCCGAGCGGGAGAAGCCCAAGGTGACCCAGGAGAAACCTTCGCCGGCCAAGGAGACGAAGAAAGAGGAGCCCAAGCCCGAGAAAACCGGCACGGCCAAGAAGAAAGATGAGAGTAAGCCCGAGCAAAAGAAGAAGAACGACAAGGCTACCGACAACAAAAAGAACGACAATAGCAGTAACAAGAACAATAATAATAACAAAGCGGCCGACAACAGCCGCAACGCGCCCAACCCCGCCGCCGGAAAATTCGGTAACGGCAGCAAGGGCGGCACGCAAGGTTCGAAAGACGGCAACAGCAACACGGGCGCGAAAACCGGTGTGGGCAGTATAGGCTCGGGACTCGTGGGCTATGGCCCCAAAAATTTCCCCAAGCCGCATGGACCCGAGTCGGGCACTGTGATAGTGCGCGTGCGTGTCAAGGCCGACGGCAAGGTGCACAGCGCCGAGATTGCGGGTGGCACCATCAAGAACGCGTCGCAGCGGCAGGAATGTCTCAACAAGGCGCTTGCCTCGCAGTTCAGCGTTCCCACCAACAAAATCACCGAGGGCGTGGGCACCATCGTTTACCGCTTCCCGTGATGCTAACGAGCAACAATGTCAAAACTTCCTTATAAAGGACTCACCGACGACGAGGTGGCCAGGAGCCGCGCCCGTCATGGTGCCAATGTGTTCACGCCGCGTGAACGCGAAAGCGCGTGGAAACGCTTCTTTGAGAAACTTACCGGTCCGCTGGGTCACCACATCCGTGGGTGGCACGATGGCGACCACCTTATTTTCATCCTCGAGATAGCCGCCGTGCTCTCGGTGCTCATTTCGCTGGCCGAGTATAACGGCTGGATGGGCCTCACGCAGCGCGGCCTGCAAGTGTTCTTTGAGCCGGTGGGCATCCTGCTGGCCATATTGCTGGCCACGGGAATCGCTTTTATCTTCGAGCTCAAGGCCGACAAGGAGTTTGTGTTGCTCAACAAGGTGGGCGACGAGGAAAAGGTGCACGCCCTGCGCAACGGCAGCGCTGTGGTCATCGAGCGCCGCGACGTGGTGGTGGACGATATCATCTTCCTCGAGACGGGGCAGGAGATTCCCGCCGACGGACTCTTGCTCGAGGCCGTGTCGCTCACCGTCGACGAATCGTCGCTCACCGGCGAGCCTTCCTGCGACAAGACCGTGAACGAGGAGCACTTCGATGCCCAGGCTACCTATCCCAGCAACATGGTGCTGCGTGGCACCAAGGTGATGGAAGGACATGGTGTGTATCGCGTCACGGCCGTGGGCGACGCCACCGAGAACGGCAAAGTGTACGAGGAGACGCAAATCGACGACAGCGTCAAGACACCGCTCTCCGAGCAACTCGATGGCTTGGGACGCCTCATCAGCGTGTTCAGCTATGTCATCGCGGGGCTGGTGGTGGGCGGCCGCGTCCTGTCTTATTTTCTTAACGACACCTTCGTGTGGGCCGACTTTATCACCTATCTGCTCGAAACGTTCATGATTGCCGTTACGCTCATCGTGGTCGCAGTGCCCGAGGGACTTCCCATGGCTGTGACGCTGAGCCTGGCCTATTCCATGAGGCGCATGCTCAAGACGCAGAATCTGGTGCGGCGCATTCATGCCTGCGAGACCATGGGCGCCACCACGGTGATTTGCACCGACAAAACCGGGACGCTCACCCAAAACGAGATGCGCGTGGCTCACGCCCACTTCTTCGGACTTCAAGAAGACGGGAATTTGCCCGATAATGCCGCCGGTAACGTCGTGGCGACGGGCATCGCCGCCAATTCCACCGCCCACTTGCAATTCACTCCCGGGCATGCGCCCGTGGTGGTGGGCAACCCCACCGAGGGGGCCTTGCTGCTGTGGCTCCACGCGGCGGGCGTGGATTACCGCTCGCTCAAAGCGCAATGTGAGGTGGTGGCCGAGATCCCGTTCAGTACCGAGCGCAAGTTTATGGCCGTCGTGGCGCTTTGCCCCGACGGCGTGAGGCGACTCTTTGTCAAGGGAGCGCCCGAACTGTTGTTCGAGCGATGCGCCACGGTGGCCGGCGACGTGCCGCGCGACGAGGTGCCGCGACTGCTCAAAGGCTATCAGCAACAAGCCATGCGCACCCTTGCCTTTGCCGCGCAAGAGCTGGCCGACGACGAGCGGGGCATCATCGACGGCGAGCTCGCCGCTCAGCGCCTGCAATTCCTGGGACTTGTGGCCATCGCCGACCCCGTGCGCGACGACGTGCCCGATGCCGTGGCGCGTTGCCGCGAGGCCGGCATCAGGGTAATCGTAATCACCGGCGACACCGAGGGCACCGCCCGCGAGGTGGGACGCCAGGTGGGCATTTGGAGCGACGAGGATACCGACGCCAATCACGCCACCGGTCAGCAAGTGGCGGCCATGAGCGACGACGAGCTCATGGAACGCGTGAAGACGCTCAAAATCGTGTCGCGGGCGCGCCCCGGCGACAAGCGGCGCATCGTCAAGGCCCTTATCGCTAACGGCGAGGTGGTGGCCGTGACCGGCGACGGCACTAACGACGCCCCCGCCCTCAACGCGGCCCATGTGGGCCTCTCGATGGGCGATGGCACCGCCGTGGCCAAGGAGGCCAGCGACATCACCATCATCGACAACTCGTTTGCCAGCATTGGGCGCGCCGTGATGTGGGGACGCTCGTTATACAAGAACATACAGCGCTTTGTCCTGTTCCAGCTTACCGTCAACGTCGCCGCATGCCTTGTGGTGCTCGTGGGCGCTTTCCTGGGAAAGGAAACGCCGCTCACCGTCACCCAAATGCTGTGGGTGAACCTTATCATGGACACTTTCGCGGCCATGGCTTTCGCCTCGTTGCCGCCCTCGCCCCAGGTGATGCGCGACAAGCCGCGCGACCGCACGGCGTTCATCATCTCGCGGCCCATGTGGTTGCAAATTCTGGGCTTGGGGGGGATATTCTCCGTGTTACTGATAATCTTCTTCTATCTGCTCGACCACAGCAATCTGCATAGCCTGCTCGAACTGAATCTGGCTAATATCACGCACCGCTTTGAGGGTATCAACTCCCACGAGCTGAGCCTCTTCTTCACGGCTTTCGTGATGCTGCAGTTCTGGAACATGTTCAACGCCAAGGCCTTCGGGACGCGGCACGACGACACCGATTGGAAAGACTGTCGCGGCTTTTGGTTTATCACCGCCATCATCCTGGTGGGGCAGGTGCTAATCGTCACCTTTGGCGGTGCCTTCTTCAATGTGGAGCCGCTGGCCCCCATTGAGTGGCTGCTCATCATCGTCGCCACCTCGTTGGTGCTGCTGGTGCGCCCAGTGGCACGTTTCCTCTTCCGCTGAACACATAAGTAAATCACCGAGCCCACATTAAAAAGTGACCCCGGCGATTTACCCTTTACCCCTCAATATTTTGAGGCCTCAAAATATTGAATAATTACTTAGGTAGCTGGTGGAAGCCTTTGCCCAGCACTTCGGCACTGTCCATGATGTTGACGAATGCGGCAGGGTCGAGGTCGTAGAGCGCGTCGCGCAGCTTCACCGTGCCCGAGCGGTCGAGTGTCACGTAAATCATCTTGCGCTCCTTGCCCTTGTAGAGGCCTTCGCCGGTGAGGCACGTGCCGCTGCGGTGCAGCTGGTTGACGATGTAGTCGCGGATGGGCTCGGGATTGTCGGTGATAATCATCATGGTCTTGTCGCTCTTGAGACCGTCGACCACCATGTCGATTACCTTGCCCTCAATGAAGATGATGATGGTGGAGTAGATGGGGAGCCTAATGTCGCCAAAGGCCACAAAGGTGCTCAGCGTGATGATGCCGTCCACAATCATCACCAGCGTGCCCAGCGAAATGTGGGTGTACTTGTGCAATATCATCGAAATGATGTCGGAGCCGCCGCTCGTCGCGCCCGAGCGGAAGATGAGACCGATGGCCACACCATAGATGATGCCGGCCACCACCGTGTTGAGGAAGTAGTCGGGACGGAACCACTCGCTACCGCCCGGAATGGGCAACATCCCCTCAGCCTTGGTGGCGGCGAAAGCACCGTCGTAGATGGCCGGGTTATAGCCCCACACACTCTCGAGGACGTAAGTAAACAAGAAAATCAGTGCCGTCGAGATGATGGTCTTCACGCCGAACTTGGGTCCCAGCACCCAGGTGCCTATCAGCAGCAGGGGCACATCCATGCAGATGGCGTAGAACGAGATTTTCCACGGCCACAGCGTGTTGAACACGTTGCTCAAGCCATAGGTGCCGCCGGGAGCCATCAAGTAAGGGTTCACAAACATCACGTCGCCCACGGCAAACAGGGCGCTGCCCACGATGAGCAGGAAATAGGCAAAGATTTCGCGTTGCCACTTTTTCTTGTTGATTTTAACCATGATTATTGATGTCGTTTAGAAATTGAGCCGCAAAATTACACATATTTTTTTGATTTGAGCCACCATTCGCCCAAAAACCATTTACCCGCGCCCCCACCACGAGCTTTCACGATAAAGAGGTGAGCTCTCGTGGTTCTATGTTAATTGTGCGATTTTCCTGAAAAAATCTATCTTTTTCTTAATAAATGTAATAATTTTTTGTTTTTGTGTTGCGGTTGCACTAATTTTGCGCATAGATGACGAGTTGTGTGCTCAAACTGAAATATAAACTTGATTTTATAATAGATAGAACTTTAAACTTATGAGACGAAAATTATTACCGGTCGTGGTGGCGATGCTGCTGGCTTGCGCGCTGCCCGCGCACGCCCAAAACGACCTCAAGCGCGAGTTCCGCGCCGTGTGGTTTACCACGATGGCCAACATCGACTGGCCGATGCAGCGTGGCACCGACGCCTCGACGGTGGCCAACCAAAAGGCGTCGATGCTCGAGTATCTCGACGGCTTTGCCGCCACCAACATCAACATGGTGTTTTTCCAGGTGCGCCCCATGGCCGACGCCTTTTACCGCTCGAGCTACGAGCCCTGGTCGGCTTTCCTGACGGGCACGCGCGGCAAGGACCCGGGGTGGGACCCGCTCGCGTTTTGTGTCGAGGAGTGTCACAAGCGCGGCATGGAGTGTCACGCCTGGATTAATCCTTACCGCTTTGCCAACGGCAACCTGAACAACTGGAACACGCCGCAGGACGAGGCCGTCAAGAACAGCGGCGTGCTGATGACCTACAACGGCACCACGATTTTCAATCCCGGCGACCCGCGCTCGCGCGAGCGCCTGGTGAACGTGTGCCGCGACATTATCACGCATTATGAGATTGACGGTATCATTTTCGACGACTACTTCTATGTGAACGGCACGCCCGCCAACAGCGACTATGCCGACTATCAAATATGGAAGAACTCGGGAAGTTCGATGACTTTCGCCAACTGGCGCCGCGCGCAGGTGAATCTCATGGTGAGCGATGTGATGAATGTCGTGACCGAACTCAAGCCGCAGATGCGATTCGGCATAGGTCCCGCCGGTGTGGCCGGCACCGCGTCGACGAGCGCGTCGAAACACCATGTGGACCCGTGTCCCACAGGCAGCGACTGGCAGTACAACGGACTCTACAGCGACCCGCTGGCGTGGCTCGAGGAGGGCACTATCGACTATATCTCGCCGCAGCTCTACTGGAAGACGACCCACTCAACCAATCCCTTCGGCCCGCTCACTAAGTGGTGGAGCTATATAGCCAAACACTTCAACCGCCACCACTTCGCGAGCCACAACATCTATTTTATGCAGAATGCGGGTGAGGGTAACAACACCACGAGTTGGAACGAAATCCTCACGCAGGTGAGGCTCAGCCGCCAGTATAACGAAGACGGCGCGCCCGGTTTTAACTTCTACTCGTCGAAGTATATCAACGGGCCGTCGATGTCGGGACTCGGCAACTACATGGTGCAGAACCTTGTGCCGCTCAAGGCGTTGCCGCCGGCTGTGACGTGGCGACAAGGACCCTCTTACGGCGCGCCCACAGGCCTGACCTACGACGGCGCTACCCTCACGTGGAACAAGGTTGACGGCAGCCTCGTCAAGTACACGGTGTACGCCATCCCCAGCAATGTGTCGCCCGGCGATGCCGTCACGCCCGAGTCGGGCTTCAAGGCGGAGTATCTGCTGGGTTTCACCTATGAACCGTCCTTCACGTTGCCCGCGTCGAAAGCCGACGGCCACTGGTATGTGGTGTGTGTGCTCGATGGCTACGGCAACGAATATTCTCCCGCTTACTACGGCATCCCCGTCGATGATGCCGCCGATGTGTCGCTTTATTCACCCATTAACCATGCCTCCGTCGCGTGGCAACAACAATTTTCCTGGCAAGAGGCGCAGGACGCCACGTTTCGCCTCCAGGTGAGCGAAAGTCAAGACTTCTCGACGTTAGTCATCAACCAAAGCGGAATTACCGACAACGAGCCCACGATCGACCTGTCGGCGCTCAAAAGCGCCACCACTTATTACTGGCGCGTCGTCACCTCGCAACCCTCGCGGCTCGACAAGGTGAGCACGCAGGTGGGCGAGTTTGTGACGCTGCAGCGCGACTTCGCGCCCGTGGCGCGCCTGCTCAGTCCCGAGGATGGCGCCCAAATTGACGATAATTTCAAGTTTCTTGTCGAGAAAACCGAGGGCGTAACCAACTATCGTCTCGAGCTGTCGAAAGACCCCGCTTTCGGCACGCTCATCACTAACAATAACATGGTCGACAACGGCGAGGCTATGCAACTCGACGGCATTGTGGCCTACCTGGGTCTGGGCACTTTTTACTGGCGCGTGGCCACCGCGGCGCAGGGCTGCGACGAGAGTCTGAGCGCTGTGCGCTCGTTCACGGTCACCGCGATAGGAACCGGTGCCACCGAGCCGGGCTATGTGATTAAGAAAGATATTGATAACGCCAGCTACGAGCCTGTCGATGGCGTGCGGTTCACCAACGACTGGGTGCGCTCGGTCAAGAGCGAGTATGACAACATGCACTATGAGTCATCGGGGACTTACAACCGCTCGATGGCCGCCGACGGCGATTATGTGTACGTGACGGGACGCGTCAAGAACAGTAGCGATGCCGATTGTTACATCAGCGTCTACAGCGCGCGCACCGGCGAGTGGGTCAAGGATATCGCGCTGGGCGATGAGGTGAAGGCCAGCTATTTCCCCTGTAACGACATCTTCCTTGACGATGCCGGTCATCTGCTCGTTACCAACCTGGTGCTCAACGTGGAAAACAATCCCATCGTGTTGTGCAAGGTGGACCCGGCAACCGAGGCGGTCACCGTGATTAGCGATGAGCTCTACTGTGACGGTGTCAAGCGAATTGACCACTGCAACGTCGTGGGTGACGTCGATAGCGGCAATTTCACCGTGCTTGCCGCCGAGTCGCGCGGTAACCACATCGTGCAATGGGTCTTTGCCAACGGCCGGTTGAGCCAAACGAAGACAACTACCGTCGGTGCCTTCTATCCTGCCGCCAACACGAGCTTCGAGACCGCACCGCGCATTCTCGGCGCTGGCAACAACGAGGTATATGTCAATGGTACCGGCACCAAGATGACGCGTTACTCGCTGGCCGACGGCAACATCACGGGCAGTTTCGCGTCGAACCCCGACATCGCTCCCATCGCCGCGCAGGCCAACGGCTGTGCCGCCATTGAGTTTGCCGGAGTGAACTACTTACTTTATTCCTACACCGACCACACCTCGCCCGCCGGATACCAGTATATCCTCGTGGCTAACCCCACCGGCACCGACTATGCCGGCTACACCGCCCGCTGGATATTCCCCAAGCAGGGCCTGGGAATGGTCAACAGCACCACCACGAGCGCGCCCTGTGTGCTCGTACCCGGCAAGAAGGACAACGAGTTGCGACTCTTTGTGATGGCTGCCGGCAACGGCATGGCCGCTTACACCATGTCGCTACCGGTCGTGGTGCCGGGTGACGTGAACGGCGACGGCATGTTGAGTGGCGCCGACGTGACGGCGCTCTATAGCTATCTGCTCGATGGCGTGGTACCCGCCGGCAATCCCGACGTGAATGGTGACGGCTCGGTAAACGGCGCCGATGTGACCGCTCTTTACAGTTTGCTGCTACAATAACCCGAAATAGGATTTAACGAAAACATTCCCCCGTGGCCACTTGGGTCGCGGGGGAATATTATTTAACTTAAGTTTCGCAAGTTGTCAACTCGCTCGGTGGTTAATGTTTAGCGTTTAATGGTTAATGGAATAAGTGTTGAACTCATGAAAATTCCGGTCGGATTCATCTTCTCTAAATACCAAACTTTAACCCATAACTTTCAAGTTTATAATGCTTTATAAACTTGGATTTATTAGGATTTGCCGTTTGATTTATGGCTCATGGTGGGCAATTCCTGAGCCGGGCGTCGCAGGGCGCGAATCACGAGCCACACGCCCAGCACGATGAACGGGATGCTCAAGAGCTGGCCCATGTCGAGACCTATGGCGGCACGCATTGTCTCCTCCCACGGTTCTTGCACGTTCTTGATGAACTCGATAAGGAAGCGGCATGTGAACAGCAACGCCATGAAGGTGCCGAAGATGAGGCCCGGGCGGCGGTGGCAGTCGCGTTTCCAGTACATAAACATGCACAGGACGAAAATGGCCAAGTAGCACAACGCCTCGTAGATGGCCGTGGGGTGGCACGGCGGGGTGAAAACGGGCGCTGCGCCTTGCATGTAGGTGCCTATATTTTCAATGAAGCGGAAGCCCCAAGGCAAGTCGGTGACTGCACCATAAATCTCGTGATTCATCAGGTTGCCGATGCGGATGAGCGCCGCCACCAGACCCGTGGGAACCACCAATCGGTCGAAGGTCCACAGCATAGGCAACTTGGTGATGTAGCGGCTATAGAGCCAAATCGCCACCATGATGCCCAACACGCCGCCATGGCTGGCAAGTCCACCTTCCCACACCTTGATGATGTCCTCGGGGTGCTCCACAAAGTAGTGGTGGAAATCGTAAAACAACACGTGCCCGAGGCGCGCGCCCACAATGGTAGCCACCACCACAAAGAAAAATAGACTGGGCACCCAATGGTCGGGGGCGTTCTCGCGCCGGAACATGCGGCTCACTATCTCGTAACCAATCAGGAAACCCACGGCAAACATGAGGCCGTACCAGCGCACGGTCACAAAGCCATCAAAGAGATTGGGATTTGCCGTCCAAGTAATATACTGTAGCATAATAATATCTTGTTTTTAAAATGTGAGTAGGCGGGCCAGACCCAAATAAGCGACGGTGAAGCCGAAAGAGTAGCCCTTGACCGCCGGGTCGCACTTGTCGTAGCCGGCGCGCGCCACCCAGGGCGTGATGCGCAGGTTTGAAGTGAACTGCTCGCGGTCGCTGCCACCCAGGATGGGCGAGGCGTTGACGTGGCTGGCCAGGCGGATGTCGAAGTCGATGCTGGCCATCCAGTTGCAGCTGTGGAGGCGTCGGCGTTCGGTCGAGGTGATGTAACGCAAGTGGTCGCCGTCGTCGGTCTTGAGATAAGAGTAATTCTCAAGTTCCCAGCTGATTACGCTGTAGTGCATACCCACGTTGGGCGTGACGCTCAAGCGTCCGTGGCGCAGCACGGTGTAGCCCAGTTGCACGCCCACCATCAGGTGGGTGGCCGACGAGCTGCCGTTGCCCTGCATGGCAAATCCGGCCGAGTCGGGCACGTTGAAAATGTTCTTGTTGCGCAAGCCCGGTTGCCCGTAGGCGATGTCGGCCTTAAGTCGCAGGTCGCGGTATCCGCCGGTGAGGCCAATTTGGAAGGTGGCGCTACCGTTGAAGTTGTCGTGGAGGCGGCCCGTGGGAAACTCCGCGCCCACGCCGCCGTAGATGCCGTAGTTCCACTTGCGCGCGCTCACGCGTGGCACGGGCGGCAGCCCCAGCTCGTCGAGCTGTCGCCTCACGGTGTATTCCCAGTCCTGGAGGCGGTGGTCATCGGTGCCTTGCCCGGTTTCGAGGTCGATTTGCTCGCAACGCTTGCGGTATTCGTTGCGAAATTCGTTGAGGCGTTTTTCCACCTCGATGCCGGTGCTGCCGTTGTTGATTTCGTCTTGCAGGCGACGGCGGTAGTATTCAAGCAGGTCGAATTGCAGCTGGTGGTAGCGCAACCGCTGTGGCGTGCACCGCGTCGAGTCGGCCGAGCTTTGCTCGCAGTGCATCTTGGCGAGTGCTTCGAGTGCCACACGCTGGTGGTTGCCGGTGCCCTCGATGCGCGAGTCCACATCGAGGGTCACCACCATCGACGATGGCGTGAGCAGCAGTGTGGGCAAGCCCTTGAAGTCGTCCCACCGCAGCAGTCCTTCGCTCCACAGTTTCACTTGTTCGTTGCGTGCGGTGGCCAGCAGGGCCATCGACATGACCGCAAGCATCACAAGAAGACGTTTCGGTTTCATCACGACGGCTTAAAGTTCGAGGTCCACGTTAAATTTCTCGTGCCAGGGCAGTCCCTGCCGGTTGAGTACGTCGAGGAACGGGTCGGGGTCGAACTCTTCCACGTTGTGCACGCCGGGCTTGCTCCACAGTCCCTTGAGGAACATCATGGCACCTGTCATGGCGGGCACGCCCGTGGTGTAACTCACGGCCTGCATACCGGTTTCCTCGAAGGCCGCGTGGTGGTCGCAGTTGTTATAGATGTAATAGGTGAGCGGCTTGCCCTCCTTGTCGAGGCCGCTGATGCGGCACCCAATCGACGTCTGGCCCGTGTAGTTCTGTCCCAGTTCCTTGGGGTTGGGCAGCACGGCCTTGAGGAACTGCAGCGGCACGATGTCCATGCCCTGGTAGTTGATAGGCTCGATGCTGGCCATGCCTATGTCTTGAATCACGCGCAGGTGGGTGAGGTATTCCTGCCCGAATGTCATCCAGAATCGTGCCCGCTTGATGGTGGGGTAGTTGATAACGAGCGACTCGAGTTCCTCGTGATACATCAAGTAGCTCTCCCGCGGCCCAATCTCGGGGTAGTTGAGCGGCTTGTGCACCTCGAGTGCGCCGGTTTCCACCCATTTGCCGTCCTGGTAGTAACGTCCCTTTTGGGTGATTTCGCGAATGTTGATTTCGGGGTTGAAGTTGGTGGCGAACGCCTTGCCGTGGTTGCCGGCGTTACAGTCCACGATGTCGAGGTAATGGATTTCGCTAAAGTGGTGCTTGGCGGCGCGGGCCGTGTACACGCCGGTCACGCCCGGGTCGAAGCCGCAACCCAGGATGGCGGTGAGCCCGGCTTTCTCGAAGCGCTCGCGGTAAGCCCATTGCCAGCTGTACTCGAAGTGGGCCTCGTCGCGCGGCTCGTAGTTGGCCGTGTCAAGGTAGTTGACGCCGCACACGAGGCAGGCGTCCATGATGGTGAGGTCCTGATAGGGTAGCGCCACGTTAATGACCAGCTGGGGACGGTGGCGATGGAAGAGTGCCACGAGTTGCTCCACGCTGTCGGCGTCGACGCGGTCGGTGGTGATATTGGGGGCGCCGATGGCCGCCGCCACGGCGTCGCACTTTGCCTTGTTGCGCGAGGCGATGACGATTTCGTTAAACACGTCGGGGTTTTGTGCGCACTTGTGTGCCACCACGGTGCCCACGCCACCGCATCCAATGATGATAACCTTGTTCATATTATCTTTGCAATCAGTTGTGAATAAATATTTTTCTCGCTTTTGGGCCGCCTCGTTGCGGCTTTTGCCGCAAAGTTAGCCTTTTTTGCGCTAATTCACAAATTTTGGCATGACAAGGATTGTCACCTGAATGGCCGGGGCGCTGTGGCCGGTATCGTCATGTCACCGGCGCGTGCTCACTCCTTGGGATTGTTGATGAGGTTGTCGAAGGCGTGGCGTAGCTCGCCGGCCTGGAGGGTGATTACTTGCTGGTCGAACGTCGAAGTGTCGGTGCCCACTACCTTATAGACGCTGCCCCCGTTAAAGTAGAGGCGACGCTCGTAGTAGTTGCCGTCATCGTCGTAGCCCTGGTTGAGGACGAACAGCAGCCGCTCGCTCTCGGGGTCGAAGAGGTATTCCTCGTAGTATTTTTTCGCGCCCTTGTTGTAGTAGCGCGTGATGAGGTTGAGCGGATAGTAGTTGAAGTGCGGGTCGCGGTTGTCGCCTTCGTTGAGCATGTAAGTGCCCTCGGTGGTGACGTAGAAAAAGTGGAGCTCATCGGTGGTGAGGCCGCTGCCGCGCACGGTGTAGCGCATCGTGGTCACCATCTCGTTGCCCTTGCTCTTGTTTTGCTTGATGCCCGCTTTCGCTTGCCGGTAAGCGTCTCTAATCGAAGTGATCACGGGGTCGGGTTGCTGGGCGGCCGCGGCAATCGCCATCATGGCGCAGGCGGCCATCAAAATGTGTCGTAATGCTTTCATATCGCTTGTTTTTTGTGGTTAAATCACGACAAATTTAAAAAATAAATTTGTCATCGGCAACAATGGTGAAGAAAAACAAACGATAATGCGCGATTTTGCAGCAAGGGGCCTAAATTTGTCCTTGCTCGACACGCACCGTGATGCGCTCAATGAGGGCGTCGTGCTTGTTGTGATCGGGGTCGTAGCCGTTGCGCATGTTCACCCCGAAGAACCGGCCGAAGGTCTGCCAGAACCCGGCGCGGAAGGTTCCCATGAAGGCCTTGATGATGTAGTAGCTGCTCTGGTTGGTCTCGCGGTGGATGAGCTTGATAAGTACCTTGCCCTGGTTGCGCGTGAGTTTTTTCATCTCGGGCTTGTACTGCTTGAAGACGTTTTTCTCAAACTGCCGCAAGTAGTCTTCTCTTTCCTTGTGGGTGTCGAAAGTTTGGATATACTCGTAGGTCTCCTGCAACGTGTTGTTGATGAGCTTGGCATAAGGCAACGTCTTTTTCACGTCGCGCACCAACTTGTAGTACTCCTCACGTTCCTTGGCATTCTTGAAACGCTCGGCGGGATAGACGATGATGGGATTGAACACGAGCCGCAGCAGCGTGTCACCGTTCTCGTCGACAAAATGCTCCTTGTGGTGGAACACGCTGCGAAGCACGCTGGGCAATTCTTCTTGCGAGAGCACCTGCGCGTGCCCGGCCATCGTGACGGAGGCGAACAAAACGAGCAATATGGCGACTGATTTTTTCATCGTGGTAAACATCGGGCCGACAAAATTAAAACGATTTGACCAAAGCGCCAAATTAAAAATGTCAAACTTACACTAAAAAACCTTTACAGGGTGCAGTGCAGGCGCGGTATAAGTGAGTTTTTGGGCCCAATACTTGGCAGTTGGCGCAAAACAACGTAAATTTGCACAGCAAAAAGAAAAAACCTTTTTAATCCACCTATATGAACAAATTTATCATCACTATGGCAATAGCCTTTGCCGCCGGCAACGCCCTTGCCGCGCAGCCTAAAATCAACTATCCCGCCGCCGAGCGGCAGGACACTGTCGACAACTACTTCGGCACGCAGGTCCCTGACCCCTACCGTTGGCTTGAGGACGACAACAGCGCCGCCACCGCGCAGTGGGTGAAAGCCGAGAACAAGATTACGCAGGACTACCTGTCGCGCATACCGTTCCGCAACGCCGTGCGCAAGCGCATTACCGAGCTTGCCAACTACCAAAAGATGGGCACGCCGTTCATTGTGGCCGGCAAGCAATATTTCTTCTTCAACGACGGCTTGCAAAACCAGAGCGTGCTCTATGTGAACGACACCCCGCAAGCCACCTTCGACAAGAGCAAGGCCCGCCTTGTGCTCGACCCTAACACGCTCTCGACCGATGGCACGGTGGCCTTGCAGCAACTCAACTTCTCGCGCGACGGCCGCTATCTGGCTTACGTCATCACGCGCAACGGCAGCGACTGGAACGAAATCTACGTGCTCGACCTCACCACGGGCAAGCAGCTCGACGACCACATCACCTGGGCTAAGTTTACCGACGCCCAATGGTTGGGCGACGGCTTCTTCTATAGTGCCTACGACGCGCCCGAGGACGCCAAGTCGTCGGTCAACGAGTTCCACAAGGTGTATTACCACAAGTTGGGCACCCCCCAAAGCAGCGACTATGTGGAATATCGCAGCATGACCAACCCGTTGCTGTTCTACCAGGCCACGGTGAGCGACGATGAGCGCTTCGTGTTCATGTGGGAAAGCGATGGCGATGGAAACGCGCTCTATGTGAAAGATTTGAAAGACCGCAACCCCCACTATGTGTGCCTGGCTAACGATGTCAAGTTCACCAATACCCCCATTGGCGTGGACCACGGCAAAATTTTCGTCATGACCAACGCCGGCGCGCCCAAGTGGAAACTCGTGGCCTACGACGCCGAGAACCTGGGCGCCAAGAACGTGGCCGACTTCGTGCCCGAGAAGGAATGGGTGCTGAGCGCCGCACAGATGTCGAATCACCGCTTCATCCTGAGCTATGACAAGGATGCCTCGACCCACGCCTTCGTCTACGACAAGAACGGCCGCGAGCTCAACGAGATTCAACTGCCGGCACTGGGCTCGGTAGAATTCTCGACAAAGAACAAGCGCCCCGAGGTGTACTATCGCTTCACGAGCTACACCTTCCCGCCCACTATCTACAGCTACGACGTTGACAACAATAAATCAACCCAATATTTCGCGCCGCAAATCGCCCTGAACCCCGCCGACTATGTCACCGAGCAGGTGTTCTATCCCAGCAAGGACGGCACGCGCATTCCCATGTTCCTTATCTATAAGAAGGGCCTCAAGCGCGACGGCCAGCGCCCCGTGTTCCTCTATGGCTACGGGGGCTTCAACATCAGCATGAATCCGGGCTTCAGCTACAGCCGCACGCCGTTTGCCATGCTCGACCAGGGCGGCATTTGCGCTTACACCAACTTGCGTGGTGGCGGCGAATATGGCGAAGAGTGGCACGAGGCCGGCACGAAGCTCAAGAAGCAAAACGTGTTTGACGACTTCATCGGCGCCGCCGAGTATCTCATCAAAGAGGGCTACACGCGCGCCGGAAAAATCGCCTGCAACGGCGGATCGAACGGTGGTCTGCTCGTGGGTGCCGTCGTCAATCAGCGACCCGACTTGTGGGGTGCCGCTGTGCCCCAGGTGGGCGTGATGGATATGTTGCGTTACCACAAGTTCACTATCGGTTGGAACTGGGCCCATGACTATGGTCGCAGCGACGACAACGAAGAGATGTTCCGCTACCTGCTGGGCTACTCGCCGCTCCACACCATCAAGAACGACAACACGCCCTATCCGCCCATCATGGTCACTACCAGCGACCACGACGACCGCGTGGTGCCCGCCCATTCCTTTAAGTATGCCGCCCAACTGCAGTGGAGCAAAACGGGCAACGCGCCCAAGCTCATCCGCATCGACGTCAACGCTGGTCACGGCCACGGCAAGCCCGTGAGCAAGGTTATTGATGAATATACCGACATCCAGTCGTTCATCATGTATAACTTGGGTGTGAACTACAAGAAAAAGTAATGAGCGAAAATTTAAACGACAACAACAAGAAAAAAGCCGACGAACAGGATTTCCTGCGGCAGGCAGCCGACGAGGAGTATCAATATGGGTTTGTGACCGATATTGATACCCACGTCATCCCCAAAGGACTCAACGAGGATGTCGTCAGGCAGATTTCGCGGCTCAAGGGCGAGCCCGAGTGGCTGCTCGACTTCCGCCTGAAGGCTTTCCGCCACTGGCTCACTCTGGAGCAACCCGCATGGGGACACGTCAACCTCGCTCCCATCGACTATCAGGATATCAGCTACTATGCCGCGCCACGGCAGAACAACCCGGCAGGCAAGGAGATTGACCCCGAAATGAAGCGCACCTTCGACAAGTTGGGTATACCTCTCGAGGAACAAATGCGCCTCAGCGGCATGGCCGTCGACGCTATCATGGACAGCGTGAGTGTGCGCACTACCTATCGCGAGCGCCTCGCCGAGCTCGGCGTTATCTTTTGCTCCATCAGCGAGGCCGTGAAAGACTATCCCGACCTCGTGAAGCGCTATCTGGGTAGCGTGGTGCCTTACACCGACAATTTCTTTGCGGCTCTCAATAGCGCCGTGTTTAGCGATGGCTCGTTTGTATATATTCCCAAGGGAGTGCGATGCCCCATGGAATTGTCGTCTTATTTCCGCATCAACGCGGCGCAAACCGGCCAGTTCGAGCGCACGCTCATCGTGGCCGACGACGACAGCTATGTGTCCTATCTCGAGGGCTGCACCGCGCCGCAGCGCGATGAGAACCAGTTGCACGCCGCCATCGTCGAGATTGTGGTCGAAACACGCGCCGAGGTCAAGTACAGCACCGTCCAAAACTGGTATCCCGGCGACAAGATGGGCCGCGGTGGAATCTATAACCTGGTCACCAAGCGCGGACTGTGTCGCGGCGACCACAGCAAACTCTCATGGACGCAAGTCGAGACGGGAAGCGCTATCACCTGGAAATATCCCAGCTGCGTACTCAAGGGCGACTACAGCACCGGTGAGTTCTACAGCGTGGCGCTCACCCGCAACCGCCAGATGGCCGACACCGGCACCAAGATGATTCACCTGGGGCACCACACCAGTTCCACGATTGTCTCGAAAGGCATCAGCGCCGGCGAAAGCGAAAACAGCTACCGCGGCATGGTCAAGGTGGTGCAAAAAGCCCACCACTGCCGCAACTACACGCAGTGCGACAGCCTGTTGCTGTCGCCCACCAGCGGTGCCCACACGTTCCCGGTCATTGAGGTGCACAACGACACCAGCGTGGTCGAGCACGAGGCCACGACGAGCAAAATCAACGAAGACCAAATCTTCTATTGCAACCAGCGGGGCATCAGCACCGAGGATGCCGTGGGCCTCATCGTCAACGGCTATGCCAAAGACGTGATGTCGAAGCTGCCCATGGAATTTGCGGTCGAGGCCCAAAAGTTGCTCTCGCTCTCGCTCGAAGGCGCAGTGGGCTGATGTGGTTTATAGATTGGATTATAGATTTTTCCGGTCGAGGCAAATAGCCCGTCCATTCGTTTACTCGTTTACTTGTCAACTCGTTTACTAACAAAACAATATGCTTGAAATAAAAGATTTACATGCCACTATCGAAGGCAAAGAGATATTACGCGGTATCAACCTCACGGTGAATGCCGGCGAGGTGCACGCTATCATGGGACCTAACGGCAGCGGAAAAAGCACACTCAGCGCTGTGCTTACAGGGCATCCGGCTTACACTGTGACGCAGGGCACCGTCACCCTCGACGGCCGCGACCTGCTCGCCCTTTCGCCCGAGGACCGCGCCCACGAGGGCCTGTTCCTGAGCTTTCAGTATCCCGTTGAAATACCGGGCGTGTCGATGGTTAACTTCATGCGCGCCGCCCTCAATGAGAAACGCAAATATCACGGACAGGAGCCGCTCAATGCCGCCCAGTTCCTTAAACTGATGCGCGAGAAACGCGCCATCGTCGAGCTCGACAACAAGCTCGCGAGTCGTGCCGTGAACGAGGGCTTCTCGGGCGGTGAGAAGAAACGTAACGAAATCTTCCAGATGGCCATGCTCGAGCCGCGTCTCTCAATCCTCGACGAGACCGACAGCGGACTCGATATCGACGCCCTGCGCGTGGTGGCCAGTGGCGTGAACAAGCTCAAGAGCCAGGAAAACGCCACGATTGTCATCACCCACTACCAGCGCTTGCTCGACTATATCAAGCCCGACCTGGTGCACGTGCTCTACAAGGGACGCATCGTGCGCACCGGTGGACCCGAGCTGGCTCTCGAACTTGAGGAAAAGGGCTACGACTGGATTAAGGAGGAGTTTGAGGGATAAGTGTTGATTCACGAAGAGAATATGGAAAATTCGCTCACACAATATATTGAACTCTATCGCGAGCAGCGACAAGCCATTGAGGCCGCCGCGCCCGCCGCGCTCAACGCCTTGAGAGGCAAGGCGCTCGGTGTGCTCGAGACGGCGCGATTGCCGCGCAAGGGACGGGAGGACTACGAGGCCACCGACCTCAATGCCATTTTCGCGCCCGACTATGGTGTGAATGTGAACCGCGTGAACCTTGCGCGCAATTTCACCCCCGCCTTCACGTGCGACCTGCCTAACCTGGGCACCACGCCCATCTATGTGGTGGGCGACACCATCGTCGTGCCCGATAATAGACCCGACGATGGAGCGATTGTGGCTACCTTCGCCCAAGCGCGACAACTGTGCCCCGATGTGCTGAACCGATACTACGGTGCGGTGGCGCGTCTCGACGACGCGGCCACGGCACTCAACACGTTGCTGGCTCAGGACGGACTGCTCGTGTATGTGCCACGGGGCGTGAAAGCGCGCCCGCTGCAGCTTATCAACCTGTTCAATGCCGGTGCTCCCACGATGGCCGTGAGACGCGTGCTCATCGTCGCCGAGGAACAAGCGCGGCTGCAGCTGCTCGCCTGCGACCACACCCCCAACACCACCCAGCGCTACCTCAGCAGCCAGGTGGTGGAAATCGTCGCCGGCAAGGGCGCCACTATCGACTACTACGACATGGAGGAGAGCACGCCGCTCACAAGCCGCGTGGCCTCGTTCTATCTCACGCAGGAAGCCGACAGCAACGTCCTGGTCGATGCCATCACCCTCGACTGCGGCACTACGCGCAACGATTTCTATCTCGACGTGGCCGGCGAGCGTGCCGAGAGTCATCTGCTGGGCATGGCCATCGCCGGTGCCGGGCAGCACATCGACAATCACACGTTTATCGATCACCGGGCACCGCGTTGTACCAGTCGCGAGATGTTCAAGTATATCCTTGCCGATAACGCCATTGGCGCTTTCGCCGGCAAAATCCTCGTGCGCCCCGGGTGTCCGGGCACCGACGCCTATCAGGGTAACCGCAACCTGGTCACGAGCGACACGGCACGCATGTACACCAAGCCGCAACTCGAAATCTACACCGACGACGTGAAGTGCGCCCACGGCAGCACCATTGGCCAGCTCGATGAGGACGCCCTCTTTTATATGCGTTCGCGAGGCATCTCGTTCGACACGGCGCGCACCCTGCTCATGCAGGCTTTCATGGCCGACGTCATCGACGGCGTGCGCATCGACTCCCTCAAGGACCGGCTGCACCACCTCGTGGAGCGCCGCCTCGCCGGCGAAGCCGCCACCTGCGACAACTGCCCCATCCACCGGTAAGCAATAGCTGTTAGCTTGGTAATGGCTATCAAAGCGGCCAAGCGGGAGGCAAGCAAAGGGGGCGTCTCCGGCGACTGCTCTGCAGATAGGCCTAATGACCTATTTGGCGCTTATCCGGTAAATTTCAGAGAAGTCAGCTGTTTATAGAGAAGCGCGTCCCCACGATTACATGGCTCATGCGAAACACAGGGTTTTGCGGGTGAGCCTTTCTGTAGGGTGGAATTCAGTAGCCCAGCGGCTCGCCCACAAGCACTACCGTGTGGCGGTTGCCGCCGCGGCTGTTGCGCAGCAGGTGAATGTAGCTGCAGATGCTGTCGACGCTGTTGCAGTTGTGACACGCGCCATCGAGGCGGCACGGGGTGTCGATGTCGAAGCGTTGCGCGTTGATGGGCGACGCGGTGCCGCGAGCGCGCGCCACGGCATCCTCGACGGTGGGTGCCACCTTGTTGAGCCCGATGATGAAAATCACCTTTTTTGGTCCCCAGGTGATGGCGGCCACGCGGTTGCCGTTGCCGTCGATGTTGACGATGACACCGTCCTCGCTCAGCGCGTTGGCGCTCGTGAGGTACACGTCGGCGGTGAAGGCGCGCAGATACATTTGCAGTTTCTCTTGTGTGTCGGTGATTAAGTCGCGGTCGAGAACGTGCAACGTGCCGCGCTTGCGCAGGGCCTCGGGCAGTCCCATGTCGCGCACGGTCATCGAGCCGCCCCACGTCACGGTGCTGCCGTCGGCGATGAGCTCCATCACTTTGGTCACCGCTTCGTCGGCTGTGGCGCAGTAGTGCGCCTCGATGTGACGGCGCTTCAAATTCTTAATGAGTTTCTCGCCCAGCAGGCGGTTTCTGGTCTGTAATGGTGACATGGGTGTAGGGTGTAGAGATAAAGTGCTAAGCGTTAAGAATCGAATGTCTTAACACTTAGCACGCTGTGTTGTGTTTTAGCGCAGACGGTAGCCGCGGTAGGTGTGGAAGTTGTCGCGCGAGATGAGCAGGTTGCCGTAGCGGTCGAAGTCGTAGTCGAGGTACTCTGAGGGCGCTCCGTCGCTGTAGCGCACCCACAGGCGGCGTCCGCCTCGGTCGTCCCAGCGTAGGGACACGCGCGTCCAGTATCCGTAACGGTCGTAGTAGTAATACTCGCCGGTACCGTCATCGTAGAACCGATAAGCGTCGATTTCGTTGCTGTAGAGCGTGTAGCTGCCGGCGCCGTCGACGGCGTAGTCGGCTTCCCAGTAACCGAGCACCTCATGCCTGTAGTATCCTCCGTCCCAGTCGGTCCTACAACCACTCACCATGAGCGTGATCACGGCGAGCAACATCGCGTAGAATAGTCCTTTTTTCATATTGTTTCCTCCTTGTTTCTTTTTGGGGAGCCTTAACGTGAACAACGTTCACGGGTCCCAGGTTCTTTTTTAACACTTTTGACCCGTGAACGATAGTTAAGGTTTAATCGCCCCCCGCGCGAGGGTGGGGGAGTGGATGGTTACTGTTTCTTGAGCAGGTCGCGGATTTCGCCCAGGAGCTTCTCCTCGTTGCTGGGTTCGGGTTCGGGCGCGGGCTCTTCCTCTTTCTTCTTGGTGAGCTTGTTGATACCCTTGAGCATCAAGAAGATGCAGAATGCCACGATAAGGAAGTCGACCACGTTCTGGATGAACACACCGTACTTGAGCACGGCGGCTTGTTCTCCCTCGCCAATCTTGCACACGAGGTTGGTGAAATCCACATTACCGGTAATCATACCGATAGCCGGCATTAACACATCGTCGACAAGCGAACTCACAATCTTGCCAAAGGCGCCGCCGATGATCACACCAACAGCCATGTCCATCACATTGCCCTTCATGGCAAACTCCTTAAATTCTTTAATAAATCCCATAATAAATTGAATGTATTAATAATGAATAAAAATAGTAGTATCGTTAACCGTGGGGCGGTCTCAACTGTTAAACAATCACAATCGGGACCGTTTTTCGACTATTTTCGCCCGATAGTCAATGATATTTCACAAAAAATCACTACTTTTGCAGCGCAAAAGGGCTGGGAGATTCCCAGCATTGCCGCAAAGATAATAAAAACATTTTAACAAATAAAGTTTTTTTCCAACATCTATTTAATTTTTTCAAAAAATCATGGGTAAAATTAAAATCGGTATTAACGGCTTTGGACGCATTGGCCGTTTCGTTTTCCGCTCAACGCTTGAAGAAGCTAACGTGAACGACGTGGTGGTAGTAGGTATCAACGACCTCCTGCCCGTGGACTATATGGCTTACATGCTCAAGTATGACACGATGCACGGCAAGTTCAACGGCACTGTTGAAGTGAAAGACGAACACACTCTCGTGGTGAACGGCAACGTGATTCGCATCACCGCCGAGAAGGACGCCGCCAACCTCAAGTGGGACGAAATTGGCGCGGAATACATCGTCGAGTCCACCGGTTTCTATCTCACTATGGACCTGGCCGAGAAACACCTCCAGGCCGGTGCCAAGTATGTGGTACTGAGCGCTCCTTCAAAGAAGGGTGACGACGGCCGCCAGGCTCCTATGTTTGTGTGCGGCGTGAATACTGAAAAGTATGCCGGACAACAAATCGTCTCGAACGCTTCGTGCACCACCAACTGCCTCGCCCCCATCGCCAAGGTGCTCAACGACGCCTTCGGTATTGAGAACGGCTTGATGACCACCGTGCACTCGACTACCGCCACCCAGCGCACCGTCGATGGCCCGTCGCTCAAGGACTGGCGTGGTGGCCGTGCCGCCGCCGGCAATATCATCCCCAGCTCGACGGGTGCCGCCAAGGCTGTGGGTAAGGTGATTCCCGAGCTTGATGGCAAGCTTACCGGTATCTCGATGCGCGTCCCCACCCTCGACGTGAGCGTGGTTGACCTCACCGTGAACCTGAAGAATCCCGCCACCAAGGCCGACATTTGCAACGCCATGAAGGCTGCCGCCGAGGGCGAGCTTAAGGGTATCCTGGGCTACACCGAGGACAAGGTGGTTTCGAGCGACTTCCTGGGCGACCCGCGCACGAGCATCTTCGATGCCGACGCCGGCGTTTACCTCACCGACAAGTTTGTCAAGGTTGTCTCGTGGTATGACAACGAAATCGGCTACAGCCACAAGGTAATCGACCTGATCAAGATTATGAAGAAGTATAACGGCTAATCTTATTTCCGTTAAACATCAGTCAATGAGGGTGTAACGAATGTTACACCCTCATTTCGTCAAACAACAACCTTGCAGAAAAACCGGCCTGCGCGAGAATGGCATTAAATTTGCAGTATAAAAATTATTCACCATTCTTTAAGCTTATATAACTATGGAAAGTAACAACAGCAATTCAAGCAAGGTTTACAACGTGATTATTCTCGACAAGAGCGGCTCCATGTCGTCGATAGCGCGGCAAGCTGTCGACGGTGTGAACGAAACGCTCGGCTCGATACGCGCCTCACGCGAAAAGCGGCCCGAACAGGAACAGTTTGTCAGCCTCGTCGCCTTTTGCGGCTGCGAGCTCAAGCGCCTCATCGACCGCCAGCCCATCGAGAACGTGAAAAACATCGCCTACAACGACTACCGTCCTTGCTGCATGACACCGCTCTACGATGCCATCGGCACCACCATCACCGCGCTCCACGAGCTCATTGCCGACGACACGCGCGCTGTGGCCTCGGTAACCATTATCACCGATGGCTATGAGAACGCCTCGCGCGAGTTTGGCCGTCGCGAAATCAAATCGCTTATTGAGCGCTACAGCCGGGAAGGTTGGCTCTTCGCTTACATTGGCGCCGACCACGACGTGCGCGCCGTTGCCAGCGCCCTCTCCATCGACAATGTCATGGAGTTTGAGAAAAGTGAAGAAGGTGTCCACCACATGTGGAACAAGTTCAACCAATCGCGCGACCGCTGGGGCTCGGCAATGTACGATTTTATGCAGACCCCAATGAGCGATGAAGAACGTTGCGCCTCGATGCGTGAGGTCAACCGCGACTTTTTTATCGATGAAGAATAACTCACTTCGTTTAATATCACGATATTAGATATTAGACTTTCCCCCTTCCCCCTTTTCCCCTTCCCCTTTTCCCCCATAACCCTTAACCCTCAACCCTCAATAACAATGGCTTACCTCGATTCCTTTTTGTCCAGCTCCAGTTCCAACACCCAAGAGCGTCCTCAGTTTCTCAACAATCTCGAATACGGAAAATATTACGTTTTCCACAGTAGTGAACTCACTCCGGTTATAAATGAAATACTGGGCAACAGCCGTGTGTTAGACCGTATAGCGGGAGTCTCGGTCGTCGCGCGCGAATGCGATGACATCCACGGCGAGGAAGTGTATATCGCCATGCGCCGCTTTAATGTGGGCAACGTGGATGAGGACGCTGTCATGTGGGCGCGTGTGTATGCCAATTCATGGCTGCTTAAAAACGCATTGGGAGTGCTGTCGCTTTATGGACTCAATATCGATGATGACACGCTGGGTGACGAATTCCTGCCTTCGGATAAGTTTACCCGTAGCCATAGTGGCGGTTTACGTGACCTGGATATCATCGATGAAGATAGCTATAGAAGCGTTGTGGGTAGTCTGAATAGTGTCAGTATCGCATTTAAAGACGAAAATGCCATGCGGCAACGGCTTGAAATGCCTGAAGTGTCTGCTTCGCCTGAAATCAACTTAGATGAGCAGTCCGAATTGTCTAAATTCTATTGTGAGGAGTGTAGAGGCCGTAATGAGGCCGAAGAAGAAAAGTTGCCCGAACTGCGGCAAGAGGAAGAGAATGAGGAAGAGCAACTGATAGCCCTCGAGGAACGCAGGACGCGTGACCTTAATGAGTTGCAGGCTGATATCATCAATTTTGTGACAACCTACCATGAAGACCCCTCCAATCTTCTCAAGCAATTGCTCGAGGACAAGTTCAAGGGAAAGTATGTCCTCAAGCCCGACAAGGAAGACATGAGCCGTATCGTCGTGAATCGCGACCTGCAGATAATGCTCACCGACTGGAGCGAGAGTCCGCTGCCGCTGCACGCCCTGTCGCGCACTATCTACATCCTGTTTTTGCGTCATCCCGAGGGAATTGTCCTTAAGAATATTGCCGACTATCGTCAGGAAATGCTCGAAATATACAACATCGTCAAGCCCGGGCGCGACGAAGTGCTCGCTGTGCGGGCTGTTGATAGCATTATCGACTATGAGAGTAACGCGCTGTCCCAAAACCTGTCGCGCATCAAGCGCGCCGTGAAAACCGCCATCCTCGACGATAAAACGGCAAGCCAATACTACATCACCGGCACACGCGGCAAGCCCTACCGCATCTCACTGCCACGGAACCTTGTGAGCCTCCCGGCTATCTTCACCGTGTAAGCTCGCGGCTCTTATCGGTTGCGCACGATGTCGTAGATGGCGCGGCCTATGGCGTTGGCCAGGTCGCTGGCGATGAGGCCTTGCTGGCCCACCTCTTTAGCCATCAGGTCGCCGGCGTGACCGTGCACATACACGCCCACAGCCACGCTCATGTCGGGGGCATAGCCCTGCGCGATGAGTCCGGCGATGACGCCGGTGAGCACGTCGCCGCTACCGGCTGTCGCCATGCCGGCGTTGCCGCTGCTGTTGATATACACCTTGCCGTCGGGGCGCACCGTCATTGTGTGGTGTCCCTTGAGCACGATGGTGATTTCGTAGAGTTTCGACACGTCGATGGCCTTCTTGAGGCGCTCCTCGTCGGTCACGTTCTTGCCGAAGAGACGGTCGAACTCGGCGGCATGCGGCGTGAGCACACTGCCCTTGGGAATACTGCGTAGCAGCACAGGCCGCTTGGCGATGCAGTTGAGCGCGTCGGCATCGAGCAAGCAGGGCTGGCGGAAGTTCTTCAGGAACGAGTCCATAGCGTCGACGGTCTCGTCGGCGGTGCCCATGCCCGGACCCAGGGCTACCACGCTGTAGCGATGATGACCGCTGTTGATCGACGTGGTGTAGAGCTCGTGCACGTCACCCTCGAAGAGGGCCTCGGGGCACGCCGTTTGCATCACGTTGTAGCCGCAGCGGGGCGCGTGCACCGTCACCAGCCCCACGCCCACGCGTTGCGCGCCGCGTGCCGCGAGCTGCGCGGCGCCCATCATGCCGTAGCTGCCGGCCACGAGGTAGAGGGTGCCGTTGTCATATTTGTTGACAAACTGGTTCAGGGGGTGCAGCACATCGCGCACGTCCTCGCGTTCGATGAGGTAGAAGTCGGTGGGCGTAGTAGCGATGGCCTCCTCGTTCATGTCGAGGTCAAGCACTTCACATTCGCCGATGAACTCGGCGTTCTCGCTGAAAAAGAACGACAGACGCTTGAACTGGAACGCGAGTGTGAGCCGCGCGCGGATGATGTTGCGGTGGTCGCTGCCCATGTTCCACTCGCCAAACAGGCCGCTGGGCACGTCGATGGCCACCGTGTAGGCGTTGCTGTTGTTGATGTATTGCACCAGCGCGGTGTATCCGCCCTTGAGCGGGCTGCGCAAGCCACTCCCGAAGAGGCCGTCGATGACCACATCGTTGGGTCCCAGCTCGGGCGGGTTGAAGTTGTCGACGACTTCGGTGAAATCGATGTCGGGCATCTCCACGAGGCGGTCGCGGTTGGTGCTGCAGCACGGCGACAGGTGGGACGACTTGATGTTGAACAGAAACACCTCGGGGCGGTAGCCTTGCTCGTAGAGCATACGCGCCACGGCCAGCGCGTCACCGCCGTTGTTGCCCGGTCCGGCGAAAATCACGATGCGTTTTTTGGGGCGCCATCGCGAGATAATCTCGTAAGTGACGGCACTGGCGGCACGTTCCATAAGGTCGAGCGTGCTGATGTTTTCACTCTCAATCGTCGCCTCGTCGATGCGGCGTATTCCTTCGGTGGTGAATATTTTCATTATCGGTTGGTCATCTTGGTTGGAATTGCAAAATTACGAATTCTTTTGCAATAGCACTTAAAAAAACGGCAATAAATTTAAGGCCGCGGCGGTTTGCGCGGTTAAGGGCATGAGCGTGGAGTTAGGGACGGTCAGTTGTCGCGGGCGATAATGAAGTCGAAAATGTCGGCCAGCGCGCGTGTCACCTCATTGTCGCCGTAAGCGCCCAGGCACGCGGCGGCCTCGTCGCGCAAGCGTGCCATCACGTCGTAGGCATAGTCAATGCCACCACACCCCTTGGCCCACTCGACGAGTGTTGTGATGTCGGCCGGTTCGAGTTGCGGCTTGCGTGCCAACGCGTGCATGGCCTCGTGCTCGGGACGGTTGGTGAGCGAGAGCGCGTAGATGAGCGGCAGTGTGATTTTTCCCTCCAGCAGGTCGTTGCCGGTGGGCTTGCCCACACGCGGGTCGTCGAAATAGTCGAAGGTGTCGTCCTTGATTTGGAAACACAGGCCCAACTTGCGTGACCATTGCTTGAGGGCTTCCACGCGACCGTCGGGGGCTCCGCCGGCAATGGCGCCCATCTCCACACAACAGGTGAAGAGTGAGGCCGTTTTCTTGTCGATGATGCGCAGGTAATCGGCCTCGGTGAGGTCGCGCTGGCGAGCGCTATCGATTTGGTCGACCTCGCCCAGCGACAAGTCGCGTCCCAGGCCGGCCATCAGGCCGATGACGCGGTAGTCGCCGGTGCGCGATGCGCATGCCAGGGCGTTGCTCACGAAGAAGTCGCCCACGAGCACCGCCACGTGGTTGTCCCACACGCCGTTTATCGTGGCCCGGCCGCGCCGCAGCTGACTCTGGTCGAGCACGTCGTCGTGGATGAGCGAGGCGTTGTGCAGCAATTCCACGGCCGCACCCGCGTTGAGAACGCGCTCGTTGACGGTGCCCAGCAGTTTCGCGCTCAGCAGCACCAGCATGGGGCGCAACTGCTTGCCCTTGACGTCGAGGTAGCGCGCTACGATGGCGTTCATCATTGCGTTGTCGCTATGGAGTGCTTGCTCGATAATGTGGTTTAGCTGCGCCATCTCGGGCGCCACCGAGTGTTGTATTTCACTAATACGGGTCATTTTCTTTCCAAAATCAACTGCAAAATTAACAAAAATGCAGTAAACACGCCACATCTCACGCCGTTTTTTTTATCAGCCCCCTCTATATTTGCTCAAATCATCGATAATAGTTACTTTTGCGAAGAGAACCAAAATACAAAAAGCTATGTCACTTGTTGATAAACATTACGAGTTTGTGTGTCCGCTCAACGTGAACACGGTGCTGGAGCGGGTAATGTCGGTGGCTCGATCGGTAAAAGGGTTGTATTTCAGTCATTTTCAGCAGCCCGGCTCGGTCGTGCTCAAGTCGAGCGCGTCGCTGTGGTCGTGGGGCGAGACCGTGACTATTGAGTGCCGCTTCTTCGACCCGAACCACACGCTCATCCACATCTCGAGCGTGCCCGCACTGGCTACTACCCTCATCGACTGGGGAAAGGGACAAAAGAACATCGACCGCGTGCTCGAGGCCCTGAGGCCTGTGCTGCCGCCCACGGGACGAATGTAGCAGCCGTTGTGGCCACGACAAGGTCTCTGAGAACGGCAGGCCGTCAATCGTGCGATTGACGGCCTGCCGTTTTTGAGCCACAAGTCGGACTTGAACCGACGACCTTTGCGTTACGAATGCAATGCTCTACCGACTGAGCTATTGTGGCCAATTTATCGTCCCGCGGGACGCGCTTTTTTCGAAAAGCGGTGCAAAGATACAACTATTCTATGAAATGTCGGCTAAAAACGACCTTAATTTTAGCTTTTTTTAGCAAAATTTTTGCGATTGAGGGTTTTGAGATGGCCGGAGCTATCTTTGTCACGGTGGTGGTGGCCGTCGAGTAGTAGTTAGCCTGGTTAGTGTAAGTGGTGATGTCGATGGGGGTGAGGGTGAAGAAAATATCCTCATCGGTCGCCACACCGTACTTGTTCTTGAGAATATCGAGAATGTAGTTGCGCATGCCGCTGAACGTGTAAGAACGGGTCACCGGGTCATAGGCGGCATAGAACGAGTCCTTGTTGTTGGTGAGCGTGTCGGCCTCGAAGAAAGCGTCCTTTTTGGCGGTCTTGACCAGTAACAGGTGGGACGGTGGCGCCACACCCCATTTGTTGGGGACTTCCTCGATGGGCAACGTGAGCTCCAAGTCGTTGACCACGGCGAGGCCCGAACTTGTCTTGGCGCGGTACATGTCGATGATTTCCTGGATGGGGAAGCGCATGCTGGTCTCGAGTCCGGCCGGACCCATGACGAGCGCCTCACCGTTGTCGATCATCTGTTGCACGGCGGGGTCAAGGGTGAGCTTGATGTTGTTGTTATACACCACCTCGGGCGTGGCGGTCATGTAGACCTGGGTGAGTGTGGTGTCGCTCTTTTCGGTGGTGTGGTAGAACACCTCGAACTGCGTTGTCATGAAGTTCATCACGTGGCCTTGGCCGTAAGTGTTGGTCAGGTAGAGGCCCGGGAAGAATTGCGCGAACGTGCTGGGCTTGTCGAAGGTCGACGGGTTCTCCTTATACTCGGTGAATATCGCCCGCGCCATCTCTTTGGGCAACGGCAACACGACACGCCTGAACGACTGCTTTTGCACCGTGTCGCTCTGTTGCAGGGCCGTGGCGCTGTAAGTGGCCGAACCCAGAGGCTCCGACGGGTCATAGTAGCCCGTAGGGTCGAAGTCGCTGTAGATGGGGTTGGGCAGTTGCTTGGTCAGGCCATAGGCCGTCATCCTCATCGGCACGATGGAATCGCCGGTGAAGTCGCCCGCAGTGATATACATCGACAGCTGGCACGAGTCGATGGTCTCGGCCGTGACATTGTTGTCATCGAGCTTGATCGAGGGGATGAACTGGGTTACCACATCGCTCGTGAGCGTACCGTAGCCCGGCGAGTTGACGATACCAATGAGCTGCTTGCTGCTGCGAGAGCGCAAGTGATGATTGGCGATAGTGCTGCCCGTGATGGTGAACGAGGTGGAGTCCTCGATGATGGCGGTCCGGTTATCGGCGAGCGTCGAGCCTATGTTCTCGTCGATACATGAGGCCGTCGCCAGCAACATGGCGCAAGCCGCCATGACGATGAAATGATTGCGCATGAGAAATTCCTGAAAATTGTCTACAGCTTTTGGTAAAATTCAAGATAACGGTCGACGAGTGTCGCCACGTCGGCGGTCTCCTCGTAGGGTAGGAAGGGTAGTTTCGACTTCTTTACCAGCGCGAGGACTTCGGGGCTCAAGTCGGGCGTGCATTGCACCACGGCGTCGCTGTGGTCAAGGGCCAACTTTGTCAACGCCAGGGCGTCGGCCTGCTTGCCGGCGATGGGCTTGAGATACTTGTCGCTGATGCCGTCCTGCGCGAGTTTCTCGGCCAGACGGGCGTCGAGGGGTTGCGGAAATTCGTCGCCATGCAGGGCGTAAACCACGCGCGTGTCGCTGAACGACGGGTCGTCGCCATAGAACTTCTTGATATACAACGGAGCCAGCGCGGTAATCAGCCCGCTACACTGGATGATGGGGGGCATCCAGCGCAGTTTCTTCACCGTCTCGAGCACGCCGCGCACATAGAAGATGCTGCGCTCGTCGTTGTCGTCGGGACTCGACTCGGTCTCGAGCGACTTGGTGACCAGCTTCTCAAAATAATCCTCATTATATATAAAATAGACTTGCAGGCGCGAGGGCTGCAACGTGGCTACCTTGATGATGAGCGGATGGTCGGTGTCGTCGATAATCAAATTCATGCCCGACAGGCGTATCACCTCGTGCAACTGATTGCGACGCTCGTTAATGGCACCATACTTGGGTGAGAATGTGCGCACCTCGATGCCTTTTTCCTGCACCCCTTGCGCCAGCTCGCGCGTGAACACCGACATCGGTGTCTCGGGCAAGTAGGGCGCTATCTCCTGGGTGATGAACAGTACTTTGTTTAGGTCCATATTACACCAAAATTATAATTTTTATGCAAAGATAGCGCTTTTTTTGCAAACTCGCTAAAAAACGGCCGACGCCCACGCCGTTTTTAACTTAAATTATCACAAGCACCTACACCCTCTTACCTTGTTGAATAGCTGAGAATGCGCATCGTTGTGTTCTTCTTTCTATAATGAAAATGCCGATTGGGCTGAAATGAAAAGGAGGGGAGAACGTAGGTCCATTCCCCCTCCTCTCTCTTATGTTTCTTGGGCGCTTCAGGCCGCTTACTCGTTGAGAATGATGTCGTAGAGCCTGGTCACGTCGGCGCCGCTGACGACGTTGTCGCCGTTCACGTCGGCGGGCTGGCGATTCTCGACCACGGGCAGCGACGACTTGTGCACATGATATACCTTGTGGGAGCCATCACCGGAGGGAATCAGGTAACGGTTCTGCCCCAGCACCAGCATTCTCGCGCCGCTCGAGGTGAAAGGCAGCGTGAGCAAGTATTCGCCGTCCTCGTTATAGACCTTGTGGGTGTAGTTGTTTGACCCATTTTTGAAGCTGATGATAACCTCATATTTGTCGTCGTCGTTGAAGAAGGCTTGTGTCATGATGACACTGTAGTCGGCCATCGGGTACATTATAAAATTATTCGCCACTTTAGCGCTATTGTTACCGGTGTTGATGGTGAACGTTTTCTTGGGCGTGAACTCGCCCTCGTTGTAAACGGTGAACGTGAAGTTGCCGTTATTGTTCGTGTAATCGACAACCTGCCACTTGTGGGCGCCAGAAACCAAACACATGCAGGTGGTTAGGAACATATCGCCCAGCTCGCCCACGGTGGGCAGTTCGTCGCCGGTGACCGTGCCGCCGGTCTCCATTGCCACGATGTTGGTGAAGTCCTTCCACTGGTCGGCGGTGGTGTAAGCGTCGTAGTATTCCTTGGACACGCGCAGCTCGCATGACTCGACAGGGGCTCCGTAGAACACATTATTGGCCATTGTCACCTTCGTGGGATCGGCTTCGCTCGTGAGGGTCACCAGGCCCGTGCATTGATAGAAAATGTATTTACCAAGCGATGTGATGGAAGCGGGAATGGTGAAATTCTTCAGAGAAGTGCAACGAGAAAACGTGAATTCGTTGATTGCCGTGACCGACCAGGGGATAGTGATTTCCTCCAAGGTCGTGCATTTGCTGAACGCACTGCCGCCGATGGTGGTGACCGTCTCAGGAATCCGCACGTGTGTCATGCCCGTGCATTCGCTGAACGCATAGCTGCCGATGGTGGTGACCGTCTCAGGAATCCACACTTCGGTGATAGCCGTGCGGTTGCTGAAGCCAAGCTCCCCGATCGCTGTGACGCGGTAGGTGTTGCCGTTGTTGTACACCTCGCTGGGAATACTCAGGTAGCCGCTTGGCGGATTGTCGTAGTTTTGATAGATTGTGACTGTGTTGCCGTCCTCGTTGACCACGCAACGGAAATTGTCGTAAGTGAACTCGGTGGCATTGGCTGTGAGCGCGGCCGCCATAGCCACCAACAAGAGATAGAAATGTTTCATTTTGATAAATTATAAGTTTATTTGGATTCAATTTGTAACGTTTCCTATAATTGGCACAAAATTACACTTTTTTTTTAAGACATCAAAAAAGCGGGCAGTTTTCGTTGCCGGCGAATGAAATAGGCGCTGATTATTTTTACCATTGCGAAGAATTTGTTACCTTTGTGACCAAGAAAAACGATTAAATACTTTTCAACTATGGCACGACGTCGTTTTCCTGTGGGTGTGCAGGACTTTGAGAAAATAAGAACAGATGGCTTTGTCTATGTCGACAAGACCGGGTATATCTTTGACCTTGCCAACAACTATGGCGACGCGATGTTCCTGAGCCGTCCGCGACGCTTCGGCAAGTCGCTGTTATGCTCCACACTGAAATACTATTTTCAGGGACGCAAGGACCTCTTCGAGGGTCTCGCTATCGCCAACCTTGAGAAAGACTGGGTGGAATACCCCGTGTTCCACTTCGACATGTCGCGCTGCAAGAGTGATGACCCCCATTATGTGGATGTTTCACTCAATTCGTTGCTGGCCGATTTCGAGAAGAAGTACGAATTGAACAATGAAGGATTGTCGTTCGGTGGCAGGTTGGAGAAACTCATCATCACGGCGCACGAGCGCACGGGGCATCGCGCGGTGCTGATTTTTGACGAGTACGACTCGCCGGTGCTCAACGTCATTGACGAGCCTGAAAAACTCAAGGCCATCCGCTCCATCTACAACTCGTTTTACGGCCCGGTCAAGAGTATGGCCGAGCACCTGCGTTTCGTGTTCCTCACGGGCATCACCAAGTTCTCGCAAATGTCGATTTTCTCGACCATCAACAACCTCTCGAACATCTCGATGGACGAGACGTGGGAAGGCCTGTGCGGCATCACCGCCACCGAATTGGAGCGCGATTTCAAGGACGATATCGCCACGCTGGCGGTGAAATATAAACTCACGCCCGACGAAATGCTCGCGCGTCTGCGTGAGCGTTACGACGGTTATCACTTCGGCCCCGGGATGGTCGATGTGTACAACCCGTTCAGCATCGTCAACACGTTCTCGCGGATAAAACTCGACGACTACTGGTTCTCGAGCGCGACACCCTCGGCACTCATCAAGATACTGAACAAATACAACTTCAAAATCACCGATATCGAGCGCAAAAACGTCTATGCCTCATCGTTCGACCAACCGTTCGACAACATGGCCAGCGCCATACCCATTTTGTATCAGAGCGGCTACCTGACCATCAAGGACTATGATTTTGACCTCGACCTCTACACCGTGGGCATCCCCAACGGCGAGGTGTACTCAGGTCTCTACAACACGTTGATGCCGGTTTACCTGAACGACTCGGACGACGATAACACCTCGTTGCTCATGGCCGTGCAGCGCGCCATGCGCGACGACGACATCGACGCGGCACTCACCGCCGTGCAAAGCTACCTCTCGGCGCTGCCCTACGATCTGGGCGTGAAGACCGAACTCGACTTCGAGGCCATCCTCAAGGTGCTCTTCGACTGCGTGGGCATCAAGACCGATGTGGAGGTGCGCAACGCGCGCGGCCGCTGCGACGTGGTGATGCGCAACCGCGCCACCATCTATGTGCTCGAGCTCAAAATCGACGGCGCTGCCACCGTCGACGACGCCCTGGCCCAAATTGACGAGAAGAACTACCTGATTCCCTACTGGAGCGACCCGCGCCGCAAAGTCAAGGTGGGCGTCGTCGTCGATCCCGAGGCTCGCACCATCAAGGAGTGGAAAGCGGTGTCCGCCGAGTAAGCGCGAAACAACTATGCGTAACACTACTAAGCGGGCAATTGTCATGGGGGCCACTTCGGGGATAGGTCTCGAGGTGGTGCGTGAGTTGGCACGACAAGGATGGCTGGTGGGCATCGCCGGCCGGCGCGATGACGTGTTGCGCCAAATCCAAGCGCAGGAACCGCAAGTCATAGCCACACGGCATATTGATGTCACCGATGACGACGCTCCGGCACGGTTGTTGCAACTTATCGACGCGATGGGCGGCATTGACCTTTACTTCCATAGTTCGGGCATCGGCTACCAGAATACCGCGCTCGAAATTGATAAGGAACTTGCCACCATCGAGACTAACGCACTGGGATTCACACGCATGATCGATACTGTGTTTCATTACCTGGAACAACGGCCCGAGCACGAGGGTCACATCGCCGTCATCAGCAGTATCGCGCGCACTAAGGGCCTGGGCGCCGCACCTGCCTATTCGGCCACAAAGCGTTTTGTGAGCCACTATATGGAATGTTTGTCGCAACTATGCCACATTCGCCATCTCAGCCACATTCGCCTGCACGATATAAGGCCCGGCTTCGTGCGCACGCCACTCATCGCCGACGGCAATCATTATCCCCTGCAGCTCGACCCGCGGCGGGTGGCACGCAGCATCGTGCGTGGCATAAACCGTCGGCGCGCGGTGATTACCGTTGACTGGCGTTACCGCCTGTTGGTAGCCGGCTGGCGGCTCATTCCCCGCTGGCTGTGGGTGCGCTTGCCCATCAGCACACAGCCCACAAAATAAGGTGGTGCCTTCGATTTGTTAAATTCGCGGATTAGTGATAAAAAATGGCCGAAATGTGTGGCCGTTATATTTTTTTTTGTAAATTTGCCGCACAATAGATATATGTTTTACATTTTTAACCTTTTCCGTAATATGAAAAAATCGATTATCGCAGTTTTGGCTGCTGGAGCATTACTTTTTTCGAGCTGTATCCCCGGAGTGAGCAACACCACCAACACCGCCTCGAGCGGTGGCTTGTTGAGCGGCATCCTGGGTAGCGTGCTGGGTAATATGCTGGGCCTCGGCTTCAAGTCGTCGGACCTGCAAGGTAACTGGAACTACAACGCGCCCAGCGCGGCATTCACCAGCGAGCAGACCCTGGCACGTGCCGGTGGCGCCGCCGCTGTCAACAGCATGGCCTCGTCGCTCACCTCGTCTTACAACAGCATGGGTATCAACAAGAAGAATACGTCGTTCAGCTTTGGCGCCAACAACCAGTTCAGTGCCCAAGTGAATGGTATTCCCTTCAATGGTACCTACACCTATAATGAGAAGACAGGCGAAATCGCCCTCAAGAGCGGCGTCCAGACCCTCAAGGGCAACGTGACTAAGACCGCTAAGGGTATCGGCTTGATGTTTGACGCCAACCAAATGGCCACGATGCTGCAGAACGTGGGACGCGTGAGCAACACCACCGCTGTCGAGGCTGTGAAAAAGTTGGCCACAAGCGCTAATGGCGCCCGCGTGGGTTTTGAGCTTACCAAGTGATGACTTAGCGACTATCGCGTAATTTAATTTACAGAATCGCCCTCGCGACCGCATGCGTGTCGCGGGGGCGTTTTGACAAAATTACAAAAAAGTGACCGAGAGAAGGCTTCGCGTGGCGAAAAAATGCTAATTTTGCAACCGTGAAACTCAACGAACGCATAGAACGCTTGATGCGTGGGCCGTGGGCACCCCTGGTGGCCGCCGCCTGTAACCTATTGGTGGCCATGACCGTTTATAGCGTGTGCCGCCTTATCTATCTTGCCGAGAATTGGAATTACTATCGTGAAGGCCTTACCCTGAGCCACTGGTGGGCACTGATGAAAGGCGGCATGGTGTTTGACGCTTCGGCGGTGATGTATACCTGCGCGCTCTATCTCGTGCTGGTGCTGTTGCCGCTGCACGTCAAGGAAAACGCGCGTTACTATCGTTGCTGCCGTTGGCTCTTTGTCGTGGTCAACGCTATTGCCGTGGTCATGAACCTTGCCGATAGCGTTTATTTCAAATACACATCGCGGCGCACAACGAGCACCGTCTTCGATGAGTTTGGCAACGAAAACAACCTGGGCGCCATTTTCGGTACCGAGCTACTGAACCACTGGTATCTCGTCGTGGCCGCCGTGGCGCTTGTGGCGCTATTGTGGTGGTTGCACGTGATGCCTCGCACCACACGTCACTACCGCCCCCGCTGGCTCTACTATGTGGCGATGGGCGTGTCGCTGGTGGGCACGGTGCCCTTTGTGGTCGCCGGCATGCGTGGCGGCTTTGCCCACTCGGTGCGGCCCATCACGATGAGCAACGCAAACCAGTATGCCGACCGCCCCATCGAGGCGGCACTGGTGCTCAACACACCATTCTCGATGTTGCGCTCGATAGGCAAAAACGTGTTTGCCGACCCCCACTATTTTTCCACCGAGGCCGAGGCCATGCGATATTTCACCCCCGTCCATGAGCCCGACAGCGCAGCTGTGGGCACGCGTAAGAACGTCGTTGTGCTTATTGTGGAAAGTTTCGGCAAGGAATATACGGGCTTCTTCAACCAAGACCTCGACGACGGGCATTATAGCGGCTATACGCCATTCCTCGATTCGCTCGCCGCGTGCTCACTCACGTTCAAGTACAGCTACGCAAACGGGCGCAAAAGCATCGACGCCATGCCCAGCGTCTTGTCGGGCATTCCCATGATTGAAGAGCCTTTCTTCCTCACCCCGGCCTCGATGAACGACCTCACAGGCATCGCCGGCGAGCTGGCCCATGATGGATATACCACCGCATTCTACCATGGGGCCAATAATGGCTCGATGGGATTTGAGGCCTTCGCCCGGGCCACCGGATTCGCGCGATACTACGGCCGCACCGAGTATAATGATGACCCCACGACTGGCGGCGATAGCGACTACGACGGCACGTGGGCCGTGTGGGATGAGCCCTTCCTGCAATTCATGTCGCGCAGTTTAGGCACGCTCCACGAGCCGTTCATGGCCAGCGTGTTCACCGCCTCGAGCCACCATCCCTACAAGGTGCCCGACCAATACAAGGACTTATACCGCGACGAGGGAGGACAACCCATCCACAAGTGTGTGCGTTACACCGACATGGCGCTGCGCCGTTTCTTCGCGTCGGCCAGCCGGCAACCGTGGTATCGCAACACGATATTTGTCATTACCGCCGACCACACGGCGCTCACGAGTCACGACATCTACAAGACCGATTTGGGGCTTTATAGTGTGCCCATCATCTTCTATGCTCCCGACGGGTCGTTGCCGGCACGGGTGCGCGATGACGTGATTGCGCAACAGGCCGACATCATGCCCACGTTGCTCTCGATGTTGGGCTACAGGCGGCCGTTCATCGCTTTTGGCAAAGACCTCACGCGCGCTACGACCACCACATCGTGGGCAATGAACTTCAACAACGGCATTTACCAGTATTTGCGAGGTGACTGGATGATGCAGTTCGACGGGCAGCGCGTGAGCGCCATGTACCGCTTTAAGGACGACCCGTTGCTGCGTCAAAATCTCGCCGGCAAAAGCGCCGTGCAGGATACTATGGAACTCGAACTTAAGTCGATTATCCAGCAATATATGGTGCGCATGACGACTAACCGTCTTGTGATCAACCACCCATAGTCGCTATGATACGGCGCGTTAAGAGGCTGCGTCAATTGTGCTCAAGCGATGTGACAAGAGAAAAAACCGAAAGGATTTTGCGTTTTGCCAAGAAGTTGTTACCTTTGTGGCGATAAACGCACCTGCGGCATGTGCCGCTTGGGCTAAGTGTAACTAAAACAACGCATTTTGGACCCTGACCCTTTATCGTGTCAATTATTGGCGACACTGCTGGCGCAGCAGCCGGCAATTACATTCAACGCTCCCACAACCGGGAGCATAGTGGCAATACTTGTGGCCCTTGTGGGCTTGTTGTTCTCGGCCTTTAACTCAGGTAGCGAACTGGCGTTTTTTTCTTTGTCGCGCGACCAGATAGCCGACATCGGCGACGAGACAAAGCGTTCGCGCGTCGAGAGCCTGTTGCGGGCACCCGAACGCCTGTTGGCTACCATTCTCATCGGTAATAACCTGGTGAACATCATGATTATCGTGATGCTCAACTACGCGATGCGGCAAATGATGACCTTCAATAGTGTGGTGGCCGAATTCATCGTGCAGACGGTGTTGCTCACCTTCCTTATCCTGCTCTTCGGCGAGGTGATTCCCAAGCTGTATGCCAGTAACTATAACACGAAGTTCGCCCTCATGACCGCTCCCGGGCTTCAGGCTATGAGCGCGTTGCTGGGCCCGTTGTCGCGGTTGATGGTGCGAAGTACGCGCATCGTGGGCCGTGCGGTGTCGCCCCGTGCCGACGATATCACGATGGACGACCTCAGTGTGGCCCTCGAGAAGAGCGACGTGAAGAGCGACGACGACAAGGGTTTGCTTGAGGGTATTCTGCGCTTTGGCGACAAGACGGTGAGCGAGATCATGACGCCGCGCGTCGATGTAGTGGACCTGAGCGCCGAGGCCACCTTCGACGAGGTGGTGAAAGTTGTCGTCGAGCATGGCTACTCGCGCATGCCGGTGTGCGGCGACAGCATCGATGACGTGCGCGGCATCCTCTATGCTAAGGACTTGCTCCCTTACATAGGCAAGCGCGACAACAGCTTCGAGTGGACGTCGCTGCTGCGTCCGGTGTATTATGTGCCTGAAAGCCGCATGATTGACGACTTACTTGAGGACTTCCGCAAGAAAAAGATACACATGGCCGTCGTCGTCGACGAGTATGGCTGCACCCAGGGTATCGCCACCATGGAAGACGTGCTTGAGGAGATTGTGGGCGACATCGACGATGAGTATGACACCGAGGAGAAGTTCTACACGCGCATCGATAACGAAACCTTCATGTTCGACGGCAAGACGCCGCTCGACGACTTCTTCGAAGTCACGGGACTTGACGAGAAACCCTTCGACGAACTGCGTGACGAAGCCGAAACGGTGGCCGGGCTCATGCTGGCCATCAAGGGCGAGTTCCTCGAGGAGAAAGAGACGGTGAGCTACGCCAACTGCGACTTCACCGCCGCCAAAATCAAGAAGTACCGCATCGCGCGGGTCCGCGTGAAAATCCACTAAGTTTTAGAGTAAAGTTTAATGCGCAGTGCATAATTCATAGTGCCCTCCGTAAGAGAGGGCGGAACCAATCGTGCGCTTGTGAATTTAGAAGGGGTAGCCCACCGAGAAGTGGAACTCGGCGTCGCGCTTGAAGTTGGGGCTGAACAGCGGCCATGCCTTTTGCCCGCTGGCGGGGTTGTGCGCTTTCATGCCCATGTCGAGTCGCAGCAGGAAGTAAGTGAAGTCCATGCGCAGTCCCAGTCCGTAACCGAGGGCGATTTGCTCATAGAACTTGTTGAACTTGAACACGCCACCGGGCTGGTCGGGGTAGTCGCGGATGGTCCAGATGTTTCCCGCGTCGACGAATAGTCCCAGCTCTATCACCCAAAAGAGCTTGGCGCGGTATTCGACGCTGGCGTCAAGTCGCACGTCGCCACACTGGTAGATGAATGAGCTTTGTGACTTGCTCGTGTTGAACGAGCCAGGTCCCAAGGTGCGTACGCCCCAGCCGCGCACGCTGTTGGCGCCGCCGGCATAGAAGCGTTTCTCGAAAGGCAGCACCGAGCTGTTGCCGTAAGGGACGGCGACGCCGGCGCCCACGTGGAAGGCGATGGACTGGCGGTTGTCGAAGTAGTGTGTGAACGAGAAATCGGCTTCGGCCTTGGCATACTGTGAGTAGCGTATGCCGAACACCTTGTAGGAGTCGTCGGCCTCGTGGCGTTGGCCCGTCATGCGCGAGATGCCGTAGAGCAGGTTGCCGGCCGTCTCGACCGACGCACGCAACGTGTAGATGTTGTTCTGGCGCGACGATAGCAGCGGCGAGGCGTTGATTTTATTGGTTTTATAGTAGGAGTAGCCGATGCGCATGATGAAGTGGTCCTCGTAGGAATAGCGCAACAGCGGGTTGGCGATGCTGTCGAGGAAGCCGCCACGGCTGTGGGGCAGGTACACGTAGTTGAGGTCGATGAGGTTGAACGTGTGCCGCAGCTGGTTGCTGCGCTCGCTCCAGATGTATTTCCACGCGGCGCCGGCGATGATGCGCGTGTACTCGGGGCGGGCCTGGTAGTTGAAGCGCGTGCTGAAGGCTGTCGAGGCCTGGATGCGGCGCTTGAAGCCCTCGCGCAGGAACGGTGCTTTGAACTTGGGGAAGGTGATGCCCACCTCGCCCTGATACTCGCTGTAGTTGTCGTTGATGAGGCCGCCCACGTCGCCGCTGATGCTCTCATAGTTTACCTTGAACTTGACATTGAGTGTTTCGCTACCCTTGAAGATGTTGCGGTGCTGGTAGTCAACGCCCACGCCGAATCCCAGGTCTCCTTCGCTGTTGGTGCCCTCGAGCGATAGCGACACGCTTTGCGACTTGTCGCGGGTGAGCAGTACGAAGGCGTCGAGCATCACCGTGCCGTTGATTTCTCCCACGGGTACCACCTCAATGTTGATAAACTTGAGTATGCCCAATCGCCCGAGCGCCTTATAGGTGAGGTCGACGTCGGTAGCGCGGTAGGTGTTTCCGGGCCGCAGGTGGCAACTCTCGTCGAGGGTGCGCGCGTTGATATACCGGTCGTGGCCATAGTAAATGGTGAGTCCGTTGTAAGCGACAGTGTCGTTGCCGTAGTAGTTCGACTGCATGGCCACGGCGTCGTAGTTGGTCACAAATGTCACGTGGCGCATCACGAAGGTGCGGTGGGTGTCGAGGTAGGGCAGGCGCTCGTTGTGGGGCGGATTGGCCACGGTGAGCGTGAGGTCGACGGCGCGCGAGGTGGCCGCCGTGTCGGCGATGAAGGCTACATATTGCTTGTTGAAAGCGTAGTAGCCGCGGTTGCGCAGCTGTTGCATGATGAGCGTGCGTGTGGCATCGAGCTTGTTGTGGTCGAGCAAGTCGCCGGTCTTAATGGGTAGCGAGGCGGTGTCGGCCATGACGATGGCGCGCAACGTGTCGTCGGCGATGTCATAGTCGATATTGCGCACGTAGTAAGGGTCGCCGAGCGTGACGTGGTAGCGCACGCGCGCCTTGCGCTTTTTGTCGTTGAGCGTGACGTTGTAGTCCACCTCATTCTTGAGGTAGCCCTTGTTGATGAGTGCGCGTTGCAGCTGGTGGGCGCTGGCCACGGTGAGCGTGGAGTCGTAGATGACGGGTGGCGCGCCTATGCGTCGCACCCATCGGTTGAACCACTTGGTGGTGTCGCTGCCGCTCAGGTTGTAGATGGCCAGTTGCAACTTGAGCCCGCCCAGCACCTTGTGGTTCTCGGTCTGCCGCAGGTAGTTGACGAGTGTCGAATGGTTGATGTCATCGCGGGGGCCGCCCTCGATGTCGATATTCACCTTGTCGAGCAGGTATTGTCCTTGCGGCACGTGTTTTGTCGACGAGCACGACGCGAGCCACGCCAATGCCGCGAGCACTGCCGTAATCACCACGATATGTCGTCGCACGGTGTTCATTATTGTCCGGCAAAGTTACTACTTTTCGCCGTAACCACAAAAAAAGGCGGCACGAGCCGCCTTTTTTTGTGTAATGCTATGATTAGTTGTTCAGCAGGATGTTGTAAAGTGCGGTCACATCGGCGCCGCTCACGATTCCATCACCGCTCACGTCGGGATTACCGGCCACGGTCTTGCCATCAAGCAGATAGCCATAGAGCGCGGTCACGTCGGCGCCACTCACGATACCATCACCATTCACGTCACCCTTCACAAAGCTGGGGCCCGATTCAACGCCTTCGCCAATCTCGTAGACGGCCATACCGTTAGCGTTCTTGTACACAAGCATGCGCACGGCGGGCTTGCCGCCCACTTCGATTTCTTCCACGCTCACCACGGTGAGACGGCGGCCGGTGTCGTTGTTGTTGCCAAGGCCCTTGCTGGGGATTTGCCAGCAACGCTGCATGCCCTCAAAGCCGCCACCCTCGCCAAACTCGGCGATGATGATATCGTAAGTGTAAGGAGCGTTGTAGTCGCCGTGAGCGTAAGCGAAGAAGCGGCGGTCGCCCAGCTTGAACTCACACGTGCCATTCACGCTGGCGAGCGGGTAGAGCACCGAGTCGGCCTTGAGCGATTCGGTGGCAAACTCGAAGCTCTCGACGAGCGAGCCGTCCTTGGAGTAGATAGCGGGATACTGGTTGAAACCGTCGATGTAGAAGAGGTCGCCATCGTAGCGTGTTTCCTCATCGTCCTCGTTAAGGATGAAACGGGCGCTGGGTGCGATACCCCAGTTCGACACCTTCGAGGGATAGTAATCGGTGAAGTTCATCTGGGTGTCGCCGTCGAAGAAACCGGTCCACGTGTCGGCGTCGCCGTCTATGTCGTTGTGCCAGCCGTAGACGGCCTCAACCGAGTGTCCCGGGCCGATGATGTTGCAGGGAGCCTCCTGGAGCGTGATGTCGCCCACCACATCGTAGTAGTCGATGCGCTCGATTTCCTGGTCACACTCGAGGGTGGCCAGCAAGGTGAGCTCGCCCGTGTCGGGGTTGAGCTGATAGAGCATCGTGTTGGTTTTCTTTTGGCGGTAAGGCATAATCCAAAAGTGGCCGAAGTTGTCCACGCCGATATTGTTGGCGCTAAGCGATCCTCCAAAAGGCGCGCCGTCGAGGGTGAGTTCCAAGTCGCTGAGCGCGGCACCCGTGAGGGCGTCGAAGCGGTGCACCACAGCTTGCATGATGGTGTCGCCGGGGGCGGGCACGTTCATCTTAGCCTCGCTGTGAGCCACATAGATGATGCCGTCGTGCATCACGGCCGACGGTTGCTTGGTGTTGTTAGACAGCTTCATGAACGGCTGCGCCTGGAACTGGGTGCGGTTCGAGTAGTTCTCGGCGTTAATCCACAGGTTCTTGACCTTGATGTCGCCATAGGGAGCGTAATTGTTCTTGTCGGTGCTCACTTGTGCCCAAGTGCCCACGCCGACGAGAGCCATGAAAAGAAGGAGTAATGTTTTCTTCATACTGCGGTTTTTATTAAGTGATTAAGTAAATATATAAATTTCCCGGTGATTACAATCGACTGACAAAGAAACGAAAAAAAACGTTTTTCTCAAAATATTTATCACATTTTTTTGCCGATAGGCGATATTTTCGTTTTTAGCCGCCCATGAACCGCGACACCGCAAGCTCTCGCCGGAGCGTGACCTGCCGCGCGCGGGCGCGCAAAACTCGCCGCCGCGGCAAATCAAATAATAATCGGGCTTCCATTTCGTTATTTAATTAAAATAACTACCTTTGCATGAAATAAAATAACTGCGATGAAAATAAAAACGATTCTTCTTGCGCTGGTGACGCTCGCCATGGTTTCGTGCGGCACCACCCGCGACAACCATTTGACCTATTTTAAAGACCTGCCGGGAACCGACGGCACGTTGCCGATGGGCTCTAACGACTATGCCGTGAAGCTGCACCCCGACGACGAGCTCCTGATTACCATCTCGTCGAGCGTGCCCGCGGCCACCGCCATCTACAACGCGCCCGCAAGCAACTCCCAGTCGCGCAACCAACTGTCGCTGGCCGCCGACCCCAAGCAGCAAACCCACGTCGTGGACCCCGCGGGAAACATCGAACTGCCCGTCATAGGGCGCGTCAACGTCAAGGGGATGACCACCAACCAGCTGGCCGAGACGTTGCGGCAGCGCGTGGCGCGCGATGTGAAGGACCCCTATGTGACCGTTAAGCTCGTGGGATTCTATGTCAACGTCATGGGGGAGGTGAGACAGCCCTCGCGCGTGCAGGTGAACGGCGAGCGCTTCACGCTGCTCGAGGCGCTGGCGGCCGCCGGCGACCTCACTGAATATGCCGAGCGCAGCAATGTGCTGGTGCTGCGCGAGGAGAATGGCGTCACGGCCTATCATCGCGTTGACTTGAACGACAGCCGCACATTCTCATCGCCCTACTTCTACTTGCAGCAGAACGACGTGGTGTACGTCTCGCCCAACGCCATCAGGCAGGATAATTCAAGGTATAACACCTATAACTCTTACAAATTGTCGCTCACCTCGACCATCGTGAGCGCGGCGAGCGTCATTGCCTCGCTGGTGATAGCGCTTGCCATTAAGTGAACCGCAACAAGATGGAAAAAGAAAAGGATAAAGAGAAAGTTGTCGACTTCGGCGCGGCTTTCGCGCGATATAAGCGCCACTGGTGGCTGTTTGCCATCGCTGTGGCACTGTGCTTGGGCGCCGCGATGTTCTACCTGCACATCAAGCCCGACGCTTACCTCATCGAGGCCACTGTCATGGTCGCCGACAAGGACAACACCACGGGCGCCACGTCGCTGCTCAAGAGCCTGTCGCTGGGCACCGGCGGCAGCAAGGTTGACGACGAGGTGGTGGTGATGGGCTCGCAGGACTTGTGCGTCAAGATGATTGAGGAGCTCAAGCTCAACCGCCGTTATTACGAGAAGACGGGCTTCATGCAAAAAATCGACCACTATAACGATTCGCCCATCGAGCTTGAGGCCCCCAAAGAATTTTTCGACACCCTCATGACCTCCATCCACATCAAGGTCGTCGTCGATAAGCAAGGAAAAGCCTGCGTGCAGCTGCGCAAGGGCCTCTTCACGGTGGCTGTCGAGAAAAAAGATGTCACTTTTCCTTACAACTTCGCCACGCCTTACGGCATCTTTAACCTGCACACCACCGAGCACTTCAAGCTGGGCAAGCCTCTCACGCTCACCATCCTTGTGAGCGGTAACACGCCGCGCGCCGAGGATTTGCGCCAAATCATGACCGTGACCACCAAGAGCAAGAAGAGTAACGCCATCTACATGGATGTCGTTGACCCCGAGATAGAGCGCGGCAAGGACATGCTCAACACGCTCATCGTGCTCTATAACGAGCGTGGCGAGCGCGAGAAAAACGAGCAGGCTATCAATACCGGCAACTTTATCGATGAGCGCATCGCCCTCATTTACAACGACCTCGCCGGCAGCGAGTCGCAAATTGAGGATTACAAGCGGCGCCACGACATTGCCGACGTGGAGATGCAAACCAAGGCCCTCATCACGCGGCAGCAAATGGCCGACAACAACGTGGTGGCTCTCGAAACCAAGTATCGCATCGTGGGCATGATTAAAGACTTCATGAACGACCCGCGCAACCGCAACAGCTACGTGCCGTTCGATATTGATTCGACCGCGGCCACAAGTCCGCTCAAGGCTTATAACGCCCTCGTGGTGGAGCGCAGCAAGCTCGAGGCGAGCGCCACGGGCAGCAACCAGCAGCTGCAACAGCTCGATAACCAAATCGCCGCCATGCGCGCCAATGTGCTCACCGGCGTTGACAACACGTTGCGGGCGTTGCGCGTGCAAATCGACCGCGCCAGCTCGCTCAGCTCATCGTCGCTCAGCGAAATGGACCGCCTGCCGGTGCACGAGCGCGAGATGCGGTCGCTCTACCGGCAACAAGGCATCCAAAACGCGCTCTATACCTTCTTATTGCAAAAACGAGAGGAGAACCAGCTACTGCTGGCGGCTACCACGCCCAAGGGGCAAGTCGTGGACCACGCTTTTGCCCATACCAAGCCCGTTTATCCCAATCGCTTCATGGTGTTGCTCGTGGGGCTGTTGCTGGGCTTGGCTATTCCCGTGCTACTGCTCTATCTCAAGCGCCTGTTCACCACCAAGTTTGCCACGCAAGAGGAACTTGAGACGATGGTCGCTGTGCCCGTGCTGGGCGAGGTGAGCCACAACCGGCACGACCGTCAGCTCGTGGTCGAGCCGCAAAAGACGTCGGGCATCGTCGAGCTTTTCCGCCTGTTGCGCAACAATCTGCAATTCATGCTCACCGGTCGTGACGACAAAGTCATCGTGGTCACTTCGAGCGTGGCCGGCGAGGGCAAGTCGTTTATCAGCGCCAATCTCGCGGCCTCGTTTGCCTTGCTCGACAAGCGCGTGGCGCTTGTGGGCATGGATATTCGCAACCCGCAGCTGGCGCAGATGCTCGAACTGGCCGACGCGCCGGGTGTAACCTCGTTCCTGGCCAGTGCCGATGTCGACTTTGAGTCGCTCGTGCAGCACATCGGGCAATCGCCCAATCTCGACGTTATAGTGGGAGGACCTGTGCCACCCAACCCGGGCGAGTTGCTGCTGGGCGAGCGCGCTACCATGCTTTTCGAGCAGTTGCGCGAGCGCTACGACATCATCATTGTCGATTCGGCGCCTATTGCCATGGTGAGCGACACGTTCTCGGTCGAAGCCCATGCCGACGCCACCCTGTTTGTCACGCGCGCCGGCTACACCAAGCGCAACCAGCTCAAGTACTTCAACAATGTGGTGGAGCGTGGCCAGCTCAAGAACGTGGCCGTGGTGCTCAACGACACCAAGTCGCACAATTCGCAGGGCTATGGTTACGGCTACGGCAAGGAGGATTGAGCTTTGAGCCGCGGGCTTTGAGCTTTGATAAGTGAACTATGACCAAGAGCGACATCATTTTGCGCGTGCTCGAAGTGGCCTTGTGGATAAGGGTCACAATAGGGTTCGTGTGCCAAATGATATTTGTCGACCTGGCTCCGGCCATACCCATCGTCTACCTCGCCTTTGACGGCGTGATTGTGGCGCTGGGGTGCTGGACGCTCACTCATCGCCGCGATGTGATTTCGGGCGCCATTCTCCTTGTGGTGTCGGCGCTCGTCACGATCGCTTATAACCACGAGAGTATCTTTTTCTACCTCAACGGCATGCGCGACTTTTTGGGTTATCTTTTTGTGCTGCCCGTGTTGCGCTATCTTATGGCCGACGAGCGGCGGTGGGAGTCGGCCGGTAAGCGCATTGACCGCTTCATCTACCTGTACCTGTGGCTGCAATTCCCGTGCATGCTTATCCAGTTCTTGTACTACGGTGCCGGCGACCACGTGGGCGGCTCGCTGGGCGACTACCAGAGCGGCATGACGAGCACGCTATTGTTCCTGGGCTCGTTTTACCTGATTCACAAGCGGCTTGACCGCAACCGTTTGCTGGCGAGCCTGTGGGAAAACAAGCAATACCTCGTGATGCTGTTCCCGGCATTTCTCAACGAGACCAAGGTGAGTTTCGTCTTCTTGGCCCTCTACCTGCTGTTGCTGTTGCCCTTCGACCGCAAGATGTTTATCCGGCTCACGCTCGCCATTCCCGTCATGGCGTTGCTGCTTTATGGCGCGGCGGTTACTTACCTGGTGACGACAGGTAATAAAGCCGGTGACGTTTTCTCCATCAAATACTATGCCGAGAGCTACCTGCTGGCCGAGAATGGTGACGATACGCAAAAGTATGCCGAGTGGCTCCTTGAGAACGATGGCGACAGGGAGCGCGATAGCGAGGATGTGCCGCGGTTCTCTAAGTTTCTTTTCCTCTTTGAAATGCACGAGGACGAACCCGGAAAGGCTCTTGCGGGATGGGGTGTGGGACATTTCAAGGGCGGTACACTCGTGCCCAACAGCGACTTCTATCAGCAAAACGAGTGGTTGCTCATCGGCACCATCCCTTATTTGTTCCATGTGCTGGTGCAGCTGGGCTGGCTGGGGGTGGCGCTCATGGCCGCCTTCTTTGGGCTGATGCTGTTCCGCCGGCCTGTGGCGGGTGCCGCGCGCGACTATAACCTGCAGTTCTACGTGCTTGCCTTGTTGCTGCTCATTATGGTTTATCAGGACTTTTTGCGCAACGTGCTGGTGTGTTTCCTCATCTTCTACGTCATGGCGCGGTCGTGGACGTTACCACGCGAAGAACGACAGGAGGTGATGTCATGAGATTGTTACACTTGCTGTGGGCGTTGGTCGAGCGTTTCGGAACCAATGCGGTATCGTTTGTGGGCAACATCACGCTTTGTTACCTGCTAAGCCCTGACGACTTCGGGTTGCTGGCCATGCTGGGCGTGTTCACGGCACTTGTGTTCACCTTGGTGGATTGCGGCATGGGCGACGCGTTGCTCATGTACAAGGCCCCCTCGCGTCGCGACTTCAACACGGTGTTTTTCTTCAACGTCGCTGTGGGAGTGGCGCTTGCCGCGCTCTATGTGGCGCTGGCGCCCCTTGTGGCGCGCTTTTTCGGGCATGCCGAGCTCGCGCCCGTGATGCGTGTGCTGGCCGGTGGCGCCATTCTCACCGCGCTCACCATCACGCCCATCACGCGGCTACGTTCCCTGCTGCGCTTCGGGCACGTGGCCATCGTCAATGTGGTGGCCATCGTGGTGGCCGTGACGGCCGCCATCGTCGCGGCCCTTTCAGGCGCGCGCTATTGGGCGCTGGTGGTGTTGCAGGTGGCGTTCCCCGGCGCCCAACTGCTCCTGCTCGTGTTCTTGTCGCGCTGGGAGTTGCGCTGGGAGTTTGACGTGGCGCGTTTCAAGCAACTGTGGCGTTTTTCGGCCAATTTGCTGGCGAGTTACCTTGTGTCGCAGGTGTCACAAAACATTTTCTCGCTCATCTTGGGTAAGTTCTATAACGCCTCGCAAGCCGGCTACTTCGGGCAGGCGCAAAAGCTGCAGTCCACACCCACATCGTCGCTCGAGGGCGCCATCAGTGTCACGGCCTACGTCTCCATCGCCAAGTGCACCGAGCCCGATCGCCGTCGTGCGCTGGTGTTGCGGGTCTTCGGCATGATGACGTTTGTCAACACGCTGCTGTGTGTGGCGCTTATAGCCTTGAGCAAGCCGCTCATCGCGTGCCTGTTGCCTCACAGTTGGCAACCGGTCACGCCCTTCCTGGTTATGCTTGTGGCCTGGGGACTGGTGGCGCCGGTGTGCAACCACTTGAGTATCATCTTCAAGCTCTATGATCACACTTCCACTATCCGCAACGTGCTCCTCATCGAAAAGACCGCTATCGTGCTCGCCGCTTTCGCCCTCTATCCTTGGGGTGTGCCGGCCATGATAGGGGCCGCCGCGGCCATTTCGGTCGTTTCTTATTTGCTTTACACTCATGCAGCCTCGCGCATTATGGAGGTGAACGCCAAGCGGTTCCATGCCCTTTACACCACCCACTTGGCAATGGGCACCATTGTGGGCGCGCTCACGTGGCTCGCCACTTTGCCGTGGGCATCGCCATTGGTGTCACTTGCTGTGGGGCTTATCGTCTTCGTGTGCTTGTCGTTGGTCGTGTGCCGCCTGCTGCGACCCGACTACTACTCCACACTGGCACGCCGCCTGTCGCATCTCGTTCATTCACACGACGAAACACCACGCGAATAAACACACCTTATTTAATTTAAATTTCGGGAACCGCCTTGACATTTTCATTGCGGCAGCAAAAAAAACTGTTTTCAGTCACTTTGTGTAAAAATAAAGCAGTAATTTTGCAGCCGCATGGAAGCTAAGGTATCGGTCATCATTCCGGCTTATAACGCCGAGCGCTTTATCAGGCGTAGCGTGGAGAGCGTACGCGCCCAGTCGTTTACCGATTGGGAAATTGTCATCGTGGACGATGGTAGCACCGACGCCACGGCCCAAATCGCCGACTCTCTCGCTGCCAGCGACCCACGCATCAACGTTGTCCATAAAACGCCCAACGCCGGCCTTGCCGAGGCGCGCCGCACAGGCCACGTGCACGCTCATGGACAATATCACTTCCATCTTGATGCCGATGATACATTGCCGCCCGATGCCCTTGAATTTCTCACGCTGAAAGCCGATGAGAATGACTTGGATTTTGTCATTTCGGGCGCCTGCCGCATTCACGGGAATAAATCAAAACAAATCAACCAACGCCCGTGGGAGGGTGTCGTGAGTGACAAGGAAAAGATGCTTTCGTTGATTTTCGACTACCGTTTCGGTTTCCTGCGGGGAACTTGTTTCTCGAGAGGTGAATTGTGGAAAAAATATGATTTTTTTCCCGTCAAGGATAGGATCCTCCCTTGTGAGGATTTCTTGATGAGCACCGCCGTGATTAACCGATGTGACCGCATTGGCGTCTATAACCACCCCACGTATAATTATTTTCGCACCGAGGGTTCTTTGTCGAGCGTTAAGCCATACTCAAGCCAAGAAGGCTTGAAAACGCTCATGCGCTCGCTCGAGGATATTCTTGCGTCAACACCTCATTACCATGCGGTTAAGCCCATGTTCAATGATTTTGTGCTGAGTCTTGTCACCTTCGAAATCAACAAGACCACTCCCGACCCCTGGATTGATGAAATCACCCACTATGATGTGAGCAAGAGTTCATTGAAAATAAAAGTGTGCCGTTTCCTCATGCGACATGAGCGATTGAGGAAGCCTTTAGTGCTGCTTCACGATTACGTCAGGAGATTACAGGGAGAGTAAATGCTATGGCGAAGAACGTACTCATCATCATGGATACCATGGCCGGCGGCGGTGCCGAGAAGGCTCTTGTGGCCTTGTTGCGTCACCTCGTCGCCGATGGGTATCGTGTGGCGCTCCTTTTGTTTAATGCCGTTGGGCCCCACCTTGAGGCTGTCCCCGGGGGCGTGGAAGTGCGGCATGTGTATAGCGGTGTCAAGCCGTGGCGCGACCGCCTTTTGTTCCACACGCCCTGGCGCGACACGCTCATGGCGCGACGCCTGAGGCGCATGCTGGCCGGCGCGCGCTACGACGTGGTGCTCTCGTTCCTCGAGGGAGCGGCGGCTTGGCTTCACAGCCTGCTGCCGCGCGAGGTGGCTCGCCGCCATCTCACGTGGGTACACACCGATTTTTCGTCACATCACTGGAGTCGCGCGTTTTTTAGCCACACGGGGCATGAGCAGGCTTTTTACGACCGCATGGATCGCGTGGTCTTTGTTTCACACGAGGCCCGCCGTCATTTCACGCTACGCCTCGACGACGAGCGTGCGCGCGTGATCTATAATCTTATCGATGTGGACGATATTCGCAGCCAGGCACAGGAGTCAGCCCCCCGAAAGCATCGCTTTACCCTCGTCTTTGTGGGGCGTCTGCACCCCATCAAGCGCCCTGACCGTTTTATCGACACAGTGGCGCTCTTGCGTCGCGAGGGCCTCGACGTGGATGCCTGGGTGGTGGGTGATGGTGACGAGCGCCACCGCTTGGAGCGACAATGCCGCGAGGTCGGTGTCGAGGGTCATGTGACTTTCATGGGGTTTCAAAAGAATCCTTACCCTTATATCGCGCGGGCCGACGCGCTTGTCATCACGTCTGACGCCGAGGGGCTTCCGCTTGTTATGCTCGAGGCACTCGCGCTTGGCACGCCCATCATCGCCACCCGTTGCGATGGGCCCGCCGAGGTGCTTGCCGGTGGTGCCGGCACGCTCACCGGCTTCACGCCGCGCGACCTTGCCGACGCCGTCAAGGCTCTCCACGCCTCACCGTCGGCCACACCCGCCGCGTTGCCCGCCGGCTTCGCCGCCGGCGACATCCTTTCGCGACTGCGCGCCCTCCTCGAGGAATAAGCCTCCCTACATTCTACTCCCTACATTTCAAGTTTCGATGGAGCCGAAACTTGAATTATTTGGTATTCCTGAAGCCCTTGTTGTAGCCTATGTTATAGCCTCGGGTGTAAGTTTCCACGGAGTCGAAAGGATTGTAATAGCTGTGACGGTAGGGGCGGCCGTGACTGCGGTCGAAATTACCGTCTTGGTAACCTTTGTTGAAGCCTTCGTCGTAGGTGGCGGGAGCGTTGCCTCGTGTCGAGGCTGTGTCGAGTGGCGCGCCGTCGGTGGTTTTGGGATGCTTTACCACCTGCGTGGTGTCGACATAGGCATGATTGCTATCGTCTTCGTTCACGCTACATTCCGCGATTTGGACGAGAATCCAAAGGATGCTAAGGGTGATGATAATTTTAAAAAAGGTACTTTTCATCAAAACACCGGTGGAGAGATTGGCGAATAGGGCGGGGTAGGGTAGAGGTTAGTATAGTTTGTTTTATTTTACTTGCACACCGGGGCGCACGGCGCCATGAGGACCGATAACAACGAGGCGGCCGTCGGCATCCTCGGCGCTGAGCACCATGCCCTGGCTCTCGACGCCCTTGAGCTTGCGCGGCGGGAAGTTGGCGATGAAGCACACTTGTCGTCCCACGAGGTCCTCGGGGGCGTAATACTTGGCGATGCCGCTCACGATGGTGCGGCCCTTGAGTCCGTCGTCGATGGTGAGCTGCAGCAACTTGTCGGCCTTCTTGACCTTCTCGCAGGCGGTTACGGTGCCCACGCGGATGTCGAGCTTGAGGAAGTCGTCGAAGGTGCATGGTTGGGCTACGGCCTTGGGCGTGAAGTTGTTGACGATATTCTCCTGCTTGATGCGCTCCAGGCGTTGCATCTGGCGGTCGATGTCCTCGTCGGGGATTTTCTCAAAGAGGAGTTCGGGCTGCTCAATCGTGTGGCCCACCGGCAGAATGTCGATATCGCCCAGCTTGTCCCAGTTGACGCTGTCCATGCCCAGCATGGCGCGCAGGCGGGCCGCGCTGAAGGGCAGGAAGGGCTCGAAGGCGATGGCGAGGTTGGCGGCGATTTGCAGGGCCACGTGCAGGATGGTCTCAACGCGGGCCATGTCGGTCTTGGCAAGCTTCCACGGCTCGGTGTCGGCGAGGTATTTGTTGCCTATTCGCGCCAGGCTCATGGCGTCCTTGAGGGCCTCGCGGAAGTGGAACGTTTCGATGTTGCGTCCCAGCGTCTCTTTCACGTCCTTAAACTCGGCCAGGGCCGTTGTCTCTTGGTCGGCGAGCTCGTGGCGGGGAGGCACCTTGCCGCCAAAGTACTTGTGGGTGAGGACGAGGGCGCGGTTGATGAAGTTGCCCAGGATGGCCACCAGCTCGTTGTTGTTGCGCGCCTGGAAGTCGCGCCAAGTGAAGTCGTTGTCCTTGGCCTCGGGGGCGTTGGCCGTGAGCACATAGCGCAGCACGTCCTGCTTGCCGGGAAAGTCGGCGAGGTATTCGTGCAGCCACACGGCCCAGTTGCGGCTTGTCGATATTTTCTCGCCCTCAAGGTTGAGGAACTCGTTGGCCGGCACGTTGTCGGGAAGCTGATAGCCGCCGTGCGCCATGAGCATGGCGGGGAAGATAAGGCAGTGGAACACGATGTTGTCCTTGCCGATGAAGTGGATGATGCGGCTCTCGGGGTCTTTCCAGTAGCGCTCCCAGCTGTCGGGCAACAACTCTTGCGTGTTGCTGATGTAGCCGATAGGGGCATCGAACCACACATAGAGCACCTTGCCCTCGGCACCCTCGATGGGCACCGGAATGCCCCAGTTGAGGTCGCGCGTGACGGCGCGCGGCTGCAGGCCGCCTTCGAGCCACGACTTGCACTGGCCGTACACGTTGGCGCGCCACTCCTTGTGCCCTTCGAGAATCCACTCGCGCAGCTTGGGCTCCCACTTGTCGAGCGGCATGTACCAGTGCTTGGTCTCTTTGAGCACGGGCACGTTGCCGGTGATGGCGCTGTGCGGGTCAATAAGGTCGGTAGCGTTGAGGCTCGTGCCGCAGCTCTCGCACTGGTCGCCGTAGGCACGCTCGTTGCCGCAATGCGGGCATGTGCCCACGATGTAGCGGTCGGCGAGCCACTGGTCGGCTTCTTCGTCGTAGTATTGCTGGCTCGTTTTCTCAATGAACTCGCCCTTATTATATAAAGTGGTGAAGAAATCGCTCGCCGTGCGGCGGTGAATGGCGCTCGTGGTGCGGCTATACACATCGAACGAGATGCCCAGCCCCTCCATCGACTCCTTGATGAGCTTGTGATAGCGGTCGACGATATCTTGCGGCGTCACGCCCTCTTTTTGTGCCTTGATGGTGATGGGCACGCCGTGCTCGTCGCTGCCACCCACAAGGATAACGTCCTCGCCACGCAGACGCAGGTAACGCGTGTAGATGTCGGCGGGAATATACACTCCGGCGAGGTGCCCGATGTGCACCGGTCCGTTAGCATAGGGCAACGCCGTGGTCACGAGCGTGCGCTTGAATTTCTTCTCTTGGGCCATATTTTCTTCTTATTTTGCGGTTTGAATTTGCAAAGTTACTAAAAAATCGCCATACGGCCAAATGTGGAGCGCCGCTACGCCTTTTTGACACCAAAAAATCGGGAGACTTCGAGCAACGAAGTCTCCCGAGTATAGTATATCAATGCTCGCCGTGGCGCGAGATGGTTCGTGGTTCAATTAAGCAAAAGGTTGTAGAGGGCGGTGATGTCGGCGCCACTCACGCTGCCGTCGCCGTTGACGTCGGCGTTGCCGGCGGGCACGTTGCCGTCAAGCAACACGCCGTAAAGAGCCGTCACGTCGGCACCGCTCACCAGACCGTCGCCGTTCACGTCGCCGGGAATGCCATCCTCGGCGATGAGGTCGCCCACGATGTGCTTGAATCTTGCCCAGTGCATGGCGGTTGCGAAGCTACTCTCCTTGCCCACAGGCACATGGAGTAAGCAATCATCGATGCTTGACTGGCCCGAAAATTCGAGATAAAAGCAGACGTTAACGGGCAACCGGTCGAAATCGTTTGGATTCTCGGGCATTCCCATGATGATTGCGTCGTCGCCTATCGCCACCTTGGCCGGGTCAACATAGGCGTCAATCCTCATCAAGGATTTGCAGTAGCGGAATGCTGCTGATTTAATTGTTGATTGCTTTTGCCCTCATGGCGCGTGTGGCGTTGACAACGGCGAGCAGGGTGACGCCCACATCGGCAAAGACGGCGAGCCACATCGTGGCGAGGCCGGCTGCGGCGAGCGCGAGCACAACAAGCTTGATACCGATGGCCATCACCACGTTCTGCCGGGCGATGGCGCGCGTGCGTCGCGCCACTTTGATGGATAGAGCCACCTTAGCGGGATTGTCGTCCATGAGCACGACGTCGGCGGCTTCGATAGCGGCGTCGCTGCCCATGGCTCCCATGGCGATGCCCACGTCGGCACGGGCCAGGACGGGTGCGTCGTTGATGCCGTCGCCCACAAAGGCGAGCGCCTCGTTGTGGCCGCGTTGAGCGAGGAGCTGCTCCACGCGCTCCACCTTGTCGGGCGGCAGCAGTTCGGCGTGGTATTCATCGAGACTCAGCCGGGCGGCCACGGTGGACGCCACCTGGTCGCGGTCGCCGGTGAGCATGACGGTGCGCGTGACGCCCGCGTGCCGCAATGCGTCGATAGCCCCGGCGCTGCTCTCCTTGATGACGTCGTTGATAACGATGTGGCCGGCGTAGGCGCCGTCGATGGCCACATGGATGATAGTGCCGTCGTGGGGACAGTCGCTCCACGTGGCGCCCACGGCCTCCATGAGCGAAGTGTTACCCACACTCACGCGCTTGCCGCCTACGACCGCCGTGATGCCTTTTCCGGCGATTTCTTCCACCTCGTCAACTCGGCAGCCGTCGGTGGCCTCGTCGGGAAACGCGTCGCGCAACGCGGCCCCGATAGGGTGGGTGGTAAAGTGCTCCACATGGGCGGCAAGGTGAAGCAACTGATGCTCATCGCAGTTCGAGGGGTGGACGGCGGTGACGGCAAACTGGCCGTGGGTCAACGTACCCGTCTTGTCGAAGACCACGGTTCTCACGCGTGCGAGTACATCAAGGTAATTGGCGCCCTTGACAAGAATACCGCGGCGAGAGGCGCCGCCCAAGCCGCTGAAATAGGTGAGCGGCACGCTGATAACCAGCGCGCACGGGCACGAAACCACCAGGAACATCAAGGCCCGGTAGAGCCATGTGGCCAGCGCGCCGCCCAGCACTACCGGCACCGCGACAAGGGCTACTGCGGCCATCACCACGATGGGCGTGTAGTAGCGCGCGAAGCGGGTGATAAACGCCTCGCCGCGCGACTTGCGCTCGCCGGCGTGCTCCACCAGCTCGATGATGCGCGCCACAGTGCTCTCGCCGTAAGGGCGCGTGACGCGCATGGTGACAACGCCCCGCAGGTTGACGCACCCCGATACAATCTCGTCGCCCGGCGCGATGTCGTGCGGCAACGTCTCGCCGGTGAGAGCCGCCGTGTTGAGCGCGGTGACGCCGGTGAGGACCACGCCGTCGAGCGGCACCCGTTCGCCGGGTTTGACCACGAGAGTCTCGCCCACGGCGACGGCGTCGGGCGTCACGACAACTTCCCGACCGTCGCGCACCACGGTGGCGGTGTCGGGCCGCAAGTCCATCAGGTGGGCGATGCTGTCGCGGCTCTTCCCTTCGGCGTAACCCTCCAAGAGCTCGCCCACAGCGAAGAACAGCATCACGGCCACCGCCTCGACAAATTCGTGCTCGACGCCGGGCAGGAAGCCGATGGCGAAAGCGCCCGCTGTAGCCACTGTCATGAGGAAATGCTCGTTGAACACGTGGCCGTGGGCCAGGCCTTCGGCGGCTTCGCGCAGTGTGCCGTGCCCCACGACCAGGTAGGGGACGAGATAAACGAGGAACAGCTGCCATGTGGCCAGCCGCGTGGTGTGCTCGACGAGCACGGCGACGCCCAGCAGCAAGGCGGCCGCTATAATAAGGTAAAGCCCGTGCCTGCCATTGCCCTCGTCGTGATGGTGGTCGCAACCGCAGCTTTCGCAATGGTGATGTTCGTGATGATGTTCGTGATGATGTGCCATTATCTTATCTTTTTTGCCGCAAAGGTAAGGCATTTGGGTTGCAACTCAGTTGCAAAATGCTTACCTTTGCCGCCACAAAACCGCATCGCAATGGACACTAACGACAGCTTACTGCTACTGGCGCGGCACGGCGTCAAACCCACCGCTAACCGCATTCTCGTGCTCAAGGCGCTCGACGAGGCGCGACGCCCCCTGTCGATGACCGAGCTTGAAGACGAAATCGAGACCATCGACAAGTCGGGGATTTTCCGCACTCTCAAGGCCTTTGTCGACGCCCACCTGGTTCATGTCATTGAGGATGGAGGCGACAGTGTGCGCTACGAGCTGTGCCACAGCCACCACGACGAGGTCGACGACGACCAGCACGCCCATTTCTATTGTCAGTCGTGCCACAAGACTTTTTGCCTCGACGACACCGCGTTGCCCCGGCCTCAGGTGCCGCGAGGATTCACGGCCACGTCGGTCAACTATCTCATCAAGGGGGTATGCCCCGATTGCACCGGGCACGATGCGTCGCGCCGCGGCTCGTGAGCGGGCATGTGGAACGGCCCGCCTCAACATAGCGGGTTCATTTCACAATAAAACGGCTATGTGTCACGTTATTTATTCAACACAAATAGCGCTTATTCAGTCATGACTCATATATTTTATTACTGGAATAAACTTTTCGCGGCGCGGAGACTCGCCCTCGCCGTGCTTGTTGTGGCCGTAGCCGCGATGAGTGCGCGCGACATGAGCCACTATGCCGAGAACTCCCGCCTCGCCCAGGGCAAGTGGGTGAAAATCAAAGTGGAAAGCAACGGTATCTACCAAATCACGTCGCAGCAGGCGCAGCAATGGGGCCTGGGCGACTTGGGGCAGGTGCGTGTCTACGGCATGGGCGGCGCCGCCATGAGCGACGTTATCGAGGCCGACGCTCCCGACGACCTGCCGGCAGTGCCCGTGGTGCGTACCGGCGACCGAATCCTCTTCTACGGACAGGGTCCCACCTCTTGGCGCACGACCGCCAAGGGTTACATCGTGCCGAGCCAAAATCCCTATTCCACTGCCGGTTACTATTTTGTGACGTCGGCCGAAGAGACTGACGACGAGTTGCCCGCCTCGACGCGCGCCACGGCGGCTACCGGCGAGCGCGTGACCACCGGCACCGCGTTGCTGTTCCACGAGCGCGAGCTGGCCAATCCGGGCCAAACGGGCCGCATCTTCCTGGGCGAGGACTTTACTAACACACGCACGCAAACCTTCTCGTTCGACCTCGACGGCTTGGCCGCCGGCACCACGGTGAAGACCTATACCAATTTTGCCGCCCAGGTGTTGCTCAAAGACTACTCGTCAGTGGTCTCAAGCCGCGTCGACGCGCAGTATAACGGCACAAACCTGGCCAGCGGAACCACGAGGATAGGAACGATTTCTGACGTGTCGCACGAGCACTACGATATGGGCGGACAACCTTACGAATTCGAGCTTTCGGGTACATCACACCTCGATTTCAAGCTCACCTACGTGCCGCCCGCCCAGGGCAACGTGCTCATGGCGCGACTCGACTATATCGCGGTCAACTACCAGCGCCGCCTCGACCCGGCAGGCACTACAGGCATCATCTTTGCCGCCGACCGCGGTAGCACCGACTTGCAGTATGTAGTCACCGGTGATTCCGAGTGGCTTCATGTGTGGGACATCACCGTGCCCGCCACGCCGCGCGTGGTCACGACGACCGAGACTGCCGATGGCGTGGCCTTCAGTCTGTCGTCGCCCGAGACGATGATGTGTGTGGCCTTTGACGAGCACGGTACCTATCCGTCGCCCACCTTCGAGGGAACGGTCACTAACCAGGATATCCACGGCGAACCCGTCCCCGACATGATTATCCTCGCGCCCACCGAATACATGACGCAGGCACGCCAGCTGGGCGCCATCCACGAGCAGGCCGACAAGATGCGCGTGCTTGTGCTCGACCACAAAACAGTGTTCAACGAATTCTCATCGGGAACACCCGACGCCATCGCTTACCGCCAGCTGTGCAAGTACTTTTGGGATCGCGGCACCAGCGACGACGGCCACCGCCTGGGCTACCTCTTGCTCATGGGTAACGGAACCTACGACAACCGCCAGCTCACGACCGAAGTGCGCGCCATGAGCTACCCGGCGCTGCTCACCTGGCAAAGCGAGGACAGCGGCGGCGAGAGTGTCTCGTTTGTGAGCGACGATATCTTCGGGGTGCTGGGCGACAACGCCACCGGCAACTTCTACCAGTATGACCTCAACATCGCCGTGGGACGACTGCCGGTGCAAAGCGTCGCCGAGGCGCGCGCGGCGGTGACGAAACTCACCAAATACATCACCCGGCCCGACTATGGCGCCTGGAAGAACAACGTGCTCAACGTGGCCGACGACGAGGACGCCGCGCAACACATGGTGCAGGCCGAGAGCGCCATCACCCTCTCGCGGGCCAACGGCGGCGAGGACTACAACTTCGCCCGCATCTATATCGACGCCTTCACCCAGCAGGGCAACGGCAGCACCCGCAAGTATCCCGACGCCAGCACACGCATGTTCAACTACCTCAAGGACGGCGTGGTGTGGTGGAACTATGCCGGACACGCCAGCCCCAACGTGTGGACCGCCGACGGACTGCTCACGGCACGCGACGTGAACGAGAACCTTTACTACCGCCACCTGCCCGTGCTCATGGCGGCGACGTGCGAGTTCGCACGCTTCGACGAGCGCTCGCGCAGCGGCGCCGAGCTTATGCTGGGCAACGCCAGCGGTGGCATTATCGCCAGTATCTGTCCCGCGCGACTGGTTTACATGCACTTGAACAAGTTCTATCAGGACGAGGTGGCCTCTCTCACCTTCACGCGCGACGCCCAAGGCATGCCGCGGCGACTGGGCGACGTGGCCTTCATGGCCAAGAACGCGGCGCGGCGCAAGAACGGCACTGTGGCTTCGAACAACGCCCGCTACATACTGCTGGGCGACCCGGCCATGCGCCCCGCCTTCCCCACCCACCGCGCCGTGGTCGACGCTATCAACGGCAAGCCTGTGAATCCCGACGACATGCCGGTGTTCCAAGCCCGCCAGACCATCACGTTCACCGGTCACATCGAGGACCAGGCCGGTCAACGCGCCACCACGTTCAACGGCAACTTGATTTCAACGCTCTACGACTGCGAACAGTCGGTGACCACCCACGGCTACTACACCAGCAACCCGTCGGAGGGTAAGGAATTCACTTACGATGAGCGAAGCAACCGCTTGGCCATCAACGTCGACAAGGTGCGCGACGGCGAGTTCTCGGTCACTGTCACCATCCCCAGCGAGGTCACCGTGAGCTACGACAACTACCGTCCTTCGCTCATCAACCTCTATGCCTACAACGAGACCGACAGCACCGAGGCCAACGGCGCCAACAGCGATTTCTATATCTATGGCTACGACGACACCGTGCAAGGCGATGTCGACGGACCCACCATCGACACCTTCTACCTCAATACCGAGGACTTCAAGAACGGCGACAACGTGAACGAGGCGCCTCTCGTGCTGGCCGAGGTGAGCGACGAGAGCGGCATCAACTTCTCGAGCGCGGGCATTGGCCACTCGCTCACCCTCACCCTCGACGATGTCATCACCTATAGTGATGTGAGCTCCTACTATATCCCCGTCGAGGCCGAGAAGGGTAACGCCGGCGCCATCCAGTACCCGCTCACCGGCCTGGCCGACGGTTACCACACGCTCAAACTCAAGGTGTGGGACGTGTATAACAACTCGAGTGAGAAAACCATCGAGTTCTATGTCGTGAGTGGACTCAAGCCCGATGTGCTCAACGTGTATTGCGACGCCAATCCCGCACGCGTCGAGACCAATTTCTACGTCAAGCACAACAGGCCCAACGCCACCGTCACCATCACTATCGACGTTTACAACCTCATGGGACGACAAGTGTGGTCCACTACCCAAACCGGGCAGAGCGACCTCTTCACCTCGTTCCCCATCACTTGGGACCTCAACGCGCAGGGCGGCGGACGTGTGCCGCGCGGCATCTACCTCTACCGGGCCTCCATCTCGACCGATGGCGAACACTACACCAGCAAGTCGAAAAAACTCGCTGTCACCGCGCCTTGACACCCATCAAAATTGGGCGAACGGTGCTGAGTAGTGACGAGGGCAATGGGTGGCCTTCGGCCATAGTGCCACAGTTGAATATGTGAGGATTTTTGCGTCTTTGCTAATTAGTCGAGCAGAATACTGGTTTTTGCAGGTGACCTAAAATTATGCCAAAACAGAGTTTGTTTTGGCATAATTTAGGAGAAATATAAGATACCCCACCGGTCTTGATGACCGATTCGGGGTTATTGTTTCACGTAGATGGCGTAGCCTTTGGCTTCGAGCGCGATGGTGGGGGTGGCCGTGAGGGCTTGGGGCTGGGCGTCGGTCGAAGTGCCGGCGGCGATGGTGCTGCTGTCGAGGCACTTGATGTAGTTGCCGGCGGTCACGCCGCTTAGCTTCGCGTTCACGGCGGTGGTGCCCACGTTCATCACCACGAGCAGGGTCGAGTTGCCGTTGGTTTTGGTGTAAGCCACCACGCCGCTGTTGTCGCTCGAGAGGAAAACAGGCTCAACGCGCGCGGCCAGCGCGGGCTGTTCCTGGTGAAGCCGCGCCAGCACGGCGACGGTATTCTTCATCTTGTTGTCAACGTTGTTCCAGTTCACTTTCTCGTCGGTGAAGTAGTTGAGCGTCTGCGTGGTGCCAATCTCTTGTCCGTTGTAAAGCAGCGGGTCGCCGTAGAGGGTGAACGTGAGCACGGTGAAGGCATAGCGGTTGTTGCCGTAGAGCGCGGCGAGCGTCTTGCCGCCATCGTTGTAGCTCACGTCGTGGTTGGTGAGATACATCATGCGCTTAATGGTGGAGCCTTTGCTGGCGTTCACGAAGTTCTCGCAACGCGACCGCAGGTCGGATCCGCTGGTGCCGTTAGGCCCGAAGGCCGCCATCTGTTCTCCCTGAAAATTCCAGGCGTAGTCGTAGTCGAAGCCCACGTTGGCAAGCCGTGTGACGTCCTGCACGATATCGGCCTCGCCCAGGAAGGTGATGTTTTTCCCGCTTTTATAGCTTTTGATGAGAGGAATGGCCTCTTGCCAGTAAGACGCCGGAATCTCGGAGCTTGAGATAAAGTCGCAACGGTAGCCGTCCACGTCGGCTTGGTCAATCCAGAACTTGAGACAGTCGTTCATGGCATTGCGCAACGACGTGTTGTTGTAGTCGAGCTGGTACACGTCGCCATAGCCGTTGGGGTTGACAAAGGCGTTGTTGCGTTTCTTGTAATATTCGGGGTGCGAGGTCACCCACTTGGCGTTGGTGGCCGTGTGGTTAGGCACCCAGTCGAGCCACACTTCCATGCCCAGCTCATGGGCTTTAGCCACAAAGCTTTTGAGGGCGGCGATGGTGCCGTAGCTCGAGTTCACCGCTTGAAAATCGGTGGCGGCGTAGGGACTATTGATGCCGCCGCCGCGCGGATAGATGGGCATGAGCCACAACACGTCCACGCCCAGCGCCTGCAGCTCCGTCAGCCGTGCCTGAGCCGCGGCAAAGGTGCCGGCCTGGGTGAATGCGCCCACGTTCATTTCGTAGATTACATGGCTCTTCTCGGCGGCGTCGCTCGCCTCGCGGTCAACGCGATAAGCCACCTTGCCGTCGCCGCTCACATACACGGTGACAAAAACCGGGTCGTCGCCCAGCGTGGTGCTCATCAGGTCCACCTGGCTGCCCTGCGCGTTGTTGTTGGCGATATAGTTGAGCGCGGTGCCAAAGTAGCTGTCGCTCATGTCAAACTTGTGATAGACCTTGCCGTTTTTCTCAATCGTGCCGCTCGACACGATGCCGGGCCATGCAGGGAACACGCCGTTCTCGGGCCACGCGTAGAGCGCCACCTCGCTCCACCCCGCCTCGTTGCAAATGTAGATGCCGCGCGACACGGGAACGGGGGTCGGCTCGTCGTCGCCACCCTCGAGGAGATACTGATACAGGGCCGTCACGTCGGCGCCGTTGACCGCGCCGTCGCCATTCACGTCGTAGCGGTTTTGTGCCTGTGTCGCCATGAGCGACAACACAGCCATCAAAATGGAAAATAAAAACTTTTGCATTGTATTATGAATTGTATTTGTGAATAATCAGCTACATTGAGGCTCGTGGCTTCACGCCGCAAGTCAGGTGTGCGACAAATTTGCGTTATTCCAAATTTATGCAAAGATAATTCATTTCCATCACACCGCCAAATTATCACCCGAAAATGGCCGAAAATGGCCGATTCGGGTTAAGTGCTTGCCGACACTTGCCGGTTGATGAAGTCGATGAGGGGCTCGTCCAGCTCGAGCTTCATGGCGATGCGCTTGCGGTAGGTCGACATGCCCTGTGGCGAGCGCTCCAGGAAGGAGGCCACCTCGGCCGAACCGAAGCCGGCAAACATAAGCGCGAGCATTTTCTTGTCACTTGTTGAGAGCGACGGATGGTCGTCGGCCAACTTGTCGAGGAGCCCGTTGGTTTGCGTATTGACGAACCGGTTGAGGCCATCCCAGAACAGCTCGTCCTGCCCGAATTCCACTGTCAGCTCATTGAATTTGCGCTTGAATTCCAATGGATTGCCGTGCTCGTGTGTCTTCATTAACTCGGCAAGGTTGTTGACATAACGCTTCAGGAATTTCGCGATGAACTCGTGCTGTTGACGCAACAAAGCATCACCCGTGTCTTCGGCGGCAGTCAATCGCTCAAGCAGATGCTTCTGGCTGTCGAGTTCGCACTTGAGGGCAGCGAAACGGTGACGGTGGGCGCGGTTGCGATAGAGAGCGATGCCAACGACCACCAGTAGGACGCCCGCCACGATGCCCAGAATAGTAAGGATGCGGCGCCAGCGCATGTCGCCGCGGCGCAGCGTGGTGACAGTGCTGTCGTCCAGCTCACGCTCGGTGTCGTAGATGGTCGAGACCTCGGTGGCATTCTTGAGCGAATCGCTGTAGAGGTCAAATTCGTTGGAATAGCGCATCGCCAGGGCGTGTTCGCCGCGAGCCTCGGCAATCTTCTTCAGGCACAGCGTGCGCATCATGCGGCCGTAGGTATTGGTGGGTGCCGGAACCTTGTCGAGGTATGCCTGCGCCTCGGCGGGGCGACCCAGGGCCGCCAGCGCTTGTGCCGCCGTGTAGCAGCACTCGATGGTGGTGAGGCGATCCACAGTGTGACGCTCGCACTCTTCAATGATGGACAGCGCCTCGGCAGGCAGCGAATCGTTGAGCAGGCAACGTGCCAGTTCCTCGCTGCTGGTGACGTAGGTGCCCGTGTCGCCCACGGCGAGCGCCAGAGTGCCGGCTCGCTCCAGCGTGGCGTGGGCCTGTGGATGGTCCACCGTACGATATACGCTGCCCAGGAAATCGAGGGCCACGGCAAGCTCGGCACTGTCGCCCAACAGTTCGAAATAGTGCGCGCTGCGTTCCAACTTTTGTTTGACGATATGGTGGTCGGCAAAGTGGTTGTAATAGAGCAGCCCCAAGCGCCGGTTCACCTTCGCTTGGTTCAGGTAGTCGGCAGTATCAATTTGGGCCTCGGCACGTTTATACCAAGTGATGGCGGCGGTGATGTGGCCAGCATCCTCATGGGCGCCACCCAGCAGGAGCAGCGTGCGCGTGTGCTGTGCATTGTCGGGGTGCGCCGTGTAGTATTCGTTGAGCCGCATCAGCACCGCCGTGTCGAGCGGCAGGTACTGTTTGTAGAGTATCTGCTGGTGGAGCAGCGCGTAGAGCATGCGGTCGGCGTCGGTCGTGAGCGACGCGCTGTCAATGGCCTGCAACTGCCGCCACGCCGCCACGCTGTCGGTATCGACAATGCTGTCGATGGCAAGCAGCCGCACATCGCCCGCCACGCCGCCCTCGCGACACCCCGTGAGCAAACACACCGCCACTATCAAGCAGAGAGCCAAGTGAGCTATGAGCCGTGAGCCGTGAGACATGAGCTTTGAGCAGATAGCGCCGTGAGGCGCGACAGGGTTTAGGCAGGGGTGGAGCGCGCAGCGCGGAACCCCTGCAACGCGCGACCCACACACCACATTAGCCCCGTAGGGGCGACAGAAGGAACCATAGGCCGAAGAACTGCCGGGCCGTTGTCGAGCGTGAGAAGGCAAAAGAACAGAAGTGTTCACAAGCACAAAATTATGGTTGTTTTTTATTGTTTTTGTTGTATGACCCTCGAGCAGATAGCGCCGGTAGGCGCGACAGGGTTTAGGCAGGGGTGGAGCGCGCAGCGCGGAACCCCTGCAACGCGCGACCCACACACCACATTAGCCCCGTAGGGGCGACAGAAGGAACCATAGGCCGAAGAACTGCCGGGCCGCTGTTGAGCGTGATAGGACAAAAGAACAGAAGTGTTCACAAGAACAAAAGTTTTTAAGTTAACAAGTTGACAAGTAAACGAGTAAACAAGCAAATAGTAGGGACGCGGCAGAGCGCAAGCGGAGCCACGTCCCCTCTATTTAATTCCTAATTAAGCATGATGTTAACTCATGATTCGTTAATCGTTACTCTTTAATCGTTACTCACAACTTACTGCTCCAGCAGTAAGTTGTATAACGCGGTCACGTCGGCGCCGCTCACCACGCCGTCACCGTTGAGGTC
>CAMVPC010000003.1 GCA_947169265.1 uncultured Prevotellaceae bacterium
TGTTTTACAGCATATTACAACAAAAGGGTGCGCCAGAATTATGACACACCCTCTTTTTAGCCATAAAATTCCACCATAAGCACACCATCTCAACCTTGCGAGCCGACGCGCATACCTCGTTCAAAGCCAGCAGCGGTGAGCTTGTCGACAACGGCAACGGCACATGGACCCTCACCATGCCCGCGACGGGAGAAGACGTCACTATCAGCATGGACAACATCAAGACCGGTGTCACCGACATCAACGCGGCTAAGCCTCATGGCGGACAACGCTACAACCTGATGGGACAACCCGTCGGTCCCGACTACCGGGGTCTCGTCATCGAGAACGGCAAGAAGCTCATAGTGAAATAAAACCTAATGACCGATTTGGGATAAAGCATCTCATACTGATTATTCTAAAAAAGCTCACCGGACAATCCGGTGAGCTTTTTTTAGGGGTATGACGGTCAAGGGGCCGGTTAGGCCAGTTTCTCGAGGATTTGCGCGAAGTCGGTCTTGCGCATGTCACCGGTCTTGCCCAGCGTGCTGTGGAAAGCGAGGGCAATGTCGTGGTTCATGAGGATGTGACCGTTCTTCTTGCACAACTTGAGGTATTCGCGCAACAGCGGGCGATACACGGGATGGGCGGCGTGCTCGATAATTTCCTCGGCGCCCTGGATGGGGTCCTTGAAACGGAGGTCGGCCACGCCCTGGTCGGTGACGATGATGTCGACCGAGTGGCCCGTGTGGTCCACATGGCTCACCATGGGCACGATGGTGCTGATGCAGTCGTCCTTCTTAATCGACGGGCACAGGAAGATGCTGGTGTAAGCGTTGCGCGTGAAGTCACCGCTACCGCCGATGCCATTCATCAGGCGGGTGCCGCTCACGTGCGATGAATTGATGTTACCAAAGAGGTCGGCCTCGATAGCCGTATTCATCGACACGACACCGATGCGGCGAATCACCTCGGGGTTGTTACTGATTTCGCTCGGGCGCATGAGCAGCTTGTCGTGCAACTCGGGCTTGCTGAAGAATTCCATCATCGCCTCGCGCGAGAATGTCATCGAGCAGGTGCTGGCAAACTTGCAGTGGCCGCTCTCGAGGAGCTTTAGCACGCTGTCCTGCACGACCTCGGTATACATCTCGAAGGGAGGAATCTCGTCGCTGTGCTCAAGAGCGTCGAGCACGGCGTTGGCGATGTTGCCCACACCGCTTTGGATGGGAAGGAACGACTTGGGCATGCGGCCCTGGCGCATCTCGTTGACAAGGAAGTCGCACACGTTCTCGCCAATCTTGCGCGTCACGTCATCAACAGGGGTGAACTTGCTCACCAGGCCCAGAGGCTCGCTCGTGCGCACCACGCCCAGCACCTTCTTGGGGTCGACATGGGCCGTAGGCTTGCCGGCGCGATCGCTGGCGCGGTAGATAGGAATCTCGCGGCGCGCGGGAGGATCGAGAGGCACATAGATGTCATGCAGGCCGCGAATCGTGTCGGGAAGCTGGTCGTTGATTTCGATAATCACCTTCTCGGCCACTTGCAGCCACGTGGGAGTGTTGCCCACAGCGGTACCCAACAGGAGCTCACCATCGTCGGTAATGCTTTGCACCTCCACGATAGCCACGTCCATCTTGCCGTAGTAGCCATAGCGGAATTCCTGCGCCAGCTCGCTCAAGTGGCGGTCGTTGTAGTGCACCTCACCGGCATTGATGTGGTTGCGGAGCTCGCCCAGCGACTGGTAGGGCGTGCGGTAGTTGAGCGCTTGCGCGCGCGACAGCTCGCCATCGGTGGGGTCGTTGGTCGACGCGCCACTAAAAATGTTCACCTTGAACTCGCGTCCTTCCTCATGCTCGCGGCGGGCCTTAGCGGCGATGGCGGCGGGCACTTTCTTGGGACAACCCGGGGCGGTGAAGCCACTCACGCCCACATTCATTCCATTTTTCACAAACTGCGCGGCCTCTTCGGCCGTAAGAACGGGATAAATCATCGTTTTTGTTGATTTGATAGTTATTTTATAGATGTTATTGACTTGAATTGCCGTCCCGTCGCGGGGCGGTGCTTGCAGCCTGCAAAGTTACACCAACTTCGACAAATATCAAAATCCGTTGCGCTAAAACCGCTTGTGGCGCGGCCCTTTTCATACCTTTTCATGCATTCGGTGGCCCCACGGCATTTGCGGGAGCGAAGATGGCGGCAGCAGTAGCGCGCGCGGCAGCGAGTGTCGCGGCGACGTCCTCGCCCCGGGCCTCGGCCACACGAGCGGCAACGGTGGCGATAGTCAAGCCGCTGTCGTCGGTTTCGAGCAACAGACGCGAGCCGGGCAGGGAGCACGCTGTGGCGGCGTTGAAACGTGGTCCCAGCGTGATGTAAAGGCCCGCGTTGAGCAACTGGCGGGCCAGTTGGGGCTTGCCGCGGAATCCGTGCACCACCCAGGGTTGTGCCGGCCGCAAGCGCGCGCGCATGGCGAGTATCACATGGAATGCCTTCACGCAATGGAGTATGAGCGGTTTCGACAACTCCTCGCTCATGGCGACATGCCGCGCCAGCACTTCTTGCTGCACATCGGGCGACGGACTGCGAAGCGCGTCGAGTCCGGTCTCACCCAGCGCCACCACCTGTGGCGAGCGTGCCGCCGTGGCAAGCTGTTGCCAGTGCTCGACGGTAACCTCACCGGCCTCCCACGGATGAATTCCCACCGAATAGCACATTCCGGGCACCGGCGAGAACGCCGCCGGCGACACGTTCACAATGGCACCGCGCGCCGCGTGGTGCGTGTGGCTGTCGGTAATCGTCATGGCACGGGGTCGTAGCCGCTACCACCCCACGGGTTGCAGCGCGCGATGCGCTTGATGGCGAGCCACATGCCCTTGATGGGGCCGTGCTTCTTGATGGCCTCGATGGCATAATTGCTGCAGGTGGGGGTGAAGCGGCACATGGGCGGCGTGAGCGGTGAGATACACTTTTGATATATCTTGATGGGAATCAGCAGTAGCCACATCATCAGCCACTTAACAGGAAAGAGCAGTTTCTTGAGAAGTTCCATCATGTTCGCTGGCTTGCGCGGCAATGCGCTCGAGCAACTGCCGCATTTTTTCTTCGATGACGCCGTAGTCGCTGAGCGACGACGACAGGTACACAAAAGCCACGTCCACACGCCTTCCTTTCGCCTCGAGCGCGGGCAAGAGCGCCGCGCGGTTGAGGCGGTAAGCCTCGCGTGTGCGCCGCCTGATGAGCACGCGGTCGACGGCGTGGCGCAACTTTTTCTTGGGCACCGACACAAGGAATCGCGCCGGGGCCGTGCCGTTCTCTCCATGCGGAAGAATATTGTACACGGCCCTTAGCGGATAAGCGATGATACTTCGTCCCGAGGCAAAGAGCGCATCGATGCGAGTCAGCCCGCACAATTTCTCGCTCTTATAAAGCCTGTTGCCGGTCATGCCTTTTTAACAAGTAGACGAGTAAACGAGTAGACGAATAGACGAGTAAATTGCTCAAAGCTCAATCAATGATATCGAAACCCGTGTAGCGGCGCAAGGCCTCGGGGATGACGATACCTTCGGGAGTTTGGTTGTTCTCGAGCAGGGCGGCCACGATGCGTGGCAGAGCCAGGGCGCTACCGTTGAGTGTGTGGCACAGATGCGTCTTCTTGTCATCGCCACGGTAGCGGCACTTGAGGCGGTTGGCCTGATAGGTCTCAAAGTTTGACACCGAGCTCACCTCGAGCCAGCGCTGTTGCGCCGCGCTCCACACCTCAAAGTCGAAGGTGATGGCACTCGTGAAGCTCATGTCACCGCCACACAGCCGCAGGATGTGCCACGGCAACTCGAGTTTTTCGAGCAAGCCCTGCACATGGTCCTTCATCTCCTCGAGAGCGGCATAGGAATCCTCGGGGCGTTCGATGCGCACAATTTCGACCTTGTCGAACTGATGCAGGCGGTTCAGGCCGCGCACGTCCTTGCCGTAGGAACCCGCCTCGCGGCGGAAGCAGGCGCTATAAGCGCAATTTTTCTTGGGAAGCTCGTCCTGCGAGAGAATCACATCGCGGTAGATATTGGTCACAGGCACCTCGGCCGTAGGGATGAGGTAGAAGTTATCCACCTGGCAGTGATACATTTGTCCCTCCTTGTCGGGCAACTGTCCGGTGCCTATTCCCGAAGCCTCGTTGACGACCAGCGGCGGCTCGATTTCGGTGTAACCGGCCTTGCCGGCCTCGTCAAGGAAGAACTGGATGAGGGCGCGTTGCAGGCGCGCTCCCTTGCCGATGTAGACGGGGAATCCGGCACCGGTGATTTTCACGCCCAGGTCAAAGTCGATGAGGTTATACTTGCGGGCCAGCTCCCAGTGGGGCAAGGCGTCGGCGGGCAGCTCGGGCATGTGGCCGCCGGTGCGCTCCACCACGTTGTCCTCGGCGGTCTTGCCCTCGGGCACACCCTCGAAGGGCAGGTTGGGGATAGTGAGCAGCGTTTGAGTGATTTCGTCCTCGATGGTGGCGAGACGCTCGTCGATTTCTTTGTTTGTCGCCTTGAGCGTGGCCACTTCTTGCTTGGCCTGCTCGGCGCCGGCCTTGTCGCCTTGACGCATCAAGGCACCTATTTGTGCGGCCATTTTGTTGAGTTGCGCGGCGTTTCCGTCACGCTGGAACTGCGCCGCGCGGCGCTGTTTGTCGAGCTCGACAACGCGCATGACGGGCTCTTGTCCGTCGAATTGCTTGATAGCCAACCGCCGAATCACCTCTTCGGGGTTAGCGTTGATTTGTTGTAAAGTTAGCATATATCATTTATTTTAGTATACTCACATATTGCAAGATGACACGGCGGCGAGTCCGCGCCAGCAGTCGACAAAACCCACAGCCTGTCAAGTCCTTTCAACTTGCGTCACCTTCGTTCCTTGTTTGTTAAGCGTCGAACGAGATGGTGCCCGCGCTGTTGTTGGGAGTTTTCTTGGGGGCCTCGGCCGCCGGCTTGGGCTTAGCGGCGGCATTTTGCAGGTCGTGGATATCGCTCTTGAACTTGGGGTCGCGCTTGAAGGTGGGCTTTTTCTCGAGCATATCGATAATCTCGTCGTTATCGATGTCGCCCGGGCGCAGCACCAGGTAGCGTGCCTGGGCCGCCTCGAGGCTCTGGATGTTGATTTTGCGCTCGCCATATTCCGAGGCCACGCGCTGCACCGGGTCAATCTTGGGTGCTGATGCCGCCTGGCGCGTCTCGCCCTTTTCGTCGGGCACGGTGGCCTCACTCTCAAGCGATACGTTGAAACCGGCGGCGAGGATGGTGATTTTCACCTTGTCCTCGAGGGTGTCGTCGAAAGCCACACCCCAAATCACGTCCACCTCGTTGCTGAAGTTGATCATGAACTTGCGCATCTCGTCAATTTCGGCCATCTTGAACGGGTTCTTGGAATTGGGCGAGATGTAGAAGTTCATCAATATTTTCTTCGAGCCGTACACGTCGCGGTTCTTGAGCAGCGGCGAGTCAAGGGCATCCTTGATGGCCTTGGTGACGCGGTGCTCACCCTCGCCGTAGCCCGAACTGATGATGGCCACGCCGCCGTTGCGCAACGTGGTGTTCACGTCCTTGAAGTCGAGGTTGATGCGTCCCTCCACGGTAATCAGCTCCGAGATGCTGCGCGCGGCCACCGACAGCGTGTCGTCGGCCTTGCCGAAAGCATTGATGAAGTTCAAGTCGGGATAAATCTCGGTGAGGCGCTCGTTGTTGATGATGAGCAGCGCGTCGACGTACTTTTGCATCTCGTCGGCGCCCTCAAGTGCCTTGAGGATTTTCTTTTGGCCCTCGAAGAGGAACGGGATGGTGACGATACCTATCGTGAGCACCCCTTTCTCGCGCGCTATGCGGGCCACCACGGGAGCGGCGCCGGTACCGGTGCCGCCGCCCATGCCGGCGGTGATGAAAGCCATCTGGGTATCGTCGTCGAAGAGTGCCGCGATGTCGTCGGCACTTTCTTCGGCGGCGCGTTGCGCCACCTCGGGCACGTTGCCGGCACCCAGTCCCTTGGTGGTATTGGGCCCGATGAGGAGGCGGTTAGGCACAGGCGAGTTGATGAGTGCCTGCCGGTCAGTGTTGAGCACGACATAAGACACACCGCCAATGTCCTGCACATACATGTGGTTGACAGCATTGTTACCACCGCCGCCCACTCCCACGACCTTGATGATGGTAGGCGTGGCTTTCGCTTTACTTTTTTCGTCATATCCGGCCCCCATTTCGAGGGTGTCGAAGATGTTATTGTTATCCATATCTGCTGGTATTTAATTGTTTCGTGAATAAAAATATATTTGAGCGGGAATAGGTGGACGATTATGCCTCGTCGTTCTCGTCGAGCAACGAAGACATGCGGTCGCGCATCCGCCACAGGAAGCCGCGATTCTTTTTCTTTTTCTTGTCGTCATCTTCATCGACGGGCTCGGCAGGCTTTTCGGGCTGCGCGGGGCGCTCGGGGCGTTCGGGTTGCGAGGTCATCGTGGGGCCGTCCTCATAGTTGTGGCGTTGCACACACGATTGGTTCTCGGGAATGATTTGCGCGCCCTTGGCCAGCAGCGAGAATATTTGGATATATTCCATGCGGTTGATACTGTGGTCCAGAATGTTGAGCGACTGCGGATAAGAACCCATGCGCACCTTGATTTTGGTGGTGTCCTCGATGCGGCGGGCGATGCCCTGCAACTGCGCGCCGCCGCCGATGAGCACAATCTTGTGCAAGTCGCCGGCGGTGAGCCCAGCGTAGGCTATCTGCTGGTTGATGTTGGCGATGATTTCGCCGGTGCGCGCCTTGATATAGTTGGCGGCGTCGGTGCTTTTGACATCCTCGATGTTGAGCAGCTCCACGTTGTCGTCGAGCGGGTTGTTGATATTCTTTTTCACGCGCTCGGCGGTTTCCTCGAGCACCGCCAGGCCGTTGACGATGTCGCGCGTGATGTTGCGGCCGCCCAGCGGCAGCGTAATCAGGTAGATGAGCGCGCCGTCCTTGTAGATCGACACGGTGGTGGTCTCGGCGCCGATGTCGACGAGCATGCAGCCCAGCGAGAGCTCGGTGTCGTTAAGGATTTCCTCGCCCACGACGAGCGGCGTGACGAGGTAGTTCTTGACGCGGGTGCCCAAGCTCATGACGCGCTCCAGGTTGAGCTTGATGGTGGGCTTGGCCACAATGTGGTTCACCTTGATGTTGATGCTCGAGCCAAACTGGCCGCTGGGGTTCTTCGTCTCGTTCTTGTCGACGTAGTAAGCGCAGGGCACCGTTTCGATGATTTCATAGTTGCGGATGGTCTCGCGGGCCGAGTCCTTGACGATTTTATCAAGTATATCGTCGGTGATGGCGCGCGTGCTGTCGAGGTTGCGGCTCACTTCGGCGGCCTCGGTGTGCACCGAGCGACCGCTCACGCCCACATAAGCGTCCTTGATGGAGCCGTCGATGCGGTTTTCCAGTTTCTTGAGGATATTGTTGATGCATCCCTTGGTGCTCTCCACGTTTTGGATACATCCCCAGCGCACACAGTCGAGGAACTTCTCTTCCTCGAGGTGTATCACTTGGACATATCCCGAGGGTGATTTCTCGGCGATGGCGCCCACTATCTTGCTGCTGCCAATTTCAATGGCCACGATATATTGAGTACTCTCCATAACTGTTTTAAATGTTTGAAAAAGTTGGTTTTATTCTTGAGGATGAATGAATGATAAGCGTCAGGTGCTCTTTTGCTCGGTTTTTTTCGCCTCGGCCTCCTCGGGGGGCTTGGGACGCTGCGCCGGCTGCGGAGCCGTGGCGTCGTCGATGGTCATCGTGGCGTGGTCGGGTGCCGGGTCGTCGTCCTCGGGGTTGTAGACCTCGACGTGCTTTACTTTCTTGTGACGCAACGTGGCCACCACCTGGTAGTTCCACTTGACCGAGATGGTGTCGTAGGTTTCCCAGCCGCGCGCCGGCATCACCTTGTGGTAGAAGAGCTGCAGCTTCTTGAACTTGTTCTCGAAGCCGGTGGGCGGCCCCAGGTTGACGACATGTCCGGCGATGGCGGGCACGATAAAGACGTTGTTGCTGTCGACCACGTTATACATTGTCACGAGCGCCTTGAGCACCGAGTCTTTCTCGACATACTCGACAAGAGGTAACAGGCGTGTGACGGGGAACTTCGACGTAAAGTGGCCATTGACGATGGGCACGTCGGCATGGTAAGTGGGCGTGGCGCGCATCGTCTTGCCCTCGCGGTTCACATAGTAAGACGTGTTGCCGTCGAACACGCGCAACACGGGCACCAGCTGCCGCACCTTGATGTGCAACGAGCCGTCGTAGCTCAGGAAGCACTCGGTGTCCTCGACGTAGGGCGAGTGGCGCAGCAGCGTCTCGATGGTGTCGATGTCGATGTCGCCAAAGGCTTTTCCCACGATGGCGATGCCATGGTGGTCAAGCTCCTCCTTGACAGCCTCGGGGGTGACGAACGGTGTGGTGTGGGTGTTGAGCACATCGACGACGATGGCGTGGCACACTTGGGTGCGGGCCTTGGCCCGTGCCCACAAGATACCCCATGCCAGCAAAGCCGTGAGAATGAGCAATATTATGTATTGAACAACCTTTTTCAACGCTCTTGCTTCTTATATTCGTCGCAGATGGCTGGGAGCAACTCGGCGATGTCGCCGGCCCCCGCCGTCAATAAGACCTCAAAATTACTGCTTTTTATTGAATTGAGCAATTTTTCTTTGCTATAAACCACTTTTTTTTCGCTCGTGATGTCGCAAAGTATCATTTCGCTCTCCACACCGGCAATGGGCAATTCCCGAGCAGGATAGATGGGCAGCAATATCACCTCGGGAGCCAGCGACAACGCCGCGGCAAACTCGGGGGCGAAGTCGCGCGTGCGCGTGTAGAGGTGCGGCTGGAACACCACGGTGAGGCGGCGGTCCGGGTAGAGCGACTTCACACTCTCGATGCTGGCGCGCAGCTCGTCGGGATGGTGCGCGTAGTCATCAATCATCACGCGTCCGCGCGGTCCCGGCTCTTTGAGCCAGAACTCGAAACGGCGCTTGGCGCCCTTGAACGTGGCCATGGCCCGGCGCATGGCGTCGGCCGGCGCGTCGACCAGGCGGCAGGCGGCCATCGCGGCCACGGCATTGTCGATGTTGATATCGACGGGCACGCCCAGCGTGATGTCGGCAATGGTCTCCCACGGCGTCACCAAGTCGAAGCGTATCGTGCCCTCACCCTTGACCACGCGGGTGGCGTAGAAGTCGGCGGGGCCGGTGGTCGAATAGGTGAACACGCGCACTCCGGGCGCCACACGCTCGCGCAACTTGAGGCCCGTGTGCTTGATGAGCGCGCCGCCGGGAGCGATGAGCGACGTGAAGTGGGCAAAGCTCTCCAGGTAGTGCTCCTCGTCGCCGTAGATGTCGAGGTGGTCGGGGTCGGTGCTCGTGACCACAGCGATGTAGGGGCTAAGCTGGTGGAACGAGCGGTCAAACTCGTCGGCCTCGATGACCGAATAGGGACTCGTGGCGCTCAGCAGGAAGTTACTGCCATAGTTGCGCAACACGCCGCCCAGGAACGCGTTGCAGCCTATGCCGCTCGTCGCCAGAATGTGGGCCGCCATGCTCGACGTCGTCGTCTTGCCATGAGTACCGGCAAAGCACAAGCCGCGGCTGGCGCGCGTCACCTCGCCCAGCAGCCGCGCGCGCTTCACCACCTCAAAGCCGTGCTCGCGAAAGTAGCACAGGCCGCGATGCTCGGCGGGCACCGCCGGCGTATAAACCACGAGTGTTGTCGCCGGGTCGCGGCAATAGTCGGGAATGAGTGCCGGGTCTTCATCGTAAACGATTTCCACGCCCTCGGCCACAAGGGCCGCGGTGAGTTCGCTGGGTGTGCGGTCATAACCGGCAATGCGCTTCCCCTTCGCGAGGAAATATCGCTCGAGGGCGGCCATGCCGATTCCTCCGGCCCCCACGAAATAAAGGGATGTAAAGTCTTTCATATCAAGTGTTCTATTTTACAAAAATTCAGGAATTTATCTTCAGTTAATATTGAATTATATCTCCACACGCGGGGCGGCCAAAAGTGGCGATCCGCCCGTCCATGTTCACCATGTCGAAAAGGTCAATGTGCTCGTGGCCCGTGAAGCCCCGGTCGTGGAGAGGAGCGGCATCGGTGAGCGAGAGATAGTACTCCCACGTGGCAGGGTCGCGCCGCCGCCCCCACGCGTCGTAGCTCAGCTCCTGCGCGTCAAAGTCGACGACAACAAGCAGTAACCAATATGTGCATTTCTCATTCATTTCAGTAATTAATTAATCAATTTCGCGAGATTTCCAGGTTCGGCTCTCATTGGCTCATAACCATTGACAATCGTGGTGTCAAGACCGGGATCGGCCAGCGCATCCAATTCGTCATGCAGCACTTCAAGTGTGGCGCGGCGTGTCGCCACGTTGCCACTATCATCGTAAGTGTAGCGCACCACATACTCACGGTCGCCTGTGTAAGGTTGCTGCGCTAATACCACTAAAGATAGTGCTGCGATTAACAAACTAATTGAATGTTTTCTTTTCATTCTATCAAAATCTTTGCGACCAAATTCTTCAGGGGATGAGGTCGAAAAGGCGGTCGACGATGTGCTCGGCGCTGTCGCGCAGGGCCATAGCGGCGACGTTGGTCTCGAGCAGGGCAATCTCGTCGGGGTGGGCGATGGTGTCGAGGGTGGTGGCCACAAGGCGCTCGCCGGCCTCGGCGTCGGGCACCATGAGCGCGGCCTGACGGTTGGCCAGGGCGAGGGCGTTTTTCGTCTGGTGGTCTTCGGCGACGTTGGGCGACGGCACGAGGATAGATGCCTTGCCCAGCAGCTGGAGCTCGCTGATGGAGCTGGCCCCGGCGCGCGAGATGACGAGTGTGGCGGCGCGGTAGGCCATGTCCATGTTGCTGATGAACGGCATTTGCACCACGTTTTTGGCGCCCGAGGCCTGGAGCGCCTCGCGGCACTGGCTGTCGTAGAACTTTCCCGTTTGCCAAATCACCTGCACGTCGTTCTCACGCTGCTTGAAGGTATCGAGGCCGCCGATGATGCTCTCGTTAATGGTGCGTGCCCCCAGGCTGCCGCCGATGACGAGCACCGTGGGCCGCTCGGGCTCGAGGCCAAAGGCCTTGCGGGCCTCTTGCGGCGTGGCCTCGCAGTGCAGCAGGCTGGCGCGCACGGGGTTACCGGTGAGCAGAATCTTGTCGGCGGGGAAGAAGCGTTCCATTCCCTCGTAGGCCACACAGATGGCCTGCGCCCCTTTGGCCAGCAGTTTGTTGGTGACGCCGGCATAGGAGTTTTGCTCCTGCAGCAAGGTGGGTACCCCGGCCTTTTGGGCCTCTTTGAGCATGGGTCCGCTGGCATATCCTCCCACGCCCACGGCGACGTCGGGCTTGAAGTCGCGCAATATTTCGCGCGCCATTTTCATGCTGCGCCTCAGGTCGCGCAACACGGCGATGTTGCGCCACAGGCGCTTGCGGTCGAAACCACGCACGGGCAGCCCCTTGATGTCATATCCGGCGGCCGGCACGCGTTCCATTTCCATGCGTCCCAGAGCCCCCACAAAGAGAATATCGGCGTCGGGGCGGCGGCGCTTCACTTCGTTGGCGATTGAGATGGCGGGGAAAATGTGTCCTCCCGTTCCGCCACCACTGACGAGCACTCTCAATGCTTTGTTTTGTTGCTGTTCCATATCGTTTTAAGTCGTAGTTTTATTTCCATTCGTTTTTGGGCAAGACCTCGGTGGGATTCTCGGCATCGAGGCCGGCCGGCAGCTCTTCGTCGGCCTTAGGCTTGTTTTGCTTGTCTTTGCTGTTGGCTATCGTGCGGCTCACGCTGAACATCACGCCAAAGGCGATGCTCGTCACGATAATCGACGTGCCACCCTTCGACACCAGCGGCAGGGGCTGCCCCGAAACGGGGAACACGCCCGTGTTGATGGCCATGTGACACAAGGCCTGGAACGTGATCATCGACGCCATGCCTATGATGAGCAGGGCCGGCAGCACGCGGTGACACCGCCGCGCTATCATCGCCGCCCGGGCCAGTAGCCACAGGTACAAGACCATAACGAAGATGCCGCCCACGATGCCCATTTCCTCGAGGATAATCGAGTAGATATAGTCGCTGAAAGCCAGCGGCAGGCGGCTACACTCGCGCGAGTTGCCTATTCCCACTCCCACGACGCCGCCGTGGGCCTGCGCCATCATCGAGAACATCTCCTGCTGGTTATAGGCCGTGATGGGGAAATATAGCAGCGAATCGTGCTTGCGCCAGTTCTCGATGCGGCCCTTACGCATGTTGGTGCGGTCCACCTCGCGGGCGGCCATCTTGGCGCTGTCGGCCGGTGCGGCCTGCTCGATGCGCGTCTGCGCCAGGTTAGCCTCGCGCTCGTCGTTGGCGTTGTTAATGAGCCTGTAGCAGCCAAAGACGGCGACATAAGCCACAAACACGATTATCAGCTTCTTGGTGCGGGTGCCGCCCACCACCATCATCGTGGCGCTGATGGCCATGATGATAATGGCGTTTGTGGCACCGCTCACAAACGTCAGCGCGCCAAAGATAGCCGCCACGATGGCGCTCATGGCGATGCCCCAGTTGCTCACGTCCTTCTTGCGCTGCGTGCGCGCCAGGATGTAAGCAAGCATGGTCACCGCCGAGAGCTTGGCGAGCTCGGCGGGCTGCACGCTCTGCCCCAGAATGCGGAACGAGCGACGGGCACCGTTGATAAAGTCGCCGGCCACCATCACATAGCCCAGCGCCACCACCGTGAACAGCCACAGCATGGGGATGAGCACAAACATCACCATCTTGTTGTTGTAGTTGATGCGGTGGAGCACGGCGATTAACGAGGCTCCCAAGCCCAGGAACACGAGTTGTTTGATGAGCGGCTCGTAGATGCCCATTTGCGATATCTCGCGGCTCGAGGCCGAATAAGACTCGATTATCGACAAGATGACCAGCGTGATATAGATACCCCAAATCCACGGGTCGCCATACTTGCGCGTGATTTCGTTATATAGTTTCGCTTTATCGCTCATGACTGGTGCGGGCCGAAGATTAGAGTTTATTTACACAATCCTTGAACTGACGGCCACGGTCCTCGTAGCTCTTGAACAAGTCGAAGCTCGCGCAACACGGCGACAGCAGCACCGTGTCGCCCGCGCTGGCCAGTTCGCGGCAGCGGTCCACACATTCGGCCATCGAGCGCGCGTCGACCACCGTGGGCACCATGCCGTCGAAGAAACGGTGTAGCTTGTCGTTGTCGACACCCAGGCACACGATAGCCTTCACCTTCTCTTTCACGAAGGGGGCAATCTCGCTGTAGTCGTTGCCCTTGTCCTTACCGCCGAGCACGAGCACCACAGGCGTGGTCATGCTTTCGAGGGCATACCACGTGCTGTTGACGTTGGTGGCCTTCGAGTCGTTCACATAGCGCACGCCGTCGAGGGTGCGCACATACTCGAGGCGGTGCTCCACAGCCTCGAACGAGGCCAGGGCACGGCGTATATCGTCGGCCTCGATGTGCATCAGCGAGGCGCTGATACCGGCCGCCATCGAGTTATACATGTTGTGCAGCCCCTTGAGCGACAACTCGTCGCGGGGTACCTCCCAATAGGTGCCGTCGAAGTCGAACTTCATCACGCCATCCTCGATATAGGCGGCGCACTCGGGGTCGGCCTGCGCCGTGAACGGCAACATGCGGGCCTCGGTGTGGCGTTGACGCAGTTGCGCGGCGATGATGGGGTCGTCCTGCCAGTAGACAAAGGCGTCGTCGGCCGTGAGGTTCTGCAGGATGCGGAACTTTGCGGCCACATAATTCTCCATCTTGTGGTCGTAGCGGTCGAGGTGGTCGGGCGTGATGTTGAGCAACACGGCCACGTTGGCCTTGAACTCATACATGTTATCGAGCTGGAAACTGCTCAGCTCTATCACATACACATCGTGATGCTCGGTGGCCACCTGCAGGGCCAAGCTGCGCCCCACGTTGCCGGCCAGGCCCACATTGAGACCCGCGCTCTTGAGAATGTGGTAAGTGAGCATGGTGGTGGTGGTCTTGCCGTTGCTGCCGGTGATGCACACCATGCGGGCATCGGTGTATCGTCCCGCCAGCTCTATCTCGCTGATGATGGGAATGTGCTTTTGCGCGGCTTTCACCATGAGCGGCACCGTGGAGGGCACGCCGGGGCTCTTAACGATTTCGTCGGCGGCGAGCACACGCGTCTCGGTGTGGTGTCCCTCTTCCCACTCGATGTTCCATTTTTCAAGTATTTCCTTATATTTCGGTGCGATGGTACCCATGTCGGTCAAGAAGACGTCCATGCCTTTCACTTTTCCCAGCACGGCGGCGCCCACGCCGCTTTCGCCTCCACCGATGATGACTAAATTTTTCTTCATATTCGTTGTGTTGTGTTTTGATTGACAAGCAAATAGTTATTTTTCACTCGCGCTGTTAACGGATTTTCAAAGTGACAAAAGTGAGCACCGCCAGCATGATTCCCACCAGGAAGAAACGCATCGTTATCTTTTGCTCGGGAATCGCGTTCTTGGGATGGTTCCACAAGCACTTGAACTCATGGCCGTCTTTTTGGAAATGGTGGTGAAGCGGCGACATCTTGAAGATGCGACGACCCTCGCCATAACGCTTCTTGGTGTATTTGAAATATCCCGTCTGCAAAATCACGCTCAACGCCTCCACCAGGAAGATGCCACACAGGATGGGGATGAGCAACTCCTTGCGGATGAGGATGGCAAACACCGCGATGATACCGCCCAGGCACAAGCTACCCGTGTCGCCCATGAACACCTGGGCCGGATGGCTGTTATACCACAGGAAGCCCACGGTGGCGCCGATGAAGGCCGCCGCATAAACCACGAGTTCGCTACTGTAAGGGATATACATGATGTCGAGATAGGAGGCATACACCACGTTACCGCCCAGGTAGCACATCACGGCGAGGGCCACGCCGATGATGGCCGACGTCCCTGTCGCGAGGCCGTCGATACCATCGGTGAGGTTGGCGCCGTTACTCACGGCCGCCACCACAAAGATGGTCACCAGAATAAACAATATCCAGCCGCCTGTCTGCGCATAGTCGCCCATCCAGCGGGTGAGATAGGCATAGTCGAAGTTGTGGTTCTTGACAAACGGGATGGTGGTTTGGGTCGATTTCACCGCCGTTCCCATGTCGTCGTGATGCTCCACGACTTGCTCGGTGGTTTGAGGATGTGTCACCACCACGCTGCGGTCCATCACGATGGCCGGACTCAGGTACATCGTCAAGCCCACGATAAGTCCCAAGCCCACTTGCCCGATGATTTTGAACTTTCCTTTCAGTCCCTGCTTGTTGTGGTGGGCCACCTTGATATAGTCGTCGGCAAAGCCCAGGGCGCCGGTCCACAGCGTGGCCACTATCATCAGTATCATGTACACGTTGTCGAGCTTGCCCAGCAGCAGGCACGGCACGAGGATGGAAATGATGATGATGATACCGCCCATGGTGGGCGTGCCCTTTTTGTCGAGTTGTCCCTCGAGACCCAGGTCGCGCACGATCTCGCCCACCTGCATCTTTTGCAGGCGGTTGATGATGCGACGGCCAAAGACAATGGCGATAAACAACGACAGTATCAGTGCGAAACCCGAGCGGAACGTGATGTAGTCGAACAGTCGCGCGCCCGGCACATCAAATTGTTTGAGGTAATGAAATAAATGATATAACATGATTTGAGCGATTAAGCTTGATAAGTGGGTTGGTTAGATAAATAGCGGAATTGGACTCTTGCTCCTATTAATTGGCGATATTTAATACTTTTCTTATCTCCTCGCGGTCGTCGAAGTGGTGACGCACGCCCTTCACCTCCTGATAAGGCTCGTGGCCTTTGCCGGCCACCAGCACCACGTCGCCGCGCGTGGCCAGGCGGCACGCTGTGGCGATGGCGCTGCGGCGGTCGGCGATGACGAGGGTGTGCGACAGCTGTTCGGCGTCGAGCCCCGCTTTCATCTCGTCGAGAATGGCATCGGGGTCCTCGTCGCGCGGATTGTCGCTGGTGAGCACCAAGGTATTACTGCGCAACGCGGCCTCGCGCGCCATGATAGGGCGCTTGCCCTTGTCGCGGTTACCGCCGCATCCACACACGGTGATAATCTTTCCGATCCCGGTGTGCGACAGGATGTCGGCAATCGTGTCGAGCACGTTCACGAGCGCGTCGGGCGTGTGGGCATAATCGACGATGGCCGTGAAACCCTGCGGTGCCGCGATGGTCTCGAAACGTCCGTCCACGGGCGTGAGGCGGCTCATGGCCACCATCACCTCGTCGCGGTCGAGCCCCAACAGGCGTGCCGCGCCATAGACGGCGGTAAGGTTATAGGCGTTGAAACGTCCGGTAAACAGCACGTTGACCTCGGTGCCGTCAAGGTCGAGGATAGTGCCGTCGAGTTGTTCCTCGATGACACGGCACTTGAAGTCGGCCACGCCGCGCAACGAATAAGTTTTCACCAGTGCCCGCGTGTTCTGCGTCATGACCATGCCCACCTTGTCGTCCACATTGACCAGGGCGAAGGCCGTGGCGGGCAGCAGGTCGAAGAAACGTTTCTTTGCGCGGATATAGTTGTCCACCGTCAGGTGATAATCGAGGTGGTCGCGAGTGAGATTGGTGAACACGCCGCCGGCAAACGTGAGGCCGTCGATGCGATGCTGGTCGCAGGCGTGCGAGCTCACCTCCATGAAGGCATAGTCGCAGCCGGCTTCCACCATCTGGGCCAGCAACGCGTTGAGCGTGAGGTGGTCGGGGGTGGTTTGCACGGCCGGTTCCTCGCGCGTGTCAATCATGTTGCGCACCGTCGACAGCAGGCCCGCTTTGAAGCCCAGCAAGCGCGCCAGCTCATAGAGCAGCGTGGCCGTGGTGGTCTTGCCGTTGGTGCCGGTGACACCCACCAGCTTGAGGCGGGCCGACGGGTGGTCATACCATGCGCTGGCCAGGCGCGCGAGCGCCACGTGGCTGTTTTCAACCACGATATAGGTCACCCCGGCCACCGGCGTCGCCGGCAGTTGTTCGCACACGATGGCGGCGGCCCCTTTCGCGGCCACATCGTCGAGGAAAGCGTGTCCGTCCACATTCACGCCACGCACGGCGACGAAGAGGCATCCCGGGGCCACTTTTCTCGAGTCCTGCACCAAATCGGTTATTGCACGTTGCGCGTCGCCCACGACACGCATCACGTCGATATCTTGTAAAAGTTGTTGTAAATCTTTAACCATAATAAAATCTAAAATCTAATTATCTAAAATCTAAGGTCTAATCTAATTCCTCAACGTCAGGTTCACCACCGTGCCCCGGTTCTCGCGCGAGCCCGCGGCGATGCTTTGTGCCACCACGTGGCCCGTGCCGCTGATGTTCACCCCAAAGCCGGCGCTTTCCATGCTGGCGACAGCCTCGCGCGCGCTCATTCCCACGACATCGGGCACCCCCTGTGTGGTGGCCGGAGTTTTATACACGCGGTTAGTTGTCGTGCCGGTGCCCTCGCGCAGGTAATTGGTGGAATTGCGGCGTGAGGCGAAGAACGTGGGGCGGTCCACACGTTGGGCCGGCGGATTGGCGGTGTAATCCGACTGGATGTCGAGCAAGCCGCGCGCATACATCTTAAGGGCTATATTCTTTAGCACCACGCCGCTACTGGCGCCCGCGCCACGGTCGGCGCCACACAGCACCACGATGCACGAGTACTTGGGCGCGTTATAGGGGAAGAAGCCGCAAAACGCCAGGCGCTTGCGATTGGTGTACTGGTTGGTCTTTTCGTCGATGGTGAAAGCCGTGCCCGTCTTGCCGGCGATTTCCACATTGGGGTCCTGCACCCACTTGCGGGCCGTGCCGCGGTTGCCCCACACCACATCGTGCAGCATGACGCGCAACTTGGCGGCGTTCTCGGGGCTGCACACCTGATCGCGCACATAGGTGATGGGCACGATACTGTCGGGCTCGCCGGCGCGAGAGAGCTTTTTCACCAGGTGGGGACGCACAAACTTGCCGTCGTTGGCAATGGCGTTATAGATGGCCACGGTGTAGAGTGGCGGAATCTCGGTGGCATAGCCGTAGCACATGCGCGTGAGCGCCACATGGGCCTCGGTGTTGTGGGTGGGCATGGGGAAGAACGGCACGCGCTCGCCGCCAATGCCCGAGTTGAAATGGTCAAAGAAGCCCATCTGTGCCAACCGCTCCTTGAATCCGGCCGGATTCGAATCATATTTCTTGATGATGATGCGCGACATACCCACGTTTGACGACGTTTCGATGATTTGACGCGGTGTGAGCGACGCGCCGCCGTGCGGGTCGTTGATGTCGCGGCCATAGTAAGTGAAATGCGTGCCTGTGGCTATGGGCGTGTTGATGTCGCCCACCACACCTTCCTCAAGGGCCACCATCATCGAGATGGGTTTCATCACCGAGCCGGGCTCGATGCCGCGAATGGCGTGGTTCACACCCTCGATATAGTCGCCGGTCTTCTCGCTCCAGTCGAGATTGGAAATGGCTTTTATCTCGCCGGTGGCCACCTCCATGAGGATGCAGGTACCCCACTGCGAACCGGTCTCGACACACATTTTGTAGAGTTCCTCGTCGACGATGTCTTGCAGCGACACGTTGATGGTGGTGGTGATGTCATAGCCCGGGATGGCCGGCTTGCTCTCCCAGTCGACAATGTTCGACGTGAGCTGGATGCGTTTCTTCACGCCCGGCACGCCGTAGAGCAGCGAATCGAGGGCATACTCGAGGCCCGTGAGGCCGCGCATCGACACCACGCCGTCGATGAGCGAGTCGCGCGTGTTACCTATGCTTCGCGCCGCCATCGCGCCGTAAGGCCTGATGCGTTTCACGTTGCTTTCGCTATAGAACGCCTTGTTCCCTTTGAGGAAAGGGAATTCCTTGAGCCGCTCCAGCTCGGAGTGGGTGAGCTTGGAGGCGATGCGGTAGGAGCGGTTCTTGCGGCTTTCGGCCTGCGCGCGGAATTCTTTTTTCCAGTCTTCGGTGCTCTTGGTGCCGTTGAAGGCGTGTAGGCTGTCGGCCAGCGCGTTGATATACTTCTCGAGGCTGTCTTTTTTTATCGCGGGCGATGCCCAGTCGATGCGCGCCGTGTAATAGTACAAGTTGGCGGCGAGCACGGTGCCGCTGTCGCTCAAAATTTTTCCCCGTTCGGGCACCAGGGGCCGCTCGCTGGTGAGCAGCGAATCGGCTTTTTTATTCCATGCTCCAGCGTGAACCACACCGGTTTTCAACATATTGAAAACGATTAAGCCCGAGAGGAGCAGCATTACAGCAATCACCAGCGAATAGCGCCAGAGGATTCTTTTCTTGTTGGTCTCTTTCATTTTTTCTTGTGCGGATATTAGGTTAAAAATAACTGGTTAATTCTCGGTAAGACGATAAGGCGGAAGATCGGGACTCGTGAGGTCGATGCGCAACGAATCGACGAGCTCCTTCATGTGGCTTTCCACGATCATGGAATTATAGCGCGCGCTGGCGTCGACACAGTCGGTGGTGGCGTTGTTGAGCTCTTTCTTGAGACTGCCCACGCGCTCGAGATTGTCGAGATAGGTATATTTGTTGGCAATGTACATGAGCACCATGATTGTGGCCGACAGCACATACAGCCAATTGCGCTTGAAAAAGTCAAGCGTCAAGAACAAGCGACCTTGCAGGAAACTTTTGAGTATTCTCACCGGGTTTAAGGTAATCGTACGGTCGGCCCGCTCACTTTTGTTTATCTTATTTTTTTTCTTCTTTGCCATTTATTGAAGTGAATGGATAATCGTTGACTTATATCTTTTCGCCTACGCGCAACTTGGCGCTACGCGAGCGCGGATTGCGCGACACCTCTTCGGCCGTGGCCACTATCACCTTGCGGTTCACGGCACGCATGGGCGCCACAACGCGGCCGTAGAAATCTTTCTCCACCTTGCCCTCCACGTTGCCGCTGCGCATGAAATTCTTTACCATGCGGTCTTCGAGCGAGTGGTAGGCCAGCACCACGAGGCGTCCGCCGGGCTTGAGCAAGTCTATCGACTGGCGCAGCAAAGCCTCCAAGGCGTCCATCTCATGATTGACCTCAATGCGCAACGCCTGGAACACTTGCGAGAGCTCTTTCTTTTCTTGCGCCGGATTGATGAACGGCTTCACGGCCTCGACAAGCGCGCCGGTGGTGGCGATGGCGGCCGTGGCGCGACGCTTGACGATGGCGGCCGCCATGCGACGCGCCTGACGCAACTCACCATAAACGGTGAACAGGCGCGTCAAGGCTTGCTCGTCGTAGCCGGCCACGATGTGTGCCGCCGTGAGGCGCGCACCGCTATTCATGCGCATGTCGAGTGGCGCGTCACCGCGAAACGAGAAACCGCGCGAGGCCTCGTCGAAGTGGTGGAACGACACCCCCAAGTCGGCGAGAATACCGTCCACTTGCCCCATGTCGTAGTAACGCGCGAAATTGGCCACGTAGGCAAAATTGCCGTGTGCAAACGTAAATCTCTCGTCGGCAAGGGTGTTGGCGTAGGCATCCATGTCCTGGTCCATCCCCATGAGGCGACCCTTCGCGCCCAATTTTTCCATAATGGCACGACTGTGTCCGCCACCTCCAAAGGTCACGTCAATGTAGTGTCCATCGGGCTTGATGCACAATCCTTCGATACACTCTCCGAGGAGCGCCGGCACATGATATTCTATGGGTGTCTCGCCTTTCATTTTCTCATTTTTAAATTGAGCGTGTAAAATTACAAATAATTCCCTTAAAATTTACAATTCCAAACTCTATTTTTTTCAACAATCCGCAAAAAAGTTATTAACAATCAACCCAAACCACCTTTACTACGGCTTATTTACCCTTGTGAACAACTTCCCGCGAGAATTTTCGCCCGTAAATTTTCACACGCCTTCAAGGTAATAGGGACAGGGTGTCGTCGACGACGACACCGGTGCCGCGATTTTATCATCGGGACATAAAATAAGCCGGCGGGCCTATGACCTGGATTCGGCCATGTGCCCGCCGGCTCGAGCTTTCGTGAGTGTTTAGTAGAGTTGCCTGAAACGGCGCAGGTAGTCGCACTTCGAGACGTAGGAGGCCGTTTGCCCGGCGTGTGTCGTGGCGAAGCGGCTCAGCTCGAGCATGGCGTCGTAGTTGGGCATGTCGCGTCGCAGGTGCCACACGTCCTTGTCGTTGGCCCAGTCGTGCTCGGCATAGATACAACCCTCTCCCAGCGGTCCCTGGGTGATGAAGGCGTAGGCATAGAGCGTCTTTTGTTGCAACTCGAAGTTTGTGCTGCGCTTGGCCTCGGTGAGGTAAACGCGTGCCACGGCCACAAAGTCGAGCTCATATTCCTGTGCCTCGTCGTTAACGCTGTTGCTGTAGTGCGTCAGGTACCAGCAGTCGCCGCGGTAGCTTGCTTGATAGTAGCGCGAGGCGAGCGTGTAAGCCAGCCGGTAGCGTTGCTCGCCGGTGGCTTTGTCATATCGAGCGAGCAGGTCCACCATGTCGCGGCAATAGAGCAGCTTGGCGTTTTGCTTGACGGTGGCTGTGGCGTTGCTTGCCCATTCGTCCCAGTTGCGGTCCACCACCTGGCGGCCAAACCAGCGGTCACGCTTGAAGTCGCGTGCCGCGGCATAGCGGCTGATAGCCTGCTGCGACAGGTAGGACAGCGGCACTTTCTCAAGATAGGGGATAGCGGCGGCGAAGTTACTCTCGCGCAGATACTTGGTGCCCACGAGGTCGTTAAGTTCGTCGGGGGCGGTGGGTTTCATGCCGGAGTGAATCATGCGCTCGAAGGCGTTGGTGGGCGCGGCGTCGAAGTAGTTCTTGTAAGCGAGCATTTGTGCGGCGGTAAGTCCCTCGATGGCGTTGCTGTAGTCGCCATCGTAGTCCTCATATTCGTTGTCGCGGGCCCATGCCAGCAGCGCGGTGGCCATCGTGGCCTTTCCGGCGTTGCGCAGCCGCGGCTCGAGTTCGTCGTAGATGAGGCGTTGCATCACCTCGCGGTAATGCGGGTCGTCGTCGCTGATTTTCGACTTGAGCCAAGCGATTTCGCCGGCTATGTTGTTGTAGAACGTGTCGTCGAGGGCCGGGGCGTGGGCGGCGGCTATGACCGCGCAGGCGCGCGCGTTGTCTTTCATGCGCGGGGTGCCGGCCATGCCTTGTGCCTCGGTGAGCATGGTTAAGGCGAGCTCATTGTTCCCTTTGAAATAGTGCAGGAAGCCGGCGGCGCTGTGCCACAGGGCCGGCGTGGTGGTCTTTCCCTCGGCCTCAACCTTTTTCGCGAACTCGATGAAGCCGTTGATTTCGTTGTCGTAGATGCCGGTGGCTTCAATCCACCTCATGCTCTCGGGGTCGTTGTTGTGGTCGCGCGTCTCCTGCGCGTTGTTCACGAAGTCCTGCACGAGGAACAAGAGGGTGGGCGAATTGGGGTCGGAGGCATATTCTTCTTTGATTCCCTTGAGATTGCGCTTATCGCGCACACACCACTTGATGGACTGCATGTCGCCCAACTCAGCATACATTTTGCAGGCCATGTCGCGCGAACCCGTGTGGTAGAGCGCGCCAGCATAGATGCCTTTCATCATGTCTTTGTAAACGCTCTCGGGCAGCTTGCCGGCGGTTTCCATCCAGTATTGCTTAATCGAGGCGTAGCTTTGCTGGAGCATGAAGGTGCGCATCACCAGCAGCGCGTACTGCGGACGAAAGCGGTAGCCCGTGTAGGCCAGCGCCGCCGCGCGTATCGTGGCCAGGTCGCGGCCACGCTCGGCGAGTTCCTCGCGCGTGGGGTATTCCCAGTCCTCGCCTTGCACTCCGTTAGAGATGTGGAGGTATCTCACGAGCAACTTGAGGTAAGCGATGGCCTCATTGTCGCGCTTCTTGAGTGCAGTCTTGATAATCAGGTTGTTGCTCTTGGCAAAGTCGTCGGGGTCGGCATAGGCGAGCGACGACACGTCCCATCGCGCCTCGTCGTTGCCGGTGTAGTCAATCCAAAACCGGTTCACACGGGCATCGTAGGTGGCTCCCATCTGGTCGCGGTTGAAGACGCTGAACACGTAGTAATGGTGGCGTCCCAAGTAAACACAAGGCCATGCCGGTAAAGCGAGGCACAGCAGCAGGCTAACGATTAAAAACTTTTTCATAATAGGAGGAATTGTAGTTATTGAGGCTCTTGCTGTCTAAGCTGTAAAGTATTACCCGGTTGTTGATTGTGGCGCGGTGGCGCTCCAGCGTGCGCCGCACGGCCAGAATATCGGCGGCGGCGGGTTGCCGATGTATCACGCTGTCGCCGGCGTGCAAAAAGAGGACCTCGGCGTCGGGCGAGGCAAACTGCGGCAAGTCGCGGTCTTGCACCACGACCCACTTGCCGTCGCCGGCCGCCGCAAAGAGGCTCGCGTCGTCGAACCGCGCATCGTAGAGGATATCTTGGAACTCGTCGCCACGATAGAGCAAGTCCCAACCGAAGCACGGATAGGCGGCACACAGCGGCAGGTCGTAAGCGTCTACATATTTGAGGTACGGCTTCACGTCGTCGGGGTTGAGGATGGGGTCGCCGCCGTCTTTTTTCGTGATGTCGCCCGTGTTGTAGACCATGAGCACGCCATAGTCGGCGGGCGGCGAAGGCATCGCCAGCTGGTGCAGGCGCACCGTCACGCTCAGCTTCATGCCGTGTTCGGCGAGCTGCCGGCGCACGATGGCGAGGAAACGGTAATAATCGGCACGCGACGTGGCCGTCCAGTCGCAGTCGATTTGCAGCTCGTCGGCCACCGGAACGCCGTGTGTCTCGCTGATTTGCCTCACGCGCGACACGAGCAACGGCGCCACGCTGTCGAGGTTGTGGCGCAGGCAGTTCTCAACGATAAACACCGTGGGAACCACTTTCACGCCGGCGGGCACGCTGTCGCGAAACTTGATGGTGGCGTTGGGCTTGACACGCCCCTCGCGGGTGACCACCACATCGAAGTAGCGCATATAAATCGTCGTCACGCCGTGGCGCGCGAGGAAATCGCGCTCCACGCTGTCGAGCGCGAAGGTCGTGCGCCAGTAGTACACGGCGGGCTGCGACCGCTCGACCCCTGGTTTGGGGACAAACACCACAGCCAGGGCCACCACGGCCAGCAGCAGGGTCAATGCCACTATCGCCTTTTTCATGTCGCAGTAAGTGAGTTAAGCGGTGAGTCAATGTCGCGGTTTTCGCGCTATGTAGTATAAGACCCGATGACGCGCCCGCGGTTTAATCACGCCGCGACGGTTTACCGCAGCTTGGCAAGCGCGGCCTTGATGCGCGCGAGGGCCTCCACCAGGTTCTCGTCGCTCGTGGCGTAGCTCATGCGCAGGTAGCCGGGGCAGCAGAATGCCGTACCGCCCACCGTGGCCACGTGGGCCTCGTTGAGCAAGTACATGGCCAGGTCGAGGTCGTCGCCTATCACCGTGTCGCCGCAACGCTTGCCATAGAAGGCCGTCACCTGCGGGAACACGTAGAAGGCGCCGTGAGGCTCGTTAATCGACATGCCGGGAATGTCGCGCACCAGCTTCACCACCAGGTCGCGGCGGCGCTCAAAGGCTTGGCGCATCTCTTCCACGCAGTTCTGCGGGCCGCGGTAAGCGGCCTCAGCGGCTTTCTGCGCTATCGACGAGGCGCCGCTGGTATATTGTCCCTGCAGCTTGTTCACGGCCTTGGCGAGCCACAGCGGTGCGGCCACATAGCCGATGCGCCAGCCCGTCATGGCATAGGCTTTCGACACACCATTGATGATGGCCACGCGGTCGCGCAGCTCGTCGAACTGAGCGATTGACTCGTGGTGGCCCACATAGTTGATGTGCTCATATATCTCGTCGGCAATCACCATCACTTGGGGGTGACGGGCGAGTACCGCGGCAAGCGACGACAATTCCTCGCGCGAATAAACGGCGCCGCTGGGGTTGCTGGGCGAGCAGATGAGTACCACCTTGGTGCGAGGCGTGATTGCCGCCTCGAGTTGCTCGGCGGTCACCTTAAAGTCCTGCTCGATGCCGGCCGGCACGAGCACGCTGCGGCCGCCACACAGGTTCACCATCTGCACATAGCTCACCCATGCCGGCGTGGGAATCACCACCTCGTCGCCCTCGTTGACCAGCGCCAGGATGGTATTGCACAGCGCCTGCTTGGCACCGTTGCCCACCACGATTTGCTCGGGCTTGAACGTCAAGCCGTTTTCGCGCTCTAATTTCTCGCACACCGCCTGGCGCAGCGACAGGTAGCCCGGCACCGGCGAGTAGAACGAGAAGTTATTGTCGATAGCCTCATGGGCCGCACGCTTGATGTGGTCGGGGGTGAAAAAGTCGGGCTCACCCACACTAAGGTTTATCACGTCCACGCCCTGAGCCTTAAGCTCGGCGCTCTTTTGCGACATGGCAAGGGTAGCGCTGGGTTCCAGCGCATTCACGCGTTGAGAAATTTCGTTGTTCATTATGGATATAAAATAGGTTTATTAGTTTCGTTTTGCAAAATTAGTGCAAGTTGAGCGCAATGCAAAATGAAAAACAAAGTTTTTTAAATTTTGCATTGCCGAAACGCCGCCTAATTTGCGCGATGCGAACATTAGTGCAAGTTGAGCGCAAAAACAAAGTTTACTTTGGTTTTTGCCGAAACGCCGCCTAATTTGCGCCGCGTTGGGTCAAATTTGTGAAGCGGGTGGGAGGATATGTGAAAACATTTCGTTAACTTTGTGGCTCGCTTCAACACCTTATCACATAATAACCGACTGTTTCATGAAACAACGACTCACAGCAACAGCAATAGCGCTCGCGGCATGCCTGGCGGCTCTCGCCGGCGAAGACTCGCCCACCGCCGTCGACAGCGTGGCGCCCGACACCCCTAACCTGATTACCGAGAAAATGATGAACGACAAGCAGGTGACCAATCCGCTCGAAGCCATCAACGGACGCGTGGCGGGACTCACCATCACGCGCGGCAACAACGGTGTGGCCGCCATGCAGGCCGTGCGCGTGCGCGGCACCACGTCGCTCACCGGCGGCAACGACCCGCTCATCATCATCGACGGCGTGATGGGAGACCTGCGAACCCTCTCGAGCGTCTACCCGGCCGACATCGAGAGCTTCAACGTGCTCAAAGACGCCACCCAAACCGCACAATATGGCTCGCGGGGCGCCAGCGGCGTCATCGAGGTGACCACCAAGAAAGGCGCCACGGGGCGCGCCACGGTGACCTACAACGGCAGCTACGGCTTCTCCCGCGTGGCCAAGAACCTGAAAATGCTCGACGCCGACGGATACCGGCGCGCTGTGGACGAGCGCGGCTTGATGCTCATCGACCTGGGCGCGAACACCAACTGGCAGCGCGTGCTTGAACAAACCGGCTGGCAACACGACCACCACCTGGCCTTTGCCGGCGGCGGCAAGGACAACGGCTACCGTGTGGCTCTCGGTTTCATGGACCACAACGGTGTCATCGTGCACGAGAAAATGCGCAACTTCACGTCGAACATGAGTATGTACCAAAACATGTTCCACGAACGCCTCAAGGTGGAGCTGGGCATGTTTGGCAACGTGCTCAAGGAAAATACCGCCATCTACGACACGCAAAAAACATTCTACTCGGCGGCCGCCTTCAATCCCACCTTCCCGGCAGCGAAAAACGCCACCGGTGGCTACGACGGCTTCACCTATGCCAACCAAATCAACCACCCCCTCGCCTTGATGGACAGCCGCACCGCCGACAAGACAACCCACCTGAGCACCCACGCGCGACTCACCTTCAACGCCGGACACGGACTGAGTGTGAGCGCTTTCGGAGCCTACAGCCACAACGAGGTGCAACGCGACCAGTACCTGCCCACCACCATCTGGGCCAACGGGCAGGCCTACCGCGGCACCGACAAGACCGAGTCGCTGCTGGGAAACATCACCCTCAACTATAAGGTTACCACCGGCCTACACAACGTGGACCTGCTCGCGCTCGCCGAGGCGCAGCGCGACACCTACTCGGGATTTTGCACCACTACCACCAATTTCAACAACAACGACCTGGGATTCTATACCATCCAGGCCGGCGCACTGAGCCTGTGGGAGGGAACACGCAGCTACCGCCACCGCCCCACGATGACAGCCTTCATGGGACGCGCCACATGGGAATATGCCGGCCGCTACGCCATCACCGCCACTGCGCGCGCCGACGGCTCCTCGAAGTTCGCCGCCAGCCACAAGTGGGGATTCTTCCCCTCCATCTCGGGCGCCTGGACCCTCTCGCGCGAGGCCTTCATGCGTCGCGCCACCTGGCTCGACAACCTCAAGCTCACCGCCGGCGTGGGCCTGGCCGGCAACCAGGGCGGCATCGACAACTACGCCTCGATGTACATGGTGCAGCCCATGGGCGTCGTACCCGTGGGTGTGAACATGGCCGTAGCGCTGGCCGAAGCACGTAACGCCAACCCATACCTCAAGTGGGAAGTGAGACGCACCTTCAACGTGGGCCTCGAAGCCTCGCTACTCAAGGGACGGTTGCTGGCCAACGTCACCTACTACACGAGCAAGACCCGCGACATGCTCTATAACTACACGGTGCCCACACCACCCTTCACTTACGGCACGCTGCTGGCCAACCTGGGCGCGATGAGCAACAGCGGCGCCGAGTTCTCGCTCGGCATCACGCCGGTGGCCACCCGCGACTGGGAACTGAACATCAACGCCAACCTCACTTACCAGCACAACAAACTCCTCTCGCTCAGCGGCAACTACCACGGCTACGACATCACCGCGCCGCAATATGTGGCCATCGCTTCGCTCAACGGCGCCGGTTTCCACGGCGGCAACAACAACATCGTGTATCAAATCGTGGGGCAGCCCCTTGGTGTCTTTTACCTGCCCCACTGCACGGGACTCGTCGACGACGGTAACGGCAACCTCGAATATGCCATCGCCGACCTCGACGGCAACGGCGTCATCGACATCGAGGACGGCAAGGACCGGCGCGTGTGCGGACAAGCCGTGCCCAAACTGTTACTCGGCTCCAACATCAGCCTGCGCTTCCGTCAATGGGACCTCTCGGTGCAAATCAACGGCGCTTTCGGCCACAAGGTGTATAACGGCACGGCCCTCACCTACATGAACATGGAATCGCTGCCCGGATACAACGTGCTCGCCGAGGCACCACGGCATCGCATCGCCGACCAAACCGCCACCGACTACTGGCTCGAGCGCGGCGACTACGCCAACATCGACTACGTCACCATCGGGTGGAACGTGCCACTACCCAAAGGAAAAGCCGTGAGCCGACTGCGGCTCTCGCTCACCGTCAACAACCTGGCAACCATCACCGGCTACTCGGGCCTCACGCCCATGATCAACAGCAGCAACGTCAACGCCACGCTGGGCGTCGACGACAAGCGCTCCTACCCCGTGTCGCGCTCCTGCGCGCTGGGCGTCGCCATAACCTTTTAACACAAAACTCAACACCCGTTTACTCGTTTACTAAAAAATGAAACCATATCACTTTTTCTTTTTACTGATGGGGGCCTTGACGCTCACCTCGTGCAACGAATTCCTCAAGGAGGACCCCAAAGAAATCCTGCCCGCCAGCGACACCTTTGAGAACGACAACGACCTCTACCTCAACGGCGTGGCCGCTCTTTACCTGAACGTGGGCGGCTTCAACGACAGCGAGGGCCTGCAGGGCACCCGCCGCGGCGTGTGGGACCTCAACACGTTCACCACCGACGAGGCCATCGTGCCCACACGCGGCACCGACTGGCTCGACGGAGGGTTTTGGCAAGGACTCTTCACCCACAACTGGGGCACCGAGAACAGCGCCATCAACGACACCTGGAGCTACCTGTACCGCAGCATACTGCGCTGCAACGTGTCGCTCGAGCGCATGAAAAACTACACCGAGACCACCGGCACCGACGTGAGCGGCTACCGCGACGAGGTGCGCGCCCTGCGCGCCTTGTTCTACTTCTATGCCCTGGACCTCTACGGACGCGTGCCCGTTTTCACCTCGCCCGACCCCGACAACGACCAGCTCTCGCCGCGACCCCGCAGCGAAGTCTTCGACTTCGTGCGCCGCGAGCTGCTTGAGACGGTGCCACGCCTCGCGCGCGACCGCAGCAACCACGTGGGCACCTACTATAGCCGCATGACACAAGGCGTGGGCTACTTCCTGCTCGCCAAGCTCGCCCTCAACGCCGAAGTCTACTGCCACGACAACTGGACGTCGACACCGCGCCCCGACGGCAAGCAAATCATTTGGCACATCGGCGACACCACGTGCGACACCTGGCAGGCCGTGAGCTATTTTTGCGACCGCCTCTACCAACTCGGCTACCGCCTCGAGGACCACTTCGAGAACAATTTCCTCGTCAAGAACGAGAACTCCATCGAGAACGTGTTCACCATACCCATGGACAAACAACTCTATACCAACCAGTTCACTAACATGTTCCGCTCGCGGCACTACAACCACGCAGCCGCCATCGGACTCAACGGCGAGAACGGGCCATGCGCCACCATCGAGGCTCTCAAGGCCTTCGGGCTCGGCACCCAAGCGCAAGACGCGCGCTTCAACCTCACTTACTACGCCGGACCCGTCAACGACCTCAAAGGAAACCCGGTGCTGCTCGACGACGGCACGCCGCTCATCTACGAGCCCTGGCAGGTGAAACTCGACTTGAGCAGCTCACCCTACGAGAAAACAGCCGGAGCACGCATGAAAAAATATGCCATCGACCTGGTGGCCACTAAAGACGGCAATCAAAGCGACAACGACATCGTCCTGTTCCGCTATGCCGACGCCCTGCTCATGCAGGCCGAGGCACTGCTGCGCGACATGGGACCCAACGAAACCTCGACGGCCCTCGTCAACCAAGTGAGGACACGCGCCGGCATGCCCGCCCTCGACAACGTCACCCTCGACGACCTGCTCGACGAGCGACTGCGCGAGCTCGCCTGGGAAGGATGGCGACGCAACGACATGGTGCGCTACGGCACATTCAATCGCGCTTACACCGACCACCCCGCCGACCCCGACAACCACACCATCGTCTTCCCCATCCCCGCCATCTTCCTCAACCTCACCGCCGCCCCCCAAAACCCCGGCTACTAATCCCCCGCCCCCGCCGGTCCCCCGTGCCGCGGCTCCGCCGCGGCCCCCGGCCAGCGGTCCCCCGTGCCGCGGCTCCGCCGCGGCCCCCGCCGGCCATTTTTCCCAAAAATCCTTGTCCCTCCCGGCTTTTTCCCTTATCTTTGCGCTATGGACTGGGAACAATACCGAGCAAAGAAACCCTGGGCCGGCGAGGCCAAGCCCTCCATGAAACGTCGGCGCGTGGGCCACGACTACCACGGCCGTTGCATCTATATGCTCACCCTCACCGTCAAGCAACGGCGCCCCCTCTTTGGCCACATCCCCGGCAATGGTGACGAAGAGCCCGCCGTCATGCACCTCACGCCTCTGGGGCAGGCCGTCAGCGATGCCGTCCAAGGCCTTCCCGGCTATTACCCCGCCATAGAAATCCTCGCCTGCCAACTCATGCCCGACCACCTCCATGTCGTCATCTTCGTGCACAACCGCCTCCCCGTCCACCTCGGCCAGGTCATCAGCGGCTTCAAGGCCGGCTGCAATCGCGCCTACCGCAACCTCGGCCTCAACACCTCCATCCCCACCCTCTGGGAAGAAGGCTTCAACGACACCATCCTCGATGGCGATGGCCAGCTACAGCGAATGATAGACTACGTCAGTGACAACCCGCGCCGTTACGCCATCAAGCGCGCCCACCCCGACCTCTTCCGCGTCCGGCGCCATGTCACCGTGGGTGAGCACACCTTTGCCGCAATGGGTAACATTTTCCTGCTCGACGCCCCACAACTCATCCAAGTGCAATGCTCACGCAAAATCACCCCCGGGCAACTCGCCGCGCAGCGCGACCACTGCCTGCAACAAGCCCGCAACGGTGCCGTCGCCGTCTCGCCCGCCATCAGCCCGGGCGAGAAAGACATCATGCGAGCCATCTTCGACGCCGGCTTCCCCGCCATCATCCTGCGCGAAAACGGCTTCGCACCACTCGCCAAGCCCGGCGGACAACGCTTCAACGCCTGCGCCGAGGGACGCCTCCTGCTCCTCGCCCCCTGGCAGCACCACAACCGCCGCATCGCCATCCGGCGCCACCAGTGCCTCTCCCTCAACCAAATGGCCCAAGCCATCTGCAACCGCCCCCACCCATAACAAAGCCGCCCCCAGCCGCCGGTCCCCCGTGCCGCCGCTCCGCCGCGGCCCCCTCGCCGGCAACGAAAGGGCGGAATCAAGCCTCTACGTGCTCAATTCCGCCTCTTGAGGGTGCTTTGCGGTATTCTTTCAGGTGAGAATGTCGCGTGCCCAAAGCGCCTGATGCGTCAATGGCCCGTGCCGCCACAGTCGGGGCAAGTCATCTTGCCGGAGCCTTTACGGCCTCCCATGGGAGGATAATTGGGAAGGTCGGGATAACCCACATATCCGCTGCCACCACAGCCGGAGCAACCAATAGGTGAGTCACCTCCAAAATAAAATCCCCTTCCTCCGCATTTGGTGCACTTCACCTTGCCGGTGCCGTTGCAGGTGGGGCAGATGGAGCCCTCGAGGGTGACTTTCACCTCGGTCTTGACGGTGTCGCACGAGAGAACGATGTCGCCATTGGCACCTTGTCCTTGGCTGTGAGTCTTTAGCTAAATATCTAAAATCTAACATCTTGGCTCAAAGCCAATTCCTCATCCCTAATTAAGCAACAGGTTGTAGAGGGCGGTGACATCGCTGCCGCTCACCACGTTGTCGCCGTTCACGTCGCCAGGGTTATAGACAAAGATGGCACACCACCCCGTTTCGCCGCTTGTCGTGGTGACCGTGATGGCAGTCATACCAGCCTTAAGAGCCGTCACGAGACCATTTTCGTCCACCGTGGCCACGGTGGAGTCGCTGGAGGTCCAAGTGGCATCCTCCACGCCTTCGGCCACAACCTGCAACGTGTCGCCAGGTTTCATCTTCTCCATCCTCGTGGTGAGGCTAAAGGGAGAGGGAGGTGTCGGCGGCGTGCCGCCCTCCTGGGTCACGGTGCAACTGCTGTTCGGCAACTGGTGCTCGGTGCCGTCCACCTCACCGGCGATGATGTTGGAGATTTGGATAGTCTTCGGGCCACTGAATGAGTCGTCGGCAATGATGTTGAACACCACCAGTGCGCCGCTGTTGCCGCTGATGGTCTTCACGTTTTGCGATGCGATGAGGATGCGGATGGCGCCCGATGAGAGCATCTGGCTCGAAATCGTGTGGTTGCGATTCTTGCGGTCGGTGAGCTCAAAGATATAGTCACCGTCTTCCTGCTCGACGGTCAGGCCCTCGGGCAGGGTGAGCTCTGCCTGGATGGCGGTGTAGGTGTACTCGTTGTCGAGCATGATTTCCACTTCCTTGGTCTCACCGGGGGCGATGGTGAAGTCGTTGATGTAGAAGCGGTCGTTGTCGCCCGCAGGCGGCACATATCCCTCTTGTGTCACCTTGCAACTGCTGTTCGGCAACTGGTGCTCAGTGCCGTCCACCTCACCGGCGATGATGTTGGCGATTTGGATAGTCTTCGCGCCACTGAACGAGTCGTCGGCAATGATGTTGAACACCACCAGTGCGCCGCTGTTGCCGCTGATGGTCTTCACGTTTTGCGATGCGATGAGGATGCGGATGGCGCCCGATGAGAGCATCTGGCTCGAAATCGTGTGGTTGCGATTCTTGCGGTCGGTGAGCTCAAAGATATAGTCACCGTCTTCCTGCTCGACGGTCAGGCCCTCGGGCAGGGTGAGCTCTGCCTGGATGGCGGTGTAGGTGTACTCGTTGTCGAGCATGATTTCCACTTCCTTGGTCTCACCGGGGGCGATGGTGAAGTCGTTGATGTAAAAACGGTCTTGTGCGGTGGCAGCGAGGGCTGCCACCGTGCACAAGAATAATAAAATTGACTTTTTCATATTTAACTTAGAATTTGAGTTTTACTGCATTGTTGTTGGCTTTCACAATCACGACACCAGTGGCTGGAGCGCTGAAGACGTTGCGTCCCGGTTCTACCCTCACCATGGTGTACTTGCCATTGGGCAGGACAATTTGTACCATGCCGGCACAGGGCGAGACAATCACGATGTTGCCGCCCTGGGCAAAGATACTACAATCGCTTGCCAGCTTGCTGATGCCGGTGGTGGAGAAGTCCAACGAGAGGTCGTCGAGGCGATAACTCTCGCCGCGCGGTGTTGCCAACTCGATACCACTCATGGTGGCTATGCCGTTGGCGCGGCCGTCAAGGATGAGCGTAAGCATAGTGCCCTCGCTGCCAATGAATGCCTTGCAGGCGGCCGAGGCGGCGAGCAGACGATAGCTTCCATTGGCGCGTACCACGTAGTTCAGTTCATGCGAACTCGTGGCGCGGTCGCCGAGCGTGGCACCCGTCATCGTCATGCCGGCGGGCAACTGCAGGTCGAGCTGCAGTGCAGTGAGATCCACGTCATTGTCAAGCGTGAGGGCAACTTCGTAGCGGTTGTTGCCAATAGCGGTCACATTGGCGTTCATTGCCACATTACCGCCATGATGCGGTGCGGCAGCAATTTGTCGCGGAGCGGCCTCATAGGTGAGCACCATTGTGGCCACGTGAATCAGGTCACCCACAGTGATGTCGCCATTGCCGTCGAAGTCAGCCGCAGCGACTACAAATGGCTGCGGATTCTGCTCGAGGATATACCGTGCCGTGGCGATATAGTCGCTCACATTAATCTTGCTGTCGCCGTTCACGTCGCCAAGCATGAAGTCAGGCTCCTCGACCAATGCTTGCAAGTAGGGATAACCTTGGCCCTCCTCAATACCCCAAACCTCAGTAAAGTCCCAGCCCTGGGCGGTGTAGGTGGTTGCGCTCATCAACGCCGCATTATCTATTGCTGTACCCTCCAACGGGTCATCATACACAATTTTAGTCACATTGTTCACGCTTACAACCATCGTATTTAATGCATAATTCGAGCGGTCGGGTTCTGAGGCTCCATTGCGAAAACCGCCTATCATACGCATGCCAATACCACCTGCCTCACTTACTATAATCTTATTATTTGCAGCAAAGCAGTTAGTCACAGTTGCACCACTGCCTTCATTATAACCAGCAATGCCCGCTCCCCACTTTTCAGCGGTAACATTGCCTGAAGCATAACATTTATCAATTGTTCCAGTGTTGACACCGACAATTCCTGCACCATATTCGGCACTCGTCACCTCGGCAGTTGTGTAGCTATTTCTAATAACGCCTTGATTCTGGCCTGCTATGCCACCAGCGTAGCAATTGTTGCTTTCGGTAGCTGTTGCTGTAACAGTTCCCTTAGAATAAGTTTCAGTAATCAGCGAAGACGAAGTAGAGTTTGAGCCAACGATGCCACCAACGAAGTCTTTACCAACGACAGTTGCATCTACTTTACACATATTTATGGTTCGCGAACATGACGGTGTGATACCTCCCACATATCTTGTACCGGTTATTGAACCGGAAACCTGGCATAATGTGAATGAATTTGTGGTGTTATTACCACCAGAAATTCCTCCAACGTTTTCAAGGCCAGTTATAGTGCCGTTGTAACTACAGTTGCTATAATTACCGCTCACAGAATAGCCACTTATTCCACCAGTCCAGCCACTGCTTGTGATTGTTGATTCAACGCGACAATTCTCAAAAGTATTTGATTGGCCATAACCGACTACACCACCCAGATAGTCACCTCCATTTATATTGCCAGAAACAACAATATTTGTAAATGTAGTGTTCTCTGATTTTCCGACAAGGATAGCCGAGTTCGAGCCAACCTTAGAATTCCTTGACAGGTTTATTGTTAAGTCCTTAATGATCGCTTCGTTCGTTGTAGATATCAAACCATAATAGTTTGTGGTTGAATTTGTCCAAAAACCTGAAATGGTTTTGCCATTGCCGTCAAGTTGTTTCATTGAGACACCGCTGTTCATGCCAATAGGTATCCACCCTGTTGTTGGGCTATTTGATGCAATCCAGCTTGACACATCTATGTCATTCATTATCTTGTAATATGAATAGCTGTTAATGTTCGCAAGGTCATTGGCCGTGTATATTAGATATGGATCTTCTTCTGTGCCACTGCCTGCAAATCCAACTATACCAGTCGTATAATAGGATTGCATTAAACCAGTTTTAGTTGCACAAACTTTAACAATATCACCAGATTGCAATCCTTCAGGAATATTTATAGTCCACTGGTTGCCAGAGACAGTAGAAGTATATGACCCGTTCCCTGTAAAAAGAATAACAGTTCCGCCATCAATACTTTGTCCTAAAACAGACGTTGCACCAGAAATCAATTGACTTGTAATCTTTGGAGGGGCACATTGTGAAACCTTATAAGGAAAGCACTCTGTTTCTTGGATTTTCCAATAATCATCAAAATTCCAACCCATACCAACATAATTGGCCTTGGTGCGTAACGTCGAAGCGCCCACATTTGTTCCATGCTGCGGACAGTCGTCAAGAACTACTGTTGAACCCGCCGAAGTGACTTTTGCGGTTACAAGCCCTTTATTGGCACTTGTAGTCCCAGTCGTGCCAACACTAACTCCGTCCCCAATTGCTCCATAGATGCGACCCGTGTTACCACTAACACCTACTATCACTTCATTCGCTGCAACGCAAGATGAAATATTAGCCGACGTTGGGCCATCACTCTTATCAGCAAATCCTACAATGCCGCCAACATTTTGATTGGCACGTATTTTCCCGGAAGAATAACTTGTGCTTATATTTGCATCACTACATCCTCCTACCAGTCCTCCCACATAATCAACTCCTGTTATGTCGCCTGAAAAGTAACTATTAGATATAGTTGGACAATACTTGGAATCAGATAAAATGTATTGAGTATCAATAGTGGAGGTCGCTTTATCACTTAAAGTCCCGTGAAACAATCCTTCGCTCGAAAAAGTAAGTCCCGGGAAATCTGCCTCGGTATAGTTTTTTTTTGAATAATAGGTATTACCATTTATTATGTATTTGTAAACTGCATTTGAAGCATTCCAGGTTGAGGAGCTTTTAAATGTAGTATATAGATCATAATCACTAAGAAGACATCGCCAATACCGAGTAATTCTACGTGCGTTGGCGGAGCCCATAAGACCTCCGACGTAAATTCCAGCAGAAATAACATCCCCAACAGAATAGCAATTTTCAAGTTTTACTGGTATGATTAGACTCTCAGGCTCTTGGAGATTGGTTAAATAATATTTATCACTTGACATAGTTGCGCTTCCAATGCCTCCCGAAACATAGTTGCCACCACTAGTAACATTGCCAATATGTCCACAACCTTCAATGGTATAAGACAAAGAGGTCTGGCCAACAAAACCGCCAACATAATCACCGGATGCAGTTATTTTGCCGTCGTGGAAAACAGCATTGGCACTGATTGATCTATAGTTAATACCGGCTATTCCACCTATACGTCTGTCGCCTATTATGTCGCCATAAACTTTTGAATTGCTGACACTGAGGTAACCATGAACATCGCCGATTACACCTCCAGTATTAGATTGCCCATTAAGGTTGCCTTTTGAGCTGACATTGTTGATTGTTAGCCTGCTACTGAGATTTGTACATCCCACACATAGACCACTATAATCGCCTGTGGCAGTCACATTGGCAGTGACGGTCACTCCCTGAATGGATGAGGTTCCATCTCCTCCACCTGCGATACCGCCAACATACTCTGTTCCCGAAATATCACCAATATGGGTTCCGCTCGAAATGGTTGTTCCATCAAACCAAGACACAACTCCACCGGTGTATTTTCCTGAACTACTTATGCTTCCGGAATGTGAAAAGTTTTGCAACTCTCCGCCTTCAATCAAACCGCACAGGCCACCAACATAATATGTGCCTTCAACATTCATGGTTACAGATATATTATTTGCTGTTCCACCTTTCATATAACCCACAAAGGAACCAACATACTCACCTCCCTTGGTTGTGAAGCCTTGAATAGTAAGATTGTTTATTGTTGCATTGTTGGTTGAGCCAAAAAAGCCAACGCGAGCCATTGAGCTGCGATTGATATGCACGCCTTTGATTTCCTTGCCGTTTCCAAGAAAAGTCCCGCTAAACGGCTGCGCCTCGGTGCCGATTGGTAACCATCCGTTGGTGGGATTGTTGTCGGCAAGCCATGATGTTAAATCCACGTCTTGCATCATTTTGAACACTACACCTTCCTGCCCTATGAAATTGTGCACTTCGTTGAGGTGAACGGGGTTGTAAATCAAATATGGATCTGACATGGTTCCAGAACCCGAGCCGCTGAACGACTGCGCTGCTGTTGGAAACGCTAATAACAATAGCGACTGCAACATTAGGAATTTGGTTAATTTTAGTTTCATACGCTTTTTTGTTTGATTATTGTTAATTTAACCTTAAATCCGCACCACTTTTGTTAATTATTTTTATAATATTCTGAGGAACAAAAAGTTCCTCAGGATTTTGCCATGTCGAGAATTTCACCTAATTTAGTGGTGCAAAAAAACTGAGAGAAATCTCATCGACAAGACAAATAGATATGGCAAAGGTCCTTAATTTAAAATAACAGCCTACTCTGTTGCAGGATTTTCGACATCCTCCTTTGTTGGTGGCAAAGATAGTATAAATGGGGTGAAAGTGTGTATTTCATTGGATTTCTTGTTTTTAGCGTTTTGTTTTAAATAATTTCTTTTAAGATTTATTTACGCAATTGGTGTAATTTTAACTTCTATTAACGTGGAGGGTGGAGCGTAAGCATCATTTTTTAACTAATTTTGCATAGCATTATCGAGTAGCGAGATTCTCGTTCTATAGCTCTTTGCTAAATATTAGTAATAAATAACGGGAATTATCATTGATTAAATAACAATTTAAGGCTTTATCTTTATGACTAACGAGAACGAGGGGATGGCGGCGATGAGGGCCGCGGTGGAGAAGCGGCTGGGGTTTGGCGTGAACACGCCGGGCGAGTTCAAGTTGCTGGCTGGCGACATCAAGGCTGTCACGGGCCGCAAGATGAGCGAGAGCACGCTGATGCGGCTGTGGGGCTATGTGAGGAGCGATATGACGCCCAACACGACCACCCTCGACACGCTGGCGCTCTATGTGGGCTACCACGACTGGGATTCGTTTGCCCGTGGAGGCGGAGAAGGAAAAGGGGATGGTAGCCATGCCGTGCTCTCTGCCCACTTGAACGTGGATGCCGAACTGTCGCCGCGCGACCACGTGATACTGCGATGGCCGCCGGGACGCGAGTGCCTGGTGCGCTACCTGGGCGACGGCCAGTTTGTGGTGGAACGCAGCGAGCAATCGAAGCTCAAGGTGGGCGACACATTCACCTGTCACCTCATCGTGGAAGGGCATCCGCTCTACCTCGACAACCTGGTGCATGAGGCGCAGGCACCACGCTGCTATGTGTGCGGCCACCACAACGGCGTGCACTACGAGGTAATCAAGGCCAAGAGCGAGAATTCGTAAATCGTGAATCGATGGGGCGCAGACTTGGCAGATAAGGATATTTGGCTTATCTTTGCACCCACAATCAACAACGCGATTTAAAACAATTGGAAGAGTTGTCATCATCGGGATTTGTGGTTGACTCGTTTGAGGGCGTCAACGACCACTTCACCTCGCTCGAGCAGATGGGGACGCACGGCCACAACCGGCTGGCGCGCGCCAAGCGCTACGGCCGCTGGTACCTGCTCAAGGGACTGGGCGACGAAGAGGCCCCCCAACAGGCCTACCACGAGATGCTCGCCAAGGAATTCGACATCATGATGCGGCTGCAACACCCGGGCGTGGCACAGGCCGTGGGCCTCGAGGACGTGCCATCGATGGGCAAGTGCATCGTCATGGAATGGGTGGAGGGGGTCACCCTCGCCCGGTGGCTCAAGACCGGCCCGTCGCGCGACACGCGCCGCGACGTGGCACGCCAGCTCATGGAGGCCCTGGCCCACATCCACCGGCAAGGTGTGGTGCACCGCGACATCAAGCCTTCCAACATCATGGTCACCACCGACGGGCAGGTGAAAATCATCGACTTCGGGCTCGCCGATACCCATGCTCACGCTACCCTCAAGCAGGCGGGCGGCACCACCGGCTATATGGCGCCCGAGCAGGCCGCGGGCACGATGCCCGACCCGCGCAACGACATCTACAGCCTGGGGCTCGTGCTCGAAGAGATGCAGCTGGGAAGCCTCTACCGCAGGCCCATCGCGCGGTGCCTGCAGCCCATTGCCAAGCGCTATAGCAGCGTGGAGGAACTCATGAGCGACCTGCAACGCCGACGCACGCGCCGTCACTACGCCGCCATCGCAGCGTTTGCCGTGGGCCTATCGCTCATCGTGGCCGCCATTATGCTGGGGATAGGTTACTACGGCAAAAAGAAGCTGGAAAGTCCATCGGGGCAATATAGGTTTGAACACGACGATTTCGCTTACACTAATTGGACCGGAGGAAGCACCAATTGTGTTTCGGCACAATATGTGGGCGAAGGCGCCCCGCACCTCGTCGTGAGATATAGCGTGGCCGAGAATAGTAATATATGGATAGTGGAAGAGTTGGGGTTCGGCTGTTTCCGAGATGTCACTAAAATGGAAAGTTTGACGATTGAGGCCTCACATTTCGCCATACAAAAGCACGCTTTTACCGGTTGCACCAATCTCAAGGAGATTTCAATGCCGCGCATCACCAAAGTGCCATCAATTGGCAATGGCGGGTGGCAAACGGTGATTGACTCGGTGTTCGAGCCTTACCATTACGAGCAAGTGACCCTCTATGTCCCCGACGTGGAAATGATGCGCGCCGATACTTCCTGGTGCCGCTTTAAACACATTGAGAAATACAAAAACAACGAATAGTTACTGACGTAGAGATTAGTGTTTTTTAGAATTTATAAAACCGTCTATTTCTCAGTCGTGTAAAAAGTTGAGTTTTGCAATTATTTGGGTGGAATTTGTGGTGGTTTTGCATAAATATGCTATCTTTACGGCGGAAAAAATCCACATAACCAATTATTTAATTTTAACCACTACTAATTTATGTATCGAAAACTATTACTCTTGGTAGCCCTCATGGCGGCTGCCGGGGCAGCGGCGACGGCGCAGATTGCGGTAAGTGCCGAGAGCCCCACCGTGAGCCAGAACTTCGACTCGATGTGGGACGCCGGCACGCAGGAAGCCCTGCTGGCGATGCCCCAGGGATGGCGCGTTGACCGCAACATTACCGCGCCACGGCAGGTGAACGCGTGGACCGACGCCGCCACCGAAGTGATGTACACCGGCGGCCAGAACCTGGCCTCGAACGCCAAGAACGGCACCTGGAACTGGGGTGCCAGCGACAACAACGGCGACCGCGCCGTGGGCGGACTGACCACGGGCGTGAGCGGCGGCACGCGCGGCTTCAGCATGATGACGCGGCTGAGCAACAGCGACGCCAACGCCATCGACAAACTCACGCTGAGCTACGACATCGAGAAGTACCGCTACGGCTCGAACGCCGCCGGCTTCGACGTGCAACTCTACTATTCGACCGACGGCATCTCGTGGACGAGCGCCGGCGACGACTTCAAGACGCACTTCGAGCCCGACGCCTCGACCATCGGCGCCGACGTGGTGCCCATCAGCGTCACCGCTGTCACCGCCAAGTCGATGCGACTGGCCGTGGAGCCCGGTGCCGACATCTATCTGGCTTGGAACGTGAGCGTGGCCAGCGGCACGGCGGCCGCCAGCGCCATGGGCCTGGCGATTGACAACGTGAGCGTCACCGCCACGTTTGCCGGTAGCGGCCCCGAGACTATCGCCGTCTTTGTCGAGGACGTGACACGCTGGAATAGCCTCACCATGGCTGTCGACGGCGACTCGCCCAAGAGCGCCGACGGCAGCGCCACGGTGAACGGCGTGGCCTACAAGTTCTTCGAAATGGAGAAGGACGACGCGGCCCACACGCTCATTTTCTCGAACGGCGCGGCTACCGTCAACTATAACATCGTGGCCGACGGCGACAAATATGTGTGCCTGACGGCTACCGAGGCCACCGCTATCACCCACCCCGAGAGTTACACCGGATGGGTCGACCCGTCGCGCCCGCCCTTTGTGGCTTCGGGCATCTATCTGCGCGGCGAGGTTAACAGCTGGGGCGCCGACGCCGCCTGGGAGTTCAGCGACGAGGGCAACGGCATGTATGTGCTCTACGACAAAACGCTCAACGGCCAGTTTAAGGTGGCCGACGCCGCCTGGAGCAGCGCCTGCAACTACGGCAGCAACGGCAGCAGCGTGACCCTCGACACGCCCTACGCGCTCGTGGCGGGCACTAACGACAACATCTCGTGCGGCGGCAACACCTTCGTCACCAAGCGCATCGTGCTCACCATCAACGACAACGGCGCCACCCTGCTGCTCGAGAGCGACGACAACCCCGCGGGCCTCACCAGCGTCTATATCATTGGCGACCTCAACGGCTGGAACTACATGGACACCAGCGGCGAACTCAAGCTCAACGACGAGAGCGGACTCTTTGAAGGGCAAGTGACACTCGCCGCCGGCGACGACAACTTGAGCCACTGGAGACTGTACCAGCGCCTGGGCATGGTGGGCGTGTGGGGCGCGCAAGGCGGTGAAGACCTCACCGCGAGCGTCACCGCCGGCACCCTCGAGAAAGGCAGCACGGGACGCATGGCCACCGAGCCGGGCACTTACCGCGCCACCTTCGACATCAACACGGGCGAGTTCAGCCTCGAGTCGCTGGGCAGTGTGCCCACCACGCTGACGCTCGAGCCTGCCGCCACCATCCTCGTGCCCACGTTGCCCGAGCAGGTGAAAGTGCTCTCGCTCAACAACAGCCTCATCCACTACAACGACCAGGACGCGGTGTTTAACGGCATCGCCGCCGCCATGGGCAAGAACGCCACATGGAAAAAACACTCGTTGCTGGGCAAAACACTCAACGCACACTGGAACGAGGGCGACGGACTGGCCGAAGACGGCACGCCGGGCGCCAAGATGCTCGTGCGCGGCGACGCCTGGAGCCACATCATCCTGCAAGAGCAGAGCGGCCTGCCCCGCACCGACTATGAGACCTTCCGCGCCAACGTCAAGCGCTGGGTGGACTACATCCGTGAATACTGCCCCAACCCCAACGCCATCATCATCCTGCCCGTTAACTGGGCTTACAGCGGCGACTGGGAGAACTTCACCGCGTTCAACAAGACCTTCGAGAACAACTACCTGGCCTTGGCGCGCGAGCTCGGCGTCACGCTGTGCCCCGTGGGCGAGGCTTACGAACGCCAGTTTGAGCAAGGCGGCGCCGAATCGCTCGCCAGCTGGTTCCAAGACGACCGCCACCCCACCGACAAGTCGACCTATATGGCCGCCTGCATGGAGTACGCCCTCATCTTCGGCGAAAACCCCAACGCCATCACCTGGGCTCCCGACGCCGTGAGCACCGCCGACGCGCAAGCCATGCGCGAGATTGCCGCTCAAGCGATGGCCAACTTCCACAACGTAGTTGACCACCCCGCCGGCACGATATCCTATAAAGTGACCGTGCGCGACCAGTTCGGCATGGAAATCGCGGCCCCCGACGACATCGTCATGACGCTGAGCGGCGGCGGCGCGATTGAAGACGGACAATTTGTGTCGAACGGTGAAACGGGCCAATTCAATGTCAACGTCACGTGCGGCGAATTCAGCGCGGCAGCCACCATCACCGTGGCCGCGCCTGTGACCGAGGTTATCACCTACCCCGCCATCGAGCTGAACGAAGACGCGCTCACCGCCGGCGAGGACTTCAACACCATGGGCAGTGAGGCCACGGCAACGATGCCACTGGCATGGCGCATCGCCCGCAACACCGAGGCACCCCGCCTCGTGGGACGCTGGGACGAGGCCGACGAGCAAACGATGAACGCCGGTGGCGTGAACCTGCCGTCGAACGCCAAGAACGGTACCTGGAACTTTGGCGACAATAGCGGCGACGACCGCGCCGTGGGCGGCATCTCAACCGGAGTGAGCGGAGGCACGCGCGGCACCAACGTCTACGCCCACCTGCTCAACACGGGCAAGAAACGCCTCGTCAACGCCATCGTGAGCTACAATGTGGAGAAATACCGCAAAGGCTCGAACGCCGCCGGCTTCGACGTGCAACTCTACTACTCGATTGACGGACGCAACTGGACGAGCGCCGGCGACCGCTTCAAGACACACTTCGACCCCGACAGCGAAACGGCAGGATATGCCGAAGTGCCCGGCCAAACCGTCGCCGTGAGCGACACACTGCCCGTGGAGCTGCAGCCCGGCGTTGACCTGTATTTGGCATGGAACATCAGTGTGGCCAGCGGAACGGCGGCCGCCAGCGCCATGGCCCTCGCAATCGACGACTTTGCCATCAGCTGCGAGTTGCCCAAGATTCCCGCCGCGCAACACTATATCTATGCCGAGGATAAGACCGGATGGGACGCTCTGGGCCTCTACGCTTGGGGCGACAGCGAACTCTTCGGCGCATGGCCCGGCGAGGCTGTCGTGGGCGAGAAGACCATCAACGGCATCAACTACAAGGTGTTCCTGCTTGACACCGAGGGCGGTAACTACCACCTCATCTTCAACAACTGGAACAACGGCAGCCAGCTTCCCGACTACGACATCGTGGCCAACCGCGACTACTACTTCACGCTCAGCGACACCGCCGCCACCGAAGTCGACCCCGCCACCTACGGCGTGACCCCCGGCGACGTGAACGGCGACGGCATCGTGAGCGGCGCCGACGTCACAGCGCTCTACAACGTGCTGCTCGACGGTGCCACGCCCGCCGGCAACGCCGACGTGAACGGCGACGACGTGGTGAGCGGCGCCGACGTAACGGCACTTTACAACCTGTTGCTTAATTAACTTTGCGCATCACTATAGCACAGCCCCGCAGACCTATTGTGGCCGCGGGGCTTGTTTTTGGATTTAGGAGCTTTTGCCCAGCACCCAGCGGGCGTGGCGGTCGATAAACCAAGCCACGGGGTAGATGCAGGCCATGACGAGGAGCGCCACGGCCAGCTTGAGCCATGGCTGGTCAACGAACAATCCGTGCCCCATCAAGCGCGCGAATGCGGCAATAAAGTAGTTTTGCAACGCCAGATAGACGGTGCCGCTCACCACGATAAGCTCCACCACCTTGTTGCGCCCCAGCCAAGCGGCCACCACTTTGCCCAAACACAAATAGGCCGGAATAACCATGAGGCCCGCCACTATTCTTATAGCCAGGAAAAGACCCGCCCACAGTTGACGTGAATTGTCGCGCATCCAGTACACCTCGCCCATCACGGTCATCGACACCGCGGCCAGCGCAACCAGCACGAGCGAGCGTGTCACACCACCCTTGAACGAAAGGCGGGCGAAATGCTCGCGAAAGCTATTGCCGGCAGCGTAGAACGGCAAGAAAAGCAGTGCGTCTTCCACGCGCCACACACGCAGGTAGTCGCCCAGGTTCACATCATCGGGAATAAGGTAGCCCAGCGCGATGTAGCCGCCGGCCAGCACGGCGCATGCGGCCATCGTGGCCCACCCCCGCCTTGCCACCCGCAGGATGAAGTAGTAGATGATCTGCATCGAGAACAAGCACGTGATGTACCAGAACGGCTGGCACACCGTGGCAGGGTCGCCCTTCACAATTTCAACAAGGGGCCGCAGCAAGTCTTTGCCGGCGGGATGCAGCCACTGCCACAGCAGCCACACGGCATAGAACGCGAGCGAAAAGATGAAATAAGGCACGAGGATTTGGCGCGCGCGATGTTTCAGGAACGTGAGGAATCCACGGTATTTCACCTCGTTGAACAAGAAACCCGAGACGCAAAAGAACACCGGCATGCGCAGGTTCAGCACCACCGCCTCGTCGAGCAGCGGGATGCGTGGCGGTGTGTGATAGAGCACCACCAGGAAGATGCTCATCACCCTCACGTAGTCTAACCAAGCCTCGCGTCGCTGTGCCATCACACTTTTTTAGAGGTCATCGAGCCTATTTGACTTGTTCTCGCTCTCGGCCACCGTGTCGAAGTAGTCGAGATGGAGATTATAATACTTCTTGGAATGGATAATATAGTCGGCTTCGGCCTCGCGAATAAACAGGTCAATGCGGCCCAACGCGGTAAAAACCTGGCTACTTTTGAATCCCAAATCATCGATAGATGGCGGGGTGATGACCGCTTCGGCACTATATTTTTCTTGATACATCGCATAGAATTCGTCGAACAACTGCTCAATCATTACCTTGTCAGGACGCTCTATCACCGCTTTAGCGCGATAGACCTTCTTCGATGTCGAATCGTAATAGATATAGAATGACGCCTTTTGCCCGGCAAACATGCCACTATACATTCGTGTGCCGTTCAACATATATTTCGACAAATCGTCATATTTCACCCCCTTGGCGGTCAGACGGTTTTGGAACGTGCTGATGGTGATGCCCATGGGAATACCCATGAACTTCATGTGCTCTTTAGTCTGCCCCGCCGCGGCAAGCGTCATGACCACGGCCAGCAAGAAAAAAATCGTTTTTTTCATAGCGTGAAAGTGTTAATTATGATTTTTGCAAAAATACAACTTTTTCGGCACATAGCGTGAAAACGCCTCGGTTTTTCCTCAGCATTCCTCAAAATCAGCCACCTCACCACGCTAAGCCAGATTACATTTCAACGCTAACACGGTGGATAGCATAATCCAAAACCGGTCATTACATCAGGTTATTTTTGATTTCTTTTTATGGCAAGGCGGGAAGAGAGGCGGGCGGTGACGGGTTTGAGAATGAGGTCGAAGAGGACCACAAGAAGGCCGGTGACAACGAGGCACAGGGCGAGTTTCGCTATTTGCGGCACGGCGGAATATTGCTTGAGAACGGGGGCCAGACACTGGTACACGAAGTCGTGAATCAGGTAGATGAGTAGCGACTGGCGCCCCAACAAGTTGATGGCCGGCGTGAGCCGCAGTTTGTCGGCCACCTTGCCCGTGAGGGCTATCGCCGTCACAAAGGTGGGAATACCCAGAGCCAGCAACGGATAGACGAAGAAATTGGTGCCGTTAGGGCGGAACATCGTGTGGAACAAGCAGTAACATAACACCAGCACCACCGCGCCAAGGCCATGCCGCCGCCACGACAACGTGCGGTCGTCGAGCGCGAACACCATGCCCCACACAAACACCGGCAATCGCGCCACCGTGCCCAGCATGAATTCGGTAAAATACCCTTCGGGCAACGGCACCTGCGTGATAGCCATCGAGAGCGCCGTCACCGTCATGGCCACGTCAGCGGCACGCCCGCCGCTACCCATCGCGCGGTAAAGGAATGGGCACAAGAAATAGATAGCCAGCACCGTGGGTATATACCACATGTCGAAGCTGATGAGCGCCGGCCACACCCCCTCGTCGAGCCTTCCCATGCCCGTGGCCAGGTGAAACACCGTCTTGGCCACGCCCACCAGCAAGCACGCCGGCAGCAGGCGCACGAGGCGGTTGCGGTAGAACCGCCGCACCACGTTCTTGCGCAACGAGTACACGCACCCAAAGCCTCCCACAAACAGGAAAATGTCGACACCCCACCACCCGAAGTTGTGAAACCACTTGAGCAACGGTATATCGCGGTAAGGGCTGTGGAACAGCACCACGAAGATGGTGGCCACACCCATGATAAAGGTGCGGCGACGCGTCGTCAATGAGGTGACCGAGGGTAACGATACCATGGGTCAGCTTATTTGTTGAGCACCCACTTGAAAAGGTCCTTGAATGAGCGTTTCTTGCCATAGAGCAAGATGCCCGTGCGATAAATGCGGGCCGCAAACCAAGTCACGGCAAGCGCCGTGGCAAAGAGCAACACCACGCTGAGTGCTTGCTGCCACAGCGGCACGTCGTAAGGCAGGCGCACCATCATCACCACCGGCGAGGTGAACGGTATCATCGAGCACCACACCGCCATGGGACCGTTAGGATTGGTCGCGCAGGCGATACCGGCATAGAGCGCTATCATCATGAACAGGATGATGGGCGTGGTGAACTGCGAGGCGTCGCTGGCCTGGTCCACAGCACTGCCGAATGCCGCGAAGAGCGAGCCGTAGAGCAGGTACCCACCTATGAAATAGAGCACGAAATTAACAAGCAGCGAACCGTAGTTAACGCCGCCGAACGCCATCAGCATGGTTTGTAAGCCTGAACCGTCGACCGACGAGGGCGCCGTGGCGGCGGCTTCCATCGCGGCCGGTTGTGCCGCCGCAATCGAGCTAAGTCCTATCATCGACAGGATAGTGCCTCCCACACCCAGGATAACGACCCAAATGGCAAACTGGGTGATACCCACGAGCCCCACGCCGATGATTTTGCCGAACATGAGTTCGACGGGTCGGCAGCTACTCACCACCACCTCCACGATGCGGTTTGTTTTTTCCTCGACCACGCTGTTCATGATCATGGCGCCGTACATGAGCACGAAGGTGTAGATTATCATCGCCAAAATCATGCCCAGGATCATCGACAACTCGGTGCTGGTAGCCTGTTCATTACCCTCTTCGTCCCACTTGATGCTATTAACCGTCACGTTCACTTTTACTTCGTCAATAATCTGCTCAAGATTGTCGATATTGTGCGAGGCGAGACGGCACGCGGCAATGGTGTCGCCCAGACATCTGTTGATATATTCTTTGGTGCTCACGTCAATGGTCTGCTCGCTATAGATGGTTACGTTGGCCGTTTTCTCCACGTCCTCGGGAATGACGACAACGGCTGTGATGCCGTCGCCGGTTTTCTTGTAGAAGTCGCGTGCGGCTGTTTCGGGCGCGCCGGCGGCATTGATGGGAATAAACTTGTATTTATCGGTGGGGACGAGTGCGCCGGCCAGTCCGTTGCTCTTGTCGAGGACGGCGATTTGCTCCACGTTACTGTCGGCCTGCTCGTTCACATAGGCGATGAGCACGGGCACGGCCCCCGCGATGACGATAAGGAACGGAATGAGCAAAGTCATGATGATGAACGATTTTTTGCCCACTATCATCATGTACTCGTGGGCTATTATCAGGCGAAGTCGTTTCATGCGGTAGCCTCCTGTTGTGGTTGAGTCACAGTTTCAATAAAAATCTCGTGCATCGAGGGCAACAGCTCGGTGACGCCCGTGAGCTGATAACGCTCGTTAAGGAACGTGATGGCGTCGCGCATCTCCACACCTTTCGCGAGGTGGATGACGGCACTGCCCGGCGTGGCCACGTCGATATCGAACACTTGTGGGGCGGCTTCGAGCGTTACATCGTGGTCAAAGGTGACGCTGAGCTTGTTTTTCTTGTGGTTGCGCTTCACTTCCTTGACCGACCCCTCGAGTGCCACGCGCGACTTGTTGATGAGCGTGATGCGCTCGCACACGTCCTCCACACTGCCCATGTTGTGGGTAGAGAAAAGGATGGTGGCACCCTCGTCGCGCAACCGCAGTATCTCGCCCTTGAGCTGCTCGGCGTTCACCGGGTCAAAACCCGAGAAGGGTTCGTCGAAGATTAGCAGGCGGGGACGATGGAGCACTGTGGCGATGAACTGCACCTTTTGCTGCATGCCCTTCGACAGTTCCTCCACTTTGCGGGAGCGCCACTCGGTGAGGTCGAAGCGCTCGAGCCACTCGTGCATGGCCTTGACGGCGGCATCGCGCTCCATGCCCTTGAGCCGCGCCAAATAGACGATTTGGTCGCCCACTTTCATTTTCTTGTACAGGCCGCGCTCTTCGGGCAAGTAGCCGATTTGCTCCACATGGGCCTCACGCAGGGGCTCGCCGTTGAGCAGCACTTCGCCGGCGTCGGCGCGCGTGATCATGTTCAGGATGCGAATGAGCGACGTCTTGCCGGCTCCGTTAGGGCCGAGCAAGCCGTAGATGCATCCCTCGGGCACGTTCATGCTCACGCCGTCGAGGGCGCGGTGCCCGCTATATTGCTTCACTACGTCTTTTACGGTTATAAAATCCATATTTATAATAATATACTTATTGTTTCGGCTTTTTCTTTTTCACGCCAAGCAGATAGTAAGCCAAGAAGTCGCTGCTGCGAATTATCTCGCTCACCACCATGCACAAGGCCACAATACACACCGCCAACACAAGCGGTGTGACCACCTGTAGCAACACGTTGCCTTCGAGCAACGGCGCCAGCCCGTGCAAGTTGGGCACGAAGAAATAGTGTAACAGATAGATGTCGAGCGTGCGCCGCCCGATGAACACCAGTGTGCGCGCCAAGCGCGAATTACCCTCGAAAAACGCCTCCTTGCGGCGGAAGAAGGTGAACACTATCAGCAAGCCGGCCCAGCACGTTACACAATAGTTGAGGATGCGTGTCACCCACACGTTGAAGTACTGGTGACCGCTCTTGCTCACGCCCATGAGGTGGAAGCGGTGGAAGATGTCGTAAATCCAGCCGTCCACATTGATTTCCTTATAATATATCACGATAGGTATGGTGACGGCGAAGATTACTACCACGGCGGCGGTGAACCACTTGTTGGCAATGGCGCGCATGAACGCGCCGTTATACTTGCGGCACAACACCCCGATGACAAAGAACTGGAAATGTTTCAGCAACAAGTTGAAGCGCAGCTGCATGGCCCATGGCTTGAGCTTGAAATTGAAGAATATTATCAAAAACACCACCACGATGGCAACGAGCAGCAAGTCGTGCGTCACACTACCGGCACGCCCCAGGCGCCGCGTGAGCCACGACACCGCGTAGTAAATCACAAACATGTAGAACAACACATAAGTGAACCAGTAGCGACCCAGGTTGAAGTGTTCTATGGTGAAAAACTCACGGAACCCCACCCCCGAATCGGGAAATATCAGTTCCCATATCGCTAAAAACACGGTGGCCGGAATAAGTTGCACGATGGCTTTACCACGCAGACGCTTGAGGGTGAAACCCGTTGTCCACGCCTCGCGCGCCTTGAAGGCGATGTAGCCGCTGATGAAGAAGAAGGTGGGCATGCGCATTGTCTCAAGCACGTCGGTGAACGGCGACACCGTGTCGAGCCCGAAGATGGAGCAATGCCACATCACCACGAGCAACATGGTGAAGCCGCGCAATGCGTCTATATATCTTATGCGGCCCGTTTTATCCATTGTTTTTATCTTCTCGTTTTTTGGTAACGCCCAGTAACCAGTGGGCCAACAAGTCGCTACTGCGGATTATCTCGCTCACTATCATGCACAGTGTCACCACCACGGCAGCCAGCACGGCACTCACGCCCCACTGCAGCAGCGCGTTTTGCCCGCCCTCTATAAACGGTCTCATCCATTCCATGGGCGGCAGGAAAAAGAAGTGCAGCAGATAGATGTCGAGCGTGCGGCGCCCGATGAACACCATCACGCGCGCCAGGCGCGAATTGCTGTTGAAAAACTCCTCCTTGCGCTTGAAAAAGGTGAATAATATCATTATTCCCAACCAGCACCCCAGGCAATAGTGGATAAAGAAGAAACCTGGCACATAGCGCTTATCATTCATGCAAATATAAGCGCACACAAACATGAGCACTATCACCACCGCGTTGAACCACCGGTTCTTGATAATAGCGAAAAAATTGTCTTTATACTTGCGCGCCAGCACGCCCATGGTGAAAAACTGTATTGTCCACATCAAGTCGTCGACGTGCAGGTTGCGCACTACACTTGGATTGGGGAAACGGTGACACACATAGACCGTAGCCGTTACCACCGAAACCACTATCATTCCTATCACCATTATCCTCTCGTTGTTGAACCGATGGGCTACCCACGAGAGCGCATAGTAAATCACGAACATGGCGAAAAGCGCAAACGTGAACCAGTAATAAAGAATATAGTCGCCCACATGAGTGAAGTATTCAAGCAACGGCTCAGGTTTCATCCAAGCCTGATAAAACACAGTGAAAATGAGCGCGGGGATGATTTGCACAAAGGCCTTTTTGCGCATCTGCCGGCCATAGTGCGACGTGGTCCACACCTCAAGCGGCTTGTAGGCGATGAATCCGCTTATAAAGAAGAAAGTGGGCATCCTGAAAAATTGCAACAAATGAATGGAAATGGGTATAAATTTCATCGAATTGCTCACCACGTGCAGCATCACCACAAGAAACATGGTGAAGCCGCGCATCGCGTCGATATACCTTATTCTATTTTTGGTTTCCACCTTTTTTTTTCAAAATGCCCTGCAAAGGTACGCAGTTATTTTGATATTTTGTAATTTTGCACCACAAAGATGAACACCTTCATTCTCATCATAGGATTACTCTCGCAAGTGTGCTACGGCGCGCGACAGCTCGTGCAGTGGCTCATGACTGAGCGGCTCAAGCGCGTGGTGTCGCCCACCGGCTACTGGGCCTTCTCGCTCGCCGGGTGTTGTTTCATGCTGTGGTACGGTTGGTTGCGCGAGGATATTGTCATCCTCGTAGGTCAAATTTTATCGTTCTACGTCTATGTGCTCAACCTCGACTATAAGGGCGCGTGGAAACGCATTCCTCTTGTGTTGCGTGTCGCCCTCTATCTTGTGCCTATAGTAGCTTTAATAGCCACTATAGTGGCCGCTCCCGTGCTCATCGACCGTTTCATCCACAACCCGCTCATTCCGCTGTGGCTCATGATTTACGGCACATGTGCCCACCTTATTTTCCTCAGCCGTTACGTTTACCAAGTAGTGGTGAGCGTCAAGCACCACGAGTCGCTGCTGCCGCCGCCTTTCTGGGTCATCAGCATCGTGGGCGCCGCGTTGATTTTCATCTATGGCCTGTATCGCCTCGACCCCATCCTGCTTATGGGACAAAGTGTAGCTATCGCCATCTTCTCGCGCAACTTGTGGTTTGGCCTCACCCACCGCGATAAGGGTTGTTCAAAACCCTGTGAATAACCGCCCGCCCTTGTTAAAAACCGGCACAAAAAGTGGTGAAAAAATAAAGGCTAAAAAATTTGCATTTCATCGAAAAGTGCGGCTTATCATTTTTTTTCAAAAAACCACGTTGATAACCCTTCAATTTTTATCGATTCTTTCCACACTTATTTTGACCGTTTTTGTGACTATTCACAAACTTATTTATTAACTTTGCAGGTTGTAAACAACCTGTGTACAAGTGAGAGAAAACATTAATTATCAATCATTAGACTTGTTAATATCCTATTCAAAAAACTTGCTTTTCATTTAACAATTTAAAAAACAAGAAAATGGGCGAAAAGTTTTCCCCACTTTGCACAGCCTATTATCAGCAGTATAAAGATTTAAAATTAATTTTAAAATAAATATTTATATCTAATTATGGTGAACTTGGATAAGGGGTACGTCGACGCGCCCATCCCCGAAGGAATTGACCTCAAAGAAGAAATATTGCGGCTCAAGAAAGAGCGCCATGCCGTCATCATGGCCCATTACTATCAGCGCGAGGAAATTCAGCAGCTTGCCGACCACATTGGCGATAGCCTCGCCTTGGCACAGCTTGCGGCTAAAGTCGAAGAGCCGGTGATAGTGCTGTGCGGCGTCCATTTCATGGGCGAGACTGCCAAGATACTGTGTCCCGAGAAAACGGTCATAGTACCCGATATCAACGCCGGTTGCTCGCTCGCCGACAGCTGCCCGGCACCCGAATTCAAGAAATTTGTGGAAGCGCACCCGGGTCACACTGTGGTGAGCTATGTCAACACCAGCGCCGCCGTGAAGGCCGTCACCGATGTGGTAGTGACGTCGGGCAACGCGCGCGAGATAATAGGCGCGCTCCCCGAGGACGAGAAAATAATCTTTGGCCCTGACCGCAACCTGGGCAACTATATAAACGGACTCACCGGCCGCCACATGGTACTTTGGGACGGTGCTTGCCACGTGCACGAGCAGTTCTCTATCGAGAAATTGCTGCAGCTCAAGAAAGAGAATGGTGACGCGCAAATTCTTGTCCATCCCGAGTGCCCCAAGCCCATACGAATGATTGCCGACAAGGTGGGCAGCACGCAGGCCCTTTTAAACTATGCCGTGGAGAGCGACTGCGACAAGTTCATTGTGGCCACCGAGAGCGGCATACTGTTCAAAATGCGTGAGAAATGCCCCGGCAAAACGTTCATTCCGGCGCCGCCCGAAGATGGCAAATGTGCCTGCAACGAGTGTAACTTCATGAAACTTATCACGCTCGAAAAACTATACAACTCGCTGCGCTATATGCAGCCCGAAATCACTGTCGACAAGCGGGTGGCTAAGGCCGCCGTCAAGCCCATTGAGCGTATGCTAACCATGAGCCGCGACTTGGGACTCATCAAGTAGTTTGGCAAGTTTACATCTTGCTCACTGAATAGAGAATAGCAGCGCCTGCCACGAAATGCGGCAGGCGCTGTTTTTAGTAGAGAGAGAAGAGAGTGCTGTAATAAAAAAGTGGAGGATTATTCAGCGTCCTTGTTGCAAGGCTCCACTATCTTCCAGATGATAGCGGCAAGTGCACCACCCACAAACGGACCTACGATGAAAATCCAAAGGTTCTTGAGTGCTTCGACACCAGCTTCGCCACCAGCGAAGATAGCGGGACCAATCGAACGGGCGGGGTTCACGCTCGTGCCGGTGAAGTGAATACCCACCAAGTGGATGAGGACGAGCGAAAGACCGATGGCAAGGCCGGCAAAGTTGCCGGTGCCCAGGTTAGCCTTGGCGGTAGTGCCGAGCACCACGAGCACGAAGAGTGCGGTGAGCACGATTTCGGCCACAAGGCCGGTGGTAACGCTCACTTGACCTTTTCCTATTTCCTCAAGATTTTGCAGATTGTTGGCACCGAGACTGCTATCACAACCGTACATGTAGCAAAGCAGACAGCCGGCGAGGATGGCACCGATGACTTGGAAGACCATGTACATGGCGCAATCCTTGAAATTGATGCGCTTGGTCAAGAAGCAGCCGAGGGTGATGGCAGGGTTGATGTGGCAGCCGCTGATGCCGCCAATGGTGTAAGCCATAGCTACCACAGCGAGACCAAAGGCAAGCGCAGTGCCCACCACGGCGGGAGTGCCCGCAATGTGGGCAGTGTCACAGCCCAGACTCACGGCAGCGCCGCAACCGAGGAAAGTAAGCACGAAAGTGCCCACAAGTTCAGCTAAATATTTCTTCATAAGCTTAAAAATTTAATAATTAGTATAATAATTAAAAGATTAGTTTTAGTCCCACAAAAGTAAGAAAAATTCACAACTTTTTAAAAAATATCTCCACTTTTATAACTAATAAGTGATAATTTTATTATGAACTTTCGGGATATTGCGGATTTAGGAAACAACGCTTTTACTGCATGTAAGCATAGTGGAGATTAGCGGCTTACAGTTCGTCGGGGAGCAGGAAAAGGCGGGTACCGTTCGACCCCTTGATGAGGATGTGGTAACCGGTGGGACGGTCGCCGGCGGCAAGGGCGGCGCGCACTTGTTCCACGTCGTCAAATTTGCGGTAATCGCAGTCGATATCGGCAAATTCGCGGCCCACAAGCCACACGGTGTCGAGACCGCACTGCGCCACTTGCTCTACGAGGCGGCGGTGCTCGTCGCGGCTGCCGGGTCCCAGTTCGCGCATCTCGCCCAGGATGGCCATCTTGGGCGACACATTCATGGCCGCGAAGTTGTCGAGGGCGGCGCGCATCGAGGTGGGATTGGCGTTATAGGCGTCGACGATGAGGCGGTTGTGGGGCGTGACAACGAGTTGCGAGCGGTTGTTGGTGGGCTGATAGCCCTCAATGGCGTTCACAATCTGCTTGGGTTCCACCCCGAAGTGGAGACCCACAGCGATGGCCGCCAGCACATTGTCGAGGTTATAGCCACCGATGAGGCTCGTGCTCACCTCGTGCCACGGCGAATGGGGCGCTTCGTTGTCGCGCCAGCGCAGCCGCAAGAAGGGGCTGCAATCGACGATTTGGCCCACGACGCGTGCCGCCGTGTTGTCGTCGCGCCGCGTGTAGCGCAGAGTAGCCGTGCCGGCCGGCACGATGGCGGTGAGATACTCGTTGTCGTCGTTCACAAAGATGAGGCTGCCGGGGCGCGTGGCCAGCGCGTCGTAGAGTTCGCCCTTGGTGTGTATAACGCCCTCAAAGGAGCCGAAGCCCAGCAGGTGGGCTTTGCCCACGTTGGTGATAAGTCCGCAGGTGGGCTCGGCGGTGCGCGCCAGCGTGGCGATGTCGCCCGGGTGGCTGGCGCCCATCTCGACAACGGCGATTTCGTCTTCCTCGTTGAGTCGCAGCAATGTCTTGGGCACGCCCACGTCGTTGTTAAAGTTGTCCTCGGTGGCCATCACGCGATACCGCTGGGCGAGCACGGCGCGCACGAGTTCCTTGGTCGTCGTCTTGCCGTTAGTGCCCGTGATGCCTATCACCGGGATGTCGAAGCGGCGGCGGTGCTCTCGCGCAAGGTCCTTGAAGGTTTGCAGCACGTCGTCGACGAGCAGCATGCGCGTGGCGCCCGTGGCGGCATAACGGTTATAGATGTCGCTGTCGTCGACCACGGCGAGCGCGCATCCTTTCTCGAGGGCGGCGGCGGCAAAGCGGTTTCCGTCGAAACTTTCGCCCTTGAGCGCAAAAAAGATGCTGCCGGCCGGGCAGTCGCGGCTGTCGGTGGTGTAAACGGGGTGTTGCCTGTAGAGGTCGTAGAGTTGTTTAATGTCCATATATTGTTATGTAATTAATTCTAAGACCACAAAGTTACACATTATTGGCGGGAATTGACCCCGCTCTGCCCCTAAATTTATAAAAATTAGCCCGCAACCGATAAATATGGTTCCTTTTAGATGCCTTAGCGTTTTTTGAAGTTAGACGCAATATATAGTGGGCTACACCCCTGCCTACTATCTGCCGCCCCTGGCGGGGTTATTTAGCTGCGATGATTAATTTTGAAAATCAGCTATGTGATCGAGTGAACATCATTCTCTCTATAAACAACTGATTTCTCTGAAATGAACCGGATAAGCGCCAAATCAGCCATTAGGCCGGGTTTGTGTATTATTTTGAATAGTTGAACGCGTTTGAACCCGCGTCAAAGGGAAAAACGCCCGGAGGGCGTCCTCGTGAGTAACCCTTCGGGTGGCCATCACTTTCATGGTCACCGGGAACTTCAACGTTCCTAATTACCATGCTATTCTCATTACAAAAGGAACTGTAATGCACAAGGTTTTGCAGGTGACCCCCTTTTTTTAACGGTTAGTTAAGATTGTCTTTTTATTGTGTAAGCAAAAAAAGTCGGCTTAAGCCGACTTTTGTATGGACCTAACTTTTGTGAGATTATCAGGTGACAAGGTGGTCACCGGTCGAGGCGACGGCCGATGAGCGTGGCGCTGGTTGCCCGCTCGACGAGGCATAACACGCGGTCGCCCACGCGCGTGTCGCCGGCCGGGAAGACGATGACTTTGTTTTGCGGCGTGCGGCCGAACATGTCGTCGCGCGAACGCTTGCTATAACCCTCCACGAGCACCTCGAATGTTTTTCCCACATCGCGCTTGTTGCTGCATGCCGAGAGTTCGTTTTGCAAGGCTATCATGCGGTTGAGGCGGTCGATTTTCACGTCTTCGGGCACATTGTCGGGCAGGTGCTTGGCGGCAAAGGTGCCGGGGCGCTCGCTGTACTTGAACATAAATGCCGAGTCGAAACCCACCTCGCGCATGAGACTGAGGGTGAGTTGGAAGTCTTCTTCGGTCTCGTCGTGGAAACCGGTGAAGACGTCGGTCGAGATGCCGCAGTCGGGCATGCGGCGCCTGATGGCGGCGATGCGGTCGAGGTACCAGGCTCGGGTGTACTTGCGGTTCATGAGTTTGAGCACATGGTCGCTGCCGTTTTGCACCGGCAGGTGGATGTGATTGCAGATGTTGTCATGCGCGGCCATCACGTCGAGAATGGCGTCGCTCAAGTCCTCGGGGTTGCTGGTGGTGAAACGCACGCGCATCGTGGGTGCCGCGGTGGCCACCATGGCCAGGAGGGCGGCAAGGTCGACGGGCGCACCGCCATCTTGTGGTTTATAGAGGTAGGAGTTGACGTTTTGTCCCAGCAGGGTAACTTCTTTGAACCCCCTGTCGCGCAGGTCGGCGAGTTCGTTGAGGATACTTTGTGGCTCGCGACTGCGCTCGCGTCCGCGCGTGTAAGGCACGATGCAGTAGGTGCAAAAGTTGTTGCAGCCGCGCATGATGGAGATGAAACCCGACACGCCGTTGCCGCCCAACCGCGTGGGGATGACATCGCGGTAGGTCTCGGTGCGGCTCAGCTCCACGTCGATGGCTTTCTCGCCGCGCTCGGCGGCGGCGAGCAGCTCGGGCAGTTGCAGGTAGCTGTCGGGGCCGGCGACGAGGTCCACGTCGTGCTCGTGTAGCAGCACGTCCTTGAGTCGCTCGGCCATGCACCCTATCACGCCCACGATGAGGCGCCGGCGACGCCGGCGGCGCAGCGCGTTGAGGGTGCCCAGGCGCGCGAAGATGCGTTGCTCGGCGTTGTCGCGCACCGAGCATGTGTTGATAAAGATGGCGTCGGCCTCATCGAGGCTTGTGGTGGTGCCGTATCCGGCCATTTTCACAACGCTGGCCACGACTTCGCTGTCGGCCACGTTCATTTGGCAGCCATAAGTCTCGAGCAGCAATTTCTTGGGAAATTCACCGCTGGCTGGAGAATAAGTAAGTTGCATAAGAGATGTGACGGGGTTATATCGAGAGTCGGCGCAGTGTCTTGAGGAGCTCGCGGTCGATGGGTTTATCGTTTTTGATGGCCTTGTTGAACGGGACGTAGACAATCTCGTCGTTGCGGTCACCAATCATGATGTTGCGCTGGCCCTCGAGCAGGGCGTCGACGGCCGCGGCCCCCATGCGCGAGGCCAAGATGCGGTCTTGGGCCGTGGGCGAGCCGCCGCGTTGCAGGTGACCCAAGATGGTGACGCGGGTGTCGTATTGTGGATACTCGTTGCGCACGCGCTCAGCGAGTCCCATGGCGCCGCCGGTGACGGGGCTTTCGGCCACGAGCACTATCGAGGAGTTCTTGCTCTTGCGGAATCCGTTCTGGATGAGTTCGGCAAGCTGGTCGACTTCGGTCGAAATCTCGGGGATGATAGCGGCCTCGGCGCCGCTGGCGATGGCTCCGTTAAGGGCCAGGAAGCCGGCGTTGCGTCCCATCACCTCGATAAAGAAGAGGCGCTCGTGGGAGCTGGCCGTGTCGCGGATGCGGTCCACGCACCACATGATGGTGTTCAAGGCCGTGTCGTAACCTATGGTGTGGTCGGTGCCGAACAGGTCGTTGTCGATGGTGCCGGGCAAGCCCACGATGGGCACGTCAAACTCGCTGGCAAACTGGCGTGCGCCCGTGAGCGAGCCGTCGCCGCCAATGACCACGAGCGCGTCGATTTCGTGTTTTTTCATCACCTCGAAGGCGCGCTTGCGGCCGTCCTCGGTGGTGAACTCCTTGCAGCGTGCCGTCTTGAGGATGGTGCCGCCTTGCTGGATGATGTTCGACACGTTTTGTGTCTTGAAGTCGGCCACCTCATCGTCGATGAGGCCGCGATAGCCGCGATAAATGCCTTTCACGCTAAAACCGCTGAAGATGGCGCTACGGGTGACCGAGCGTATCGCCGCATTCATTCCCGGCGCGTCACCGCCACTGGTAAGAATACCTATTGTTTTGATTTGCATTGTTCTATAAATCTTTTATAAAGTGAGTTACGCGGCATCGGCCAGCCACGCGAAATAAGTCATAATGGTCCAGAACACGCCGCCGGCGATGAGGCCTATTTTGAGCCACAACTGGGTCTTTTTTGACAATTCCTTAGCGAGCTCGGTGTCGCCGGCTTCCTCGGCCTTTTTCGTCTGCATACTGAAGTAAATAGACACGGCGCCCACCGGCAGGCAGCACAGGATGGTGAGGACTATCGATTGCCACATCCACGAGTAGGTGAGCGATGGCTTGTAAGTGCCTTCTTCCTTGCTGTCGTCGCTCGAGGTTGTGGAAGCGCTTGTAGTAGCAGTCGTGTTGGTGGCGGGCACCACGCCGGTATTGCCGGCCTGCACAGGCTGCGATGGCTGTGACGGGCTGGCTGGCTGCGACGTTACCCTGCTCACCGGCGCGGCGGGCGCGGCGGTGCCGGGAACTTTCACGCCACGGAACATGGCGTTGCCGCCGCCGGGCTGTGGCGCGCGGGCTGCCGGTTGCGGCGCTGCTTGCGGGACCTGAGCCGGAATGGGTGGCGGCGCGGTGACACCTCCCAGGGTCACTTGCGCGGGAATGGGCGGCGGGGTGGCGCCGCGCAGGATGGGTGCCAGTTCGGGCACCTGCGAGGCGGGGCGCCAAGTGGGCCATCCTGAGGCCCACACGAGGGTGTCGGGGGTGATGCCTGCCGTGGCCATGGCCTCGTAAGCGATGGGGCCCGACTGCTGGTTGCCGATAGCGACGTAATATTCCATAGTCAAAATTTAGTAGCGGTTAGGATAATATTTGTGGAGTAGCTTGGTGAGCGGGGCGGCCTTCATGGGCTGGCCCGTGGCCTTGTAGTAGTTGATGAGGCAGTGGCAGGGCTCGGGGCAGTCGCCGGCAAAGCGGCGCTCGCTCTCGAGGGCCGCGGCCTGCATGAGGCTCACGCCCTGGGCCTCGTTTTTCTCGTAGCCGTGGGTGCCCTCAAAGGTGTACAGGCCCACGTAGGCCTTACCGTCGAGGTGCCCCTGGTCGTAGGCGCGACGGATGTAGTAGAAAGCGGTGTCGGCGGCGGGCTCCACATAGTATTCTCCGGTGGCAAACGAGCGGATGCCGTCGGTGTAGATGCGGTAAAGCTCGGCACTCGCCTGGCCGTTGCCCAAGTCGCTGGCCTGCTTGATGAGGTCGATGCCTTTCATGCGCTCCTCGCGCGTGTCGACGCTCATGGCATACATGGCGAAGCCTTTGCGCTCCATGGCGTAAGTCGACCCTTGGGCGATGCACTCGTCAAACATCTGGATGGCCTTGTTGCGGTCCATGCTGTAAGATGGCGCTTGCATGAGGAACACCATCCATGCCAGGCGCACCTTGCTGTCGATGTCGCCGGCTGCCGTGGCGCGCTTCAGGTAGGGGAGCGCCTTGCCGTAGTCTTCGGCCTCAAACCATTTCTTGCCCAGCTCGGCATCGGTCTGGGCCATTGAGCAAACACAGGTGGCCAAAGCCACCATGAGCCACATTATCTTTTTCATAATTAAACGTTTTTTTGCGTTGTGGTTAATAAGTTATTTTTATTTTAACTTACAAAGATGAGAAAAATTTTCCACATTTGAGCCAACTGTGCCCAAAAAACTATCGGCTTACCGTTTTTAGCTTGAAATTTTTAGCTTGAAATTCAGGCCAACGGCAACAGTTTTTCGCGCAACAGGTCTATGCCGTTGACGGCGGTGGTCTTGATGTGGTCGAAGCCGCGTAGCCGTGTCGGGTCGAAGTCGCCCGGGTCGAGGATGAACGACGGCGTACCCGGCGCGACGGCCTCGGTGAGGTTGGCGGCCGGATAAACCGCGAGCGAGGTACCGATAACGACAAAGATATCCGCCAATCGCACTATCTTCATGGCCGGCAGCATGTTGGGAACCCCCTCGCCAAACAGCACGATGAAGGGCCGCAGCTGCGAGCCGTCGGCGGCCTTGTCGCCAATCTTGATGGGCACGTTGAGCGGCAACTCTTTGATGCAACGCTCGTCGTTAGGGTTCATCGAGCCGGTCACCTTGGCCAGCTCGCCGTGCAGGTGCAGCACGTGGCTCGAGCCGGCACGCTCGTGCAGGTTGTCGACATTTTGCGTGACGATGACCACGTTAAAATGGCGCTCCAGCTCCACGAGCACGCGGTGGGCATGGTTAGGCTCGACGGTGAGCAGGTTCTCGCGGCGCGCGTTGTAAAAATCGAGCACGCGCTCGCGATTTTTCCTGTAGCCTTGAATGCTCGCCAGTTCCATGGCGTCGTAGTTCTGCCACAAGCCATTCTTGTCGCGGAACGTTGATAGCCCGCTTTCGGCCGAAATTCCAGCCCCTGTCAAAACAACCAGGTTTTTCATTTCAGGAAGGGGGAGCATGAATGTTTTAAGCGTGAATGTCGAAAGCCTCGCGCAGCGTGTCGACGTAGTCGAGTTTCTCCCACGTGAAAAGTTCTACTTGCAGCGTTTTCTCGCCCTCGTAGTGCGACTTGAAGTGCTTGGTGATCACTTGCGGAGCGCGGCCCATGTGGCCGTAGGCCGCTGTTTCCCGATAGATGGGGTTGCGCAGCTTGAGGCGTTGCTCAATGGCGTAAGGGCGCATGTCGAAGAGGCCGGCGAGTTTCGAGGCTATCTCGCTGTCGCTCATCGCCACGTGGCTCGTGCCGCGCGTGTCCACAAAGAGGCTCACCGGCTCGGCCACACCGATGGCGTAGGCCACCTGCACGAGCATCTCGTCGGCCACGCCCGCGGCCACCGCGTTCTTGGCGATATGGCGTGCGGCGTAGGCCGCACTGCGGTCCACCTTGCTGGGGTCTTTGCCGCTGAAGGCGCCGCCGCCGTGGGCGCCGCGTCCGCCGTAGGTGTCGACGATGATTTTGCGTCCCGTCAGGCCGGTGTCGCCGTGGGGGCCGCCGATGACGAATTTGCCGGTGGGATTGACGTGGAGGATGAGGCGGTCGTCGAAGAGTTGTCGCACCTGGGCAGGCATTTTTTCAATGACGCGTGGCAGCAACACCGTCTTGATGTCGTCACCTATGCGCTCGAGCATCAGGCGGTCGGCCTCGGCTTGTGTGAGTTTGCCGTCGGGGCGGATGAAGTCGTCGTGTTGCGTGCTCACCACGATGGTGTGGACGCGCACCGGCCGGCGCGTGGCACGGTCATATTCCACCGTCACCTGGCTCTTGGCGTCGGGACGCAGGTAGGGAAGCACGCGGCCCTTGCGCAACGTAGCGAGTTCGCGGAGAATGGTGTGGGCCAAGTCGAGGGTGAGGGGCATGAACGAGGGTGTTTCGTTGCAGGCGTAGCCGAACATCATGCCCTGGTCGCCGGCGCCCTGCTCCTCGCTGGTGGCGCGCTCCACGCCGCGGTTGATGTCTTCGCTCTGCTCATGCAGCGCGCTGAGCACGCCGCAGGCGTCGGCGTCAAACTTGAGTTCGCTTCTGTTGTAGCCTATGCCGCTAATCACTTGTCGCGTGACGTCCATCAGGTCGATATAGGCTTCGCTTTTCACCTCGCCGGCGATGACCACCTGTCCGGTGGTCACGAGGGTCTCGCACGCCACCTTGCTCTGCGGGTCGAAAGCCAGGAACTGGTCGAGGATAGCGTCGCTGATTTGGTCGGCGACTTTGTCGGGATGCCCTTCACTCACGCTTTCGCTCGTGAAGAGGTAGTGGTTGGGGTTTAATTCTTTCATTGTGTCAATTTATTTTTTGTTAATAAAACGCACAATGTGGGGCAGAATTGCGATTTTAGCATTTCTTTAGAGTGGTTGCAAGCAGCACAAATCCCCACTATGTGTTGTAGGTTGAGTTATTTTTCGCGCCGCAAAGTTACGCTTTTTCGAGCGAATAATCGCTATTTTTTTGATTTTTTCGAACGAATAATTATCGCAGGGTTACACTTTTTCGAGCGAACCCCAGTTTTCGAGCACTAAAATTTTGGCGTTTCGTCGCTTTCGCCTTATCTTTGCAGGCTGAAATCGCGGCGCGTGCCGCATGACAAAAAGAATTACACAGATTAACAATGAAAACAAGCACTGATAAAAAAACGATAGCTATCGTGTGTGGTGGCGATTCGTCGGAGCATGAGGTGTCGATGCGTTCGGCGCAAGGGCTCTACGGCTTTTTTGACCACGACAGGTACGAAATCTATATCGTTGTGATGCGTGGCAGCGACTGGCATGTGTGCCTCGCCGATGGCGCTACGGCACCCATCGACCGCAACGACTTCTCGTTTGCCGGCGACAAGGGCCGCGTCACTTTTGATTACGCCTATATCACCATCCACGGCACGCCGGGCGAGAACGGTGTGCTACAAGGATACTTCGACATGCTGGGTATCCCCTACTCCACTTGCAATGTGCTCGTCGAGGCGCTCACGTTCGACAAATATGTGCTCAACAACTTCTTGCGCTCCTTTGGCGTGAATGTGCCGCAAAGCGTGATGTTGCGACGCGGCAAGCCGCGCCGGCTCACCGACGAGCAAATCGTCGCGCGGCTGGGATTGCCGTGCTTCGTCAAGCCTACGGCCGACGGATCGAGCTTCGGCGTGACCAAGGTGAAACGTCTCGACCAGCTGAGCGCCGCGCTGGCTTCGGCCTTCGAGCTGTGTGGCAGCGTGATGGTGGAGCAATATGTGGAAGGCACCGAGGTCACCGTGGGTTGCTACAAGACACGCGACAAGAGCGTGGTGTTCCCTGTGACCGAGGTGGTGACAGACAACGAGTTTTTCGACTACGATGCCAAGTACAACGGCCAGGTGGACGAAATCACGCCGGCACGCATCTCGGCCGAACTCACGGCATCGCTGCAGGCGCTCACGTCGCACCTCTACGACTTGCTCGACTGCAACGGCATCATTCGCGTGGACTATATCGTCTCGCGCGAGGCCGACGGCAGCGACCGCATCAACCTCATCGAAATCAACACTACGCCCGGCATGACGGCCACCAGCTTCATTCCGCAGCAGGTGCGTGCCGCCGGACTTGAGATGCGCGACGTGCTCACCGACATCGTCGAGAACCAGCTCAACAAGTAACGGCAAGCCTTGAAAATAAAGGTACAGTGGGTCGAGACATGTCTCGGCCTTTCTTGTTACTACGAGCGCAGGAGGTTGAAGAAGTGCCACATCACGATGGCGGCGGTGCACGCCACGTTGAGGGAGTGCTTCGTGCCGCATTGCGGCAGCTCGAGGCACGAGTGGCACGCGTCGACGACTTCCTGCGCCACGCCTTTCACCTCGTTGCCCAGCACAAGGGCCACGCGTGCGGCGGGCGGTGTCGTCACCTGCTCGAGGCTCACGCTGCCGTGCACTTGTTCGACGGCCGCCACATGATAGCCGTCGCGCTTGAGCGCCTCCACAGCCTCGAGGGCACTGGGGCAATAGGTCCAAGCCACGCTATCCTCGGCGCCGAGTGCCGTTTTGTGTATCTCGTGACTGGGCGGCTTGCCGGTGATGCCACACATCACCACGCGCTCGACGGCAAAGGCGTCGGCGGTGCGCAAGATACTGCCCACGTTGAGTTCGCTGCGCACGTCGTCGAGTACCACGGTGAGCGGTATCTTGACGGCGTGGCTAAACTCCTCAGGACTCATGCGCCCCAGCTCGAGCATGGTTTTCTTTTTCATAGTTTTTTAAGAGTAAACAAGTAGACGAGTAAATGAGTAAACGAGTAGACAAGTAGACAAGCGGTGAGCTAAAAGCTAACTAACATCTAATATCTACAAACTCACGTCATGTCGGCGCAGGGCTTCGGCGTGTTCGTCGATGCGGCGCAACTCGCGCGGAATGTCGATGCGTTGCGGGCAGTGGCCCGTGCATTGTCCGCAGCCCGTGCAGTGGTCGGCCTGTCGCAGTCGCGGCACCGAGCGGTCGTAGCCCACGAGGAAGGCGCGTCGCGCGCGGCTGTAGTCGTCGTCTTTGTCGCTCTCGATGAGATTCCCTTCTTTGATGCACTTGTTGTAGTGTGTGAAAACGGCGGGAATGTCGATACCGTAAGGGCACGGCATGCAGTACTTGCAGTCGTTGCATGGGATGGTTTGCAGGGCCACCATTTGGTCGGCGATTTTCATCAGGAAAGCGTCTTCTTCGGCCGTGATGGGCACCAGCGGTGAGTAAGTGTTGAGGTTGTCCTTGAGGTGTTCCATGAAAGTCATGCCGCTAAGCACGGTGAGCACGCCCGGCGGCGTGCCGGCATAGCGGAACGCCCAGCGGGCCACGGTGCCGTCGGGGTCGCGCTGTTTCATTTGCTTGAGGATGGCATCGGGCACGTCGGCAAGTCGTCCGCCCAGCAGCGGCTCCATGATAACGGCGGGAATGCCGCGTTTCTCGAGCTCGTGGTAGAGGTATTCGGCGTTGGTGTTGCGGGTGTTGATTTCCTTGGCGTGGCGCCAGTCGAGGTAGTTAAGCTCGATTTGCACGAAGTCCCAATGGTAATCGCCTGTGTCGTGCCACTCGAGCAGGTTGTCGAACACGGCGATGTCGCCGTGGTAGCTGAAGCCCAGGTTGCGAATCTTTCCGGCGGCTTTTTGCTCCACGAGCCAGTCGAGCAGGCCGTTGTCCATATAGCGGCTGTTGAACTCCTCCACGCCGTCGTTGCCCATTCCCACGCCGTGCAGGAGCATGTAGTCGACATAGTCGACGCGCAACTCCTTGAGCGAGTTGTGGAACATCTCTTGCGAGGCTTCGAGCGACCATGTCTCGGGCGAGAAATTGGAGAGCTTGGTGGCAATGTAGTATTTGTCGCGCGGGTGGCGGCTCAGCGCGATGCCGGTGGCCGTTTCGCTGCGTCCCTGGCAGTAGGCAGGCGACGTGTCGAAGTAGTTGACGCCATGGGCGATGGCATAGTCCACCTCCTCGTTGACGAGTTCCTGGTCGATGGGCGCGTCGGGGTTTTCGCGGCCGCTGCCGCCGCCCTCGATGGGCAGTCGCATCATGCCGTAGCCCAGCAGCGACACGTGGTCGCCGGTATTGGGATTGTCGCGGTAGGTCATTTTTCCGGTGGGCTCGGGAATGTCGCTTGTGCTGTCGTTCTTGGTGCGGCAGGCCGTGAGCGCGCCGGCCGTGACCACGGCCGTACCGCCCATGAGCTGAAGGAATCGCCGGCGGTTGATGTGTTGGGGCTGTATTTTGTTTGGTTCCATGCGGGTTGGTGAATCGAAAAAATTATTATCTGTAAAAACTCAATCAAACGAGCTGCTGGGTGTCGTGACCTTCGACGTAGATACCCGACAAGGGGCGCGATGGACACACATATTCGCACGCGCCACACCCGATGCAGCGTGCCGCGTTGACGATAGGCACCATGGCGCCTTCTACCGTCTCGTCGTCGACCATCATGATGGCGCCGTTGGGACAATGGCGCGCGCAGTTGCCGCACTGTACCGGGTCACCCTTCTCGTCGCGGCTCACGTGGGGCAGGCAGTTCTCGCGGATGGTGACGGCGTGACCTATCTTAGTCGACACTTTCTTGTCGAGCTCCAGCGGCACGATGGCGCCCGCCGGGCACACCTGGCCGCAACGATTGCACTCGGGACGGCAATAGCCGTGGTCGAAGCCCATCACCGGCTGCATCAGCGTGAAGACGTCGCCACTGGGGCGCAGCACGCCGTTAGGGCATTGCGCCACACACAGCTGGCAGGCCGTGCAGTGCCGCGCGAAGTGGCGCGCGCTCAGCGCGCCGGGCGGCAACACGGGCATCTCGCGTGCGGGTTCTTTCTTGTCCTCGATGACGGCCAGACCGCCATCGCGCTTCTTGCGTGCTTGGGCCAGGGCCGCGGCGCTCAGGGCCGCGGCGCCGGCCACAAGGAAGGCCCTCTTATTCTCATCGACGGCGATGGGCCGCGTGTCGCTCTCTTCTTGGTCGTGTCGCGGCGACGGCTTGCCGGCGCGATAAGTCAGTGCGCCCACTTTGCAGGCCTCGAGACAGTTGCCACACACGACACATCGCGAGTAGTCCACACGATGGTTTTCCACGTCGATGCACGAGGCTTTGCAGCGGCGCGAGCAGCTGCCGCAGGAGATGCATTTGCGCTCGTCGAGGCGCACCTTGAAGATGGCAAACCGCGACAGCAGGCCCAGCGTGGTGCCCACGGGACACAGCGTGTTGCAGTAGGTGCGCCCGCCACGCCACGCCAGCACGCCCACCGCCACCAGGGTGACGGCGGCCACGATAAATGTGGGTAACGACCTTATCCACACATCGGTGCTATAGAAGGCGTAGCTCTCATAGTGCTCGGCCACGGCGGCCAGCGCGTTGTTGCCCCACCGGTAGAGGGGCTGTAGCAGGTTTTGCGCGATGCGTCCGTAGGCGCCGTAGGGGTCGAACAAGGCTGTGAGCACGCCCACGCCCATCACCACGCCGGCCACATAGACGGCCAGCAGCGTGTAGCGCAGCCACCGTTTCTCGCGCGAATAGGAGAAACGGCGTTGCGCCTTCTTGCCGCGCAACCGCGAAATGATGTCCTGCATGATGCCCAGCGGACACACCACCGAGCAGTAGACGCGTCCCAGCAGCAATGTGGCCACCACGAGCACCGCGAGCACTACCACGTTGAGGGCGAGTACGGCCGGAACGGCCTGCACGCGCGCCAGCCATCCCAGCCAGCGATGCAGCGTGCCCGTGAAGTCGAGCAGTAACAGCGTGAGCAGCGCGAAGCTCACCATCGCAAGCACAATTCTTATTTTTCGAAGCATAAAATCAATATTAAGGGGAAAGTGAAAGTGCAAATTTAGCGATTTTCGGCGAAACTCGCAACTTCCCGAAATATTTCATATTATAGAATCGGCGCGCCCGGCGTTTCCCTTGACGCCTTAGTGGCACCAGGCACTGTGTGTCACGTGAAGCCTATGTGGGGAGCAATGTGGATGTGGCGAGTAGCCCGGCCTTGCAGTAGTCGATGAGCGTGTCGAGGCGCTTCTTGTGGGAGTTGTCGTCAAGGAGCGTGTCGTTGCCCGACCTGAAAACGGTTTTCTGTTCCACGAATGACAAAAAAAAAGCCAACGGCATTTTTGCCATTGGCTTTGGTGACCCCGGTGGGGCTCGAACCCACGACCCACTGATTAAGAGTCAGTTGCTCTACCAACTGAGCCACGGAGTCATTGAATCTCGCGCATGTTGTTTGCGAATTCGACTGCAAAGGTACAACATTTTTTTTAATCGCCAAGCATTTTGCGACATTTTTTTTCGTCGTCACCTTTTTTGACGTGAATTGTGGCGCTAAAAGAAGAGGGCGGCCCATGGTGTCGGGCCGCCCTCGTCGGGTGGGTATTAGGAATAAGGGGGTGTCTTATCGAAGCACCTTGCGGGTGCTGCGGGTGCCATCATCGTAGGTGATCACCTCGATGTTCACGCCCTGGAACGGTGTGGCGCTCTCCATGCCCTGCGCGTTGTAGTACTTCACGCCGGTGATATGGGCCGCGCCGTCAATGCCGATGATGCCGGTAACGACGTTGCTGGTGAGCTTGTCGCTCACGGTATATTCGGCAATATAGTAAGGCTGGTTGCTCTCGGCTTTGAGCATGGGAGCACCCTGGCCTTGCGAAGCGCTCTTGGTGAAGTAAACGCGCACCACGAAGTCCATGGGAATCTCCTCGCCGGCCTCAAGCTTGAGAGCGCCGAATGTTCCCGAGTAGATGTGCTGGCCGGCCGAGCCTACCAGTTCGTTACCCAGGGCTTCGCCCTGCTGGCAAGCCTCTTTGTCGACAAACTTATATTCGCCGTTGACATCGAGGTTCAGGCGGTGGGTGTAATCGGGCACTTTGCCGCCGGGTTCTTGCTCGCCCAGGTACTGGGGAGCGATTTTGCGCCAAGCGCGAACCTTAGCCACCTCGTATCCTTCGGGCAAGTCGAGGGTGTTGACATCGAGGAACACGTTGTAGTAAGCGTAGGTCTTTCCGTTGGCGGTCCAGGTATATTCACTGCGCATGGGCTCCACATTGACCTCGAGTACGCCACCGGCAGTCATTTGCTGCGGACCGCCGTAGGTGTTATAGTCCTTGCGGTCGGTATTGTCGGTGGGGTTCACGGCGGCTGCCGGAGCGAAGAGTTCCACCACAGGCGCGTAGGTGTAGGTGTCGCCGTTTTGAGCCTCTTTCACCATGAAGTTGTCCTTGAACAGGGCGGTGACGTCGTTGTGGTTGCCTTCGGCGTCCATGGTGAAGTTCTCGGTGCGGTCGGTGTAATCGGCGTTCATTGCCACGGTGTAGTATTCACCCTGGTTGCCGGCCTGTCCTTGCGGCGAGGCATCGGCGCCGTCGTCCTCGTAGATGGAGCGTTGTTCGGCAGCGGTCTTCTTGTCGGCCCATCGATAGATATAGTAAGCCAGGATTTCGCTCTTGCCGCTGTAACGTGCTTGCAGGTTAAAGTCGGTCGAAGCGGGAATCTGGTGGGTCACATCGTCTTCCACGTCTTGCGCGGTGAGCGGGTTCATCGCCATCTCGGTCTTGTAGACCGGCACACTCACGGTGTTACTGGTGGCCATGTCGCTCGTCTCGGTGCCCTCGTCGTTGAGGTTGAAGGGCACGGCGGTTTGCAGTGTCACATAGTAGACATACACCGAGGGGTGCGTGTTGTCTTCCACGCTCACGCTGAAGTTGTCGTAGAGCTTCAGGCCATCGAACACCACGTTGCCGTTCTCATCAATCGAGATGGTCGAGGTGGCGGCATTGGCGTGATAGCCGGCGCCGTAAGGCTTGCCGCTGAAGTCGGTTTGGTCGTCACCGGCCTCGTAGGCGAGGGTACCGCCCGTGGTGGCGTCGAATGCGGTGACCTTGCAGTTGGCGAAGTTGACGGCATTCTCTTTGTCGACTACTTCTTGTCCGTCGACGGTCTTGAGCGTGGCGCGCCAGAACTTGAACATACCCACGTCGCTGCCTTCTTGCCACACCCTCAGGTAGTTGGCTTTCACGTTAGTGCCCACGGTGTTGTTGGCGATGAGCGAGTTGGAATAGTTGTTGGTCTTGGTGGCGGCGTCGTAGCGGCTGTAATAGTAGTCGCTGTTGAGCTCGATGCGCAGTTGCTCGGCGCGGTCGAGGCCGGGAATCACGAAGCTTTCCTCGTTCGACAGCTGCAGGCTCAAGAATTGCTCCTTGTCCTGACCCTGCACGACGTAGGTGACCACTTGTCCGGTCTCCAGCATCTCGATGTGGTCCACATAGGAGTAGGTGTTCGGGTCGAGGTTGTCGGTGACTTTGACATAGGTCTTCGTGCCGTCGGCGTTGGTGACAACACGGTACAGGGTGTACATACCATAGCCCGTGGGCAGGAACTCGAGCAGGTTGGAGGTCCAGCTCAGGTGCAAGTCGTAGACATTGGCGTTTTCTTGCTTTTCGCCTTCAATGTCATATTGCTTGATGACAAACAGACCCATCTTGGGCGCATACTGCTTGTTGTAGTTCTGGTACATGTCGTTTTGGTCGTTCTCGGTCTGGATACCGTCGCGGCTGTTGCTCTTGCCGGCTCCTTCGCTCCACCATTGCATGCGGCGCTCGGGGATGGTAATCATCAGGTCGCGCACGTCCTGGCAGTCGTCGGTCTTCGAATCCTTGCCGTACATGTTGAACTCGTGTCCCACCACGCCGCTGCTGCTCACGAACGGAATCGACTGGCAGTCGTGCTCGATGACAAACGTCTTCATGTCAACCAAGTCTTGATAGACGTCGGTAATCTCGGCCACGTCGCCCAAGTCGACCGGGCTCAGCTGCTCAAACATCTGGTAGAACGGACCCATTTCCTCGGTCTCGCGATAGCCGTTGCTGGTGCTGGAGGCATCGATGAACGAGCCGGTGATGCGGTCCACGTCGAGACTGAACATGCGCAGGCGGCCCTTGGCCAGCAGGAAGAAGCGGTTGAGCTTGTCGGCGTCGAGCTTGAAGATGGTACCGGCTTCCTCACCGGCGCCCATACGGCGCGACTCGGTGATGACGCGCACACTCTTGAACACGGTGCCAAACAGGTTGCACAGCGCCTCGTGGGTGGCGGGCTTGTTGTTGCTGATGCTTGCCACGACCTCGTCCCAGGTGCCGTCGTCGTGCACGTTGTTGTCGTTCATCTCAACGAGCAACAGGGTGATGCCCTCCTTGAGCGGCTTGTACTCGTCGGGGTTGAAGTAGCGGTACTGGGGATAAAGGCTGTTGGCCACAATGTGCTCACTCACATTTTCGCTGAAGCCGATGTTCCAGCCGTAGCTGTCGGCGTAGTCATATCCGTCGGTGCCGTAAACGATGGTACCGATGGCCGGATAGGCCACCTCGCGGTCGGGCACGCCGGCCGAGGTGTAGCCGCGGTACCAGTTACCGGGGATGTTGCGGTTGGTGTACACCTCGCGCATGAGGGCTACCATCTGGGCAGGCTCGGTGGCCACCTCGGCCAGGTTGCTGGTGTGGGTGCCTTCCTCGTCTTCCCAAGTATATTCTATAGCCGCGAAGTCGTCGGTGGTCATCGTGGGCTCGTTCACATGGCTCGTGCCGTTGAGAGTGATGGGCAGCGAACCGCCATCGCTGAAGCTCATGGTGAGCGTCACATTGTTATATTCCACGCTCTCGGTGTCGTTGTTGGGGGCCATCGTGATGGCGATGGTGCCTTCCTCGTTGGCGCCGATGCTTGCCGGAGCGCTTGCCACGCTATAAGGATAAGACAGCTCGCTGAACGTGGGCACCACGGCAACCGCGTTGAGGTTCTTCACAGTCACGTTCAGGGTCTTGTGACCCTTGACGCTCACGCGGTCGAAGTTGAGCACGCCGTTGTCGGGCGAGACGAGGACCACGCCGCGGGCCGTCTCATAGGTGAAGGTGGCCTGGGGCAGGAACGTAGTGCTGTATCCGTTACCGCTCTGTGCGGTGTAACTCGTGGCGAGGGTAGTGAGATTATTGCCCAAGCCCAGTTGGCTGGTCGTTTGGCCATAGAACCTGCTGCGTGCTTCGTTACCCTTGGTGGTGACGTTGGTTTGAATCACCAGGTTGCCGCCGTTGTAAACATAGGGCTTGGTGAATTCAAAGGTGAGGTAATATTCGCTGTTAAACGCTTTGCCAATGGGCGAAACGGTAGCTACGGCGGTTAAAGTGCTTTCGTCAACGAGACCCGATTGCAAGTTGGCATTCTCGGTCTCACCGATACTCACTTCCACAGTACCACCACTGAAGTAAACCGCGCCCTTGTGGCGGAAGGTGACTTTGGTGATTTGCTTGCCCACCAGGTCGGTGATTAACGATGCGGGATAGAGCATTTGCACCCGTCCGGTGGTGTTGTATTTACCACCATAGATGGGAGCGATACTCGATAGGTTGGCGTCGTTGGTGCTGGTGCTCTCGGCCACGGTGAGCTCGCCACCTTCGGGAGCCTCGAGGGCGGTACCGTTAAGGGTGACAGTGGTGGCCTCGCCGTTGATGGTGACGGTGAGCGTGCCGGTGTGGGTGCCCACGGCTTCGGGAGCATAGGTTACGGTGAACGCCGTGCTCGAGCCGGCGGCTACCTCGGTGGCAGCTTCAATGCTGAACGGGGCCTCAATGCCGCTGAAGGCCGGCGTGAAGGCTCGGTTGCCGGTGTTCTCGACGGTGAGGGTGCCGGTCGTGCTTTGGCCTTCCTGGCAGCTGAAGGTGAGCGATGCGGGAGTCACCGTGCCGCTCACGACGGGAACCACGGCGGTGGCGTTCACGGCCACGTTCACGGTCTCGGCGTTAGCACTGGTGAGCGTAATCGTGCCGGTGGCGTTGCCGGCGGCCTGGGGAGCGTAGGTCACGGTGACGTTGACGCCATTGGCGGCGTCGGCGGCGGCGATGGTGGCCGGGCTCACGGTGAAGCCTTCGCCGGCAGCCACGGTGATGTCGCCCTCAATGTTGGCGCCCGTAACGGTAAAGGTGGCCGTCGCGGTCTCGCCCACAAAGGCGTTGATTGTCAACGCGTCGACCGACGTCGTGATGGTGGGCGTGGGAGGCAATGTGGCGGTGCCGCTCAGGGCAACGTCGACACTCGTGGCGTCGGCGCTGGTCAGGCGCAGCGTGCCGGTGTGGGTACCGGCGGCCGTCGGGGTATAAGTGACGGTTATCGTGCCGGTGGCGGCGCCATTGGTCTGGGCTATCGTGGCCGGCGTGATGCTGAACGGCGAGTTCTCCTCCACAATAGCGGCGGCGATGTCGCCCGTCAAGTTGGCGCCGGTAACGGTGACCATGGCGGTAGCGGGCGTGCCGCCCACCATAGCCTCCAAGCCGCTCACCGCAGTCGGGTTGGCGGTGATAACAGGCGTGAGAGGCCCATCGTTGTCCTCCAGCCCGAATTTGACCTTGGGCAAGAAGTTACGGGTGTTGGCTGAGGTGTTATATACGCCATTGGCGTTTATCGAACTTCCGTAGCTGTGGAATGACGTGGCGCTTTCCTGGTTAGCGCCATAGAAATAAGTCCGCGAGCTACCGTAGGAGCCTGCAGTGGTAACCTCAAAGTCGATAACCAGATTGTTGCCGCTATACACGAAAGGCTCATCAAAAGTGATGGTGATTTCCTTCGCGCCCGCGACAGCGACAAGGTCGCTGGCAACAAGCGTCAGGCCGGTTAAGCGGGTGGGTGTCGTGGCGAAAACCGACTGGGTGGTCGTGCCAATCGACACATTGTATTTACCGTCCTTGAAATACTCGTTGGAGGTATAGAATGTTAAGCTCTTGATTTTTTTGCCTACCATGTCCTCAAGCATGCTTGAGGGGTAAATCATCTGGTTAATCTGCTTCTCGTCATAGTAATAACCATAGATGGGCAAGTAATCGCTGGTGCTAGTCTCGTCGCACACTGTCTTCTCGTAGGCGGAGCTACCGGTTAAGGGCAAGTTAAATGTGCCGGCGTCTCCACAGTTAACGGTTAATGTGCCGGTATAATCACCAATAGCGGTGGGGCTAAACACAACAGGTATTGTGGCTGTTTGTCCGCTTGCCAGTTCGGTACCCGTGAAAGCGGTGCTGAACCCTGTTCCGGCGATAGAGGCAGCCGGTGTGAACGCGTTAGCGCCGGTGTTCTTTACTGTTACATCCAGGGTTTTGCCTGAATTAATCATTATTGTCCCAAATGACAAGCCATCCTCTTCACTCGGCGTTATTTTAGCGGCATAGTCCTGAAGCGTTCCCAGCTCATAGTTAATGGTCATTTTGGGCAGGAAAGATTCGGAATAAACATAACTTCCGGTTGTCTCAACCGATGTTTTGTCGGTTGCATCTACACCATACCAAGATTGAGCGTAAGAACCGGAACCACTGGTGACGAGCAAATCAACAATTAAATTGCTCCCATCATAAATAAATTCATTACCGCATGTAATGGTCATTGTATTGCTGCCTGTTGGCAGATTGCCGGTAAATACCATGGTCATGCCCGCACGATTACTGGCCATCGCGTCCAATGTGGTATTAATCGTGGAAGCGTTCGTGTTTCCTAAACTGACAGCAACAGTGCTGGTTCCTAATCGAGAACTGATGCTCGCGGTGGCGTAAAAAGTAATTGATGTGATTTTAGAACCGACTGGGATATCATTGAGCAAAGTAGATGAATATATCATCTGACAAGCTGCTCCAGTGGAACTCCAACTATTGCCATAAACGGGCACATAGTTGTTTGTTTTGGTGCCGTCGGCGACGGTAAGGGTTTCGGCTATTGCTGCCGGCGGTGAGGCGAAGAATGCCAGCAGAAAGCACATGAAAAACAGATAGATTTTTTTCATAAGCTATTCAAGATAAAAATGGTTAGAAATAATTTATAAATATTCAGGAATTAGTCAACAGGGTGGTTAGAATCTTGAGCTAATTGAAACAAATATAGGCATTTTCGATTATATTTACAAGAATTTTCCGGGAAATTTTCTCAATAGTTTTAAATGCTCCGTAAAACCACGAATTTCGATAATACTTTTCATGGAAATGAGGGCTAAAAGAGAAAAATTGTTTGTTCCTGTAGTGCGGCTTTCGGGGCCTCGAGAGTCCCGCTTGCTATACAAAAAAAGTGGAAAAATATACTTTTCGGGTAGGTGATGAGGCTTCGTCACGGCGCGCGCCCCGGTGGCGTGACCTCGCCGGCGGAGCGGGCCGACGGGGGGTGATTCGCGCATGGTCGGGCGATGCCGCGGACCGAAAAATTTGCAAGGCCCGCGGGAAATGTGTAACTTTGTGTGCTGAACGTTAACGTAGATAATTTCATTATTCCAATGAGCGAAAAATATATCGTGTCGGCACGCAAATACAGGCCGGCGACTTTCGACACCGTGGTGGGGCAACGCGCGCTCACCCACACCCTCAAGACGGCCATCGCCAGCCAGCGATTGGCTCATGCCTACCTGTTCTGCGGGCCCCGCGGCGTGGGTAAGACGACGTGCGCGCGCATCTTTGCCAAGGCCATCAACTGCCAGCACCCCAAGGGCGACGGCGAGCCTTGCAACGAGTGCGAGTCGTGCGCGGCTTTCAACGAGCAGCGCAGCTACAACATCATGGAGCTTGACGCGGCGAGCAACAACAGCGTGGAGGATATCCACACGGTCATCAAGCAGGTGCAGATTCCGCCGCAGGTGGGACGCTATCGCGTGTTTATCATCGACGAGGTGCACATGCTGTCGAACGCGGCGTTCAACGCCTTCCTCAAGACGCTCGAGGAGCCGCCGGAGTACGCCATTTTCATCCTCGCGACGACCGAGAAGCAAAAGATTATCCCCACCATCCTGTCGCGGTGCCAAATCTATGACTTCGCGCGTATCACCGTCCCCGACATCGTTGAGCAACTCGAGCGCGTGGCCGCCGACCAGGGAATCGAGGCCGAGGGCGCGGCGCTCAATGTGATAGCGCAAAAGGCCGACGGCGCCATGCGCGACGCCCTGTCGATCTTCGACCAGGTGGCGGCGTCGAGCGGCGGCCACATTACTTACCAGAGCGCGCTCGATAACCTCAACGTGCTCGACCACGACTACTACTTCCGCCTCGACGACACGTTCCTCACGGGCGACGTGCCCCAGGCCCTGCTCATCTACAAGGAGATACGCGACAAGGGCTTCGACTCGCAGTTCTTTATCAACGGCCTGGCACAGCACCTGCGCGACCTCATGGTGGCCCTCACACCGGCTACCGCCGTGTTGCTCGAGATGAACGACGACGTGGCCCGCCGCCATGTGGAGCAGGCCAAGCGGTTTGCGCCGGCGTTCTACTATCGCGCGCTGGACCTGTGCAACACGTGTGACCTCAATTATCGCACCGCCACCAATAAGCAGTTCCTCGTCGAACTCACCCTCATCAAGCTGTGTCAGCTCCTCTCCCCCACCCCACTGCAGCAGTCGCAGCAGCCGGCCTTGAAAAAAGTGACACCGGCACAGCAACCGGCCCAGCAACCGGCCCAGCCGCAAGTGCAGCCGCAACCTGCCGCCCGGCCGCAACCTGCGCCGCCGGCACCGGTCGCCGCGTCACCGGCTACGCCATCGGCGACGGGAGCTGCGCCGCGTCCCGTGTCGCGCATCATGGTGAATCGGCAGCCTGCCGCCGCGCCAGCGCCGGCGGCGGCACAACAACCCCCGGCGACGACGCGCCGCACGGCGTTTACCGCCGACGACTTGAACCGCGCCTGGCAAAAGTATATCGACACCCACCCGCGCGAGCAGCTGTTGCTCTCGTGCCTGCGCAATAGCCAGCCCGAACGCCTCGACGACGTCACTTATCGCGCTAAAGTGGAAAGCCAGGCACAGGTGCAGGTCATGGAGACCCACATGACGTCGCTGCTCGCTTTCCTGCGTAATGAGGTGGACAACGACATGCTGTCGCTCGTGGTGAAAATAAACGAGGGTGCCCCCAAGCCGGTAGCGATGACCGACCGCGAGATTGTCGAGGACCTGATGCGGCGCAACCCCGAGTTCGCCTCCATGGTCAAGGACCTGGATCTCACGCTCAATTGAGTGGCGCGCTCATTCGTCACTCGTTGCTTGTGGCAAGCAACGCGCGCGGCGTGTTGACAAGGTACACGTGACGGCGCGCACGTGTGAGCGCGGTGTAGAGCCAGCGCAGGAAATCGAGTTGCTCGAAGGCGTCGGGCATGATTGACCCCATGTCGATGAACACGTTTTGCCACTGGCCGCCCTGCGCCTTGTGGCAGGTGATGCAATAAGCGAATTTCACCTGTAGCGCGTTGAAGTAAGGGTCGGCCTTGAGTTGGGTGAAGCGGTGGCGGCGGTCGCCCTCGAGGGTGGCCATGACGCCATTGAAGAGACCGTCGGTTTGTTCGCGCGTGAGTGCCGGCGTATCGCTGAAGAGGCTGTCGAGGATGATTTTCACGTCGAGCTCGAGCCCGTCGCGGTCGGTGAGGCGGATGGTGGCGTTGACAAATCGCAGCCCGTAGAGGCGCTCTTCCTCGCCCCAGATGCGCAGCACTTCCACGCGGTCGCCGTTGGCGATGAAATCGACTTCCTTGCTGTCGGCGGCCCAGTAGTAGTTGTTCTTGGCCACCAGCAGCAGGTCGCCCACGGCAAGTTCTTCCTCGCGATAGAGAATTTGGTTGCGCACACCTGCGTTGAACAGCGTGGCGCGGCGGTTGCTGCGCGTCACGATAATCGTCTCGTCGAGCCCGCCGGTGTCGTAGCTGTCGCTAATGGCCTCCAGCAGGAATTCACCCGTGATGCTCTCGATGTCGTCGCGGCCTTCCACCTCGAGGCGCGGCGACACAAGCATGCCGCTGTCGATGATGTCGCGCACCAGCGTGGCGTTGTGAAGGATGCCGCTGCCGGCGGCTTGACGCGCGATGCGACGCAGCCGCAAGTCGTAGATGGTGAGGTTGTAGCCGCCCAGCACGTGCGTGCTCAATGCCGGACTTTCGAGTTGTCCCACAGGCGGTAGCTGCGCGGTGTCGCCCATGAGCATGAGTCGGCACCCGTCGCCCGAATAGACGTAGGTGACGAGGTCGTCGAGTAGGCGGCCCGACCCGAAGGTGGCGCCGGCCTCGCCCGGCGAGTTGGCTATCATCGAGGCCTCGTCGACGATAAAAAGGGTGTGGGTGTGCTTGTTTTCGGCCAGCGAAAACCCCTCGCCCTGATAGCTGTCCTGGCGATAGATGCGGCGATGTATCGTGTAGGCCTGGTGGCCGGCATACTCGCTGAAAACCTGTGCCGCGCGGCCTGTGGGGGCCAGTAGCACGGTTTTCATGTGCAGCCCCATGAGGGCACGCACCAGGGCGCCCGCCAGCGACGTCTTCCCCGTGCCGGCATAGCCGTTGAGCACGAAAGCGCTGCGCGTGGCGCCCCGAAAGAGGAAATGGGCAAATGCCGCTATTACTTGTTCCTGTCCCTCGTTTGGGCTATAGGGCAACGCCTCAAGCACCAGCTCGAAGAAGGGCTGTGCCCGGGTGTCGCGCCGCAGCTCGTCGGGGGGCGGGAGGTTCATTGTCAGGCCTTGTGGTCTTCGGCGGCAAATTTGATGCGCAGTTGCTCGAGCATGTGGCGCGTCATCGCGTCGAGGTCATACTCCGGCTTCCATCCCCACTCGATGCGGGCGCAGGTGTCGTCGAGGCTGTTAGGCCACGATTCGGCGATACCCTGCCTGAGCTCGTCGATGTCGTAAATCATCTCGAAATCAGGCACATACTTCTTGATGTTGCGGTACAGGATTTCGGGGTCGAAGCTCATCGAGGCGATGTTGAACGAGTTGCGGTGGTGCAGCTTCGTCGGGTCGGCTTCCATGATTTCGATGGCGGCGCGCAACGCGTCGGGCATATACATCATGTCCATGAACGTGCCGCCCTTGATGGGACAACGGAATTTCTCGCCACGAACCGCGCTGTAGTAGATGTCGACGGCATAGTCGGTGGTGCCGCCGCCCGGAGGCGTCACGTAGGAGATGAGGCCCGGGAAACGCACCGAGCGCGTGTCGACGCCATAGCGCATGAAATAGTAGTTGCTCAGCAACTCGCCCGTCACCTTGGTCACGCCATAGATGGTGCGCGGCTGTTGGATGGTGTCTTGCGGGGTGCCGTCCTTGGGCGCGTTAGGCCCAAAGGAGCCTATCGAGCTGGGGGTGAACACGGCGCAACCGTGCTCGCGCGCCACCTCGAGCACGTTGAGCAATCCGTCGATGCCTATGTGCCAGGCCAGCAACGGCTTGCGCTCGGCCACGGCGCTCAGCAGTGCCGCAAGGTTGTAGATGGCGTCAATGTCGTAGCGTTTCACGACGTCGGCAATCTGTTGGGCGTTAGTGATGTCGACCACCTCTTTTGGGCCGCTTTCGGCAAGTTCTCCCTTGGGTTCAGCGCCGGGGATATAGCCTGCCACCACGTCGCCGGCATTATATTCGCGACGCAGTTTCATGGTTAGCTCCGAGCCAATTTGGCCGGTTGAGCCAATGACTAATATCTTCTTCATTTGTTAATAATAAAAAGGCTATGTTAATGAGATTGCAAATGTAGACAAAAAAAACGAAACCACAAAGAATAGTGGAATTTTTGCTCATTGTTTTGTGTGGAATGGCGTCGGGAGAGTGGACGCTCTCCCCCACCCCACGGCGCTTTTCGCGGGCTAAAGCGCGATGGCGCGCCGCCGCTTTTTCGCGACTTTGGCGCGCCATCGGCAGTGTGGCGTTTTGTCTTGGGTGTGGAGGCGTTACGAGTCCTTGAAGAGGTCCTTGATGCCACCTATGCTGCCCAGCACGTTGGAGGCCTCATAGGGCAGGTAAACGGTTTTGTTGTTTTGCCCCGAGGCGATGGCCTGCAGCGTTTCGATGTACTTTTGGGCGATGAGGTAGTTAGCGGGATTGGTGCTCTTGCCCACAGCCTCGGTGACCTTCTCGATGGCGATGGCTTCGGCCTCGGCGCGGCGTATGCGTGCCTGTGCCTCACCCTCGGCGCGCAGGATGGATTGCTGTTTCTGGGCCTCGGCGCGGTTGATAGTCGAGGTCTTCTCGCCCTCGCTCTGGAGGATGACGGCGGCCTTTTGTCCCTCGCTGGTGAGGATGGTGGCGCGCTTGTTGCGCTCGGCCTGCATCTGCTTCTCCATGGCTTGCAGCACGCTCACGGGCGGCGTGATGTCCTGCAACTCTACGCGGTTGACCTTGATGCCCCACTTGTTGGTGGCGTCGTCGAGCACATCGCGCAGCTTGCTGTTGATGGTGTCGCGCGAGGTGAGTGTCTCGTCGAGCTCAAGTTCGCCGATGATGTTACGCAAGGTGGTTTGCGTGAGCTTCTCGATGGCGTTGGGTAGGTTGTCGATTTCGTAGACGGCCTTGAATGGGTCAACGATTTGGAAATAGAGCAACGCGTTGATTTGCATGAGGATGTTGTCCTTGGTAATCACGTTTTGCTTGTCGAAGTCGTACACTTGCTCGCGCAGGTCGATGCGGTAAGTGTAGATGTAGCGTCCGCGCGACATGCTGATGATGTTCTTGGCGCGGTCGATAAACGGGATGACGAGGTTGATGCCCGGCTTGAGCGTGTCGTGATACTTACCGAGGCGCTCGATGATGCGCGTTTCGCTTTGCGGGATAATCAAAATACTCTTTTTGAGAAAGATAAGTACCAGCAACACGACGGCACCCAGGATAATGTAAGCGGTGTTCATAAGTGTGATTTGTTTTTTAAGTGTGGATTATGAAATGTTGTTTTGAGACTTAAACAGGGGCGGTCATTCCATCGGCTCGACGGTGAGGATGATGCTCTCGCGGCCCGTGACGCGCACTTTGGTGCCGGTGGCGATGTCGGCCGGCGACGGGCTCACGGCCTTCCAGTCGTCGCCGTCGATGGCCACGCGGCCGTGGCGGCCGGCCACGATGGTCTGGCTCACGATACCTTCGCGTCCCAGCAGGGCGTCGGCGTTGCTGGCGCGCTCCTTGTCGTCTTTGTGTAGTTTCCTCACCAGGGGCGGCCTCACGAAGAACAGACACAGCACGCTGGCGAGCGCGAAGACCGCCACTTGCATGGTAAACGACACGCCGTCGAAGAGCGACAGCACAATGGTGAGTGCGGCACCTATCGAGAAGCACAGCACATACAGGTCGCCCGAAGAAAGCTCGATAATCAGGCACAGGATGCTCACGAGGAGCCAGAATTGCCACAAATGGGCGGTGAAGTATTCAATCATAGCGTTTATATTATAATGTGGTTTAATGTGAATGTTCGTTTTCGTGGCGGGTAAAGTTACAAATTATTTTTCACCCTCACAATACTTCCCTGCAAATCTCGTGCCAAACTTTCAGTAACACTTCCTCGAGGATGGAGGGGGATCCGAAAAAGGAGACATCACCGCATGGGAGACCCGCACGGCTACAAGGCGTGGTGAAATGCCCGCGAGAGGCCGTTTTTTTCCGAACAAGTGGCCGAGCGGCCGCAAATTTGTGAATCTCAGGAGCGCGAAAATGCCTTAATGCGTTGAGCGACAAATCGATGTTTTGAGCGCGTTTTTGAGGCAGAAAAATTAAAATTCCGCCTTTTCTTTGAAAATTTCGCTTTTTGGAGTATCTTTGTAAGTTTGTTGACAGATTACGACTCATGGAGATAAATTTCATTGCCGAGAAGGTGGAAATGCCCAAGCTCGACGAGCCCAAGATTGAAAAATGGATTGGGCGCGTGGCGGCGTGTCATGGCAAGAGGGTAGGGCGGTTGACCTACGTCTTTTGCGACGACGAGTATATCCTCGACACCAACCGCCGGTTTTTGCAACACGACTATTACACCGACATCATCACCTTCGACTACAGCACGAGCCGCCGCATCGCCGGCGACATGGTCATTTCGCTCGATACTGTCGAGAGCAATGCCGTCCTCGTGGGGGCCGATCCTGCTACTGAGCTGCACCGCGTCATCATCCACGGTGTGTTGCACCTGTGCGGCATCAACGACAAGGGACCCGGCGAGCGCGAGGTGATGGAGCGACACGAGAACCAAGCACTTGAACTTTTAAGCGGTATAGATGAACTATAAATATGACGTGATAGTGATAGGGGGTGGCCACGCCGGATGTGAGGCCGCTTGTGCCGCCGCGCGAATGGGTTCGGCGACGCTCCTTATCACCATGGACCTGAACAAAATAGCGCAGATGAGCTGCAACCCCGCTGTAGGTGGAATCGCTAAAGGGCAGATAGTGAGGGAGATAGACGCGATGGGCGGACAAATGGGCATCGTTACCGATCGTGCCTCGATTCAATTCAGACTGCTCAACAAGAGTAAGGGGCCCGCCATGTGGAGCCCGCGCGCGCAGGCCGACCGCTCGCGATTTATCGACGAGTGGCGCCGCCGCCTCGACGATACCCCCAACCTGTGGTTGTGGCAGGACTGCGCCACTGAGCTGCTTTTCGACCGTGAGGGTGGGGGAGTGACCGGCGTGAAAACGGCCTTTGGCACCCGATTTGAGGCACGCGCCGTAATTCTCACGGCCGGCACTTTCCTCAATGGCCTCATGCACGTGGGGCGCGTGCAAATCGAAGGCGGACGCGTGAGCGAGCCGGCTTCGCACGGAATCACCGAGCAACTGGTGCGCCTCGGGTTTACTACCGACCGCATGAAGACGGGAACACCGGTACGCCTCGACGCGCGCACTGTCGACTATAGCGCCGCCCAAATTCAAGAGGGCGAAACCGACTTCCACCATTTCTCGTTCCTCCCCGATGTGCGCTCGACACTCAAGCAACGCCCCTGCTGGATAGTGTATACCAACGAGGAAGTGCACCACGTCCTGCGCGAGGGACTGCCCGAATCGCCACTCTACAACGGCCAGATTCAAAGCATAGGGCCGCGTTATTGCCCCAGTATCGAGACCAAACTCGTTACCTTCCCCGACCGCGACAGCCACCAGCTTTTCATCGAGCCTGAGGGTGAGACTACCAACGAGATGTACCTCAACGGCTTCTCCTCGTCGATGCCCTGGCAGGTACAATTCGACGCCTTGAGCCACATTCCGGCGCTGCGAAACGCCCAGTTCTATCGGCCCGGTTACGCCATCGAATATGACTTTTTCGACCCTACGCAACTCAAGCACAGCCTCGAAACAAAACTCGTCGAAAACCTCTTTTTCGCCGGACAGGTCAACGGTACCACAGGCTACGAGGAGGCCGCCGGACAAGGACTCATGGCCGGCATCAACGCCCATCTGAAAATCAATGGCCGCGAACCGCTGGTGTTGCGGCGCGATCAGGCCTATATCGGTGTGCTCATCGACGACCTTGTCACAAAAGGTGTCGACGAGCCTTACCGCATGTTCACCTCGCGAGCCGAGCATCGCATCTTACTGCGTCAGGACGACGCCGACGCCCGTCTCACGCGCCTGGCTTACGACCTGGGCCTCGCTACACGTGAGCGCTTTGAGCTCATGCAAACGAAGCTTGCGCAAGTCGATGGACTTGTGCGACTCGCCCGAGACATGAGCGTGAAACCCGACGAGGTGAACGATGTCCTCACCCGCGCCGGAAGCACCCCACTCAAACAGGGATGCCGCCTCTATGACCTCGTCCTGCGGCCCCAACTCTCCATCAAAAGTCTTGCCGAAGCGTTGCCCGCTCTCGCTCAAGCACTCGACAACCTGGAGACGTTGCGACGTGACGAAATCATCGAAGCTGCCGAAATTAAGATAAAATATAGCGGATATATAGAGCGTGAACAGGCTATGGCCGACAAACTCTCGCGACTCGAAAATCTCACGCTCCGCGGTAAAATTGAATATGCGCTCGTGCCGCAGCTCAGCACCGAGGCGCGACAAAAACTCGAACGAATCAACCCCGACACCCTGGGACAAGCCTCAAGAATTCCCGGCGTCTCGCCCAGCGACTTGCAAGTGCTCATGGTGCTCTTGGGATGTTAATTGTGTTTCACGTGGAACATTTATAAAACAATTTATAACAACCTGTTAAAATGAAACAAGAAACAATCGACCGACTCAAATCCACAGTGCGTAATATCCCCGATTTCCCCATCAAGGGAATCCAATTCAAGGACCTTACCACCACCCTCAAGGACCCCGAGGCCCTCGCGCTTATCGCCGATGAGCTTACCGCGCTTTATGCCGACAAAGGCGTCACCAAAGTGGCCGGAATTGAGTCGCGTGGCTTCATTGGCGGCGCTATTCTTGCCGCACGCCTGGGCGCAGGCTTTGTGCCGGTGCGCAAACCCGGAAAGCTGCCCGCCACCACCCTCAAGAAAAGCTACAATAAAGAATATGGCGTCGACACCATCGAGGTGCACCAAGACGCCATCACCGGCGACGACATTGTGCTTTTGCATGACGACCTGCTGGCCACCGGCGGCACAATGAAAGCCGCCATCGAGCTTATCAACGAGATGCACCCGAAGAAAGTGTATGTGAACTTCATCTGCGAACTTGACGACCTGCACGGCCGCGACATGTTCCCGGCTGACATCGAGGTCACCTCGCTCTTCTCTTTTTAAGACGACCCGCAATCAACACGATGGACGCCGACCTCAAACTCAAAATTTCCATGCTCCCCGACAGTCCGGGAGTGTACCTTTATTATAATAATGAGGGGAAGGTGATCTATGTGGGAAAGGCCAAGCGACTCAAGCGCCGCGTGAGCTCCTACTTCAACCGTGAGCACGCCGTAGCACGCACCAACCTGCTCGTGCGCAATATCGCCGACCTTCGCTTTATAGTCGTCAATACCGAGGAAGAGGCCCTCGACCTCGAAAATAGCCTTATCAAGGAATATCAGCCGCGTTACAACGTCCTGCTCAAGGACGACAAGAGCTATCCGTGGATATGTGTTTCACGTGAAACATACCCACGCGTCTTTATCACGCGTGAAGAACGGGCAAAAGGCGCCAAATATTACGGTCCCTATCCCAAGGCCGAGGTGGCCCACGCGCTACTCGATGTGTTGCGCAAGTTATACCCGTTGCGCACATGCCGCCACGCGCTCACTCCCGAACTGGTGGCCGCGCGCCGCTACCCGTTGTGCCTGCAATACCACATCAAGAACTGTGAGGGCTGTTGCCAGGGATTCGTTACGCCCGAGGAATATGGCGAGCACATCGCCGCCGTGCGCCAGATACTCAACGGCGACACCAAGCAGGTGAGCGACTACCTATACAGCGAGATGATGGTACTTGCCGAGCAGTTGAAATTTGAGCAAGCCGAAGAGCTCAAGCGCAAGTATCGCCTTATTGAGAACTACCGCGCTCGCTCGGTCATTGTGAACCCGTCGATTCACAATGTCGACGTCTTCGCCATCAAGCGCGACGACACGGCGGCCTATATCAACTATATGCACATGCGCAACGGCTCCATCGTGCAGGGACTCACCGTGGAATACAAGTTCCAAGACCGCGACTGCGACGAGAGCGACGCCGAAATCCTGTCGACGGCCATTCGCGATATGCGGGCACGATTTCCTGATACTTACGCTGGTGGCGACACCAAGGAATTAATCGTCAACGTGATGCCCGACTTCAAACTGCAGCAGCTCACTTACACCGTGCCGCAGCGTGGCGACAAGCGCAAGCTCCTGGCCATAGCGCTCAAAAATGTGGACCAATTCATGGCCGACAAGCTCAAACGCATGGAAAAACTCAATCCCGAGCAGCGCGTCACGCGACTGCTCACGACCATGCAGCGCGACCTGCGGCTCACTGTGCTTCCGCATCACGTCGAGTGTTTCGACAACAGCAGCACCGGCGGCGAGAACGCCGTGGCCTCCTGTGTGGTCTTTCGCGACGGAAAGCCCAGCAAAAAGGAGTATAGGCATTTCAATATCAAACAGGCCAGCGGACTCGACGACTATGCCCAGATGAGAGAGGTGCTCACGCGCCGATACACGCGGTTGCTCGAAGAGCAACAGTCATTGCCGCAGCTGGTTATCGTCGATGGCGGCAAGGGACAGCTCAGTGCCGCCGTCGAGGTGATGGACGAGTTGGGTCTGCGCGACCGGGTGGCTTTGATAGGTATCGCCAAGCGCCTTGACGAGCTCTTTTTCCCGGGCGACAGTGTGCCCCTCTACATCGACCGCAACAGCGACACATTGCGCGTGATACAACACTTGCGTGACGAGGCCCACCGCTTTGGCATCGCCCACCACCGCAAACGCCGATCCAAGTCGCAAATCCACTCGCTCCTCGACGACATCGAAGGGGTAGGGGAGAAGACCAAAACGCTGTTGCTCAAGCAATTCAAGAGTTTTAAGCGCGTCAACGAGGCTTCGCCCGACGAACTTGCCGCCCTGCTGGGGCCGGCCCGGGGCGCGCGCCTCCATGCGGCTCTTCACCCCGACAACGAAAATAAAACTAACCCATAATTTAAGAAATATATTATGTCAACAATTCTCACACAAGAAACCGGGGGCATCAGCCCCATCGGCATCCCTCGGGTGAAAGACCTGAGGGTGGGCATCGTCGTGGCCCGCTGGAACAACCACATCACCGACGCGTTGCTCGAGGGCGCGCTCAGCACGCTCGAGTCGTTAGGCTATCCGCGCAAGGACCACGTGGTGTTGCGCGTGCCCGGCAGCATCGAGCTGGTCCATGCCGCCGCCCTGCTGCTCGAGGACGACAACGTGGACGCCATCATCATGATAGGTTGCGTGATTCGCGGCGACACACCTCATTTCGACTACGTGTGCCAGTGCGTGACACAAGGGTGCGCTATGCTTAATTCGCGTGGACTTATTCCGGTGATTTTCAGTGTGCTCACTACCGAGAACGAGCAGCAGGCACTCGATCGTGCCGGCGGCAAGTTGGGCAACAAGGGTAGCGAAGGCGCCCTTGCGGCCATCGAAATGGCCGCCTTGAACCTGCAATTTTTCGACATCGACCAGTAATAGCGATTTTCGCCGTCAGGCGGCTTGTCAATGATTCACGGCAACAAGACGAACATGAACCAGGAATATCTCAGCCAGCTATATCTCAAGGACACGGCCTTCCAGAAACTGATGCAAAAACGCATCTATACCGTGTTGCTCATCGCCAGCACTTACGATGCTTTCATCATGGAGGAAGACGGCCGTGTGGAGGAGCAAATCTATTTCGAGTATGTCTCGCTCAACTTGAGTTCGCCGCCGCGCGTGGTGAGGGTGGGCGACTACGACCGCGCCCTCGAGCTGCTCGACCGTTCGCAGTTCGACCTTGTTATCGCCATGCCCGGTGTCGACATCAGCGAGACCTTTGAGCGTGCCCGCGAAATCAAGGCGAAGCATCCTCACACGCCGTTTGTCGTGCTCACGCCTTTCTCGCGCGAGGTGTCGCGCCGGCTCGAGCGCGAGGACCTGAGCGCCGTCGACTATGTGTTCAGCTGGCTGGGCAATGTGGATTTGCTGGTGGCCATCATCAAGTTGCTCGAAGACAAGATGAACGCGCCCGGCGATGTGAACAACGTGGGCGTGCAGATGATATTGCTCGTTGAGGACAGTGTGAGGTTCTACTCCTCGGTCCTGCCCACCCTGTATCGCTTCATCCTGCAACAGTCGCAACGCTTTGCCACCGAGGCGCTTAACGCTCATGAGCGTATGATGCGCATGCGAGGCCGGCCCAAGGTGATGCTGGCGCGCAACTACGAGGAAGCCGTCGAAATCTACAACCGGTATCGCGACAACATGCTGGGCGTCATAAGCGACGTCTCGTTCCAAAAAGACGGCGTGAAAGACAAGCAGGCCGGCATCAAACTTGCCCATTACCTGCGCTCCCAGGACCCCTATCTGCCGCTGATTATCGAGTCGAGCGAGACCGAGAACAGCGACTTGGTAGCCCCCTTCAACGGCACCTTCCTCGACAAGAACAGCAAAAAGCTGCCCGTGGACTTGGGGCGTGCCATCATGGACAACTTCGGCTTTGGCGATTTCGTGATTCGCGACCCGGCCGACGGCCATACCATCGGGCTGATACACGACCTGCAAGGCCTGCAAAAGCAAATCTTCGACATTCCCGCCGCGTCGTTCATCTATCACGCTCAGCGCAACGACATCTCGCGATGGCTCTATTCCCGCGCCCTGTTCCCGCTGGCCCAGGTGCTGAAAATCTACCGTTTGGCCGGTCCCGACGATGTGCCGCGGGTGCGTCAGCTTGTCTTCGACCTCATCGTCAAGTATCGCACGATGAAAAACCGCGGCGTGGTGGCCGAGTTCCACAAGGGGCGCTTCGACCGTTACAGCAACTTCGCGCGCATCGGGCAAGGCTCGCTGGGCGGCAAAGGACGCGGCCTGGCCTTTATCGATTCCATCATCAAGCAAAATCCGGTGTGCGACAACTTTGAGGGTGTCACCATCCGCATCCCCCACACCGTGGTCCTGTGCACCGACATCTTCGACCAGTTCATGGAAGCCAACGCGCTCTACCAGATAGCGCTGAGCGACGCTCCCGACGACGACATCCTGCGCGCCTTCCTGGCCGCCAAGTTGCCGGCCGAGCTTAACGAGGACCTGCTGGCGGTGTGCGACGCCATGGAGGGCCCGCTGGCCATTCGCTCGTCGAGTTTGCTCGAAGATAGTCATTACCAGCCGTTTGCCGGCGTATATGCCACCTATATGATACCGCGCCTCGACGACCGCGACCGCATGCTCTCGCTCATGGCCGACGCCGTCAAGGCGGTCTACGCCTCGGTGTTTTTCCACGATAGCAAGGTTTACATGACGGCCACCAGCAATGTCATCGACCAGGAGAAGATGGCCGTCATCATCCAGGAAGTGGTGGGGCGGCAGCGCGGCGACTTCTTCTATCCCTCGTTCTCGGGCGTGGGGCGATCGCTCAACTACTATCCCGTGGGCAACGAGCGCGCCACCGACGGTATCGTCGAGGTGGCCGTGGGCTTGGGGCGCCACATCGTCGACGGCGGACGCGCGTTGCGCTTCTCGCCGGCCCACCCGCGGCGTGTGCTCCAAACGAGCACCGTGCACACGGCCTTGCGCGACACCCAGACGACGCTCGAGGCACTCGACACGCGCCGGTGTCCCGACACGTTCTCGACCAACGAGGGCTTCGACATCGTGGGCCTCCCCGTACAGGAGGCCGCCGAAGCCGGGCACCTGCGCTACATGGTGTCGACTTACAATGCCCGCAACGGCGTCATCGTCGACAACGACGTGGACCCCGGGCGCAAGGTGGTCACCTTTGCCAACGTGCTCAAGCACGGCGCGTTCCCGCTGGCCCAGGCCACCTCGTTCATGCTCTCCACCGGGCAGGAGCACATGGGGCGTGCCGTCGAAATCGAGTTTGCCGGTAACATCAGGCATGACACCGACGCCGCCGGCCGGCAAATCAAGGGCGAGCTCTACTGGTTACAGATACGTCCCATGATCGACCGCAAGGAAATGGTCGACGACCGCATCATGAACGCGCCCCACGACAACGTCCTCATCAAGTGCTATAACGCGCTGGGTCACGGCATGATGACCGGCATCAAGGCCATCGTCATGGCGCGCCCCGAGATGTTCGGAATAGAGCACAACCGCGACACCGCCGCCGCGCTTGAGCGCATCAATAACGACTTTGCCGCGCGCGGCGAGCACTACCTGCTCATCGGTGTGGGACGATGGGGCAGCAGCGACGAGGCCCTCGGCATTCCCGTGCGGTGGGCCAGTATCTCGCAGGCGCGCGTCATCGTCGAGCTCTCGTGGCAAGGACGCCGCATCGACCCCAGCCAGGGCACCCACTTCTTCCAGAACCTCACCTCGATGGGTGTGGGCTACTTGAGTGTGGGGGCCGCCGGCGACAACAGCTACATAGACCTCGACTACCTGCGCGACATGCCGTCGGACACCGGCGACGACACCCTCGTGCGCGTCATCCACCTCGACAGCCCCCTCACGGTGGCCATCAACGGCGTGCGCGGCGAGGCCTTGATTCTTAAGTGATTGTGAATGAGTGAATGACTTGCGAAACTTTATAAAGAGTAACGATATGGAAGATAAAACTGCCGTACTTGTCAAGTACAACAACCCCTACGATGCTTACATCATCAAAGGCATGCTCGAGACTAACGGGGTTATCGCCGGCGTGATTGAAGACACCACCGCCACAACCCTCATGGGCAACCAGGACAACGGCGCCGTGCGCGTCATCGTCTTCGAGCGCGACCTCGAGCGCGCCCGCCGGCTGCTGAGCGAGGCGCAATTGGGCGACCCTGCCGGTGCCGACGGGGAATAACGGCCGGTCAATCGAGAAAGGCGAAATATACGGCGCCGATGAGCAGTGTGAACGACACGAAGTGGTTCCACTGCAAGTGCTCGCCCTTGAAAAAGAGGACGACAAACAGCGTGAAGACCGTGAGCGATATCACCTCCTGCACCACTTTGAGCTCGATGAGAGAGTATGGGCCGCCGTTGCCGGCGTAGCCCATGCGGTTGGCCGGGATTTGCAGCGAATATTCAAACAGGGCGATGCCCCAGCTGAACAATATCACGAGCCACAAGGGCCACCCGCTGGAAATGCCCATGTCGTTAAGTTTAAGGTGCCCATACCAGGCAAGGGTCATGAACACGTTGCTCAGCACGAGCAACACGATAGTCATCCAAGAAGCGCTCATCGGTGGTAGTCTTAGCTTTTTACAAAAACGGCTGCAAAATTACTGTTTTTTGCACAATAACGCTCATTTTTGGGGCTGTTTTTTTCGGTCGCGTCACTATAGCCCCCCACCGTGCGGTTTCACAATTACAGGGCACCAAAAAGGGAGGAAGAGAGGACTAAAAAGACGGCTGAAAAAAGAATTTTCTCAATTAGACCCGCAAAAACGCTTGCCCATTTAAAAAAAATACCTATCTTTGTGGGATTAAGCGAGGAACTAAAAATTAAGCGATTAACCCCCAGCGGGCCACCTGCCTGTCTTTAGCGCCAACCTGTAACTGAAAACAAGAAATTAATTTTAATAACAAACCTTATTTATTAACTTTTTAATAACCTATTCAAGAGTATGAAGAAAGTATTATCTCTCCTCCTTGTAGCAATGCTCGGTGTTGCGGCTTATGCGGCCGACATTGAATTCATCGCAGGTACCACCGTGGGTAGTATGACACAAGTTACCCAGAACACGGGTGATGAAATGACCCTGAGTGGTGTTACCATTACCAGCACTTACGGCGCATTCAACGCCGGCACCGCTTACCGCATGGGTAAGGGCTCGGTCAACACCATCAAGTGCGACCAGAACATCACCAAGATTGTGTTTGAGTGCCTTGGTAAAGTGGGCACGAGTAACTATGGTGGCGACGGTTTCGCCGCTATGGATGGCATGACCGTGAGCGAAGACACCAAGACCGTCACATGGGAAGGCAACGCCACCAGCGTTGAATTCACTGCCAGCGGCCACCAGGTGCGCGCCAGCAAGATTATCGTCACCATCAGTGGCGAGGCTACCAGCATCGCTGCTCCCACCTTCAACCCGGCCGCCGGCACTTACTATGAGGCACAAAACGTGACCCTCACCGCCGAGGATGGTGCCACGATTTACTACACCACCAACGGTAACGACCCCACCACGGCCAGCACTGTTTACAGCGCTCCCATCAACGTGGCTCAGAACATGACCATCAAGGCTATCGCTGTCAAGGGTAACCTCACCAGCTCGGTGGCTACCGCCGAGTATGTCATCGCACAGGTGAACACCGTGGCTAACATTGCCGCCTACGTGGCCTTGGGCAACGGCGCTTATGCCGCCATCTCCAATCCCGTGACCGTGACTGCCGCTCTGGGCAACAACGTGTGGGTGAAGGATGCCACCGGCTACATGTGCATCTACGGCAAGGTTGCCGGCAACATGAACTACAAGAACGGTGACGTGATTCCCGGTGGATTCGGTGGTTACCTCAAGACCTACAATGGTGGTCCCGAGATGACTTACAATGGTGACCAAGACCTCTTCGGCTTCAAGGCCGCTACCGAGACCGCCGCAGCCGAGCCCGAAGTGCTTGCCACTACCGCTGTTACCGCCAACATCTGGGGCCACCTCGTGAAAATCGAGAAGGCTACCGTGAGCGACGTGAGCGGCAAGAACTTCACCATCACCGATGCTGCCGGCACAGTGGCCGGTTACAACGGCATGAATGTGACCCTGCCCACCGACGATGCGACCTACAACATCACCGGTGTCGTTACTAGTTACACTAAGGACGACGTCACCACCGTCCAGGTGATGCCCGTCAGCTTCGAGAAGATTGTGGATCCCACCACGCTTCCCACTGTGGCTAACATCGCCGCCCTCCTCGCCACCACCGACGGCAAGGACTATAAGATTGAGGGCGACGTGACTGTGGTTGCTCACAGCGGCCAGCAGCTCTACATCATGGACAATAGCGGTTTTGCCCGCGTCTATGGTCCCCTCGAACACACTTACAGCAATGGTGACGTCCTGAGCGGCGTGGCCGGTAACGTGTCGATGCGCTATGGCATGACCCAAATCAACCCCATCGCAAGCACCTTTGGCGAGGCTGTTGCCGGACAAGCTGTGGAGCCCACCGAAATCACGATTGAGGAAGTGAGCCAGAGCGATGTGCACAAGTACATGACCTTCCCCGGTGTTACCCTCACCGCTGTGACCAAGGATGACGGTACTACCGACACCCGCAACATCACCATGACCGATGAGACCGGCGAAATGCTCGTCTACCTCAACGGCTTCGGCGTGAACTATCCCGAGAGCCTCGAAGGCACCTTCGACGTGACCGGCTTTGTGGTTGTCTACAAGAAGAATGATACCACCGACGCTATTCTCGAGATCTATCCCACTGAGCTCAAGAGCAACAGTCAACAGCAGTTCGAGAAGGGCGACGTCAATGGTGACGGCCTCGTGAGCGGCGCCGACGTGACCGCCCTCTATGGCAATCTGCTCGATGGCACCCAGGTGCTCGGCAATGCCGACGTCAATGGCGACGGCGTGATCAGCGGTGCCGACGTGACCGCCCTCTACGACCTCCTGCTCCAGTAATCAGTGTTTTCACTATAAATTACCGCATCGAGGCCCGCCCCCGCAAGGAGGCGGGCCTTTTTCTATGCGCGTAGCGTGACGGTCCACACAATTTATTACCGCCGTTCACGTTATGTTATAAACAAGGTTTGTTGTAATGTCAACGTACTCCGAGACGCAGTCTCGGACAAAAAACACAAAACGAAACGATGAAACGATATATCTTCACGATGTGCCTCACGGCCCTCGCGGCCCTCGCGGCCACGGCCCAAGACCTCACCGCCGGCGGGCGCTGGCAGTTCCACGCCATTTTCTCGAGCAGCAACCCCACGGCCTGTTTCGACACCGGCAAGCGCGTCTTCTACCAGGCGGGCGCGTCGCTGTTTTGCTACGACAAGGCCTCGCAAGAAAACGAGTCGCTCAACAGCCTCAACCGGCTCACCGACTCGGGCGTGAAGAAAATCTACTATAACGCCGCCGAGGAATATATCGTCGTGGCCTATGACGACGCCAACATCGACGTCATCCTGCGCAACGACGACGTGGTGAACCTGCCTTTCATCAAAGACGCCAATATCACCATTGACAAGACCATCAACGACATCACCTTCAACGACGACGGCTTCCTGGTGGCCACCGCATTTGGTTATGTGGCCATCGACCACAACCGCTGGGAAGTGAAAGAGTCGCGCATTTTTGGCCGTAACATCGTCTCGGCCGCCATCGTGGGCAGCCGCATCCTGCTCGCGGCCGACGACGGACTGTATTGCGGCGCCAACGGCAAGTACTACGGCAGCCTCGACCAGTACGCGAAACTGCTCGGCGAGAGCGGACGCATCACCCCGGCCGCGCCCAGCCGCTTCTTCTACAATAGCGGTTGGCTATACCTGGGCACGCTCAGCGAGGTGGCCGGCGGCGAGCTCACGTGCAGTCTACAGCAAGTGGCGCAGGCCACGGCACGCGACGTGCAGCCCACCGCCGAGGGGTTTGTGGCCAGCTTCTTCCCCCAGGAGTACCACATCACTTTCGACTCCGAGTCGCTGAACAACACGCGACACGAGGGAACCGGTATCTATTCGATGGCCACCGCCGGCGAGTGGTGGGTGCTCGACGCCGACGGACTCGCCTGCATCAAGGGCGAGGAACGTAGCGCCAGCATCACCCCCAACGGCATCGACATCTCCACGGTGCCATTCTGGCTCACTTACGACAGCCACAACCGCCGCGTCATTCTCTCATCGACCACCGACAACGCCGTGTTGCCGCGCGCCAACCATGGCGCGAAGACCGAAATCGCGGCCTACGACGGCGACAGCTGGACCAACATCACGCCCACGGGCGTGCCCGAGGCCACCTCGGGCAACGGCGGCAACAACCGCCCGTGCTTCTCTCCCCACACGTCCGACACCTATTTCCTGGCCACCCGCATGAACGGCCTATGCCGCGTGCACGACGACGAGGTGGTCACGGTTTACGACAACAGCAACAGCCCGCTCAGCGCCACTTACCGCATGCCCGTCACGGCGTTTGACAGCGGCGGCAACCTGTGGGTGGTGCAAAGCCCTTACCAGTCGACGCCCGTCATGGCATTGCCGCGCGCCAAGCAATCGCTTGAGACCACTGTGCCCGCCGACTGGGCGGCAATGGCCGTCGACGGCGTGGCCACCGGCGGCTTCAAGCGCGCGCAGTTCACCATAGGCGCCGCCGATACCAAGGTGTATACCGCCGGTGACATGGGCAACCAAGTGGTGTTCTGGCAAAACGACCCCTCATCGCTCGAGCTCACCAAGTCGAAGGCCTACACCTCGTTTACCGACGAGGACGGAAACAACTATTCGTGGAGCTACGTCTACTGCCTGGCCACCGACAAAAACGGACGCGTGTGGATGGGCTCGACTAACGGTGTCGTGAGCATGGACCCCACCGAGGCGTTCGGCAACTTTACCGTGAACCGCATCAAGGTGGCCCGCGACGACGGTAGCGGCCTGGCCGACTACCTGCTGAGCGGACAAAACGTGTACTGCATCGCCACCGACGGGCTCAACCGCAAGTGGATAGGAACCGCCGGCAGCGGACTCTTCCTCGTGAGCGAGGACGGTGGCACCATCCTCAAGCAGTTTACCACCGAGAACAGCGACTTGAGCAGCAACCGCATCTACGACGTGCTGTGCGACCCCGAGGGCAACTCGGTGTTTGTCGTCACTAACAACAGCGTCATGGAATATTCCAGCGACGCCACGCCGGGCGCACCCGACTATAAGGACATCTACGCTTATCCCAATCCCGTGCAGCCCAACTACCGCGGCACTATTACTATCGCCGGACTCATGGAGAACTCGCTCGTCAAAATCGCCGACCCCGCCGGCAACGTGATTCGCACACTCAAGTCGACGGGTGGTATGGCGCTGTGGGACGGACGCAACGCGGCCGGCGACGAGGTGGGCAGTGGTGTGTATCTCGTGCTGGCCTCGCAAAACAGCAACGGATCGAGCGCCGCCGTCACCAAAATCCTCATCGTGCGCTGACGCGCAGCGCGCATATATGTTTCGATATGTGTAACCCCCGTAGGGAGTTACGCACGTTGCTCACGCGAAACTCAAGGTTTTGTCTGGGCCCCGTATTTATCGTCCTTTTCTTAGCGGCGAATTGCAGGTCGAAATTCATTTTTTCCTTTTTTTTATAGAGGTGTGGGAGATTTTTTCTAATTTTGCGGCGATTTTTTATAAAGAACGTTCCAAAACACGACTTTTTTACAATGCCCAATAACTTAGTTATCGTCGAGTCGCCCGCCAAGGCCAAGACCATCGCCCGTTTTCTGGGTGACGAATACAAGGTGTTGTCGAGTTACGGCCACATCCGTGATTTGCACAAGAAAGATTTCAGTATCGACATCGAGCACGGCTTCAAGCCGCTCTATGAAATCCCCGATGACAAGAAACACATAGTCGAGAACCTCAAGAAAGCCGCCAAGAGCGCTACCACCGTGTGGCTCGCGAGCGATGAGGACCGCGAGGGAGAAGCTATCGCATGGCACCTGAGCGAGGTCTTGGGTCTCAAGCCCGAGGCCACCAAGCGCATCGTGTTCCACGAAATCACCAAGCCGGCTATCCTGGCCGCCATCGAGTCGCCGCGCGACATCGACTTGAACCTCGTCGACGCCCAGCAGGCGCGCCGCGTGCTCGACCGCATCGTGGGTTTCGAGCTCTCGCCCGTGCTGTGGAAGAAGATCAAGCCGGCCCTCTCGGCCGGACGCGTGCAAAGTGTGGCCGTGCGCCTCGTGGCCGAGCGCGAGAAAGAAATCAAGGCGTTTAAAAGCGAGCCTTACTACCGTGTTACCGCCACGCTCACCGCGGGCGACGCCACGGTGGATGCCGAGCTCAACCGCCGCTTGGCGACGCGCGACGAGGCCCTGGAGTTGCTTGAGCATTGCAAAACGGCATCGTTCACGGTGCTTGACGTGAGCACCAAGCCGCTCAAGAAGAATCCGGCTCCCCCGTTCACCACGTCCACGTTACAGCAAGAGGCGGCCCGCAAGCTGGGCTTCTCGGTGTCGCAAACCATGCGCGTGGCGCAGACGCTCTACGAGGCCGGTCACATCACTTATATGCGTACCGACTCGGTGAACCTGTCGAAACTTGCCCTGGGCACTATCGCCGGCGAGATAGAGAAAACGCTGGGAAAGAAATACCTGCACGTGCGCAACTACCACACCACCAGCAAGGGCGCGCAGGAGGCCCACGAAGCCATTCGCCCCACGTTTATCAGCAACCACGACATCGAGGGAACGTCGCAAGAGAAACGCCTCTATCAGCTCATCTGGCGGCGCACGCTGGCTTCGCAGATGGCCGAGGCGCAAATCGAGCGCTCCACAATGGAAGTGGCCATCAGCGGTCGCGACGACCAATTCACGGCCACCGGCGATGTGGTGACCTTCGACGGCTTCCTCAAGGTGTATGCCGAGGATGGCGATGACGACAAGAGCCTGAAGGCTCCCATCCTGGCGCTGCCGCCTCTCCACGCCGGCATGGCTCTCAGCGCTACCGAGGTCACGGCCACGCAACGCTTCACGATGCAGCCGCCGCGCTACAGCGAGGCCATGCTGGTGCGCCGTCTCGAGGAACTGGGCATAGGGCGTCCGTCGACCTATGCGCCCACGATTTCCACCATCCAGACGCGCGAATATGTCGTCAAGGGCGAGAACAAGGGCGACAAGCAGGAATATGAGGTCATCACCCTCAAGAAGGGGAAAGTGACCACGCGCTCCAAGAGCGAGACACGCGCCGGCGACAGGGGACGCCTCTTGCCCACCGACATCGGCATGGTGGTCAACGACTTCCTCATGGAATACTTTCCCCAAATCATGGACTACAACTTCACGGCGCAGGTCGAGACCGACTTTGACGATATCGCTGCCGGAAAAGCCAAGTGGAACACCGAAATAAAGAAGTTCTACAAGACTTTCCACGCCACCATCGACGATGTGTCGAAGATGAGGCTCGAGCACAAGGTGGGCGAGCGACAACTGGGCAACGACCCCAAAACGGGCAAGCCCGTCTCGGTCAAGATTGGGCGTTACGGGCCCGTCGTGCAGCTCGGTAGCACCGACGATAGCGACAAACCGCGGTTCGCGCCGCTCGAGAAAGGACAAAGCGTGAACACACTCACCCTCGACGAGGCCCTCAAACTCTTTGAGATGCCGCGCTCGCTGGGCGACTACGAAGGCAAGGAAATCACCGTGTCGACAGGTCGTTTCGGCCCCTATGTGAAACACGACGGCAAGTTTGTCTCCATCCCCAAGGAAACCTCGCCTTACGCCATCACGCGCGACGAGGCTGTGGCTCTCATCGAGGCCAAGCGGACCAGCGAGGCCAAGAAGGTCATCAAGACCTTTGCCGAAGAGCCCGACCTGCAGGTACTTAACGGACGTTTTGGCCCCTATATCGCTTACGCCAAGAGCAACTACAAGATTCCCAAGGGAAAAGATGCCGAGGCACTCACCCTCGAGGAATGTCGCGAAATCGTGGCCAATGAGGCCAACGCCACCAAGAAACGGGGAACGCGTCGCGTCGCCCGTGCCGCCAAGAAATGAGCCGCACGGCCATCGTGGGCACTGCCTGTGCCGGTAGCGTGAACTACTATGCCGCGCTGCTGGCCGTCGGCCATGTCATTATCGACACCGCCGAGTGCCGCCTGCCGTTGCGGCACTCCCACCACCGCTATGCCATCGCCGGACCCAATGGCGTGACGCGGCTCACCGTGCCGCTCGTGGGAGAAACGGCGACCCTTGCCGTACCTCTCAGCGAGGTGCGTGTCAGCGAGCATGCCCGTTGGCGGCACCAGCACTGGGGCGCCCTCATGGCGGCCTACGGCAAGTCGCCCTATTTCGAGCATCTGGCGCCCGCCTTGCACGCTATCCTCGTCGAGGGGGGACAAACGCACTTGCTCGATCTCAACCGCGCCCTGCACACACTTGTGGTTGATTTCATGGACCTGCCCATCACCACGACTTATACCGACGTCACCGCGCGGGACGTGCCCGGCGACGCCCTCGACTGGCGACCGCTGTTGGGCACCAAGCGCGGCGACCGACTGCCGCTCACCGCTGTGCCTTACTACCAACCGTGGGCCGCGCGCCACGGCTTCATCGCCGGCTTGAGCATCCTCGACCTGGCTATGAATGAAGGCCGCGAGGGCATTTTCACCCTGCTCGCCATGGCGAAGCCCCTCATGAGGTGAAATATACCTTGAAAAAAGACGGGGGCACGCATTGTGTGGCGTGCCCCCGTTGGATAGTCGTTAATTGGACCGTGAATTACTTCTTGAAGAAGCGATTGTAAAGGCCCTTGAAACCCTGGCCGTGGCGAGCCTCGTCGCGAGCCATCTCGTGCACGGTGTCGTGGATGGCGTCGAGGTTCTGAGCCTTGGCGAGCTTAGCGATGCGCGTCTTGTCTTCGCAGGCGCCGGCTTCGGCCATCATGCGCTTCTCGAGGTTCGTCTTGGTGTCCCACACCACTTCGCCCAGGAGCTCGGCAAACTTTGCGGCGTGCTCGGCCTCCTCAAAGGCGTAGCGCTTGAAAGCCTCGGCGATTTCGGGGTATCCCTCGCGGTCGGCCTGGCGCGACATGGCCAGATATTGTCCCACCTCGCTGCATTCGCCGGTGAAGTGGTCGCGGAGTCCTTGCAGGATTTCGGGGTCAACGCCCTTGGCGACGCCCACCACATGCTCGGCGGCGTAGGCCGGTCCGTCTTCTTCGATAACTTCCTTAAACTTGCTTGCGGGCACCTTGCATTGCGGGCACTTCTCGGGCGGCGTGTCGCCTTCGTGCACATAACCGCACACGGTGCAAATCCATTTCTTTGCCATAACTAAAATAGTGAATTGTTTTAGGGGTGAATAATTAGTGATTAGTTGTGGGGACAAAGATAAGATTTTTTCCTGACATCGCAAAATTATTTCGCGAACTTGAGTCGCGTCGCTTTTTTGTGCGTCGCCCGTTGCGAATTTGGATAAAAAAGGTTAAATTTGCGTGCTGATAATTTTTATAAGATTGTGAGACAATGAAAAAGATAGCATTACTACTACTCTTGACAATCCTGGCGAGCCTGCTGCCGGCACAGCAAGCTCAAGCGCGCCGCAAGACGCGCCGTGGCGCCCGCGCCGCCGCGCAAGCCCCCCAACCCACCATCACCCACCGCGCGCTCGAGTGCGATGGGGTGACGTTGCTCTACGACAGCATCGACGCTCCGGCTTACTACAAGGTGAGCAAGGACGCCGCAGGCTTTAGTAACGGCTACAGCGACAATTCGTTTGCCATCGACTGGCCCGTGAGCCTCAATGGCCGCGACGCCGAAGCATTGCGGCGTGCCCTGCTCACGTGGCTCACGGCCGGTAACGCCGACCCGTTGCCCACCATCGACCGGCTGGTGAAGGAGCGCACAGAGTGCGATTTCAACGCGGGTGGCGCGCCCCGTCGTGTGGCCAAGCTTCCCGATGACGACGAGAGCGAGCCGCTGTGTGATGTGAGTCGCGTGAGGGTGCACCGGTTGACGTCAAAGCTGCTCGTCTATGCCTGGGAGTATCACGGCTATTATGGCGGCGGCACGGCTGCCAGCACGGCCTACGAGACGACGTTCCTCAACTATGACCTGGCCGCGGGTCGCGTGCTCACGCTTGACGACGTGTTGCGTCCTGAGGCCGTGAGCGTGCTCGAAGCCGAGCTCAAGCGCAATGCCGACGAGTGGGACTTCTTGTGGGACGAGTTCAAGGCCGCGCCTTGGCTGAGCGACCAGTTTTGCATCGAGGCCGACAAGATACTGTTTTGCTACGACAAGTATCGTGTGGCGCCGGGATTGGCTGGGCAGGTGATTATCGAGCTGCCCCTGAGCGCGCTCGCCCCTTACCTGAAAATAGATATCCAATAACACCATTAATAGAAATTTAGACAAAATGAAAAGATTATTGTTTTTACTCGTCGCCGTGGCCGCGCTCGCCACGCCGGCAACCCGGGCGGCCGACATTCAGGCTATGCCCCATCGCGAGTTCCGCTCGGCATGGGTGGCCACCGTGTGGGCCCTCGACTGGCCCGAGACGATAGGCAGCAGCGCTACTGTGGTGGCGCGCCAAAAGGCCTCGCTCGACCGCATGCTCGACTCGTTGCAGCGCTGCAATTTCAACGCCGTCAACTTCCAAGTGCGCTCGATGTGCGACGCTATGTACCGTTCCAGTTATGAGCCCTGGTCGAGCTACCTGACCGGCACCCGTGGCCTCGACCCGGGGTGGGACCCGCTCGAATATGTGGTGGAGGCTTGCCACGCGCGCGGCATGGAATGTCATGCGTGGGTCAATCCTTATCGTTTCAGCAGCAACGGCATCGGCCAGTGGAGCACGGCTAAAGACGAGGAGCTCAAGGCGAGCGGCCTGCTCATCGCCAGCGGCACCTATGTGGTGCTCGACCCGGCCCGCCAAGAGTCGATTGACCGCATCGTGAACGTGTGCCGCGAGATTATCACAAACTATGACGTGGACGGCATCCTCTATGATGACTATTTTTATCCCGACGGTATCAACAGCGACCCCAGCGCGCCCGACTATAGCGAGTGGCAAAATAGCGGCACCTCATTGTCGCTGGCCGACTGGCGGCGCGACAATGTCAACCGCATGGTGAGCAGCGTGTACAGCATGATTCAGCAGGTGCGGCCGCAGGTGCGATTTGGCATCTCGCCCGCCGGTGTGGCTTGCACCAACGCGTCGCTGGCCGCAAGCTATGGCGTGAGCCCGTGTCCCAGCGGCAGCGACTGGCAGTATAACGGCATCTACAGCGACCCGCTGGCCTGGCTGCAGGCGGGTACCATCGACTATATTTCGCCGCAGGTTTACTGGCGCATCGGCAATTCAAGTGCCGACTATGGAAAAATCACGCCGTGGTGGGGCGAGGTGGCCCACAAGTTTGGCCGCCACGTGTATATCTCCCATTCCATCAGCAACCTCACGGCTACCAGCGGCGAAAGCACGTTACGCAAGTTCCTCGACGAGGTGAACCTGAACCGCACGTCGAACCTCGACGCCGCTCCCGGCTCCATCTTCTATTCGTGTAAATACCTCTATCGCACCGGTGCCGACGAGGAACTCTCCACCTACTTGAGCCGCACAGCCTACACGCGGCCGGCATTGCCGCCGGCCATGTCGTGGAAACCCGGTGTCGACCCGGGCGCCGTGCAGTCGCTCGCGATTGCCGACCATGTGCTGACGTGGCAACCTGTCGAGGGTTATAAATATTCGATTTATGCGATTCCCAACAGTGTGGACCCCAGCCGCTTCGAGCCTTGCGCGCAATATCTGGCGGCAGTGTCTTACGAGCCGCGTTACGAGCTTCCGTCCCACTTGCGCTATGGCTACTACTTTGCTGTATGTCCGCTCGACAGGACCAACAACGAGTTTGCCCCGGCACTGCTCGTTCCCGATGCCTCGCGGCAGCTGCCTGCACCCGAGCTCCAGTCGCCGGCCGCCGGCGCCTTGCTCCCCGACCCGTTCACGTTCTCGTGGCAAGCCGTCGACGGCGCTCAAGGCTATATGATAGAGTTGTCGCGCGATGAGGCTATGGACGACATTTTCCTGCGTGCCACCACAGCCGCGACGTCAATGTCACTCACTCAGCTCAAGGACTTGGATCCGGGCACCTATTATTGGCGCGTGCGCGCTTGTGCCGAGGGCTGGCGCGACGGTGTGAGCACGACGCGTTCGTTTTCGCCCCTGCTGTTCACCGTCACTTATCCCGAGCAAGGGCAGGAAGACGTGCACCCGTCGTTCACCGCACGCTGGCTCACCGCCGGCCTCGATAACGAGGCTACGGTAGAGGTAGCCACAAGCGCCACGTTTGCCACGAGCGCCATCGTGTTCACGGGTACTTCAACGACAGGGAGCCTCGACATCCCCAAGTACACCCTCAAGTGTGGCACCATCTACTACCTGCGCGTGCGCCGCACGGTTGACGGAGAGGAGAAAATCACCAACCCCGTCACGTTCACCACGAGTTTCCTGGTGGCCGAGCCGCCGGTGTTTGCCGTGCCCACGGCCGGCGGCACCCTATACAGCGACCAGCGCCTGGAGGTGGTGCGTCAGGAGGCCGCCTTGACCTATGTGCTCGAGGTGTCGCCGAGTGCTACATCGTGGGGCCGCACCCGTTACATCGAAACACTCACCGACTTCGCTTATCAGAGCAAGAACGAGGCGAGCGCCATTAAAGCCAACAGCAAATATCTCGTGGATGGCAATACCTATTATGCGCGCGCCCGAGCCGCCTACGTCACGCCCACCGGTAACACCAACACCGCCTATTCGACGCCTATCGCCTTTGTGTATCGTAGCGGCACCGCCCCCGTGGGCGTGCCGGGCGACGTCAATGGCGACGGCCTGGTGAGCGGTGCCGACGTTACGGCGCTCTACGGCGTGTTGCTCGATGGTACCGTGCCCGCCGGCAACGCCGATGTGAACGGCGACGGCAACGTGAACGGCGCCGACGTGACCACCCTGTATAACCTCTTACTCAACCCATAACCCAACAAGCATGATACAAGTTAATGACATAGTGCGCTTCCTCAACGACGTGGGGGGCGGAAAGGTGACACGCATCGACGGCAAAACAGCTTATGTCGAGGACCAAGACGGATTTGAGCGACCCACACTCGTGGCCGACCTCGTTGTCGTCGACAGCGCCAACACGAGGCACACCACTTACGAGCGGCCGTTACCTCTCAAAACACGACTCGTGGAACCGGACCGACCCGCGCCCAAACCGGCCGAGAAACCGCAGGTGAAGCTGCCCGTAGTTGAGGTGCCCGACAATGAGCGGCTGAATGTGGTGCTGGCCTACGAGCCGCGCCAGCTCAAGCATCTCAACACCACCACGTTTTTCTCGACGCTGGTCAACGACAGTAACTATTTCATTGACTATGTGTACATGACACGCAGCGACGACGACCGCGAGTGGCGCATGCGCGCTTGTGGCACCGTGGAACCCAATATGCAGGAATCACTCGATGAGTTTGGCCACGACGACCTCAACGCCATGACGCGCGTCGCCGTCCAGCTCATGGCCTACAAGAAAGACCGGCCTTTCGCCCTTAAGAACCCCGCGCTCGTGGTGTTGCGCCTCGACGTGACCAAGTTCCACAAGTTGCATTGCTTCCACGAGAATGAATATTTCGACTATCCCGTGCTCGCGCTCGATATCGTGCGAAACGACTTGCCGACGAAACAGTTGCGCATCGATTCGGCGGCGCTCGAAAACGCCATGCGCGAGCGCCGCGACAACCATGAGCCGCATCGCAGCCTGGCCCACCGCGACACCAAGAAGCACCACCGCGAAATCGTGGTGCAGGACCTGCACATCGCCGAGCTCCTCGACGACCTTACCGGCCTTTCAAAGGGCGACATGCTCAACTATCAGCTCGACAAGTTTCGCGAGGTGATGAACGAGCACCGCAACTATGCCGGACAAAAAATTGTCTTCATTCACGGCAAGGGCGAGGGTGTGTTGAGGCGCGCCATCCTCGACGAGTTGGCCAAGAAATGGCCGTGGTGTGAGGTGCAGGACGCCAGTTTCCAGGAATATGGCTTCGGCGCCACCCAGGTCACCATCCGTCAACAAAAAGATTAACGAGATTTTAGTTTTCAGGTGTTAGAACTTTTACACTTAATACTTATCACTTATACCTCTCTTAAACGATGAAAAAACTGATAGCTACTTTCGCGGTGACCTTGCTGGCGCTCGCCGTCACGGCGCAAATCAAGAATTTTGAAACCACCTCGGTCTATAAAACCGCCACGCGCACTTATCTGGCGCAAGATACCAGTCTCATTACCGACGATGGACGCGACGCCATCTACTCGGTAGTCGCCGTGGGCCTGCAATGGCCGCAAAAGTTTGGTGACAACGACGTGAGCGCGCTGCAGGACACTATTCTCATGCGGGCCTTCGGCGTGAAAGGAGTGCCCGTCGATGAGGCTATCAACGACTATCTCTCGCAACCCGCCGGCCGCGAGGAATACACGCTCAACGTGGTGGCCGACATTGACGAGTCGCGGTGTGGCCTGCGCATGATGAAGCGCGTCGATATCAGTTCGGTGGGCTTTTGCGAGCGCTACATCGTGTTCGAGTGTGGTTATTTCGAGTATAAGGGCGGCGACCATCCCAACTATTTCAGCAACTATATCAACTATGACGTGACGCGCAACAAGATGCTCATGTACAATGACATCTTCGCGCCGGGCACCGAGCGGCAGCTGGCCGAAGTCGTGCTGCAGGCAATGCTCGACAAGTTCTATGCCACAAGCCTCGACGACTTGTATAACAAGACCGAGATTCACAACGAGTTCCACGTTTCGCACGACATCTATCTTACCGGCAACGAAATCGTGTTCCACTATAATCCCTATGCCATAGCGCCCTGGGCTTACGGCGCCATAGACGTGGCTGTACCCGTGTTCCTGCTCGCCGACTTCCTCACTCCCGAAGCCGCCGACTTGTTTTTCTAAACCGTAGCGCCGAGCCTTAAAGCCTTGACAGGACCTGGTTGCACAGGTTCTTGAGCAGGTTGTGGCGAATGGCGCCCATGATGGGGTAGAAGAAGGGCACGTCCTCGATGACGTCGCCGCCGTCGTAGCGCCCTTTCAACAGGAAAGCGATTCCGGCGGTGAGATAGTTGTCGAGGTTATCCTCAAGCACTTGTGAGAAGAGCGCAAACACCTTGTTGTCGATGCCCAGCTCGTCGCGCAGGGGCGCGTCAAGCAACTCGACGAAGAAGGCGTTGAAGCGTTTCACGCTCTCGATGAGGCCGGCGCGCACGTCGAGGCTGTTCACGTCGTCGTAGGTCAGTTGCTCCTTGCCCACCATCGAGTGGCAATATTTCATCGCCACCACGTCGCGAGGCGACAGGTGATCGAGGGTCATGGAGCGTTCGCGACGCTCGTTCTCGATTTTGATGCCTCCGCGACACGTGATTTGCTTGGGACAGTCGCGCTCGATTTTGAGCTCGAAACGGTCGGTATACGCTTGCCCGTACACGCCCTCGAAGATGCGCCGCGTGAGCAACGTCACGAGGTCGTTGGGACCCACGATGCGCAGGATTTTCGAGCCGGTGCCGCTAAAGTATACCTGCTTGGGCATGACCAGGCCGCGTGCGTGCATAGCACGGGCGATGTAGTAGATGATCGCGGCATAGAAATAGGCGAAAATCACCTTGCGCTGGTTGTCGTTGCGCAACAGCGTGTTGTAGCTGTACAGGTTGCGGTCCACCTCGCGCAGCGCGCGCAGTTGTTCCACGTTCTCGATTGAGAAAAGGAACGCGTTCACGTCCTGGCTGCGGCGCGTGGCGAGCACGCTCTCGAGGATGCTGTCGAGATAGGCGATGTCGCTGTTGCGGGCAATGAGGCGGCGGAAGTATTCGGCATAGTGGGCGATGAGCGGGTTGTTGTCGGCGTCGCGCTCGGTGAAAGCGTCGCCAAAGAGGGCGTCGCCGGCAAAGCGGAACGATGAGATGGCCACCGGTTCGCTGTCGAGGCGGTCGGGCGTGGGCTGGTACACAACCACGTCGGTGGTGCCGCCGCCTATGTCGATTGACACGTAACTGCCGCCCATCACGTCGGCTCCGCGGTAGAAGAACGCGGGTGCCATCGACTCGGGGTAGCAACGCAGGTTCTCATCGGGGTCGCCAATGTAGGTGCGGAACAGTTCGTTCCACGTGTCGGTGAGGCGGCGCCGGTCGCTGCCTCCCATGCTCACGGGATAGAAATAGACGATGGTGGCGCGACGCAGGTCGGCGTTCTCGAGCAAGGTGCGCGCTTTGATGAGCAGCACCAGCTCGCGCAGGAATTCGCGCGCCAGCGTGTCGTTGCCGCTCCACTTGAGGTTGGTGGTCACGTCGTAGCCCGAGAAGTACTGACGTTCGTAGAGGAACGGCACGTTCACGTCGCCAAACAGCGTGGTGCCGCCCAGCGCGTTGTGGTTGCTGGCCAGCGCGCTGCGCAACGGGAAACCATACACCTCGTCAATATCGCGAGGAAGAAACTCGACGCGCTGCACCTGCTCGGCCATGGCGTGGCTGCCGGGCTTGAGCAGTGAGGCCACGAGGGTGGCTTCGCGGTCGTGCGAAAAGGTGAGGGTGCGAGAGGCGTGTCCCCGTTCGGCCCACTCGATGTGGGTGTTCGTGGTGCCGAAGTCCACAGCGAATATCAGCTCGGTGGCCGCCGGTGTGTAGGGTTTCCATCGCGGTACCATGTATCCGGTGAATTTTCCTGCCGCCAGCTCAACGGTGGCCTCAATGAAGTCGAAGTCACCGTTCACATCGTAGTAGGTGGTGGCGAAGGGGGCCGTGGAACGTTCGTGGGCGTGCACGGCCAGGTCGCCGTTGTCGAGTCCGTCGCGGTGGAAACCGAGTGTGGCGCAGCCATTGAACATCGCGAAGAGTTGCACCGTGTAGTCGTCGTGCGTTGTCGTGCGCACGAAGGGGAACACGGCGGCGTTCATCACGGCACCGCGCACGAGGCGCCCTGTGCCCCGCCGCTCGTCCCATGTCCACGACGGGTCGTCGATGGGATAATAGTTGCGGGTGAGCTCGATGTGGCGCTTCTTGAGCGGAACGCGCAAGGTGACGGTGACGCTTCCGTCGGGTAGTTGCTCCATGTCGAGCATGGGGCGGCCCTGCACCTGATTTAAGAGGTCGGCAGCATTGAAGTATTTAAAAAACAGCGATTTGAGTGGCAATAGGTAGCCTTTCCCAAGCTCCTGCCTGCCGCGCAGGTTGCCATCGAAGAAGTGGTCGCTATCGATGGGGGCGCACAGCTCCACGAGGTTCTCGCTGAGCAGGTCGCCGGTTGTGAGGAAAGGATAGACGATGCTGGTGTCGGGCAGTTTGCGCTCCTCCACGGGCACGCCGCCGGTAAAAACCTGTGTGGCGCTGTCCCATTCTTTGTCAATGTAGATGAAATGGTCGGCTTGACCGTTGAAATTGTTGCGCAACACAAGGGGGAGCGTGTCGGCACATGCCCGCGTGGGGCACAGCACAAAGTCGCTCGATGCCGCCGCCGCGCGAATGTCGCGCGACTTCTTGTGGAACAAGCGCGCACCCAGGATGCTCACCTCGTTGTCGCCCACAAAGGGGTCAAACTCAAGGTCGAGGCGTTCGGCGATGCGGGGAGCGAGGCTCTCATCGAGGGCTTCCAGGTTAGGAATCACCGTGGTGAGGCGCGTGTAGAGTTGCGGCTTGCGCGCCATGATGAGGTCCTTGTTCTTGAGCATATAGTCATACACGCCCTTGAGACGTGTGCGCAGCACGGGGAAGGCATTGAAAAGCAGGAACAGGTAATAGACGAAATCCTCGTCGCGCTCCCACAAGTCGCGTGTGGTTTCGGCAAAGAGCGAGACACCCTGCTCCACCTTGATGGCATCGATGGGCACCTCGTTTTCGCGCGGTACGGCGAGGGTGAGCGAGGATGGTGACGTGCCGCCTATCACCTGGCTGTTCCACACGAGTATATACCAGTCGTTGAGGGCGTCAAAATTATACTTGGCATCGCTGTTGAGAAAGAGTTCGAGTGTGTCGCCGTAGAGACGGTGTTCGGCCATACTCTTGAGGCGCGCGAGTTGCTCGCTGCGGTTCCAGCGCACGATGTGCAGGTAGGCAGCGTGGTTCTCAAAGTCGAAGAAGAGCTGGGCTACGTCGAGGGCGTTGCTCACCAGTCGCTTGTCCATGAGGGTGCCGTCGAGGTCGGCGTTCGACGCCAGATGGGAAAAGGCGTTTTTCACCAGGTCAAGTTGCGCGAAGGGGCTGGGAATGGCGGTGCGCGGGTTGACCGAAAGGCCTCCGTTGGGGTCCTTGATGCGCTTGATGTCGTCGTCAACGTAGGGGGTAACGGGCGTCCAGTCCTGGTTGGCCGTCTTAGTGGTTTTATTATTATAAGAAAGAATTTGACTCATAGATTATTTAGAGTAAACGAGTAGACGAGCTATTACAATTTGGAGCAAAGAGGTAGATTAGTTGATATCCTCGAAGCGCTCGGCAATAATTTTGTCGGCGGCGCGGTCAAAGAGGTCGAAAAGTTTGAATTCCACGCTCTTGTCGCTGTAGCGGCTGCCGGCATCGCGGCTCAACTTGTTCATGGTGGCCTTGAATGTGTTGTGGTCCACCGTCTTGTTGCCGAAAAAGCCGCGGCGTGTGGTCACATTGCGGATGAGACGCCCCAGTTGTTCTTCGCCCAGGTTGAAGAACGTCACGTGGCGGCGGTTGCGCGCCAGCTCGCTGAGCCATTCTTTGTGAGCCTCGAAAAACTGGTCGTGGAGCACACGGAAGAATTGCGAGCTCAGCAACTCGCGACCTATCTTGGGCGCGTCTTGTGTGAACCCTTGACCTATCATACCCGGCAAGCCGCCGGTGAGAAAAACCTTGAGCATCTGTAACTTGACGAGTGGCTTGTAGATGAGCCGACGTGTCTCTTGCCCCATGGCCGAAAAGTCAACTTCGTCGGTGTCGCGCTCAAGGCCATATTCAAAGGCCTTGGTGGGCAATGGTTGCTCGGTGAGCGGGTCGATGAGCTCTCGTTCGCCCATCGAGGCGAATCGTAACGGTGCCAGGGCGCCTATAAGTTCGACGAGGTGAGCCGGGTCGTGCTGGTCCATCTTGTCGCCCGGGTCGTAGTCGTAGGGTGCGTTGTGCCCGTGGTCGCCCAGATAGAAGATGGCGTTCACGGCGTTAGCGCCGTTACCGGTGAGCGTGTGGTTATAGTATTCGAGCGCGCTTTGCGTCTTGACCACAAAGTCGGCATTGTCGATGCGACGGTCTTCTTTGTCGCTGCTCTCCATGAGGGTGAAATAAGGCAAGACGGTGAGGCCGCCGATGGGGGCCTTTTGCAGCAGGGCGCGGTTTTTGGCGTCGATATTGTGCGCCTGGCGTATGTTCTTCACCAAAATGGGGAAACCGGCGGCTCCCGTGCCGCCGAAGATGGAGCTGATGAAGAAGATGCGGTCGCCCTGGGCGAACGAGCCGGCGAAGGCCTTGAACTCGTTGCTGTCCTTGATTTCGTTGAGGGCCACGCTCCCGATGTTTGGCGACCCAACAAAACCAATGGCCATGTTATTTTCGAGCTGATAATCGGCGAAGAGTAGCGAGGTGAGCGCCTGGTTGGGCTCGTTCATCGTGTTATAACTGATGAAATCGCGGAATTTGTAGTGCTCCACTGCGCTCAGGTTGAAGATGAACGTGTCGTCGAGCGGCGATGGAGCGTTGGTGACCACATCGCGGAGGCTCGATATCTTTGTGGCGAAGAAACCCTCGGCGTTTAGTGCCTCGCCGTGCAAGGCGCGCCGCAACAGGCCGTAAGCGCTGAGTAATCGCTCGGTTCGCTTGAGGTCGGCGTTGCTCTTGTGGGGGTCGATGATGACGGGCACTATCTCGAAGTCGGCAAGCGGTTGCCCGTCTTCGCCTATCGGACGCACACCGGCGGCGCATAGCATGAGCAACGACTTGAGTACGCGGCTTCCCGTGCCGCCAATGGCAAATATGTATAATCGCATATCGTTATCGGTTTTTTAACCTACAAAGTTAAAGTTTTTCACTTAAACACCAAAATATTATATCGCTGCCGGTCGAAAGGGATATGTCCTCATTCCACCGCTTTCCATTCCTTGATGGTGCGAGCCTCGGGGTCGACGACGACGCCCACCTTGACTTTGCGGCGCGGGTCGCTCCAGTAGGGGATGAGGTAGTTCTTTTCGTCGATTTGGGCCAGGGCGTCGTCGACGGTGGCCGCGCCGTCGATTTTGAGTTCGAGCACGTAGATGGTGGTGCGGTTGCGCATCACCACGTCGCAGCGGCCGCGCGCGTTGCGCACCTCGACGTCGGCCCTGATGCCCAAGCAGTCGAAGAGCACCTTGAGGATGGCCTCGAAGTCGAGTTCGGTCTTCACGCCCAGATCGTAGGGCAGCGCCGAGAGGTAGCTTTGCACGGCGGTGAGTGCCGCGTCGATGTCGTCGTCGCGCATGGCGCGCTGCACGGCCATGAGCAACGAGGTGTTATCGTCGTCCGAGTCGTTCAGGTAAACCGGCATCAACGTGTTGTAGAGACCTGAGTACACCTCGCCGTTGGGGATGCCCACGGTGTAGAGGTCGAGGTCAAAATCATAGTCCTTGATGGTCAGGTAGCCGCTCTGATACAAAATGGGTATGGCGCTGGCCATGTTGTCGAACGGTTGGTCGAACGATGAGGCATAGACGTTTTTGCGCTCGATATCGGTGATTTTGAAGTTGTATTTGTTCAGTATCTTGATGAGTGCCGAGGGTGTCGCGCTCGAGAACCAGTAGTCGTCGAGTTTTATCCGCGAGAACGTGTTGACGATGCTGAACGGGTTGTACACATCGACCATCCCGGGGCCGAAGTGATAACCGTCGTAACGCTCACGCAGACGCGCGAGCATTTCGTCGGGCGTGAGTTTATATTTCACCGCCAGCGTGGCGATATCGTCCTTGAAATCGCGCTCCAATTCGGTGGCGGTGATGCCGCACAGGCCTTCCCACGTCTCGTCCATCGAGATGTTCGAGAGGTTGTTGATGGTCGAGAAAATCGACATTTGCGAGAACTTGGTGATGCCCGTGAGGAACACGAAACGCAGGTGCTCGGCCATACTCTTGACCGGGCCGTAAAACGAGTTGTAGATGGAGCGGATGGCCTTCAGTTTCTCAGGCTCATCGATGACGTTGAGCACCGGCGAGTCGTACTCGTCGAAAATCAGCACCGTGCGATGTCCCGTGCGCTCATGCGCCGTAAGGATGAGGTTGCGGAGCCGGTCGCCGTAATTCGTTTTCGATTCTTTTCCCACGCAATCCCATTTTTCCTCAAAACGCCTTAGCAAAGAGTCGAGTGATTCTTCCACCCTATTAGGGGCATCGTTCTTGCATTGCGACATGTCGAAGTGGAAGACGGGGTATTGCGTCCAGTCTTTCTCGAGGCGGTCGATGGCCAGGCCCTCGAAGAGGTCCTGGCGTCCCAAGAAATAGTATTTCAGGGTGGAGCACAGCAGCGATTTGCCGAAGCGGCGCGGGCGACTCAGGAACATCGCCTTGCCGTCGTTGCGGGCCAGGCGGTAGACATATTCGGTCTTGTCGACATAGACATAGTCGTTTCTGCGAATCGTCTCAAAGTCCTGCACACCCACAGGATACTCTCTTCTTCTCATCTTAGTCAAGCTTGATGGGTAAACATGTTTTTAACCTACAAATGTAGCGAAAAAAATGAAACAACACAAGAAAAACGGCATTTTCGTTGTTGTCGACGCATAAAAAGGTGCGCGCGAATGAAGTGTTGGGCTTTTTTGCGAATTTAACATTCAAATATTTGCTAAAAAGGCGAAAATGGATTAATTTTGTACTTTTAACGGTCGTTGTGCCAAAATAATGCAATACAATGAACTACTTGAATGACCATCATCTCACAGGGCTGCTCATAGGACTGGCGACTTTTCTCGTTATAGGCCTCTTTCACCCGCTTGTCATCAAGGCCGAGTACCATCTGGGCACCCGTTGCTGGTGGATGTTTCTCGCGTTGGGAATAGGGTTGCTCGTGTTGTCGGTTCTCACGGCCAACGTGTTGCTGCAAGCGGTGCTGGGCGTCGCCGGGTTTTCGTCGTTCTGGAGTATCCTCGAGGTATTCCATCAGCAAGAACGAGTGCGCAAGGGCTGGTTCCCGCGCAACCCTCGCCGGCACTATCCGTTCGACAAAAAAGAAGAATAAATACTAACCGTTTTTAACGAATGCCTTATGGAATACTATCTCGCGATTAACAATGAGCAGTTGGGGCCATTTCCGGCCGGCGAACTTGCGGCCAATGGAATGACGGCCGACACACTTGTATGGTATCAAGGTGCGCCTAATTGGATTAAAGCCAGCGCGGTGCCCGAACTCGCGCCTTATATCCCCGTGGCCGCACCACAGCCCGAACCGCAACCGCAGTACGATGCTCAGGCCACCATGGTCCAGCAACCCGAGCCGCAGCCGGTGTCGCAACCGCAGTACGATGCTCAGGCCACCATGGTCCAGCAACCCGAGCCGCAGCCGGTGTCGCAACCGCAGTCGCAGTCGTTCGACCCGCAACCGGTGTCGCAACCGCAATCACAACCGCAATACGACCCCTACGGCCAGCCCCAATCCAACCCCTACGGCCAGCCTTATCAGGCTCAGCCGCAACCGTACGACCCCTACGGCCAGCCGCAATTCCAGCAACCTTACGGCCAACCGCAATTCCAGCAACCTTACGGCCAACCGCAATTCCCGCAACCTTACGGCCAGCCGCAATATCAGCAGCCCTACGGAGCGCCGGCCTATGGCTACGACCCCAACATGGGGCAAACGCCTCCCCCGCGTCCCGACTCGAACATGGTGTGGGCCATCTTGTGTACCCTTTGTTGTTGCTTGCCGTTGGGCATCGTGGCTATCGTGAACGCATCGGGTGTCAACTCGGCATATAACGCCGGCCGCTACGAAGAAGCCCAGCAAAAAGCCGACAACGCCAAGAACTTTGCCATGTGGGGCGCTATCATAGGACTCATTATCAACGCCATCTACGTCTTTGTGACTATGTCGCAGTCGGGCGGATATTATTAATAATTCAAGTTTAAACTTGAGGATTAGGGATTAGGGAGTAAATCCGCTCAAGATTGTTCGGGAAACTTCTCTACTCACTACTCAGCGAGCAAGTTGAAAACTTGCGAAACTTGAAATAGCCTATATTCACTTAACAAGATAATACAATGCAGTACTATTTATCGAACAACGGACAGCAAATAGGGCCTTTTGACGAGACTCAACTCGTGGCTAACGGAATGAACGCTAATTCCTATGTGTGGTGGGAAGGACAAGCGGGATGGGTGCTCGCCTCGCAAGTGCCCGCGCTCGCACCTTACCTGCAACAGCCGCAGTATCAGCAGCAACCCCAGTACCAACAACCCCAGTACCAACAACCCCAGTACCAACAACCCCAAGCTTACGGCTACGAGCAACCCGCCGCACAACCTTACGGTGGTTACCAGCAGCCGGCAGCCTACGGCTATGGCCAGGGACAGATGCCCCCGCGCCCCGACTCGAACATGGTGTGGGCCATCTTGTGCACCGTGTTGTGCTGCATGCCGTTGGGCATCGTGGCAATCGTGCAGGCTTCGGGCGTCGATTCGGCCTATAATGCCGGAAACTACGAGGAGGCCGAGCGCAAGTCGAAAAGCGCCAAAAAGTGGGCCATTTGGGGCGCCGCATCTACGGCCATTCTCATGCTGATCTACTTCATCGTTGTGGGCATCATGATTGCTGTGGGTGCCAATTATTGATTAAAATATTGCAAGTCAATTTGTTTCTTTTTTAAATAATTAGCTATGCAGTACTATTTATCGAACAACGGACAGCAAATAGGGCCTTTCGACGAGGCTCAACTTGTGGCTAACGGAATGACAGCTAATTCCTATGTGTGGTGGGAAGGACAAGCGGGATGGGTGCTCGCCTCGCAAGTGCCCGCGCTCGCACCTTACCTACAGCAGCCGCAGTACCAACAACCCCAGTACCAGCAGCCCCAGTACCAGCAACCCCAAGCTTACGGCTACGAGCAACCTGCCGCACAACCTTACGGAGGTTACCAGCAGCCGGCAGCCTACGGCTATGCCCAGGGACAGATGCCCCCGCGCCCCGAAACCAACTTGGTGTGGGCCATCTTATGTACACTATTCTGTTGTTGGCCGTTGGGTATCGTGGCAATCGTGAATGCCGCCGGAGTGAATTCAGCCTATAATGCCGGAAACTACGAGGAGGCCGAGCGCAAGTCAAAGGCTGCCAAGACATGGGCCATGTGGAGCGCAATCTTGGGTCTCATCGTCTCGGTAATTTATGTAATTGTGCTTGTGGCCAGCAGTAATTATTAAATATAACCGGCGCAATACACCGCTTTGCCTCGACTTAACGAATTAATGAAAATAACTACCGCATGAGGCCGTCTCTCCCTGCTTGTGAGGGGAGAGACCCTCTTACGGCCCAATAATGCCGCATGGATTTCAGGACTACAATAAAACCGATGGCCAGTAACGGACTCATGAGCCACGCCGACAAGCTCATGCTCGTGGGGTCTTGTTTCAGCGACCACATCGGCACCAGGATGCGCAACGCATTGATGGACGTCATGGTCAACCCCACCGGCACCATATACAACCCGCTCAGCGTGGCCGCCACCGTGCGCCGGCTGGTCACCGGCGAGCCGGTGGCCGGCATCGACCTGTTTCAACAGGGCGGTGTGTGGAACAGCTACGACTTCCATTCGCGTTTCTCGTTGCCCGACAAAATGGCGACACTCGACCGCATGAACGCCCGCATTGCCCAGGCCCACGATTTCTTGCGCCTCGCCGACACCATTATCCTCACGCTGGGAACGGCGGTCGTGTATCGCTTGCGTGCTACCGGCAAGGTGGTGGCCAACTGCCACAAGGTGCCGCAACACGAGTTTCAGCGCTCGCTCAGCACCCTCGACGCGCTCGTCGATGCCCTTGTCGAGTGTGTGGAATTGTTGCGCAACTACAATCCGGGGTTGCGCGTCATCTTCACCGTGAGTCCCATTCGCCATGTGGCCGACCGGCTTGAGATGAACTCCCTGAGCAAGGCGTTGCTGCGCGTGGCCGTGGGCGAGGTGGAACGCCGCTATGGCGACCTTGTGGGCTACTTCCCGGCTTACGAAATTATGATGGACGACCTGCGCGACTATCGCTTCTATGCCGCCGACATGGTGCACCCGAGTGACGTCGCCATCGAATATATTTGGCAAACCTTCCAGGGTACCTATTTCGACGACCGCGACGTGCAGGCCATCGCGCGTTGCGAGCGTGTGGCCAAGCGGTTGCAACACCGCCCCATGAGCCACAATCGCGAGGTGGTGGAACGTTTCAACGCCGACACCCGCACCGTCGTGCGCAACCTGGTGAAAGAATACCCTCACCTCGAGCACCTTAAAGAAATAAGTGACCTGCTTGATACCGACTAAATCCCTTTTCTGACCACTTTGCATGGAATATTCCATTCATGAAATAGCTTCAATTATCGGCGCCAAGACCGTACAGCGCGATGCGCACGCGAGTGGCGTCACCCATTTGCTCACCGATTCACGCTCGCTCGTCGACCCTCCCCACACCATTTTCTTCGCGCTCAAGGGAAACGGCAACGACGGGCACCGCTATGTGGAGCCTCTTTACCGCCGGGGCGTGCGATATTTCGTCGTCATGGAAACGCCTCAGCTCGACACTATGCCCGAGGCTACTTTCCTCGTCGTTGACGACAGCTTGGCGGCATTGCAGGCGCTGGCCGCGAGCCACCGCCGCCGCTTCAACATCCCCGTGCTCGCCATCACCGGCAGCCGTGGCAAAACCACCGTCAAGGAATGGCTTTACCAGTTGCTCAAAGATGACTATCGCATCGTGCGATCGCCACGCAGCTACAACTCGCAGATTGGCGTCCCCCTCTCACTGTGGGAGCTCGCCCCCGACACCACGATGGCCATCATCGAGGCAGGAATCAGCACTACGGGCGAAATGGAGCGGCTGCGACAGATGATTGCCCCCACGATGGGCATTGTCACCAACGTGCTCGACGACCACGACGACGGGTTTGACTCGCGCGACGAGAAAAGGCGCGAGAAAATGAGCCTGCTCGATGGATGTGACATCGCCATCCCGCCACTAACCGACGATGCCGTCGCTCCCGACGACAAGGAACGCGTCAACGCCGACAACGCCCACACGTGCCGACGCGTGATGCGTGCCCTGGGCTACGACGACCACGAGATAGAACGACGACTGGCGCGATTGACGCCCGTCAATACCCGCCTCGATGTCATCGCCGGCGTGAACGAATGTACGCTCATCGTCGACGGATACACCAGCGACACCTCATCGCTCGCGGCCGCCCTCGACTTCATGAAGCGGCGCGCACCGCAAGGACAGGCCACCACGGTCATCCTGAGCGACCTCGTCGACGAGGCTACCGTGAGCCCACGTGAAACCTATGCCGCCGTGGCACGATTGCTCGCCGAACGCAACGTCACGCGGCTCGTGGGGGTGGGCCCCGAGCTGTGCCGTCACGCCGAATGTTTCGCCGCGATCGACACCTGTCTCTATCCGGCAACCGCCGCCTTGCTCGCCGCGTTCTCGCAGGGCGACTATGTGAACGAGACCATCCTCATCAAGGGACAGCCGCACTTCCACTTCAACCAAATCGTGGACCTGCTCGAGGCGCGCGCCCATCAAACCGTCGAGGAAATCGACTTGGCGGCACTTGCTTCCAATTTCAAGTTCTTCAAGAGCAAGCTCAAGCCTTCCACGCTCACTATCGCCATGGTCAAGGCCAGCGGCTACGGCACGGGTAGCTACGAGGTGGCCAAGACGTTGCAAGACTGCGGCGCCGACTACCTCGCTGTCGCCGTGCACGACGAGGGCGTGCAGCTGCGGCAAGCCGGCATCGCCATGCCCATCATCGTGCTCAACCCCAGCGTGGTCAACTACAAAGCCATGTTCACTCATCACCTCGAGCCCGAAATCTATAGCCTTGAGGAATGTTGGGGGCTCGTGCGCGAGGGTGAGCGACTGGGCGTTTCTAACTTTCCTGTCCACATCAAGCTCGATACCGGCATGCACAGGTTAGGTTTCACCTTCGAACAGTTGCCGGAGCTCATCGCCATGCTCCACCGCCAGCGCGTACTCACGCCCTCCAGCGTCTTCTCTCATCTGTGTGTGGCCGATGAACCGGCGCAGGACGAGTACACCTTGAGTCAATTTGAATATTTTGACCATTGCGCCAACAAGCTCCAGGAAGCTTTCCCGCATCCCATCAAACGCCACATTCTCAACACCAGCGGCATCGTGCGTTTCCCCGAAAGGCAGATGGACATGGTGCGCATCGGCATCGGTCTCTATGGCGTCAAGACTCTCGACGACGGCAGCGAGGACGCCCTGCAGCCTGTCGCCTCGCTCCACTCGGTCATCATCTCCATCAAGGAGTGGCCAGCGGGAACCACCATCGGCTACGGCCGTAAGGGCATTCTCACGCGGCGCAGCCGCATCGCCACCGTCACCCTCGGCTATGCCGACGGCCTCGACCGCCACTTTGGCAATGGGAATCTCAAGGTGTGGGCCGGCGGCGCGCTGTGTCCCACCGTGGGAAACGTGTGTATGGACGCCGTGATGATCGACGTGACCGACGCGCACTGCCGGGTGGGCGACCGTGTCGAAATCTTCGGGCCGCACGTGCCCATCGAGCAACTCGCCATCGTCCGCGACACCATTCCTTACGAAATACTCACCAGCATCTCACCACGCGTCAAGCGTGTGTACTTTCGCAAATAACTTAAAACCTTATAAATTATTTACTGCACAATGAAAAAAGTATTTTTGACTTTATCAGTTCTCGCGGCGATGACGCTTTGCGCCGGCGCCCAAGAAGTGAAACATGGCATCAACCCGGCCGACCTCAACACCAACGTCAAGCCCGGCGACGACTTCTATGAGTATGCCGGCGGCGGATGGATGAAAGCCAACCCCCTGAAACCGGAGTATTCGAGCTTCGGCGTCTTCAACGAACTTGCCGAGCAAAACCGCGAACAACTGCGCGAACTCTTCAAGAACCTCGCGCAAACCAAGCACGCCCGTGGCACCGTGGGGCAAAAGGTTACCGACCTCTATGCCATGGCGATGGACAGCGTGCGCCTCAACAACGAGGGCGCTAAGCCGCTTGCCGCCGACCTCGCTACGGTCAACGCTTTCAAGAAGGCGAACCTCACGCCCTTTATCGCCAACCAGCACCTCACCCTGGGTAACCCGTTCTTCGGCATTGGCGTCGAGGCCGACCTCAAGGACAGCGAAACCAACACCATGTACCTGAGCGGCGGCACCAGCGGACTCCCCGACCGCGACTATTACCTCAATACCGACCCCGATAGCCGCAAAATACAGGAAGCCTACCGCGAATACCTCGCCAAGATGCTCGTGATGGCCGGATACAAGCCCGCGGCGGCAAAACGTGCCGCGCGCACCGTCTACGACATCGAGTACAAGTTTGCCAAGGCCAAGATGAGCCGCACCGAGGAACGCGACATCTCCAAGCTCTACAATCCCCGCACCATTGAGCAACTCCAGGCCGACTATCCCGCCATCAACTGGCGACAGTATTTCGACCTCATGGGCGTCAAGGGCATCAAGGGAGTCATCCTCGAGCAACCTAAGGTCATGGCTGTGGCCAACGAACTCATGACGTCGCTCACCGAGCAGCAAATCAAGGACTATGTCGCCACCGGCATTGTCACCAGCGCAGCCGGATACCTCAGCGACGAATTTGGAGATACCTCCTTCGACTTCTACGGAAAGCGACTCAGCGGACAAAAAGAACGTCAACCCAGGTGGAAACGCGCCATGGGCGTGCCCAATGGACTCCTCGGTGAGGCCGTAGGACAACTCTATGTCGAGAAATATTTCGCCCATGGTAGTAAGGAGAAGATGGTCAAGCTCATCGGCGACCTGCGCAAGTCGCTGGCACAGCACATCGCAGGCCTCGACTGGATGGGCGACAGCACAAAGGTCAACGCACTCGTCAAGCTCAACTCGTTCACCGTCAAGGTGGGATATCCCGACACCTGGCGCGACTACTCCAAGCTCGATGTCGATCCCGCTAAACCCCTCTACGACAACATTAAGGCCGCCATGCTCATCGAAACACGACGCAACCTCGACAAGTGGGGTAAGCCCGTCGACCGCGAGGAATGGGGCATGACTCCGCAAACCGTCAACGCCTACTACAACCCGCTCAACAACGAAATCGTCTTCCCGGCTGCCATTCTCCAGCCTCCCTTCTTCGATGTGGAGGCCGACGACGCCGTTAACTATGGTGCCATCGGTGTGGTGATTGGGCACGAGATGACCCACGGTTTTGACGACCAGGGACGTACCTTCGACTACCAGGGCAACATGACCGACTGGTGGAGCCCCGCCGACGCGCAGCGCTTCAATGAGGCCGCCGAGCGCCTCGCCAAGCAATTCGACGAGGTCGTTATCCTCAAGGACCTCCATGCTAACGGTCACCTCACCCTCGGCGAGAATATCGCCGACCAGGGCGGTCTCCGTATCGCTTACGACGCCTTCCTCAAAACACCGCAGGCGCGCGAGGGTAAACTCATCGACGGCTTCACGCCCGAGCAGCGCTTCTACTTGAGCTATGGACGCATCTGGGCCGAGAACGGCACCGAGGAGTACATGTACCAGCTCACCAAGAGCAACGAGCACTCCCTGGGACGCAACCGCGTCAACGTCACCCTGCGCAACATCGACACCTTCTTCAAGGCGTTCGACATCAAACCCGGCGACAAAATGTGGCGCGACCCCGCCGACAGGGCCATCATCTGGTGAAAAATACTGCTCCAATCATAATCCATCCCACGGGGAGCCGGCAACACCGCCGGCTCCCCGTCTTGCAATCTTCCCCACCACCATCCCCGTCTTGCAATCTCCTTTCATATATATAAGGTGTAGTTGAGCTTTGAGCTTCGAGCTTTGAGTTTCGAGCATCAAATCAATCAGGCTGCCTGCTCGAAGCCCAAAGCTCGCCGCTCGAAGCTCAAAGTTCGCCGCTCTCGGCTCGTTGCAACCGATTACGGGCGGAAAAAATGGATTTTTTTAAAAATTTTGTCGAAAAATTTTGGCAGTCCGGGAAATTGTCGTACCTTTGCACCGCTTTTTCGCCAAAAATTTAGTTGCGGGCGAAAACGACCTTTGAAATGATTGCGATAGGAACAGGGAAAGTATTG
>CAMVPC010000004.1 GCA_947169265.1 uncultured Prevotellaceae bacterium
TCGTCAAAATAGTCCAAAACTAATTGGCGTGTCCCATTGCGGAAAACAGGAAAGAGTCGATTTGCCACTTCGGCGAACGCCTATCACTACTTGAGCCATATTTGTGTCAAACTCAAAAAGAGACTCTTCTTTGCGGGCAACCCATTTCTGGGGTTTGTAACTTTTGACTTCTTCTTGTTGCTCGGCAAGGACTTGTAGTATAATTTTCTCGTCAACCATAATTCATTGAATTAAACTTAATTCAAGCACAACTGCAAAGATACAAAAAAATCATCTATTACGCTAAAATGCAATAAAAAAATGTGCAATTTCGCTAAAATGCCTAAACATCCTTGGTTAAATACGCTATTCCTCTGCACTTATAAATAATACCGTATCTCCTGCTGCTCAAACAGCTCCATGATGGCCATCTCCAACGCATGTTCGTTAAAGTGTGACATAATATCATTTCTTTATTCTAACAGACATAAAATTAACCATACTACTAATAATCCTTATCGTGTTGTAAAACACTTCTATCATATAGTAACATATTAAGAATCTGACAATAATTATCAATAGTATCTTCCCGAATGTCAATATTGAGGGTATCGTTATTGGAACGAACGTATAATCTGCAATATCAACTCTAAAGAATTCGAAATACATCACATTAATACATATTAAGGCTAAAGCCCATATGCCAACAATAACACTCTTACCAACTAAAACATTGAACTTCTGAACATAGTAAAAAGATTGTTTTTGCCATAGCTTTTCTCTGGCATTCTCAAAAACAACTTCATCAATTGAGACTTCAATATTCCGAGTTTGTTCATTTTCCGCTAAATCTAATTTATAATCTCCACTTCTTTTCTTTGGTGGCATATAGAACTTGTCTAAAGCAAATACTAATGCTGTCAAAAATAGTCCAATTAAAATGGCTAGAATAGAAGCACCCAATTGAAGGAATTCATTATTATATCCTTCAGAAAGCGAAAAAAGCACAAACACAGTTAAGGGATAAGCAAGTAAAAACCTACCATTCCTACGAACAAAGGATTTCCTTTGATTATTTATGTCTAAGGTTTCACTTTCCCGTGCCTTGGAATAAACAAAATGAATAAATGAGTGTTCTATATTAGGCTTCATTGTTTTGCTCAAATAAATCGGGTCTTATTTCTGGCAATACTTCATCTTGAAAGAGATTCTGACAAAGCTGATTAAGTTCATTAAATTCCGGAGTGTCATCATCATTATAGTGATTGATACGTCCTTCAAGATATACGACAGGAATTACATTTAAGTTTTCATCGTCAAAATCAAAGGTTCTATCAGTTTTTGAGAAAGGACTATTTAACGTCATTTTCTTCCTGTCAAAACTTGTTAGTCCTTCTGTGTTATGTCTATGGCGAGTAAACCCCAGTTGACCTAAAAGATTCCCGATTTTTGATTTTTCTGTCAATGAAATGTCTCCGTCTTTAGGCTTTATCTCTATTTTGACATCATACAATTGTTGGTACGTTCTCATACCTTCATCTGTAAATACTTCGTCTCTATAAGTATTGCTAAACTCCACAGACTTAATTATAGCCTCATTTTGAAACTCTTCTTGGAATGATTTTGGACAGAACATGTTTAGAGCTGGGCACTTATAATTTCCCCCTTTAAAAAGTTTCTCAATATAAACTTTAAATATGTCTGTAATTGTTTCTTCTTTACTATTGGAATGTATTATAAAGCACCCTTCACTATGATCTAATGGCAAATATAAAAGGAAATAGTAATAGCGAAGGATGGTCTTATTCTTGCCAAACGCATTCGCATCTTCTGCATTTGCGGAAGAATCACTCATCATTCCATCACGTCCAAATCTTCCTCCATTGATTACTCCATATATGATATTCTCTTGAACATTAACAACAGGTTTGTTCGCTAAGTGCTTATTAGAAGCCGTTTTTATTAGTTTAAGTTGTTTCTTAATTCTTCTATCTTTTGCGATATCAGTTACTAAGCCATTCATAAAATGGTCAAACAATTTATTCATTATTTGGGCATCCGAACTTGGACGACGTTGGTACAACTCTTCGATTGCGAAATCACGAAAGGTTTTATACTCTAAATCTTTTGACACTAACTTTAGTGTATAAAATTCCAGTTTTGGTCTTAAAGCCATATTCTTTATCTTTATTTATTTTGCCCCATCTTCGCCAAAAGCAAAGACTGTAAAACCGTTAATATCTCAATTTCTTGTTTTTTTATTAAAATAGCTTGATAGAGAGTTTCTACCTTTTGCGAGAAATTCATACATACTTCTTTAGCAGGTATCATTATCTCAAATGGCTCAACATTGTTTATTGTAATTTGAGCTTGAGCAGACCCCGAACGTAAAGACATCGTATCGGAATCAAGCAGATGATAATATAAATAGTCTTTTGTTGCCAAGTCTTTTGTTTCTATTGCAATAGCAAGGTTTGATAAAAAACATTCTTTCGGTGACATGCATATTTTTCCTGTTCCTGCATCACCACGAGCAATAATTATTATTGTTGGTTCTTTTAATGTATATTCGTTTGTATAACCAGTGACAGCATAACCACTGAATACGGGATAAGGATACTTGTCGCTTTTAGAATGTTTATCTGCAAGTTTCCCATATTTAAAGGTTGCGACTTCTCCCAGGGTTCCCATTCGCCAGCCGGTGGGGAGGTTTTCTTTGTCGATGTTGTCGACGAAGGTTTTGCGGTAAAGGGCTTGGGCGGTAGCTTCGAGATGCTGAATCATTTGATTGTTGAGACGGATTCGGTTGGTCAGCGTTTCGTATTCAGCCACAATCTCTCGTTGGCGAGTGATGGAGGGGATGGGGAGTTGCATATTGCAAAAGTCTTCCCAAGTCAAACTGCCACGAACACCACCTACTGCATAGTAACTGGCTTCACGGTCAAACTCACTACGAGAGAACCACATCATCAAATATTGAGGCATCAGTACCGTCTTATCGATGACTTCAAACATAGGATAGGCTGGCGACATGATAGCCTCATCTTCTTCAAACATAGCAATAGGCATTTTCCCGTCTCGGCTCACCTGCATCAAACTGCAAGCAAATTGTTCTCTTTGGATAACCTTATAGTTAGAAAGGTCTGTGCCGATGACATTAGCCACCGACGGAATGAATGCCTTGTCAATTGTAAGACCAACAAGTTTCGTAACCTTTAGTTCCCGGTTACGGACATTCACCTCTCTGATATAGTCGCCTAATCGCTGATATTCCATCTTAACTTTTCTCTCTTATTTCTTTCCATTTCTTTCCAATTCTTTAAATATTGGAAAGAATTACAAACTATAGCCCAATTTCTCAAAGAGGTCTTTCAACTGCTGTTTGCTCTCTTCTTCCTGTTGCAAGAGGTCGCGCATGTCTGCTTGCAATTGCTTCATCTTAGTGTCGAAATCAATCTGCTCGTCACGGTTGCGGAACTCGATGTACTTGCTGGGTACGAGGCTCCAGCCTTTCTTCTCTATCTCGTTGAGGGTAGCAGAATAGCAATATTCGGGCTCATTGTGATAGGTCTGTTCATAACCCACACGCTGCCAGTTGTGAAAATTATCGGCAATCTGTTGTATCTGCTCCGTAGAAAACTGGATGTATTTCTTCTCGAATGGCTCTCCCCACTGGCGTAGGTCGATGAACAGTACTTCATCTTCGCGATTGCGATAGCGCACCATCTTGCCGTTCTGCTCCACTGTGCGGGCTTTCTTGTTATTGTTCAGAACCCAAAGCGTCACACTGATGTCCGTTGAATAGAACATGTTCCGAGGCAAAATAACTATAGCCTCTACCAAATGGTTTTGAAGCAGTTGCTTGCGGATAGCCAACTCAGTGCCGTCACCACTCAATGCTCCGTTGGCCAAGAGGAAGCCTGCAGTACCGTTGGCAGAGAGCTTAGATACAATGTTCAGAATCCAACCATAGTTGGCGTTGCTTGTAGGAGGCACGTCGTAGCCAGCCCAGCGTGGGTCATCCTTCAGTTCGTTCTCGGCTCGCCAAGCCTTCTGGTTGAATGGTGGATTTGCCATGATAAAATCAGCCTTCAGGTCTTTATGCTGATCGTTATGGAAAGTATCGGCAGCCATCTCACCCAGGTTGCAGGCAATGCCACGAATGGCAAGATTCATCTTCGCCAGTTTGTAGGTGGTGTTGGTGTATTCCTGTCCATAGACCGAGATGTCGCGCTTGTTACCATGATGCGCCTCAATGAACTTCATGCTCTGCACGAACATACCGCCAGAGCCGCAACAAGGGTCGTATATCTTACCACGATAGGGCTCAATCATCTCGGCTATCAGGTTTACGATGGTCTTGGGTGTGTAATATTCGCCCTTACCTTTGCCCTCGGCAATGGCAAACTTGCCTAGGAAGTATTCATATACACGACCGATGAGGTCGTTCTCTGGGTCCTTTAGCGTATCAATTTTATTGATTTCATCAAGCAATGCCGCAAGCTTTGTACGGTCGAGCGACAGGCCTGCATAGTAGTTGCTTGGCAAGGCACCCTTCAGCGTAGGGTTGCTCTGCTCCACCTTAGCAAGTGCCTTGTCAATCTTGATGGCAATATCGTTTTGCTTGGCGTTCTCAATCAAGAAATCCCAACGACTCTCGGGTTCCAGATAAAATACGTTTTTCGCATTATAGAACACTGGATTGTCGGCAAACGCCTCCTTACCATCGACTATAAGTTCATTGCGTCGCTCGGTGAAGCGATCGTGCGCATATTTCAGGAAGATAAGGCTTAGTACCACATGCTTATACTCCGATGGCTCCACGGAGCCACGGAGTTTATTGGCCGATTCCCACAAAGCTTCTTCTATAGCCTTTTCTTTAATTACTTTCTTTGCCATATTGTTATATTAAAAACAAACTCCGATGTGGCCCAGCGAGCCGACCAATGCTCATAAACTACAAGTGAGTTCGTTGTATCTTAATCAGTTAAGTGGTCATTTGCCGGTGGCATGGTTGAAAAATCCTTGCCTATGAAATACAAAGGTAATGAATTTTTTGTAACGCAGTTACAAAGTGGCCTATAAAGTTTTCCACAATTGCCCAAAAAACGTGAATCGATATTAGAGGTTGTTAGAGAAACAGGATGTTGGTTACACAGTGATTAGCTTCAAGATTTGCTTGACGGATTGCCTGACATAATCGCTTGGTGGGATGGGGCGGAAGGCGAGCATTCCCAGTTCTTCCTCGTAACGCTTGCTTAATGGCACCCATAATGAGTCGAATGAGGTCAATAAGGGGGAAGTGGAGATGTCGGCACTTGGCCATTTGGGCGGAGTGCTGAAGGTGGCTTTGTCATGTTGGATGAGTTCTTTCAACTCTGTCAGGAAGTCTTTGGCAAGATATTCTTGGCAAGCGTTGTCTTGCGAAAGGAAATGCAGGTCGTAGAAATGGCGAATCTTCTTGCCCAGTTCCATCGCTGGGTTGTCACCAAATGAGAAGCGCAACAGCGAAGCCACTTTTTCGCACAAAGTGCGACGAAGGTCAAGGATGTTGATTTCAAACGGTTGAAGCCCAAAACCCACGATTAGCCGGTCGTGACCTTTTATCTGTAGTGCTTGGGCGATAAAGCTTGACACAGGCCGTCGCTCGTATGGGTAAGGGTTGGCAAAGGAGTTGATCTCCACAATGACATGGTCGCCAACTAATGCTTTTTCATTGCTCATGGCAATCACGCTTTTGTAGCGATGGTATGTTTTGCGGTATCTCGACCCTTTGCTCGTTTCCCCAGGTATATCAACCTCGGTCATGCCTTCAGTCATTAGTTTTGTCGCAGTTGAGAGCAAGTTTTTGATTTTATTGCCGCTCATTTCGCCGGCTATCACAGCGACATCAATATCACTGGAAAACCGGTCTATGATGCCATATCCTTTTGACAGAGATGTGCCACCCTTCCACACCACATGGGGAGCTAGGGCAGATTCGGATAAACGGCTTAACATTTTCGTTATCCAGTAGTCTTTTTCGACGTAAATTGGTGAGATGTCTAAGGTTTCCGATGCAAGGCGGATGGCATCGGCGAATTGTTCTTTATGCTGGTCAAGGGTCATTTGATTTTCCATTGTTGGGAGAACGATAAAACAGTTTGTGAAATGCCGTAGTTGTACGAACTGATTGGATTCAGTCTGTCCCGTAATGCACTTAAGTCTAATTTGCAGCCTATTTGTTGTAGCAACGCTCCGAGTAGAGCGATGACCCTTGGAGGATAGAGCAGTGCCATACGCATTAACGCGTTTATTTGTCGTTCGTTCAACTCCGACAATAAAACCAACATTCGGGCACAAGATTTATCAATGCTTCTGTCTGGGATTGATTTGATTGACTTAATCACATCAAGCAGTTGAAGCAGGTATATGTTCGCTTTCGTTATCTCATTTCTCTGCAAAACAAATCGAATCTCGGTATTTCCCCTTCGTGTCTTGCTGCGCTTTGTGTTAGAACCGATAACTATGATGTTTGGAATCTGTGAAGTCAGCCCAAGTTGGTTGTACACGCTATAGTTTGTGAGATAGCCGATAATCTTGCCATTTTTCACCAAAAGGTCCTTCACGACCTCCTCAACCGACGGATTAAGGGCGCCAAATATGCTTTTCTTGGGCTTGAAATATCTCCCTTTCGAAAGTTTGGAGATCACCCCGCTTTCAGCTAACCGATTCAGTTTTTTGATGACGTTGGCACTATCCTCGGCAGTTAGTCCCAGGTCACGATAGGTAAAGACGAAGTCCACCGGGATTTCGCTAACTATCTGCTCTATTTTCTTTGCGGTTGTCATATCTCAGTTATTTTGCGCTGCAAAGATAATAATTTTGTCTTGTTTTTAAGCCAAAAAACTGGACATTTTTTTCATTTTGGGCTTCAAATTCGCTTTAATCGAGCATGTCGGTTAGCGACTTTTTTAGTTCCATTTCCACTTTTGGGAAGTAAAAGACGATGACTATTTCAGACAAAAACTGATTTTTGTCCGACATTATTTCCCAGCGGTAAAGATTGACGAGCTTGATAATGACGAAGATTTTGCAATGCTGGCTAATGAAGCGGAATGGCTACATACTCAGATGTGCAAGATGTCATTAGGAGCATTCGGAGCAATGCCGACCAAGAAATAAAAGAGATTGAGTCAAATAACTCAATCTCTTTTTTTATTTGAGTCCTTGCCTAACTTTATATGAAAGTTCCCTTCTTGCTTTATCAGTGGCTTCACTCGCTTTGTAAGCATAAATTCCAAAGCCAATACCTAAAAGCAGTAAGATTACAAGTATAATGATGTATTTAGTTCTCTTTCGCTTCTTGTCTGACGTAGCTTTTTGTATGGGCTTACCGCAGTGAGGACAAGTCCAAGCGTCAGAACTAATTGAATTTCCGCATTCTTTGCATTTAATCAGTGCCATAATTATAGTATTTAGGTTGCAAAGGTAATGCAATTTTCTTAAACAAAAGCACTCTATTGGCGTAACCTTAATAAAAAAGTTTTTTCTATTCTTGATAAAACATTGTTATAATGGCAGATTATACTGTTTCATATAATATTAAGACAAATACCTTTAACACGATACAACAGCTTACAGAGCTGGCTCGTGTCGCTGGTAAGATGCACAATGCGGCAAATCAAATTAATAAAGTCACGTTAGCAATTGAACAACTGAATAAAGCATGTGCAGGTTCTGGAAAGGGAATTGCTATTTTCTTGTCTATTTGCCCCACTTGCGCCTTATCCTCCAAATTCTATCAAAAATTTTTCTGTGAAAAAGTGCGATTATTTATGCCGAGTGGGCGAGTGGCTTCGGCGTTTACGCCAATGTTACGGAAAATCTTCTGGTTATCGGCCGAAACGGGCTTCGACGACATTGACGACATATTCGCCGAGTTCCTCAAGCTCATTGACCATGTCGACATAGAGTGTGCCGAGCGAATAGTCATATTCGTTATCGTTCACCTTACTCACGTTTTCGCCGGTGAGTAGCTCTTGCTGCCGGTTGATTTCGTTCTCAAGGCGATAGCTGTCGCGGATGTCGTGCTCGGTGCGATAGCCTTGCATCACAATGTTCATTTGGGCAAGAGCCTGACCGCATAGGTCCATCATCGCCTGCAGTTGCGTGGTTTGGTGTGGGGTGAAAGTCCTGGCGGCTTGTTGCTTACGGTCGAGCGTGCGAGCCAGTTTCGAGCATGCGTCACCAATGGATTCCAGTTCGCTGATTTCGCGTATCATCTGACGAATCTTTTGCTTCGTCTCGTCGCTCAGGTGGCCGTCGCTCACCTGGGCGAGGAACCGGGCTATTTCAATCTCAATGCGGTCGGTCGTGTCCTCTTCGTGCTCTATTTTGCTCAGTAGCGCTGAGAATTCTTTCTCGTCGGTTATGGTGAATAGCTCGCGAACCATGCCGAACATTCGCTCGACACGCATGGCAAAGGCTGTGGTCTCTTTTTGGGCCTGAAGGACGGCGATTTCGGGCGTTTGAACCAAATTCGATTGGATGTATTCCAGGCGGAATTCTTCTTGGGCGTCGCCTTTGCCGGGCAATATCCAGCACACCACGCGTTTCATTTGAGGCACAAAACCAAGGAGAATGGCGGTGTTGATGACGTTGAAGCACGTGTGGAACATGGCCAGCACCACAGGCAAGCGCTCGGTTTGGCCGCCTGCGGCCGGGTCATATCCCACCAGGTGGCACACCATATTGACAAACGGGTAGAACACAATGAGTACCCACATCACACCGAAGACGTTGAAAAGCAAGTGGGCCATTGCCGCACGGCGCGCTTGCGTGTTGGAGCCAAGCGCGACGAGGTTGGCGGTGGCTGTTGTGCCGATGTTCTCGCCCATCACCAGCGCTATGCCCAAGTAGATGGGTAACACCCCCGTGGAACATAGCAGGATGGTGATGGCCATGACCGCCGCCGATGATTGCACGATGCAGGTGATGAGCGTGCCTATGGCTAGGAAGGCCACGATGGTGAGGTGGCTCGAGTTGTCAAACGAGGCAAAGAACGAAATTACGGCCTCGTTGTGCTCCAAGTCCATCGCCTTGCCCGTGGTGTTGAGCATTACCAGCGACAGGAACATGAAGGCGGTGCCAAACAGGAAGTCGCCCACATAGCGGTGGCGTTTCTTGTAAATCAGCACCATACCTATTATGAACGACGGATAGACCATGTTGGTCAGGTCCACGTTATAACCCAGCGACATAATCCATGCCGTGAGCGTTGTGCCTATGTTGGCGCCCATGATGACCGAGATGGCCTGGGTGAGTGTGAGCAATCCCGCCGACACAAAAGAGACGGTCATTACCGTGGTGGCCGATGATGACTGCACGGCACAGGTGACGAGCATTCCGGTCAGCATGCCGGTCAAGCGGTTGGTCGTCATTCGGGCCAGAATGTGTCGCAATTGTGGTCCCGCCATCTTTTGCAGCGCCTCACTCATCATGCGCATGCCGTAGATCAATAGGCCCAGAGCCCCGAGCAGTTGTAGCGCAATCATTACATAGTTTTGGTTTGTTTCCATTTCTCGTCGATTTTTGCCGCAAAGTTATCGTCTATCCACGTGACTGCCATGAAAATCGTGTTACGATATGATTACAATTTGTAACGGCGCAATCTGTGCCCCGATTTTCATGTGTCAACCTAAATTGATATGGTGACTACATGATAGTGATAGCCGCCCGAAGGGTGACCTCTGAGTAACCCCAATGAAAAAGGGCGCTCGAGCGAAACGAGGATCTACTCGAGGACGCCCTCGTGCGTTTTATCTTTGACACCGAAGTTACGGCTACTTTGCTTTTCGAGCACTTTTCGATAAGCGATGATAAATATTTCTTGCGGAGTTTTAGATTTTTGATGATTTTTTTGTAATTTTGCAGCCTGCATTGCACTAAAAAGGGAAAAGTGTAAGTGCGGGAAAAGAAATATTAGACGTTAATGTAAAGTATATGAAGCCATTACAAGAAAAATTGTCGCGCTATCAAGAGCCTCAAAAGGCGAAAGCCGCTGGTATATACCCCTATTTTAGGGCCATCTCGAGTGAACAAGACACCGAGGTGCTCATCAATGGGAAAAAAGTGCTGATGTTCGGCTCGAATTGCTATTCGGGCCTTGTAAACGATCCGCGCCTTAAAGAAGCCGCCATTGAGGCCACCAAAAAGTATGGTACCGGTTGCGCGGGTTCGCCTTTCCTTAATGGTACGCTCGATATCCACAAGGACCTGGAACGTAAGCTCGCCGCTTACGAGGGCAAGGAAGATGCAATGATTTATTCCACGGGATTTGAGGTGAACCTGGGCGTAGTGAGTGCGCTCACCGGTCGCGAGGACTACATCCTGTGGGACGAGCAAGACCACGCCTCAATTATCGAGGGCCGTCGGCTCTCGTTCTCCAATTCGCTCAAGTACAAGCATAACGACATGGCGTCGCTTGAGCAACAACTTAAGCGTTGCGACCCCGATAAGGTGAAACTCATTGTCACCGATGGTGTGTTCTCGATGGAAGGCGACGTGTGTAAATTGCCCGACATCGTTGACTTGGCCCATAAGTATAACGCCAGCATTATGGTCGACGAGGCTCATGGCATTGGCGTCTTCGGCGAAGGCGGGCGCGGCGTGTGCCACCATTTCGGGCTTGCCGACGAGGTGGACTTGATTATGGGTACGTTCAGCAAATCGTTCGCTTCGCTGGGCGGCTTCCTGGCCACCGACAGCATCATCACCAACTTCCTGCGACACCACTCGCGCAGCTACATCTTCACGGCAAGCATCACGCCGGCATCGACGGCGGCCGTGAGCGTGGCGCTCGATATCATGCTCAACGAGCCCGAGCGTCAGGCCCACTTGTGGGAAATCACCAATTATGCGCTTGAGGGATTCCGTGCAATGGGATGCGAAATCGGTGCCACCGAAACCCCCATCATTCCACTCTTTATTCGCGACAACAACAAGACGTTTGCCATTACCCGCGACTTGTTGCTCGAGGGTATCTTCGTCAATCCTGTTGTCTCGCCCGCGGTGGCGCCCACCGACACGCTCATCCGTTTCAGCCTCATGGCCACCCACACGCGTGAGCAAGTCACTGTGGCTCTCGAGAAGATAGGCAAGGTGTTCCGTTCCTACGGCCTTATTCCCTAACGAGCTCAAAAAAGATAGTCGAAAAACTATATACCCAAAAAGCCCCTCACGTGAGGGGCTTTTTGGGTATATATCGTCTTGGCGGTTAGAAGACCACTTTCTTGCCGTCGACGATATAGATGCCTTTGCCGGGTCTTGTCACGCGTTGTCCGTTAAGGTTGTAGTAAACGCTTGGGGCGCAGGCCGGTTGTTCATCAATAATGTCGTTGATGCCCGAATGGGTGTCGGTGCTGAGGCTGATCGACAACTTCGAAGCCGGGGTTGGAGTGCCTATCGGCATGAAATAAGCGCGGAAGGGACTTACCGATTGGGCGCCGGGCACAAAGGCAGCGCCTTCGCTATCAAGTACATATATGTTTTCACTACTGCTCAGTCCTGTAAATGTGCCCACCATCTTGTAGTCGCGTCCGGTAATAATTGCCTTGGCTGTAGCCACTTCAACCTCATCGGCGCTGAATGTGATGGGGGCGTTTGTGAGCGACTTGCCGCTGCTTGTATTTGCCGGGACGCCCAGCAGATAGGGGTGGCACGGCATCAGTGACGACTCGGGAAGCCCATATTCCATGGTGTTGTCGTTTTCATATTGGTAGGTGGCAAGCATGATGTCGCCCTTGTTGTGGTCGGTGTACCACTTGAGTGGCGTGGCAACGCCATCGATGGTCGCCTGGCAGGATGTGGCGGCGAATGGCAACACGATGGTGCTCCATCCTTTCATGCCTTTCAGGTCAAAAGTGGCCTCGGCGGTGCGGGTGTAACTGATGTGATGGGCATTGAAATTGATGGGGCAATAGAACGGGAGACCGTCGGTGAGCTTGATGTTTTCGGCCTGCTTGCCTTTGATGATGTTGTCGCCGGTGAGTTTGCTGTAACTCTCGGTGATAATTATCATGTTAGGGTTGGCCGAGGTGTTGAGGCTTGTCACAGGGGCTGAATTCGTGAGCTTCACAGCGCACACCGTGGCGTCGGGTTGTAACGTGGACGTCAGGCGATGGTCGGTGGCATTGCCCTGCGCGTCGTAGGCCGTATAATAAGATGCTACAGAATAATGCGTGGTCCCGTGATCTTGCTCAATCTCCTGTTCTCCTTTCATGTACATGGTGTAAAAACTGTACTCAAGCGCGCCTATCAGCTCGGGTGACTCGCGATGCAGGACCACAGTTGTGTGTGGCGGAATGGTCTCTTTCTTTTGGGATGTCTCAGTGTCGCTGTTTTCTCCAATCCATTTGATGCAGTTCACATAAATGTCACCTTCGTAGGTCTTGTCGCTGTTGTTGGTTACCGTAACATCGAGTTTTGCACGAGACGAGGGAATCTCGGTGCCCTCGGCATTGGTGACCTTGTGGGTGATGGTAAGGTCGCAATCGTCGGTCGCTTCGCTCTCGACAATGGTCACACTGCCATTATAGAGTTGGTCATTTGCGCTCACGTTGTATTTCAGCACACCGGCAGTCTTGGGAGTGTAAGACAGTTTGATGGTAGCTGTCTCGCCCGGCTTCACGTCACAACCAAGGGCGTTGAGCCATTCAGAGGAACCATCCTTGTCGTAGCTCAGTCCCAAGTTGCCGTGGTAGGCTCCGGTGCCTTCGTTGTGCACGGTGATTGTCACTTCGCAGGGCTTGTTCACAATGGGCGTGGCGGGAGTGAATTGGATGTGTTTCAGTGTCAGTTTCGGGTCGTTCGACACCGAGACGGCAGTGAGCTCTCTTTTTGCGTGGTCGAGGTGTATCGTGACATAATGGTCCTCACTACCTTCGTCAAGTTGCCATTCATCGGCTGTCTTCAGCTTGCTGGTGAAGTAGAGCTTGTAGTCTCCGTCGGTGAGGGCACGGTCGGTTTCGGGATTGAGATAGATGGGCTTGGAGTGGTCGTCAAAGCCGTCGTCGGGCTTAAAGTTCGAGGGATCCCATTTGAAATCTCTTGTCACGCTGCCGTCGTTTTTCACAAGTCTGCTCCCCAAGTCAAATTCTGCGGTGATGCTGTTGAAATTATAACTATTCATGACCGGGAACACGATGTATCCGTTTTCATAATAAGGGCTGCGGCTTTCGTTGCTTCTTTTGTTATATTCGCCCGACTCGTCGGCACAAAGTAATTGGTTCTTTAGCACCGTGAGTCTGGGGGTGTTCGACAGTCCTTCGTCGGGCCGCACTCCGAAGAGCGCTATTTGGTCAAACGAGAACGAGTCACTACTTGTTTCGGCACCCTGCTCCTTCGGATCCATGAGCACCACTTTGTAATAGCCGTCGCTCATGCCGCCCCAGCCCCAATTCACATGGAAAAAGTCTTCTTCGTCGTAACCATCGACCACAAAGGTGTGTCCGGCAGCGGTCGCGGTGCCGCTGAACAAAACCGGGCGGTTGGCCTGCAGCTCGGCATAGAGCATATCAATCCATTCATCGTAGCTGTGCTGGCGGCGCCACTCTGTTTTGGCGCTCGCGTCATATCTAAAATATTTTACCATAGCCTCCAGGGCGCTATGGACGGTTACTGCCGTCTCGGTAGCGTAGTTGGCTTGTGTGGCCGTTCCCAAGTATATGAAAAGGCGCGCCACTTCGGTACCGTCTTCGCCAAAATTATAGGTTGGATAAATTTTGTCCCAGTTGAATGTGGTAGCCTCCAGAGCTTCCAGGGTAGGGTAGTTGGTCCCCTGTGAATTGTCGGGTGTGTAGCCCGGGATAGGCGTGCTGACCTGTTGGGGCCATTTGTGGTAGTACATCACTTGTGCCATGGCCGTGATGGTGCAACCCGTAGCGGCATGCTCCTTGCCTACTAAGGGGCAACGGTCGTTGTAAGGGGCGTCTTGGTTCCACTTACAATCGAGCATTGGTGCGATAGGTGTTTTGACGGCAAAGCGCCCCGGAGCGCGCTTCGTTCTGGCGACGTTACCATTCCCGGTGGCACTGGTGCTTGCGACGTAGCTCTCAAGCCATGCCCGCATGTTGGCGGGCATCAGTTGCGCGTCAAAAGTGCCATGGTCGCAGTAACCGATGATTTCATCGGTCAAGTCGTTGCCGCCCACCAGCACAAAACCTTCATTGTTGCCCAGGTTGACGGCATAAACTGCAACCTGCGCATCGGCGTCAACGGCATCGGGTAGAGCAACTTTGATGGCGGTTGCCGGTGTGATGCTCTCTGCATTTCTTTGAGCGACAAATCGTTCGGCGGCTTGACGCGCCCGTTCCCGAGAAATGGGCGATGCCACCATGACAAGACTTGTCAGGGCACACATCAATAACAAAATAATCTTTTTCATAATCAATTAATTAACTTGAAAATGCAAATATAAACAATTTCCGGTAGGTTTGCAAAAAAATCAAGATGTGTTTTCCCTGTGGCGCTCTTGGTAGGGGTTAATATTGTTTAAAAGTGGAATGGAGCGGTTGGGAATTACGGGAAAAAGCGTAAATTTGCATTTTCTTATTAATAATGTGAAAATTTTCTTCTTTTGTGGAAACAAAACGTAACATAGCGATACTGGGCAGTACCGGGTCGATTGGGCGGCAGACGCTCGACATCATCGCCGAGTATACGCACTTGTTCCACGCCTCGCTACTCACGGCCCACAGTAGTGCCGAACTGCTCATTGAGCAAGCCCTGCGATTCAAGCCACAGCGTGTGGTGATAGCCAACGAGCAACGCTACGACATGGTGAAGGAAGCCCTTGCCGGTACCGGCATTGAGGTGCTTGCAGGCCATGAGGCCATCGCCCAAGCTGTCGTTGACCACGATATCGACACTGTCGTGACCGCCATGGTGGGGTATAGCGGCCTGGCGCCCACGATTGCCGCCATCAAAGCCGGCAAGAAGATTGCGCTGGCCAATAAGGAGACGCTGGTGGTGGCGGGAGAACTTATTACAGGCCTGCTCGCTTCGTCGTCATCGGTCGTCTATCCTGTCGACTCGGAGCACGGCGCCTTTTACCAGTGTCTTGTGGGCGAGGACCGGAACAATGTGTCGAAACTGATTCTCACGGCCTCGGGCGGCCCCTTCCGCACCACACCTCTCAACCGGCTGGCCACAGTAAAGGCTGCCGACGCGCTTCGTCACCCCAACTGGGACATGGGCGCGAAAATCACCATCGACTCGGCTACGATGATGAACAAAGGTTTCGAGATGATTGAGGCCAAGTGGCTCTTTGGGGTGTCACACGACCACATCGAGATTGTGGTGCACCCGCAATCAATCGTCCACTCGATGGTCGAGTTTGTTGACGGCTCGGTGAAAGCGCAACTGGGATTGCCCGATATGCACTTGCCCATACGTTATGCGCTGGGCTTGCCGGCCCGCTTGGCCACCGACAACTATCACATGAGTGTCGCCGACTATGCCACGCTCACCTTCGAGCGTCCCGATTTCGACAAGTTCCCTCTGCTGGGCATCGCCTACGAGGCTGCCGCCCGTGGCGGAAATGCGGCATGCATCGTCAATGCCGCTAACGAAGTCGCTGTGGCCGCCTTCCTGCGCGACGACATCGGTTTCCTCGATATCGCGCGTGTGGTGGAAAATACGCTTGCCCGCGTGCCGTTTATCGATAGTCCATGCTACGACGACTATGTGAATACCAACGAGGAGGCTCGCCGCGTGGCCGAAACCTTTATTAATTAACATTCGTTCATTCCAACTAAACAAGATACTCTAATTCGCAAATGACCGCAACTTTCTGGATTAAAGCCGCCGAACTGATTGTCTCTCTCAGTTTGCTGGTGTTTGTTCATGAGCTGGGACACTATATGTGGGCCCGCATTTTTGGCATCAAAGTAGAAAAATTTTACCTCTTCTTCAATCCCTGGTTCACGCTGTTCAAGTGGCATCCCCGTTCAGGGAAAATGTCATTCTTCACCCGCAACCCCAAGGAAGAGGAAACCGATAAGACAAAGAAAAACGAGAAACCGGCAGATGTCGACACTGCGACAGGGAACGAAAACAACGAAAAGACCGGAAACGAAAAGCAGTCGTGGCGCGATACCGAATATGGCATCGGGTGGGTACCGCTGGGCGGTTACTGCTCTATCGCCGGCATGATTGACGAGACCAAAGACGCCGGCGACCTGGCCGAAGAGCCACAGCCGTGGGAGTTCCGCAGCAAGCCCGCATGGCAACGGCTGCTGGTCATGGTGGGTGGTGTACTCAATAATTTCATTTTCGCCATCCTCATCTATGCGGGTATGGTGTGTTATTGGGGCGAGGACGTGTTGCCGTTCAAGAACATCACTATGGGTATGAACTTTAGCGAAACCGCTCAAAAGGCCGGATTTGTCAATGGTGATATTATTCTTGAGGCCGACGGAAAGGAACTCGCTTACGACATGATTAACGACGGCACGCAAAAGCTGGCGCAGGCCAGCGCGGTGAAAGTGTCGCGCGACGGCAAGGAGGTCACCATCAACTTGCCAAGCGATTTCTTCATGCAAATCACCGAGGACGCTAAGGACGGCACTTTCTTCTTCGAGCCGCGTTTCCCCGTTGTGGTGGAGCGACTGGTGGGGGGTGAAGGCGCCGAGAAGGCCGGCATGGTCAAGGGCGATTCCATTGTGGGCATCAATGGCAAGCCAGCCCCCGACTTCTTCTCGTTCAGCAAGGAGTTGCGGGAGAACAAGGGCAAGAATGTGTCGATTGTCTTATATCGCGACAACAAAACCGTCACAATGGATGTGCCGGTTAATGGCGATGGCTTGATTGGTATTAACTTGAGGCCGGTGAATGAGTTCTACAAGTTGGAACATCGCGAATTCGGCTTCTTCGAGTCGATACCTCATGGAATTCAGGTGGGATGGAACCAGTTGTATAACTATGTGGCACAGCTGAAGTACCTCTTCACCAAGACCGGAGCCGAGAGCTTGGGTGGCTTTGGCACTATCGGCAGCATTTTCCCCGACACTTGGGATTGGTACGGCTTCTGGAAAATTACGGCGCTGATTTCGATTATTTTGGCGTTCATGAACATCCTTCCCATTCCGGCGCTCGACGGTGGCCACGTGTTGTTCCTGCTCTATGAGATTATTTTCCGTCGCCGTCCCAGCGACAAGTTCCTCGAGCGTGCCCAAATGGTGGGCTTGACGTTGCTGTTGCTCCTACTTGTATATGCCAACGGTAACGACTTGTGGCGGCTGGTGATCAAACCCTTCATTAACTAAACCACTCAAGCCATGACCTATCCATCAGTATATTTGCACAAGGGAAAAGAGGAATCGATCGCGCGATTCCATCCGTGGGTGTTTTCGGGCGCCATCGCGCGTAAGGACGATGGCATCGACGAGGGCGATTGCGTGAGTGTCTACAGCTACGATGGACGTTTGCTGGGTAATGGGCACTACCAGGTGGGAAGCATAGCCGTGAGGTTGCTCACTTTCGACGACACGGCGCTCGATGCGGCATTTTTCACGTCGCGCTTGACCGAGGCTTGGCGACTGAGAGAAGCTGCCGGCCTGGTGCGCGACGACAATACGGCGTTCCGTCTTGTTCATGGCGAGGGCGACTTCTTGCCGGGACTTGTGGTCGATGTGTATGGTAGCACAGCCGTAGTGCAAGCCCACTCGCCGGGCATGCACTTCGCGCGAGAGATAGTGGCCGAGGCCCTTGTGGCGCTCAATGGCGCCGGCATCGAAAACGTTTTTTACAAGAGTGAGACCACGTTGCCGTTCAAGGCCCATCTCGACCCTGTCAACCGGTATCTGGTGGGCGGTTTTACGACCGATGTGGCAGTGGAAAACGGGCTGCAATTCCATGTGGACTGGCTCAAAGGCCAGAAAACCGGTTTCTTTGTGGACCAGCGCGACAACCGCGCTCTTGTCGAGAAATACGCGCGTGGACGCAATGTGCTCAATATGTTCTGCTATACGGGTGGTTTCTCGGTGTATGCCATGCGTGGCGGTGCCGAGCAAGTTCACTCGGTCGACAGCAGCACCAAGGCTGTGAGGCTCACACGCCAAAATGTGGAACTGAACTTTGGCGAAACTGAGCGCCATCAGGCTTTTGACGAGGATGCGTTCAAGTTTCTCGATACCATTGAGCCCGAAGCATACGACTTGATTATTCTTGACCCGCCGGCTTTCGCCAAGCACAAGAAAGCGTTGCGCAACGCGCTGGTAGGGTACCGCCGGCTTAATGCCAAGGCTTTTGAGAAAATAGCGAAAGGGGGAATTTTGTTCACCTTCTCTTGCTCGCAGGCTGTGAACCGCGAACAGTTCCGCCTGGCCGTGTTCAGTGCCGCGGCTCAGGCACGCCGTCGCGTGCGTATTCTTCACCAGCTCACGCAGCCTGTCGACCATCCCATCAACATCTATCACCCCGAGGGTGAATATCTCAAGGGGTTGGTACTCTATGTGGAGTGATTGTCGCTCTCAGCATTAGGTTGCCACAACTGCCTCATTCGTGCAGCCATCTTGGCTTCGGCGGGATTGTCCTGCGGATGCCACACGGTGGGGTGGTGTAGCTCTTCGGGCATATATTCCTGGATGACAAAGTGGCCCGCAAAGTCATGGGCGTATTTGTAGTCCTTGCCGTAGCCCAGTTGGGCCATGAGCTTGGTGGGAGCGTTGCGCAGGTGCAGGGGCACGGGTGCGTTACCCGTTTCTTCGACCAGACGCAATGCGGCATCGATGGCCAGATAGGCGCTGTTGCTCTTGGGTGACGTGGCCAGGTAAATGGCACATTCGCTCAACGGAATGCGTCCCTCGGGCCACCCGATTTTTTGTATGACATCGAAGGTGGCATTGGCCAGCAACAAGGCGTTGGGGTTGGCGAGCCCAATGTCTTCGGCGGCCAGGATGGTAAGGCGGCGCGCGATGAACTTGGGGTCCTCACCGCCGGCGATGAGGCGCGCGAGCCAGTAAACTGCCGCGTCGGGGTCGCTGCCGCGAATCGACTTGATGAACGCCGAGATGATGTCATAGTGCATCTCGCCATTCTTGTCAAATGCCAACGGGTTTTGCTGCAGACTCTCAGTAACCGCCTTGTCGTTAATGATAAGCGGCTGCTTGTCGCCGGTCGCCTGCAACAACAGGTCGAGGATGTTGAGCAATTTGCGCGCGTCGCCACCGCTAAATCGCAACAAGGCTTCGGTCTCTTCGACACGCACTTCACGCTTCGAGAGCACCTCGTCTTTTTCGAGGGCATGCCGCAGCAGCGTGAGCAGGTCGTCGCGGTCGAGCGGTTGCAGCACATACACCTGGGCCCGCGATAGTAACGGCCTGATGACCTCAAATGACGGATTTTCGGTAGTGGCGCCAATAAGTGTCACCGTCCCTTGTTCCACGGCGCCGAGCAGCGAATCCTGCTGGCTCTTGTTGAAACGGTGTATTTCGTCGATGAACAAGATGGGCCTCCCTTTGGTGAAAAGGTTACGGGCGTCGTCACGGCACCGGTCGAGCACCTCGCGCACGTCCTTCACACCGCTTGTCACTGCCGATAGGGTATAGAAGGGCACATGCGTTTGGTTGGCGATGATTTTCGCCAGCGTGGTCTTTCCCACTCCCGGTGGCCCCCACAGGATAAATGAGGCTATGTTTCCGCTTTCAATCATGCGCCGCAGCACGGCGCCTTCTCCCACGAGGTGTTTTTGGCCTATATATTCATCGAGCGTTTTGGGCCTAAGTCGCTCGGCAAGCGGTGCAAGCATTCTTGTTGTGATTATGGTGTGATGTGACCTGGATTGTCTCCCAAGCCGTAATCTACATTTGTTTGTCGGTTATTTTTTCACGCGGCCGGCGCTGTGGTAGTGCTCGTCCCAATAGCGTTGGTTCAAGTCGCTCACCATTACACCCCGCGACGAGGATGTGTGGACAAATTTGTTCTCTTTCAAGTAGATTCCCACATGGGAAATGCCGCCCCCCCCATTGGTGTCGAAGAACACAAGGTCGCCCTCGCGCAACTCGTCGCGCTTCACCGGCTCGCAGTTACGCTGGGCGATGCGTGCCGAATTGCGTTCGATAGCGATGCCGTAAACCGTGCGGTATACCTCCATCACCATCCCCGAGCAATCAGTGCCCTCACCGCATTTGCTGGCGGCGTGGCGGTAAGGGGTACCTAGCCAGCGTTTCAACTCTTTGTAGAGTGCTTTGTTGTCGCCGCGTTCGAGCTGTAACGATAGCGTTGCCCACTCCTCGCTCACGCCACGGTTGCTTCCATGGCGCTTACCGCTCTTGTGCTTGCGGTTGTCGTCCTTGACGCGCTTGTGGTCGGTTTTCTCGTGCTTGTGACGGGCGCGCGCCGTGGTCGTGCCCTTTGTGGTGGAACACGCGGTGGCGCCCGTGAGCACTATCAAGCAAGCCACCACCCATTTGGCAATATGGCGGCTATGCCTTGTCAATCTTTTTTCTCCTGCGCTTCCTTGTCTTCGCCTTCTTTCTTGTCGCCTTCCTCTTCTTTCTCAATGAAGGTGGTGAAGCCGCTGTTCACGAGTATGTTGTACCATGAGACGAGCTTCTTGATGTCGCTCGTGTGAACTCGTTCCTCGTCGAAGGTGGGCAACACGCCCTTGATAAATTCAAGCAACGAGGCGCCGTCTTTCATCATGTCCTTGTCGACAGGCTTGTTCTCATATTTCTTGTTGATTTCCTCAAGCACTTCGCTAAGGGGCTTGTCGTCTTCGGTGGTATAAATTGAGATGTCGCCCAGGGCCACCACGCGGTCGCGAGGATGGGCTGCCGTGCGCTTGCCGTCGAGAAGGCTCTCGACGATTATGATGTTCTTACCGTACGAAATCAGTTTAAAGAGGCCCTGACGGCCCGAAATTGATAGAATTTTCTTCAGCATGATTTGTGAGTGATTAATAATTGAACACTGTGATAAAAAAATCTCACAAATGTAGTCATTTTTTGCCACACGGCAAAATCTTTAATCTTCTTTGAGACTACGGCACCCTCTATGACATTTTTTTGCATTCTTCACCGTGGCCGGGTTGCAATCACTTCACATTTTTATTATATAATGGAAAAAACTTAAAAAAGAGTGGTGGGTTCTTGGAAAAGTGGGGAATTGTGCCTAATTTTGTAACTTTGAGAGTATTTGACGACAATATTAATTAATCCTAAATAAAATTAAGCAGAATGAACAAGTTTAAAAAAATCTTTCTTGCGGCCTTAGGGCTTATGATCCTGGCTCCACTTGCCAGTGCCGAGCATCTGGTGATACTCGCGACCAACGATACGCATAGTCAAATCGACCCTGTGACCAAAAACAATATGGGGGGCATGTTCCGCTTGCGCGCCATCTTCGACGCCGAGCGCAAAATCAATGACAATGTGTTGTGTGTCCACGCCGGTGACGCTGTGCAGGGCACGCTGTTCTTCAACATCTTCCGCGGCGATGTGGAATATCCGTTGCTTGATAGTCTGGGATATGATATCATTATCCTCGGTAACCACGAATTTGATAACGGCATGGACGAACTGGCCGCCCATTACAGTAAAGTGAAGGCCACCAAGCTCAGTGCCAACTACAACTTCGACCGCACGCCGCTCAAAGACATGTTCCTGCCTTATACCATCAAGCGATTCGGCGACCGTCGCATCGGCTTCTTTGGCATCAATGTCAATCCGGTGGGACTTATCAGCGGCAAAAACGTCGAAGGGCTTGAGTACATGCCCTGTGAGGATGTGGCCGACGCCACCGCTCGTTACCTCAAGGAGGTGCAAAAGGTCGACATGGCCATCATGGTGTCGCACATAGGTGTCGTCCCCGAAACTCACGGGGGGGATGAACCCACCGACGCCACAATTGCGGCCTCTAGCCACTATATCGATATGATTATCGGTGGCCACTCACACACCGACATCGACCCCGGTAGTCAATTTAACCGCATTCCCAACGCCGACGGCAAAATCGTGGTCATCGGCCAAAACAACAAAACCGGGACCTACGTGGGACGCTACGATATCAATCTTGACGACCTCTCGATTGAATATGCGCGCATTCCCGTTGACAACACTTGGGACAGTCGTGCCGACTATCCCGCGATGAAGGCCTGGCTGGCACCTTACCGTGTTGACATCGACTCACTCATGACGCGCTGCCCCATCGCCACCAGTATGCGGTACATGGACAACAACAGCATTGAGGCTTCTAACTGGATTAGCGACGCCGTTAAGGAAATCGTCACCGAAGTGTCGGGCATCAAGGTCGATGCCGCCGTGATGAACGTGGGCGGTATCCGCACCGATATGCCCAAGGGCGATGTCAACGAAGGTGTGATTGCTTCCATGTTCCCATTCTACAACCGCTTTGTGGTGCTGGAAATGAATGGTGCCGACCTCATCGAGGGGCTTCAAGCGATGGTGAATCGCAACGACTTTTCGTGTGTGAGTAAGGAACTGAGCGCTACTTACAACCCCAAGACGAAGAAAATCATCGAGGCTAAGTTCAACGGCAAGAAAATAGATCCCAAAAAAATGTATAAGATCGCCACCATCGATTATCTGCAGACCGGTGGCGACGGTATGGTGTCGTTCGGGCGCGCTAAATGCCTCTACGAAGACCCCAGGGCCTATGGCGACCATGTCGTGAAATACGTCAAGAACCTGGGACGTCAAGGAAAGGTTATCGATGCCGCTGACAAGCCGCGCCTGCGTGCAAAATAATAATTGTATTTAAATGATGAGTCGTTTCAAACTCACTACTATAGTGGCAGTGGTACTGTGGTTGTCCACTGCCACTTTTGCCAAGACACCGCGTTTACTTGCGCGCGCCGACCTCGATAAGACCGCGTGTCGGGCTTGGGTTGACGCCACTTACGACGCTATGAGTGATGACGAGCGCATCGCCCAGCTCATGGTGGTGGCTCTCGCGCCCGGTAACGACGATGTGTCGCGGGCGGCGCTGCGTCGTGCTGTCGACAAGCATGTGGGGGGAGTGATTTACAGCGAGAGCGATTTGGCGACAATGACAGCCTACAACAACTACGCCCAGTCGCTCTCACGCGTGCCGTTGCTCGTGACGATGGACTTTGAGTGGGGATTGACGATGCGCTTGAGCGATGCGCCCAAGTTTAAACGTAATCTCTTCTTGGGCGGCGTGGGCGACGATAAGCTGTTCTATGACTACGGACTTGAGGTGGCGCGTGAGTGCAAATTGATTGGGGTGCACGTCAACTTCGCGCCCGTGCTCGATGTTATCGACCGTGAAGGCTCGGCTGTGGCCCGACGCGCTTTTGGCGCCGACCCGCAACTGGTGGCAAGGCACGGTATCGCCTTCGCGCGCGGACTGGAGGATGGTGGCGTGCTGGCCGTGGGCAAGCATTTTCCCGGTCATGGCTCGACAACGGCCGACTCCCACAAGACTTTACCGCTCATTGATAAGTCGATGCGTGAGCTGCAATTATACGATTTGGTGCCCTTTAAACAATTCATTGACGCGGGGTTGGGTGGAATGCTTATCGCGCATCTCAATGTGCCGGCTATCGACAATAGTGGCACCCCTACATCGCTGTCGAAAAAATGCGTGAACGGGTTGCTCAAAGAACGTTATGGCTTTGAGGGACTTGTCTTTACCGATGCGCTTGACATGGAAGGCGCCAAGACGATTGAAGGCTCGGCTTGCGTCAACGCGCTGCTTGCCGGCAACGACGTGTTGCTCATGCCATCGAATGTCGACAGCGAAATTGCGGCCATCAAGCAAGCCCTGAACGACGGGCGGTTGAGCCGTGACCTTATTGAGGAAAAATGCAAAAAAATATTGCGATATAAGTATGCGTTAGGTCTCTCGCACGGAGATAATCAAAGTGACTTGGCCTCTTTGAACAAGAACGTGAACGACCCGCGTGCCGAGGTCCTGGCGCGACGCATGACGGCGGCTTCGATAACTGTCGCCAAGAACGTGCGCTCCTTGTTGCCGATTGCCGACGTGAGCCGGCCTGTGGCTGTGCGATGGCCTGGGCAGCCGGCAGTGGGCGAAACAATGCTCTATCGCCGTGCGGCGAATTACGCGCCGCTGGCGGCCAATGTGACCGATGGCATCACCATTATGGTTGTCGATAAGGAGGAACAAATAGCGCGAGTCAAGAGCGAGCTGGTTTCGTTGAACCATGTGGTACTTGTCGTGCTCGCATCGCCCGAGGCGCTTGCCCATTACGCCCCACTCATGGCCCTTGATGCCGTTGAGGCAGTGGTCGTGGGATACGACACTACCTACTTGACACAAGACTATGTGTCGCAAACCATCTTTGGCGGCAATGCCGCTCATGGCGTGCTGCCGGTCACGGTCATTGACCCCTCGACCGGCGTGAGATTCCTGGCCGGTCAGGGCGTGCGTTACGAAGCCACACGCCTGGGCTATGCTCTTCCGCTCGAGGTTGACGTGAACAATGAGGTGCTCGCCAAAATCGATTCGGTGTGTAACTATGCCATCAAGGAACGTGCCTTCCCCGGCTGCCAGGTGCTTGTGGCACGGCATGGAAAGGTGATTGTCGACCGCAGCTATGGCACGATTGATTTTAACGATCGTGTGCCCGTCGACGAGAATACACTCTACGGGCTCGCCTCGGTGTCGAAAGCTTCAGGAACGCTCAGCGCGGTGATGAAACTTGTCGACGAGGGACGCGTGATGCTCGATGACCGCGCCAGCCGCTTTGTGCCGGGCCTCGTGGGAACCGATAAGGAAGAACTCACTTTGCGGCAGTTTCTTTACCACGAAACGGGACTTCAGCCGTCGCTCAACGTGTGGCGTATGATGATGGACCCGGACACTTACACCGGTCAGCTTATCACCTCAAAACCCACTGCGGTCAATACGATTAAAATCCAAAACGGAGCTTATGGACATCGCGACGCACGCTTGCGCACCGATATCCTCTCGACACGACGCACACCGCGGTTCCCCATCGCCATCGCCGAGGGTATCTATGGCGGTCGCGCAACTTACGACACGGTGATGGCGCGCATTTACCATTCGCCGTTGCGTCTCACACGCGACTATTGCTATAGCTGTCTCAATTTCAGTATTCTCGCCAATGTGGTGGAAAACGTGTCGGGGACCACGCTTGACCGCTATGTCGATAGTGTGGCTTTCGCTCCGCTCGGCGCTTATCACATGGCCTACAGGCCACTCAATCACTTCCCCGCACGTCAAATCGCTTATACCGAAGTCGATACTTATCTGCGCCGCCAGCACATCCACGGATATGTGCACGATGAGCTTGCGGCCTTTAGCGGTGGCGTGCAAGGCAATGCCGGCCTCTTTGGGAGTGCCAATGACTTGGCCAAGCTGTTTCAAATGTGGCTCAATGGTGGTACCTATGGCGGCCATCGTTATCTCTCACAATCAACGGTCGATTTGTTCTTGAAATCAAAAAGCCCCAATTCGCACCGTGGATTGGGATTTGACAAACCCGTGGTGGGCAACCCTAAGGCCAGCAACACCTGCGACGAGGCCACGCCCTCGACGGTTGGACACACCGGTTTCACCGGTACGTGTTTTTGGATTGACCCCGACAACGACATGATTTACATTTTCTTGAGTAACCGTGTTGACCCCACGCGCGACAATCCCGCTTTCACCCGTGTCATGCCGCGCAGCCGCATTCATTCCATCGTTTACCGGTCGCTACTCAAGTAACATTGTCGCGACGATACAACATCTAAAACGCACCTCTCTGTGAGGTGCGTTTGGTTTATCATCTATTGTCGATCAGCGTTTTGCTGCTGTTGCTCTTCATATCGTTCCCTGAATTCCTGTTGTTTTCGTTTCATGGCGATGTAGGGTGCCACGTGCAACGGGTCGAATTTTAGTTTCTTGTGCATGTTCACCGTGATTTGGCTAAGCACGTTGACTCCGTGTTTAATCGAGTTTGTCCACTCGGTTTTGATGCGCAACGAGTTCATGGCTATGCGGTCTTTTTTGAACGAATCCTGTTCGAGCATCTGCTTTTGAATCCAAAAGGTGAGTAGGCTTAAAAAGTAATGATAGTAGCGTTTAAAGAGCCCCACACGATGCTGGCGGTAAGCGCTTACAACGGCCTCCGACAGGTAGAGCAGGACATTGATAATCGCGTTGTTGAACGTGAGGAAATAGTTAGAGTAGGCAATGCTTATCTTGGTGAACGATGCCTCTTGCAGGTGAGTGAGCACGATGTTGCGGTTCTCGTCGTTGTTGATAAATTCATTGAAATAGGCACTCTCGGCTTCTTCAAATTTCATGAACCCCATGAACTCTGGTACGCCGTCGCTACCTGTCGAAACAAGGAAAAACGGGTAGCGTTGCAGTTTCAATCCGTTCCATCGTGAGCGTACATCGAGGTAGTTGCGGGCAAACACTTCGCCTATCGTCTCGATATAATTGTATTTAATTACCGTTTCGGCAATGAAATATTTTTGCTTCTTCTTTATCTCCTCGTCGGGAATTGACAACAAGCGGTGAAACTCAAACAAGTCGTTGCTCGCTTCCTTGCCATGCTCCTTGAGCTTGGTGTCGAACAGCAAGTCGGTAATCTCGACCAGCGTGGCCCAGTTGTGATGCTCCAGGGCGCGAAGCTGAATCTCGATGCGACGGTTGTCGCCATCGATGAGCACGGCATTGATGTGGATGGAACGGTAACCGCTCGGCTTGGGGTGCTGGATGTAGTCGTGGATGGTGCCCTTGATAACAAATGGCAACTTGTCTTTGTTGCGCATGATGCGGTCATAAAGCTCATACACTTTTTCGACCGACGACATGATGCACCGGCAGCCGGCGATGTCCTCGGCGCGGTTTACCTGCATCTCGGGGAAACGAAGCAGCTTGCTGATAATCGATTCAATGCGCTTTACGCGGTAAGTGCAGATACAATTGTTGTCGACCTTGTGGGCCGTCTTTTCCACCGACTTGAAGATAGTTGACAACGGTTCCTTGTAGCTGAGCCTGAGTGACTGAAGCATCAGCAGGTCGTCGTCGGCAATGTGGTGTGGGTTTTGCCTGATGCGGTCGCCCAGGCGCCGATAATCCTTGTTGGAGTATTTCTTCTCGCTCTCAATCATGTGGCATGCAATTTCTCGCAAAGTTAAATATTTCTCACCAATACCGCAAATATTCTTCAAAATGTCGTAAAAGTGCGGCTCTCTCGACGGGTATAAAAGACCGACCGTCGCTCCCCGCCGGGGGCAACGGTCGATATTCGTTCGCGAGTCGATGAGCGCGCGTTACATGATGCCACGCTCGCGCAGGCGCTGTTGCCATTTCCAGGCGCTGAGCATGGTGTCGTCGAGTGTCTCTTCGGCTTTCCAACCGAGTATTTCGTTGGCCTTCTTGGGATCAGCCCAAATTTTGACGATATCGCCGGGACGGCGTCCCACGATTTTGTGAGGCACCTTCACGCCTGTGGCGCGCTCGAACGAGGCAAGCAGTTGCAGCACCGAAGCGCCTTCGCCCGTGCCGATGTTGAACACTTCGAGAGCTTCGTCGCTCTTGTCTTCAAGCATGCGCTCGAGGGCTTTAACATGAGCTTTGGCCAGGTCAACCACGTTGATGAAGTCGCGGATGCACGACCCGTCGGGAGTGTCGTAGTCATCGCCAAAGATACTCAGCTCCTTGCGCACCCCGATGGCCGTTTGGGTAAGATATGGCACGAGGTTGGCGGGCACGCCATTGGGAAGTTCGCCAATTTCGGCGCTGGGGTGTGCCCCGATGGGGTTGAAATATCGCAGCAGAATCGCTTTTATGGGCGCTCCGCTCTTGATGAAGTCGGCAATGATATCTTCGCTCACTTGCTTGGTGGCGCCATAAGGCGAGGTTGCCTTCTTGGTGGGGGCATCCTCGGTGATGGGATTTTTGTCGGGCTCGCCATAGACAGTGCACGACGAAGAGAAAACAAAACCTTTAACGCCGAACTCGGGCATTAACTCGAGCAGGTTGAGCAGGATGTTGAGGTTGTTGCGGTAGTAGAGGATGGGTTTTTGCACACTTTCGCCCACTGCTTTACTGGCGGCGAAGTCGATGATGCCGGTGATGCCGGGATTGTCGGTGAACAGCTTGCGTAGCGTGTCAATGCATGTGCAGTCGCCCTCGACAAAGACGGGACGCTTGCCGGTTATTTTCTCAATGCCGTCGAGCACCTCGATGTTACTATTGCTCAAGTTGTCGATGATGACCACATCGAAACCCGCGTTTTGCAGTTCGACGGTGGTGTGGGAGCCGATGAAGCCGGTTCCTCCGGCCACAAGAATTTTTCCTTTCATGTTGTCATATATGGGGTTAATAGGGTGTTACTTTACTGTTAAAAGCGTGTCGGCGATGCGGGGGCACGCCTTGCCGTCGCCGTAGGGGTTCACCGAGTGGCTCATGCGATGGTACTCGTCCTCGTTGTCGAGCAAGAGCGAGAGCGTGTCGACAATGATGTCTCGATTGGTTCCCACCAGCTTCACCGTGCCGGCGTCGATGGCCTCGGGCCGCTCGGTGGTGTTGCGCATCACCAGCACGGGCTTGCCCAGTCCGGGCGCTTCTTCCTGGATGCCGCCGCTATCGGTCAGGACAATGTGGGCTTTGTTCATGAGGAACACGAAGTCGAGATATTCGAGCGGATTGATGAAGAACAGGTTGTTATCGCCTTCCATCAAGTGACCCAGAATGTCGTGAATGGGTTGCCTTACGTTGGGGTTGAGGTGCATGGGATAAACGAAGTCCACATCGGGATAACGCTCGCCCAGGTCCTTGATGGCGTAGCAGATGTTGCGGAATCCGTCACCAAAGTTTTCGCGACGGTGCCCGGTGATGAGCACCAAACGCCGCTTGCCGTTGAGGCGCGCGACATCGTAACCGGCATTGCGCAGCTCAACCGCCAGCCTGGTGCTGAGCGAAGCGTCGTTCTTAATTTTGTCAACCACGATGTGTAACGCGTCGATAACCGTGTTGCCGGTAACTACGATGTGCTCGTCGGCAACGTGCTCGTCGAGCAGGTTTTGGCGGCTCAGCGGAGTGGGGGCGAAGTGGTAAGTGGCGATGCGGCCGGTGAGCTGGCGGTTCATCTCCTCGGGCCACGGACTATAGATGTCGTGCGTGCGAAGACCCGCCTCAACGTGGCCCACGGGAATTTGCTGGTAAAAGGCCGCGAGGGCTGCCGCGGTACTCGTGGTGGTGTCGCCGTGCACAAGGACGATATCAGGCTTGACAAGGGTGAGAATGTCGCGCATTCCCACGAGCACCCTTGTGGTGATGTCGTAGAGGTCCTGCCCTTGTTGCATGATGTTGAGGTCATAGTCGGGCACAATCTCAAAGATTTTCAACACTTGGTCGAGCATTTCGCGATGCTGGCCCGTAACACACACGATGGTGTTAAACTCAGTGTCGCGACGTTGAAGCTCTTTGACGAGCGGTGCCATCTTGATGGCTTCGGGACGAGTCCCGAAGACGAGCATTATCTTCTTCATAATTGTAGTTATAGATGATTGTGGCACAAAATTAATATTTTTTTCTTAATACGCCATAACAAACGGGCCAATAATGAAAAAAATGCGGCAGTCCCGCCGGGACGCGTGGTGTCCGGCGGGACTGTGTGGGGGAGAGATGACGGGTTGGCGTCAGTTGGTGTATTTGAAGCTGGAGCCGCCCAAGAACTCGCGCATGATGCTGGTGGGCGGAATTTCCTTGTCGTCGACAGGGATGAAGTAATGGATGAACTTGAGCAGACGGTGGGCTTCGGAATATTCGGGACAGTTCTTGGGCACCGACGCCAGGATAATCTCAGCGTGCGGGCGAAGCACGGCAAACTCGATGTTGAACGCCGAGTTGAACATCACGTCGGCGGTTTCCTGGAACGGGAAAATCCATTGCTCTTCGGCTTCACACACGTTTTTCCACTGGCTGATGGTCTCGCGGGCGCTGAAAGCTCCCTTGTTGTAGTCGCGGATGATGCGGCGAAGTAACCGGTTGTCGCGCGTAGGTATCCAGTTGTGGTCGTCGAGCGAGATACTGGTGAGTGCCGATACATATACCTTGAACTTGAGGCTGTCGGGGACTTTTTGCGTGAGTATCGGGTTGAGCGCGTGGATGCCTTCAATAATGAGCACGCTATCGCTCTTGAGCTTGAGTTTCTTGCCGTTATACTCGCGCTTGCCGGTCGTGAAATTGTACTCGGGAATTTCGACGCGCTCGCCGTTCATGAGCCGCATGAGATGGTCTTCGAGCAGTTCGCAGTCCACGGCGCCGATATTGTCAAAGTCATAATCACCATTGGGCAGTAACGGGGTGTCGACGCGGTTGACGAAGTAGTCGTCGGTCGAGAACGAAATGGGACGTAGGCCGCATGCCAGCAGTTGAACTGATAAACGCTTGCACAACGTCGACTTGCCCGAACTCGACGGACCGGTGATGAGCACTATGCGGATGGGGTTTTCCTCGGTGCGGAAACGGCGGTCAATCTCTTCGGCAATCTGGACGATTTTCTTCTCCTGGAGCGCCTCGCTCACTTGAATGAGCTCCGAGGCATGGCCCTTGATGATGGCTTTGTTTACGTCGCCGGCGTTCGACAAGCGCATGATGATGTCCCAACGCACTTTCTCGGCAAACATCGCAAACGTTTTGGGCATGTCGATTTTGCGGGCCAGCTCGGTGGGGTTCTTGCGGTTAGGCACTCGCAGCAACAGGCCATCGTTGAGCGGCTCCACGTCCCACACTTTGAGGTATCCTGCCGATGGCACGAGAGGACCATAGTAATAATCGGCGGTGTCGCCCAGTGTATAGTAGTCGCTGTAGATTTGTCCGCTCGTTTCGAGCAACTTGACCTTGTCGGAAAATCCTCGCTCGGCAAACACGCGCACGGCCTCTTCGGTCGTGGCCTCGTGACGGCGGAACGGCATGTCGGCCGCCACAATCTCTTGCATGCGGTTGCGAATCATATCCACGTCCTCGGGGGTAAGCGATTCGCCATTACGTTTCTTCACGTTGCAGTAATAACCCAGCGACAACGGGTGCTCAATAAAGAGCTTGCTGTTGGGAAACACGTCGCTGGTGGCTTTGTACAGGACAAAGCTGAGCGAACGCACATACACGCGGTAGCCCGAGCCCTCGCGCGCATCGAGGAACTCCACATCGCGGTTCTGGAACAGGCGGAATTTAAGTCCTTGAGAGGCATTGTTCACTTTCGCCGATACCACGGGGTAGGGGAACTGCAGTTCATCGGCAAACTCTTTGTAGACTTCGAGCAAGGAAGTTCCCTCGGGGAAACTCTTGGTAACATTGTTGTTTTTACATCTGATTTGGAGCACGGCTTTATTATGTTTAGGGGTGAATAGGCGGGCCTGTTTACCACAATGGCGGTGGATTATTGCGCAAAATTACTAAAAAAAATTGAAAAAATGAAATTTACCTTTATAGATAAGGGTATTTGTGCTTAAAAAAGTATGAAAAATAAATAAATGCTTGAATTTGACCTCAAAAAAAGAGGCTCGCGACCTCATTAGGGACGCGAGCCTTTTTTATTGGTGATAGGGCGAAGGAAAATTATTCTCCCTTGATGGCTGCCACGCCGGGAAGCACTTTGCCTTCGATGGCCTCGAGCATGGCGCCGCCGCCTGTCGAGACGTACGACACCTTGTCGGCCAGCCCGAACTTATTGACCGCGGCCACACTGTCGCCGCCGCCCACGAGCGAGTAAGCGCCGTTTTGGGTGGCTTCGGCCACATATTTCGCGATTTCGCCGGTACCCACAGCGAAGTTGTCAAATTCAAACACGCCCACGGGGCCGTTCCACAGAATGGTCTTGCTGGCGAGGATAATTTTCTTCCAGATTTCGAGTGAGGCGGGTGACGCGTCCATGCCTTCCCATCCATCGGGAATGTTGTAGATGTCGACCACCTGACGGTTGCAATCATTACTAAAGGCGTCGCCGGCTACAGTGGCCACCGACAGGCTCAGGTTCACGCCCTTTTCCTTGGCGGCGGCAATGACGTTGAGTGCCTCGGGCATCAAGTCATCCTCGTGCAGCGATTCGCCGATGTGGCCGCCCAGGGCCTTGATGAAGGTGTAACCCATGCCGCCGCCGATGATGAGGTTGTCAACCTTGTCGAGCAAGTTCTTGATGACGGCGAGTTTCGACGACACTTTGCTGCCGCCGATGATGGCGGTGAACGGGTGTTGCGCGTTCTTGAGCACGTTGTCGATGGCGGTCACTTCTTTCTCCATAAGCAGACCTAGCATCTTGTGGTCGTCGTCGAAATAGTCGGCCACGACAGCGGTCGAGGCGTGGCGGCGGTGGGCCGTGCCAAAGGCATCGTTCACATAGCAGTCGGCATAGCCGGCCAGCGTCTTGGCGAATTCGGCCTGACGGGCCTTCATCTCTTTCTTTGCGGCGTCATACTCGGGCGAGTCTTTTTCCACACCCACGGGTTTGCCCTCTTCCTCGGGATAGTAGCGCAGGTTCTCGAGTAGCAGTGCCTCGCCGGGCTTGAGTGCGGCGGCGGCTTCGGCGGCATGGGCGCAATCGGGCGCGAATGCGACGTTCACGCCGAGCGCGGTCGAGACGGCGCCCACAATTTGTCCCAGCGACAACTTGGGGTTCACTTTGCCCTTGGGCTTGCCCATGTGCGACATGATCACGAGGCTGCCTCCGTCGGCAAGCACTTTCTTGAGCGTGGGCATGGCACCGCGAATGCGGGTGTCATCGGTGATTTTACCCTCTTCGTTCAGGGGCACGTTGAAGTCGACGCGCACCAGTGCCTTCTTGCCGGCAAAGTCAAATGTTGAAAAATTAGCCATTGTTTTCTTTGTTCGTTTTTATTAATATTATGTGTAAATGAAAAATTTCCCTTTCAAGTGCCGCAAAGTTACAAAAAATTCACGATTTCTCCCGCATGTTCCATTTAAATAATGAAAATCGCGCTCTCAAATGCTTAATATTTCCTAAAATGAATCGCTATACTCTTTTTTTTCTTATCTTTGCCGTCGATTTCAAGAATGATAACTGTTATACATCAATTATGAAACGTTTTGGAATTCTTTGCATCCTCGTCGCCGCGCTGTCTTTAGCGCTCGCCACGAAAGTCAACGCCCAGGTCAACACCAACGCGCCAAGCGGCCTGCTTGACCGTCCCACTACCAGCCAGCCGGCAAAACCCAATAAGGAAAAAGACAATGGAAGCACGGCCGACAACAAAGATAAGGGTGGCAATAAAGACAAGGACCGTGACCGCGATAACTCGGGCGACCGCAAGCATGGTAAAGAAGGCAAGGAAAACAACAAGCAGGGCGACAGCAATGCCGACAATGGTAAGAAAAAGGCCAACGAGGGTCACACCGTGGCCGGCCACAAGGGAGGCTATCGCATCCAGGCCATGATTGTCACCGGATCGAAGGGCAAAGGCCAAGCCACGGCACGTGCCCGCGAAATAGCCAGCAAATTTCCTCATTACCGCACTTATATTACTTATAAGGCTCCCTCATGGCGCTTGCGTCTGGGCGACTTCGACAGCCAGGAAGATGCCCGTAGTGCGCTGGCCAAGATGCGGCGCTCGTTCCCCTCGTTCTCCGGTGAAATGTCGGTCGTGCGCGACCGTATTAATGTGTGGCGATAAGTTTTCCCCTTTGATAAATGAAATATAATCACGACCCAAAACTGGTGGAGCAAATTGCCCACCATTACCGCGAAATAATAAAGCTCCTGGGTGAAGACCCTGAGCGTGAAGGACTACTTAATACTCCCACGAGAGCGGCTAAAGCTCTGCTCGACAATACCCACGGCTACCATGACGATGCGCGCGCCATCGCTTCTTCGGCTGTGTTTGAGCATCCGGGTAGCAACATCGTTGTCGTTGATGGGCTCGAATTTTACTCGTTGTGTGAGCACCACATTCTGCCCTTCTTTGGCACCGCCGCTGTGGGATATGTGCCCGACGGGAAAATCATCGGCTTGAGCAAGCTGGCCCGCGTTGTCGACACCTATGCGCGGCGACTGCAAGTGCAGGAACGCCTCACAGCCGAAGTGTGCCATGCTGTGGCCGATTCGATGCCCAACAAGGGCGTCATCGTCGTGGTCAAGGCTCAACACCTGTGCATGAAGATGCGCGGTGTCGAGAAGCAGTCATCTTCGACTACTACCATGCACTATACCGGGTGTTTCGAGAGGCAGGAGTATCGCGAAGAGTTCTTCCGTCTGCTCGAGCAACGCACTGTGTGAGCATTTTCATTATCTTGTCAACTAAATTAAATGTTCTATAAATGACACAAAAAGCATTATTGATGATTCTTGACGGGTGGGGCATTGGAAACCACTCGAAAAGTGACGTGATATACAACACGCCCACCCCCTATTGGGACAGCCTGCTCAACACATATCCCCACAGCCAACTCATGGCGTGTGGCGAGGACGTCGGCTTGCCCGACGGACAGATGGGTAACAGCGAGGTGGGTCACCTTAATATAGGCGCCGGCCGCGTGGTGTATCAAGACTTGGTGAAAATCAACAAGGCTATCAAGAGCGGCGACATCCTCAAGAACGAGGAGGTGGTGAGCGCTTTCAGCTATGCGCGCGACCACGGCAAGGCCATGCACTTCATGGGCCTCACGAGCGATGGCGGCGTGCACAGTTCGCTCGACCACTTGTTCGCCTTGTGCGACATTGCCCGTGAATATGACCTCAAAGAAGTCTATATCCATTGTTTTATGGACGGACGAGACACCGACCCCGAGAGCGGCAAGGGTTTTGTGGCTCAGGTTGAGGAGCATTGCGCCAAGACCGCCGGTGTGGTGGCCACCGTCACCGGTCGCTACTATGCCATGGACCGTGACAAGCGTTGGGAACGCATCAAGCTGGCCTACGACCAGCTGGTGCGAGGCGAGGGACGCAAGAGCGACAACATGACGCAAGCTATCCAGGAATCCTACGACGAGGGTGTGACCGACGAGTTTATCAAGCCCATTGTGAACACCACAGTCGACGGCCGCATTAAAGAAGGCGACGTGGTGATTTTCTTTAACTACCGCAACGACCGCGCCAAGGAACTCACTGTCGTGCTTACCCAGCAAGATATGCCCGAACAGGGAATGACGACTATTCCCGGTTTGCAATATTACTGCATGACGCCTTACGACGCTTCGTTCGAGGGCGTGCACATTCTCTTCAAGAAAGAGAACGTGCAGGACACTCTTGCCGAGTACCTCAGTGGCAAGGGACTGCGCCAGCTCCACATCGCCGAAACCGAGAAATATGCCCACGTTACCTTCTTCTTCAATGGCGGACGCGAGGAACCCTTCGAGAACGAGGACCGCATTCTCGTGCCGTCACCCAAGGTGGCGACTTATGACCTCAAGCCCGAAATGAGCGCCTACGAGGTGAAAGACAAATTGGTAGCCGCTATCGGCGAACAAAAGTATGATTTCATCGTCGTCAACTATGCTAACGGCGACATGGTGGGGCACACCGGTGTATATGAGGCTATCGAGAAGGCTGTCGTGACCATCGACAGCTGCGTGCGCGACACTGTCGAAGCCGCCCGCGCGGCCGGATATGAGGTGATTATCATCGCCGACCATGGTAACTGCGACAACGCTATCAACGCCGACGGAAGTCCCAACACGGCCCACTCGCTTAATCCTGTGCCCTGCATCTATGTCACTTCCAATAAGCAGGCACGCGTCAACGATGGACGTTTGGCCGACGTGGCTCCCACCATCCTGAAAATCATGGGCCTCGAGCAACCCGCCGACATGACGGGAGAGTGCCTCATCTCCAAATAACGAATAACACAAACAACTCGAATTAAACAATAGGACTTTTCATAATTTTATGTATTCAGAGACGAGGGGGACGTTGTGAAACGTCCCCCCGTTGTTGTTGGTATTTCGTAATGAGGATTTGGGCGTTACCGGCCGGCGCGGATGAGGGCGTGCCCGATGAGGTGGTCGTAGCGCTCACCCACGGGACGATCATAGACTGTGATGAGGTATTCGTTGGCGGTTTGGTATTTGTCGCCCTCAATCATGAAGGTTTGGCCCTCATCAGTGCCATCGGGGACCCACAGATACTGGTAGTTGTAGTGTCCTTGCTTGAGCAGGATGTCGCAATAGTAGCACCCCGAGTTGGGGTCGTAGCGCATGAGCGTCTTTTCGGTGGGTAGCCCTTGGGTGAAGTGTCCTTGCAGATAGAGTTTGCCGCCTGTGAGTTGCTCGCCGGTCTCGAGTGTGAAGTGGGTGATGAGGTAGTCGGCGTCGATGTCGCTGTCGGTGAACGATTCGCTGTTGCGAATGGTGAAATGTCCGTGCTGCGTCTGGTCATAGAGGTACTGCACCTCGGTGCGCGGCACGTCGGTGTAGAGCGTGGCGTGGTAGTAAGGGTCGAAGTATCCTATCGACGCCACTCCCATGTTGATACTGTTGACGTTGACGGTTTCAAAGCGCCGGTATTCGTTGCCGGCGGCAAAGATGAGGGCCGGATTGTGCTCGAATGTGATTTTCTCGCCGGTCACCATCAGAGGCTTGGTGACGATAGCCTGGTTGTCGAGTCTTGAGTTCTGGGTGACGATGGCGGCAAGTTCGTTGTAGGGGTCTTTGATGGTGCCCCAACGCGTGTTGATGTCGAAACTCACTTGCTGGTGGCGCCCGTTGTAGTCGACATCGGTGCGCGAGGTTACTTGCGCGCCAATCCCCACGCTGTTCTCACTCACCATGAAACGTGTGGTGAACAGGATGGCCTCGGGGTCGTCCTGGCGGTAAACGGTGAGCAGGTAGTTGCCGCTCTTGGTAATGCGCATGTCATCGTTAGGAATAGCAAAGCGGTAATTGTAGTAGTGTACAAAAGTGGCCTCGCTCTGGCGGTAATCGTCAATGTCGGCCATGTTGAAGCCGTCCACATATTCGCTCTCGACAAGCGCCGACGGTTGCCAGTTGGCATTGCAATGCGTGATGCTGTAACGAAGATATTGCACATCGTAGTCAAGCACATCGAAGCTCACCAGCAACACGTCATCGCCACCCAGCACGAAGATGGGAGGCAGGTAAGGATTGTTGGCGGGCGCTATCTGCACCGAGTGCACACGACTGTCGACGATGCGCGGCAGCGTGTAGGCGCCTTGAGCGGTGGCGGCTATCGTCATTACCGCGAGGTAAAGTGTGATGGCGGTTTTTCTCATTTGCACAGCGCGTTGATGGGGTTGCCGATGGTAGCGTTAGGCCATGGAATGTGAAGCATGGAACACACTGTGGGCGCGATGTCGACAATATAGGTGGGCGTGTTGGTGCTGCCGTGTGTCACGTGCCAGCCCATGAACACGAGTGGAATGTGTGAGTCATCGGGGCTCCACACGCCGTGACTGGTGCCTATGTAGTCGTCCTTCACGTTGAAATAGAGATGGCCGGGAATGGTGCCGATGATGATGTCACCGCTGCGGTGGCGGCAATATCCGTTGGCAATGCGCTCGCGCAACGTTTGCGGAATGGTGGCGTTCTCCAGATTCTCATAGTCAACGGCAAAGGCCAGTGTCTTGTCTTTCTTGAGCCAATCGACGACGAGTGTTTTAGCTTCACGCAGGTCTCCTCTCACACTGTCGATGCGCTCGTGGTTGAGGTAGATGCGTGTGCCCACGATGTCGCGCAACAGTCCCTTGCTGCCATATTTTGCGGTGAGCAGGCTATCGATGCCTTGTTTGGCCGCTGCCTTGTCCCATCCACCGCCGGGCATGTGGTGCCGCTTGAGGTAGTTGGGGTTATGGGCCGCGCCGTGGTCGGCGGTGAGGAACAGCAGATAGTTGCCTTTGCCGAACTTGCTGTCCAGATAGGTGAAGAACGAGGCCATCTCACGGTCAAGGGTAAGGAACACCTCGCGGTTCTCGTCGCCGCGCGTGCCGTAGGTGTGGCCTATGGCGTCGGTCGATGAGATACTGATGGCTATCATGTCGGTTACTTCGCCCTGACCCAGCTGCTCGCCGTCGATGATGGCTTGAGCCATCTTGAAGGTCATCGTCACGCCCAGGTTGCTCGTGTTGAGCTCGAAGCCCGGCTCGGTGTGGTTCTTTTTGTTGAATTCTTCGGCCCATGCGGGCAGACGGTCCATATAATAGGTGCTTGTGACGAAGTTGCCGGCTTTCTTGTCCCACCAGAAAGCGCCGTTAGCGCTGTGGCCGGCGGGGAGAATGGCGGCGCGGTCTTTGATGGCGACGCCGTAGACACGTGCTTTGAAGTCAGTGGCGAGCTTGAGTTCGTCGCCAATAGTCGCCGCAAGCAAGTTGTGGGGCGATGAGTGACCTTTCTTTGTGTCGCTGCCCACGGTCTCTACGTTGTTGTCGCCGCAGCTGCTCTTTTCGATGCCGTCTTCGATGAAGTCGTTGCCGGCTATGCCGTGAAGTGCCGGCACGCTACCGGTGTAAACACTCGTATGGCCGATGGCGGTGACGGTGGGCAGGTAATTAATCATTGTGTTCTCGCACGAGAAGCCTTCGTCAACGAGTCGGCGCAGGCCGCCTTGGCCGTAAATGTCGCGGTAGTGATACAGGTAGTCCCACCGCATTTGGTCCACTACAAGTCCTACGACGATTTTGGGACGTTCCACGCCTTGCGCGCTTGCCGTGAGGGCGATAAGCATCGCGCATGCTAATAATGTCACTTTCTTGAGCATGATAATTCTTTTTATGAAGGAACGGGATTATTTGTTGTATTATTGTGTCTTAGAATGTTTTGAGCACTTGGTAGAGGCGGTGCAATGGTAGGCCCATCACGTTGTAGAAGCTGCCGTCGATGTGACTGATGCCCATGCAGCCTATCCATTCTTGTATGCCGTAGGCGCCGGCTTTGTCGAGAGGCAGGTAGTTTTCCACATAGTGGTCAATCTCGTCGTCATCGAGGGGTGCGAACACGACATGGGTGATAGCGCTGAACGTTTCTTGCCGCTGGGCTGTAGTCACGCTCACACCGGTTATCACCTGGTGGGTGTTGCCCGAAAGCGCACGCAACATGTGCCGCGCTTCGTCTTTGTCGTGAGGCTTACCCAGTACGAGGTCGCCCAGCACGACGATGGTGTCGGCGGTGATAATCAGCTCATTGCCGATGATAAGCGAGCGGTAGGCGTCGGCCTTGGCGCTCGCGATGCGCTCGGCGATGAGCGGGGTCGGGGTTTCGGGGGGATAGCTCTCGTCGATACCGTGGAGCACTTTCACGGTGAAGTCGATGTCAAGGTCTTTGAGCAACTCGCGACGTCGTGGCGAATTACTGGCCAGGATGATGTTATATTTGTTGAGATTGCTGAGCATTTTTATCGAGGATGCTTTGGGAGATGAGACGGTAAATTTCTTTTTTGCGGCCTTCGAGGCGCGACAGGTGACGGCGAATAATGGCCATGTCGCCGCGGGCGGCCGGGCCGGTTTGTGACGCGGCCGGCGAGAGGTGGTCGAGTTTAGCCACCATATTGCCAATGAGGGGGAGCATGGCCTCGAAAGGCAGGTTCTCGTTGTCGAGCACTTCGCTGGCAAGGGTGAACATGTGGTTGGCGAAATTGCAGGCGAAAACGGCTGCCACGTGCAGACTCTCGCGCTGACGGCTATTGGCGTGGTGCACGTGAGGCGACATCGTGAGCGCCAGTTGCTCGCTGAGCGCGGTTGCTTCGGGGGTGTTACCTTCAATAAAGAAATGCACCCGGTTCATGTCGGCCACAAGCTCGCGTGAAAACGACTGCAAGGGGTAGAGCACACCGTGAAACGGCCGGTCACTGCCGAACACTTCCATGGGGGTGGACCCTGAGGTGTGGAGCCACAACGCGTGCCGGTCGCCACCGGCATCGCGCGACACACCTGCAATGGCGTCGTCGCTCACGCTCACGATATACACGTCGGCGTCGGTCAGTGTCTTCAAGTCGCTCGTGGCGTCGTCGCAGCCGCACTTACAGGCCAACGCTGTGGCGTGGGCGAGGGTGCGGCTGTAAATTTGCTTTAGTTCGCACTTGTCGCGTAACGTCATCGCCAAACTCGTGGCCACGTTGCCGGCCCCAAGCAGCACTACCCGTGTGGCCCGTGTTATTGCCATGGTCCTAAGTGTACTTTTTCCCACTTCAACTTCTCGGGGTCGACGGGACGGCGAATTTCGTCCTTGTGGCCGATAGAGATGACGCATACCACTTGTTGCTCGCCCGGCAGGTTGAGGAGCTGCTTGACGTATTCGCTCGCCGTAGTCTCGTCGTCGTGCATACGGTTGCGCAGTTGTATCCAGCAACTGCCCAATCCCAGCGCTTCGACTTGCAGCTGAATGAATGTGGCGGCCACACTGGCATCTTCCACCCACACGTCGCTTTTCGACGGGTCGGCGCTCACGACGATGGATAGCGCGCTACGGGCGATAGAGGTGCCGTAGAGCGGTTTGCTCTTCGACAGTTGTTCGAGCAAGTCGCGGTCATCGATTACAGTGAACTCCCAGGAACGCGCGTTCTTTGAGGTGGGAGCCAGCAGGGCGGCCTCAAGAATGGTTTTCACGTCATCGGGACTGACGGCTTGCGGCGTGTATTTGCGTATGCTGTGCCGCGTGAACAGCATTTCGTGGAACTTATTCATCGGTTGTGATTATTGCTGTTTTAAACTCTTGTTGATCTGGTCAATATAGTCGAGCAGCTCGTCGCGTCCGTTCCCTTTTTGGCTCGATGTGACGAAAATGGGCGGCAATTCCTCCCAACTCTCGAGTAGCACAGTCTTGTAATCTTCAATGGCCTTGCCGGCCGCGACGGGCCCCAGTTTGTCGGCCTTGGTGAAGACGATACTGAAGGGCACTTGGTTCTCGCCAAGCCATTGCATGAACTCAAGGTCGATGGCCTGCGGCTTGAGGCGGATGTCAACGAGCACAAACAAGTTGGTGAGTTGCTGGCGCATGAGGATGTAATTCTCAATGATGTGGCGCAATTCTTCGCGTTGCGTTTTGCTGCGTTGCGCGTACCCATAGCCCGGAAGGTCAACGATATACCATTCGTTGTTGATAATGAAGTGGTTGATTAATAGGGTTTTGCCGGGTTTTGACGAGGTTTTTGCCAGTCCGTTTTTCCCCGCGAGCATATTGATGAGCGACGATTTGCCCACGTTTGAGCGGCCGATGAACGCATACTCGGGTAGGGTGCTTGCCGGGCAGCGTCTCACATCGGTGTTACTGATTTCGAAATAGGCTGTTTTGATGTTCATGATTTTTTAGTAAACGAGTTGAAGAGTAGACAAGTGGGGGGCTCGGGACTCTTTTGATTAGAATTGGACAAAGAGCGATAAGCCGGCGGCGCGTTGAACCGGAGAGTAGAGTGGGGCAGCGGCTACGGTGGTGCCGCTCGATGTCTTCCTGAGACCCAGCCAACGGCGGTTGAAGGGTAGCAGCCAGTGGGCGATGCGGGCGCTCAAGATACCAATGCCGGCACTCATCGCCACGTCGCCCAGCCAGTGCTTGTGATTGTACAAGCGCAGGAACGAGGTGAGAGCAGCTACGCCATATCCGGCCGCGCCCCATGCGTTGCCATACTCGATGCGCATCAGCTCGGCGCCGGTGAACGCGATAGCCGTGTGCCCCGAGGGGAATGAGTGGTGGTCGCTGCCGTCGGGACGTTGCTCGCTCACCGTGTATTTGAGGCCCCATGCGAGTGCCACGGCGATGGCGTGAGCGGTAACGCTTGTGGCGAGACGTTCTTTGAAATTATAGTCGGTTTTCACGCCGGCGAAACCCAGTGTGAGGTGAGCCACCGAGGGCACGAATCGCAGGTAGTCATCAGCTGTGGTGTGCCGTCGCTTGTCGTTCTTGTCAAGTCCGTCGTCAACCCATTTGTTGATACCGTGCTTGTAGTCGATGGCCAGGGCGACGCCGGCGGCGATGGCTGCGGCGGGTGCCGCCAGCTGGGCCGGCTTGAAGCGGTAAGTGGTCGCTGTGTCGGCGGGTTGGCGCAGAGCCAACGTGTCTTGCGCGCCGGCTTGCAGACCCCCGAGCGTACTCGCCACTGCGAGCGCGATACCGATTAAAACCCTTATCAACATTGTCCGGTTCACTTTATGCGGTAGTAATAACCTAACGTGATTGCTATTGACAAGCCTCCACTCCCCGAGAATGTGTCGCTCTTTTTATTGCTGAACACATCGCCAAGGCCGTAATACACGCGGCCTTCGAGCGAGAACGATTGCTTGTGGCGCGCTATGTATTCCATGCCCACACCGGCGGTGATGCCGTAGTCAAACTTGCGCTCGACGGGCAATGTCATTTGATCGGTGTATCGGTTCTCGCGGGGAAAGTCCTGGATGTCATCGATGTGATTGTAGTCGAAGTTGCTCGTTGTGCTCTCCCCAATCATCACCCCCAAGGCGGGACCGGCGTTGAAAAAGGCGTGGAACTTGTCGCTGCCAAAATACACGTGGGTCATGATGGGCAATTGAAGATAGGTGAACTTGCGGGAATAAGACAGGTTGTAGCCTTCAAATTTCTCCTTCCAACCGCGCTGCTCCACGTTGAGCTCGGCGATGACACCGAAATGCTTCTCCTCCATGTAACGGAACGAGCCTCCCACGACAAATCCGCCCACCAGCGATTGCGGCACCGACGGCTGGAAGTTAATGCGCGACAAGGTCATGCCTGCCTTGCCGCCAACCGAGATGTTGGCCTCGTAGTGAGTCTGCGCCGTGGCTACGATAGTCATGGCCAACAGCAAAACCAGCAGTGAGGTGGCGCGTCTCATCGTGCTATCACGTTAACGCCGCTCTTATTGAAGCGGATGAATTGCACGCTCTCGTTGATGGCGCCGCTCCAGTTACTCACACGCTTGAAGTCGAAGGTGGTCTGCAGACCCTTGTGAGATGCCTCCTCGTCCCACAGGCGGTGGCCGTTGCTCAAGGCGTTGACGATGAACATGCCCACGTCAAAGCCGTAAACGCCCATCACCGGTGCCGACGGCATGAAGCCCTCGCCGTAGCGCGACTTGTATTTGCGCTCCAGGTCGCGTGCCTGGCGAGTCTCGTAGAAGCGCGAGAAGATGTAAGTGTCAATCGACGAGAAGCGGTTCTGGTAGTCCTTGATGTACATCGTGTATTCGGGATAGCCCAGCAGAGCCACCTCACAATCGAAGCGCGACGCTTTCACTTCGTCGATGGCCTCGGCCACCTTCTTGAGCAACGTCTTGCTGCCGTTGCTGGGCAGGAACAGATATTTCACGCCCGGGTCCATATACTGGGTGAGTTTCGATTCGGTGAGCTCGTTGATGATAGTGAGCGTCTTGGTGGGTTGCTTGGTGTCGGCGAAATGCTTCTTGAGGTCTTGGTAAATCTCTTTCTTTTCGGTGTCGGGGTCCTCGAGATAGACGATGGTGTAGCCCTTGAATCGGTTGTCGATCCACTGTGCCACGCGTGCCGAGAGATAAGACGAAGGAATGTGTACCTGCATCACCATGGCGTTGTCGACATAGTCCTCATTGTTGGTCGAGAAACAGTTGAGCACGGGGACTCCGGCTGTGGCGCCGAACTTGTTGCAGCGCTCGAGTTGCTTAGGCTCGCTCGGCGCGATGAGCACGTCGAGGCTCTTGAGCTGGTCCAGGGCCAGGATGCTATCGGTCACGTTGAGGTTGTGTTGCGTGTCCCACACGTTGATGTTGATTTTCTTGCCGCAGTTGTTGCCCACACTGTCCATAGCCATCATGAATCCCTTGTAAAACTCGGTGTAGAGCAAGGCTTGGCGTGGGGCTTGCGCCTTGTGTAGCTGGAATGGCAGCACGATACCCACGTTAATCTCGTTGTCGTTGTTCACGTTGTGCACCTTGTCGTAGACTTCGTCGAGTCGCTTGCCGTAGGTCTCTTCAAGCTCCTGCACGGTGGCTTCGCCCGAACTCACCGTCTTGTGGTCGATGGCGGTGTTAGGGATATACACGATGTGGCCCTTCTTGAGTTTTTTCACATCGGGGTTGGCGTCGCGCAGTGCCTTGACTGTGATGCCGTGGGCGGCCGCGATACGCTCAAAGGTGTCGCCTTCCTTGATACTATAAGGTGTGAATTGCTCTATTTTGCGGTCCACTACAATGCTGGCCGTGGTGTTCGGTTTCACCTTGATGACGTCGTCGGCCTTGAAGTTGGTGGCGCTCACGCCCGGATTGAGCTTAACCAGGCTCTCGATGGTGGTGTTGTATTTCTTGGCCACGCTGTAGAGCGACTCGCCGCGCACGATGGTGTGATAAATGATACCATCGTCCACAAGCGTGGGCGCTTTGGTCGTGGGGATAGTGAGCATCTGCCCGGGGGTGATGCCGGCGTTGATGCCCGGGTTGGCGGCGATGAGGTCGTCGACATTCACGTTATAAGTGCGCGCGATGCCATACACGCTCTCGCCGCTCTTTACCTTGTGGGTGACGGCGGCAGGCTCGATGACCGTTGTGACGGGCTTGGTGGCCACGGTGTTGCCCTTGGCTCCAAACTCGCTTACTGGCAAGAACAGCATTTGGTTCTTCTCGAGGCCGTTTTGCGCCTGAGGGTTATACTTGACGATGTCGTTGACGGTGACACCGATTTTCTCGGCTACACCGTAAACGCTCTCGTTACTCTTGACCTTGTAGTAATAGTAGTCGTCGTTGCCCAGCCGCTTTGTGGGCAAGTTGAGCTGAGCCATTGTCGGCATGGCGGCAACCACGGCCATTACTATGCTCCATGTAACGCGATAGATGGTTCTCATAATTTTCCTTTTTGCGGTATTTTATTAGTTGATAGTTTCAATGTAAACTGCAAATTTACTCATTTTCCCCCACACTGCAAAACAAACGCGCCATTTTTCGGCTTTTTTTCACGTTTGACAGCTACGAGGATGATTGTAAGCGGTGGAATGGTAAATTGGGTTTGTGAATTTTTGCTATTTGCTTTGAATTTGTGGAAAATTATAATAATTTTGCGTGGAATTATTACAATTTATACTATTTGATTGCTTATGAGAAAGATTACCTTTTTATTGGTTGCGTCGTTAGTGTTCCTGAATGTCGACGCTCAGGAATTGGTGGCTGCCTTTGGCTGTGACAAGGCCATGGTACCATACTATGAACAGGGTTGGGACAGTCAGGCGGAATTTGACACTTGGACCTATACCAAGACCAGTTCGTCAACTTGGATGCTTGCCAACGCGAGTAAGGCCTTTTCGACCATCGATGCCAAGAGCAAGTCATCAATGGCTCTTTATTATGGCAGTGGTCAAAAGGAGACGGCCACTTCGCCTGCTATCACCGTGCGCGAGCACAGTCAGCTCGAGTTTTACTGCTATGCCAGTGGTATTTACTTGGTTTACGGGGCATGGAAACTCTATGCCGAGGCCGATGGGGTCTCAACTTTGCTTCTCGACCAATTCTTGTGGGCACAGAACAAAGGTTACGACGGCCCGAGTTGGGAGCGGTTTACTGTCGATTTGAGTGCTTATGCCGACAAGCAGGTGCGATTCTCTTTTGTCTACGAAGGTGACTATGGGGAGGACGAGTTTATCGACGGCTTTAAAATCACGCAGGCCGATACGGGTGAAAGCTCCACGGTCCACATCAAGGAAGGCGAGAGTGTGGAATTTCTCGATATGAGTACCGGAGATGTGAGTACTTGGAACTGGACTTTTGAAGGCGGTTCCCCGGCAAGCAGTACCGAGCGGAATCCCGTCGTGACCTATGATAAGGCCGGCTCTTATGCGGTGACTCTGACCGTGGGCGACGGCGCTACTACCGCCACCGCCACCCGCGAGGCCTATGTCAACGTGAGCGGCGAGGCTCCTGTGGCGAATATCGCTTTGCCCGATGGCGCCTATCTCTCGCCGTGGGTGATGATGTTTGTCCCCACGGGCGTGCCACTCACCTTCAAGGATGCCTCCACCGGCAATCCTTCGCAATGGGCTTGGACTATCTATGGAGCTACCCCCTCGACCAGCAATGAACAGAATCCCACTGTCACTTACAACAAAAAGGGTGAGTACGGCATTAAGCTTGAGGTGTCGAACGACTTGGGAAGCCATGTGTTCGAGACCGTCGACAATGCCATTCAAGCCGGTGGCGAGCAGGAAATATGGAACATCGCGCCCGAGGAGAATGGCGACTTGATGATGATGGAGATGGGATGGTATGGCAACTACGCCGGCACTAACTGGCTCGGGATGGGTGAATTTGCCGAGCATTTCGATGCGCCTCTCGCCAATGCCACCATCAGCAAGGTGAATATCTACTTTGGAAAAACTACTGCCGTGTCGACCGATGCCGACATCGCGGTAAAGATTGTCGAGGCCGGTGCCGATGGTATGCCGGGGCGCACGCTCGGCCAAACCGGTCTCAAGGCGAGTGAATTGGCTTTTGACCCGAATACAATCAACGCTACCGAGTTTGTATTCGACGAACCGGTGAACGTGAAAGCAGGCACCGAGTTCTTTGTCGTCGTGGGACCTTTCCCCAACGAGAATGGTGATGACATCGCGATTTTGTTGTGCCGACGAGAGGAGGGGCAGAAATGCACCGGTTACCAGTTTGTCCTTGATGAGGACGACAATTACAATTACCTTGAGACAGGAACTTGGTACAAAAATAGTGACGATCCCGTTTCGCTGGCTGTCGCACCGGTGCTCAACTACGCTGTGCCAACCGGTGTCACTACCGTTGATGCCGGCAAGCAGGTCGTTTCGCGCTCCTATTATAATCTGGCGGGCATGGCAAGCGACAAGCCGTTCCAGGGTATCAACATCGAGGTGACGCGTTACACCGACGGCTCGCAGTCGGCGGTTAAAACCATCAGCGATAGATAGCATTACTTGTTTGTGCCGCTGAGCGGCTGACGATGTGAGGCACTGCGATAAAGAAAGGGTGCCGCAAGGACAAAATTCCTTGCGGCACCCGTTTTAGGTGTACTATAGCGATTGCTATGGTTTACTTCTTGATGACGCGCACAGCCTCGCCTCCGTTCACCTTAATCAGGTAAACACCGGCGGCCAGGTTGCTCAAGTCAACGCTCTCATTGTTGCTGCGGGCCACAAGGGCGCCGTTGAGGTTGTAGACCTTGAGGTCGGTCACTTCCACGCCCTTCACGGTAGCCAGGCCACTGGTGGGATTGGGAGTGACAACGATCTTCACGCGCTGTGCATCGGCGACAGCGTTCACGCCGGTGGTGCGCCCCTTGCGCACGATCAGCGCCTTCTTGGCCGGTGTCGTGTTCTGGTTGTTGTCGGTAGGCATTGAGTAAATACCCATGCGGCTGCCGGTGCACACGAGGTTGCCGCCCCAGTCAAATTGCATTTGGTACATGTAATTGTTGTGGCTGCTTCCGTCGGCGCGGCGCACGTCCGATTTGAAGGAATATCCCTTAGGCGTGACGATGGGCTTGTTGCCGTCCCAGATAATGTCGAAGAACTCAACCTCGGCGCTGCCGTTGTGGATGGCAAGCGTGGAGCCGTCGCGGCTGATGGCGAATCCGCCACCCATCGAACCGGTGAGATCCTTGAGGTCGGATCCAGAATTAAACTGGATGGTTCCGTCGTCGGTCACAAACATGAGTGAGGGCACGCCGGCGGCATTGTTGCCGGCACCGCGGATTTGCGAAACCCACACGCCACCATGCTCAAGGTCACCCTTGAGATTCACGTTGCCGTTGGCGAGCTTAGCGCCAATGCCAAGCCAAGTGGGAGCCTCGCTCCACTCGCGCAGGATAGAGCCGTCGGCCTGACCCAGCTGATAAACGGCCACATCGTTGCTGTTGTCCTCGGCATGGATATATGCCTTGGTCTCGGCACCGCTGCCCACGATGCTGATAGCGGTCGATGAGCTACCAATGATTTCGTCGTCAGCATTCTTGAACAAGCCCGAGGCGGCGCGGGTGCCCATGAAGAACTGGTTCATGGGGCCCTCAAGGTTGCTGGGATCAACCACGTAAACGCCCGAGTGCGGATCACCCCAGTCGGGGAGATAGACAAAACCTTCGGCGTCCACATCCAAGCGGTAGGGGCTTCCAAACGTCTGTCCACCATTGAGCACTGAGCTGTTGATGCGATTCCACTGCTGGTCATAAGCCCACATACCATTGGTGCTTACGCCACTGCCCAGACGGGTCGAAGCGTAAATGCGGCCGAAGTAGTCGCTCTCGGGGCTGTTGTCGATGGCGGCAAACATTTGTGTGCCGGCGGTATAGGTGTACTCACCTGTGCTCAAGTCATTAAGAATAGCGATGGTGGGAATGTTGTTACCCTTGAGGGTGACATCCCAGTTCATGCGCTGGCCATCCTCGCCGGGAAGCTCTTCGCTGGCGAAGGTGAACTCGTTGGCGCCTTCCTTGACGTCGGTCAGCGGCAGTGTGCCCACTTCTTCGCCGCTCTCCATGTCGTAGAGCGTGATGAAGGCCTCGTTGGCGTCGCTGTTGGCATCGAAGCTGAACGTCCAGTCCTTGTTCTCATTGCCGTGGCTCTTCAGGTTGTAAGCGAAGATGCCCTTCACGCCGGGTTGCTCGTCGGCTTTTGCGGCGAAATGAGTGAGGTTGGCGTTGTCTACAAGGTAGGCGTCAATATCAGCACTGGCAACAGTAGCCGTGGCTCTATTGTAAGCATTGGCGTCGTCGGCGGGAGCGCGGCGAGGCGCGTTGCCACTCTCTGTAAGGTCGCTGTTTTTAGTCTTGATAAGCGTGGCATTGTCGATGCCATCGGTAATGTCAAGCAAGCGGATGCCCTTCACCACACCCTCTTGTGCATAGGGAGCAATCATGAGACAGTGGTGTGCATATTTGAAGAACTGGAATGCTCCCTTGAGCTCAAATTCACTGCTGAGTTCTTTCACGTTGGTGGGCACGCCAGCAGAAGTGGTGGGCAGTGTGAAGTCGAAGTACTTTCCATTGCTACCGCCAATCACATACTTGGTCTCGTCGACGGGATTGAGGGCGAGGTGCATGTAGCCGCCTTGTGCAGGGTCTCCAAAGTTGAGAGCCGTGAATCCATCTGCTTTGTTAGCATTGTCAAAGTTGACGCTGGCAAGTTGGTCATCAATCATATATAATGTTTGGAAACGCATGGAACGGGCATCGCTCGAAGTAACTGCTGTGGTAACTACCATGCAATTGTCGGAAGCGCCATTCACGGCCAGCGTGTAACCCATGTCGCCGCGGTAATAGTTGCCTCCAAGTTGGCTGGTTGCCCATTCGCGCGGATTTGAATCAAGGTCATCCCAAATATAGAGGCGCATAGTGCCTCGTGTGTAACCTTCGTCGACACGCGTGGGGTCCGATTGGTTACGGCAGCTGTTCACACCCACGAGTTTGTGGTCGGCGGTGAGGGCGATTGCGTTGAGCGGGCTGTAGAAGCCGGCGCTCTCCTCGCTATAAAGACCTTCAACGCTCAGTTCCCTCACCAGTTCTTGGGTCTTGGAGTTGACAAGGTAGAGGTGTGGAATGAGGCCGTTGTTGCTAAGGAAGATTGCTGAATCGCCAAGTTGTACCATATCCTTGACAACGCCTTCCATTTCAATGCCCGCTGTGTTCTTGCCGGTGAAGATGTACTCGTCGGCGAGTTTCAGGTATTCGGGCTGGTTGGGCTCGGGATAGTTCTCAAATGCTTCGAACTGAGGCTCATAGTCTTCTTTCTCAAGGAAGAGCTTGGAATAAACTGTCTCGTTGGCTTTGACCGTAATGTTGATAGACGTGGGCTCGATGGTGTTGGTGCTCCCTGTCGTCTTATCTACGGTGTATTCACCCAGGGGCTTGTAGCCTTCATGGGTTACATTGAGCGTATAGGCTCCCGGCTCAAGGTCTTCAAAGACGAAGATACCGTTATACTCGTTGTCGCAGGTGTAAGTGGCGACGACATTGCCGTTCTTCAACAAGGTAACCACTGCGCCATTGAGTGGCATCCATTTGTCATAGGTGCCGGTGGCATAATGGTAGTTGTTGTCTTGAATTACTTCGTGCATGTCGCGCACGCTGCCCATGATATCGCCGGTGCTGAGCGGGGTGAGCCCGAAATAGTTGCCCACACCGCGAGCCTCGCGACGGCCTTCCTGGCGGTCGTAGTCGAAGTTGAGGGCACGGTGGCGTGCCGGCTGGTAGGTGTGGAAGAAGCCTTCGAGCAGGTAGCCCGGTGTACCATGTTTCAGTACACCCAGGTAACCGGCGTATTGCTTGCCGTTGCTTCTTGTAGAGGTGCTGTAAGAACCATAGAAACTGATGTCACCCTGCACGTTAGGACTCGTCATGCTATAATGACTTGTGGGGTCCAGCTCGTTCATCCAGTGCGGTCCCCATGTAGCCATGGCCATGGCGTAGCTGCCCTCAACGGCATTACCGTTGTAGCCCGCGTCGCCCGTTTTACCGTTGTTGTAGCCACGGAAAAGCGTCAGCGGATAGTTGGTGGTGGTGCCGTCGGTGGCGGCGTTGGAGTGGCTGCTGATGAACATATCGAAGTTACCGGCTTCCACTTCCTCGCAAATATCGGCCAAATTGCGGTTGTATTTTTCGGCGTCCTCTCCATTGTCTTTAGGCCAAGGGCCGTTGGTGAGGCGCGAATACACAATGTTTTCCCTCTTGACACCCATTTTGACAAGTGTCTCACCTAGACCAAAGGCGCGCGGCAGCGTGCCGCGTCCCTCGTAGAAACCGAAGGTGTCGGTCAGTTGGGTGGTATTGGGGTGACCAATTGTGTTCATTGGGCGGTCGTTAGAACCGAATGAGCCGTGACCCGGATTGAGGTAGATGCGCAGCTCGTCGGCGGTTTTAGCCTGCATCATTCCCACTGCCATGATGGCGGCAGCGGCGAGTAATAAAATCTTTTTCATAGTGCTGCCTCCTTTTTACTTGGTGTAATTAATAATGTACGCTTCGCCCGAGGGGGTCGAGAAGGCAATCTTGCCCGTTGCCACCTGGGGATACATGGCAATTACATCTTCACCTGTGAGCGTTTGGGTCTGGCCATCGAGGGTCATTGCCACAATGCTCGACGAGGTATAAACATAGCCATCGTCGGTGTTCACCATGCCTACCACGGTGTTGTCGTCGAGCCACTTGGCGGCGCGCAGCGCGCCCAAGCGCTTGACGTTGGTGCCGTTGAGGTCACACACGTAGGCGGCATCGCCGCTCACAAAGAACAACGCCTTAGTGCCATCGGGCGACAGTTGCGGCCAAATGTAGCGCGCGTCGGCGCCCAGTGGCAGCAGTTCGCGCGTCTTGCCGTTCTCGCTCACTGTGAGGCGGTAGTTCTGGGTGGTGTAGAGCATGGTGCCCTTGACAGCTTTGTCCTTGCCCAGCGCCTTGGCGTTCATCTTCTTTCCGGTCATGGTCATGGCCGTGCTGCCGGCAACCGCCACGCCCTGCAATTCGCGGGTGGGCTTGACAAGTTGCTCGATGGCGCCTGTGGCCAGATTGTGGGATTTTACAGCCACCTTGCGCAAGTGGTTCTTGTTCCAAGTGGCTTCACGATAGACGATACTGTTACCGTCGGGTGAAACCGTCACGTTGTAACCGGCGTTCTCGGCCGTGGTCACAACTTGCGTCGCATTTGTCGCCAGTTCGAGCTTGGTGAGCCCGCGGTTGCCGTCATCGGTCGCAAGCACATAGTCGCCCGCGGGACTGATGGCGGCAACTTTTGTCGTGCCTTCGGGCAGGGTGATTGGCTCAATCCCTGTCACGTTCAGCACTTGGGCCGCCGCGCCAAAACTAACGAATAATGCCAAAGCTAAAGTAACTTTTTTCATACGCGTTTAGTTTTAAAAAGGTTGATTTAAAAGAGAATATAAAATATAAAAAGCGGTTGGATTTGTTTCGCGATAAATTTCCGTCCAAAGTTAGGTATTTATTTTTAATTGTGCAAAAAAAAGAACAAAACTGTTAATAATCATAAGGGCCGCTGTTTGCAACTATTGTGCGTTTGTTTTTCCGCTTGAGCCGCTTATTTGATTTTTTTAACGAATTGTGGAAAAAATGGAAAAAAAATTTGGCGAATAGCGAATAATGTGTAAATTTGCAATGTTTTTTCCATGATATTTCAAGGGAAATACGTTAGAGTTTGACGCTAATTATTTGATTATTAACCATTTAAATTCGACTGCCTATAGAACGACCTCTACTCTTATTTAACTAAAAATAGATAGAGATGATTACAACGTTGAAAGATTTGAGCGATGACCGCCTGGTGTCGCTCTATGCTCAAGGTGATAACACGGCCTTCGACGCGATTATTGAGCGTCATAAGAACAAGTTATTCTCCTACATTTTTCATGGTGTAAAAAACTACGACCTGGCAAACGATATTTTCCAGGAGACTTTTGTCAAGGCTATCATGACCATCAAGCAGGGACGCTACACCGAGAAGGGACAGTTCGCCGCTTGGCTCACGCGCATTGCCCACAACCTGATTATCGACTCCTTCCGCCAGGAAAAGACCGAAAATCTTCAGTCGACCGATAACGAAGGCGTCGACTTGCTCAACCGCAAGGAACTGAGCGAAGACACCATCGAGGACCACCTCGTTATGCTGCAGATACACCGCGACGTGCGCAAGCTCCTGCTCGCCCTGCCCGAGAGCCAGCGCGACGTGTTGCTCATGCGCTTTTACCGCAACATGAGTTTCAAGGAAATCGCCGAACGCACCCAGGTGAGCATCAACACCGCGCTGGGACGTATGCGCTATGCTATCCTCAACCTGCGTCGACTCGCCGAAAAGAACCATATCGCCCTCTCGTTGTGACCCTCAACAGGGCCTCACGACACCACATTGCCCCAAGTTGAGACGCCGAAAAGTCACTTTTTGGGAAGAAAAGTTGTGAAAAGGCTACGAATGTCGTACCTTTGCACCGCTTTTTTGGGCAAATTACGATAATAATCAATTAAGTCACATCATAACTAACAATGAACGTAACACTTAACAAAGTAGATAATGTGAATGGCAACATCACAATATCGATTGAACCCGCCGACTATCAAGCCGACGTAAAAAAGCGTATGAACGAACTGGGCCGCACCCGCGCCATTAAGGGCTTCCGCCCCGGCCATGTGCCTGCCGCGCTGCTCAAGAAACTCTTTGGTTCACAAGCTATGACCGAAGTGGTTGACCGCATGGTGAGCAAGGCCCTGTATCAATATGTGGTCGATAATAAACTTAAAATCCTCGGTGAGCCCATGCTCAACCGTGATACGAAGGTCGATCTTACCCAAGAAACCGAGCACACTTTCATCTTCGACATCGGCTTCATGCCCGAGATTAAACTCAATCTTGCCGACATTACTATTCCTTATTATAATATAGAGGTGAGCGACGAGATGGTTGATAACCAAAACGCCGCTTTCAAGAAACGCTATGGCAAGCAGGTGCCCGGTGAGGTGAGCGCGAAGGATTCGCTCCTGCGCGGCTCCATGATTGAGCTTAACGAGGATGGCACCGACAAGACCGACGGCATTACCGTCGAGCGCACTGTCATCTCGCCCCAGTATCTCAAGGATGACGTTCAGGCTGAGTTCTTCATTGGCCGTCACGTGGGCGACGATATTACCTTCAATCCTCAAGAGGCCGCCGGTGGCAGCGCCGCCGAGATTGCCGGTATGCTCAACATCGACAAGAAGGACGCTCCCGACGTGAAGAGCGACTTCCGCTTCCATGTGGAGGAAATCATGATCAACCAAGACGCCGAGATGAATCAGGAGCTCTTCGACGCCGTTCTTGGCAAGGACGTGGCCAAGAACGAAGAGGAATACCTCACCAAGGTGCGCGAAATGCTCGCCGGACAGCTCAAGAACGATAGCAACTATCGTTTCACCATCGACACCAAGGATGCCCTCATGGCTGCCGCCGGTGCCGATACCATGGAGCTCCCCGATGAATTCCTTAAGCGTTTCCTGGCCAGCCGTGCCGAGAACGAGGACGAAGCCAAGAAAGTCGAGGAGGACTACCCCCGTAGTAGCGAGCAAATCAAGTGGCAACTCATTCGCGACAAAGTGGCAGAAGACCTTGAAGTGAAAGTCACTAACGACGACCGCATGGCCCTCGCACGCTTTTACACCGCTCAGCAGTTTGCACAATATGGCATGGGCAATGTGCCCGACGACGTGCTTGACCGCTATGCCGGCGACATGCTCAAGGACGAGCGCATGGCAGCCGACATCGATGCCCGTGCCCATGAGGACAAGACTTACAACGCCATCCGCCAGGCTGTCAAGCTGAAAGAAACTACCGTCAGCGTTGAGGAATTCAACAACCTGTTCAAGAAGGCGGAATAATCAGCCGAGACTGACATTTTATCACCACCAAAGAGAACGGCACGAGATTTGCCGTTCTCTTTTTCGTAAGGGGCCAAACTATAAATTTTCATAAAAAAACACCATTCATTCCACTTGGCTCAAAATTAATTCGTAACTTTGAAAGAAATTTAATTGTGATTACAGTATGAACAACGATTTTAAGAAATTCGCCGTCAATCATCTTGGCGTCAATTCACTGGGCCTGCACCAGTATGCGCAACACATCAGCGACAGCTACATCAACCCCACCATCATCGAGGAACGCCAGCTCAATGTGGCGCAAATGGATGTCTTCTCACGACTGATGATGGATCGCATCATTTTCCTTGGCGCCCCCATTGACGACCTGGTGGCCAATGTCATTCAAGCGCAACTGCTTTATCTCGACTCGGCCGACCCCGGTAAGGATGTGTCGATTTACATCAACTCGCCCGGCGGCTCGGTCTATGCCGGCTTGGGTATCTACGACACCATGCAGTATATACAAAGCGACGTGGCTACCATCTGCACCGGCATGGCGGCCTCGATGGCCGCTGTGTTACTCGTGGCAGGCGAAAAGGGTAAGCGTCACGCCCTCAAGCACTCGCGCGTGATGATTCACCAGCCCATGGGTGGTATCCAGGGCCAGGCCAGCGACATTGAAATCACTGCGCGTGAAATTCAAAAGCTCAAGCAGGAATTATATAACATCATCTCGACTCATTCGGGTCAACCTTACGACAAGGTGTACGCCGACAGCGACCGCGACTACTGGATGACCGCCGACGAGGCCAAGGCTTACGGCATGATTGACGACGTGCTCGTGCGCTCGGTTTAATAATTCCTGTTATCATCTATCACATGGCTAAAAATAACAATAAGCATTGTGCGTTTTGTCAGCGTGGCGTCAACGAGGTCACGCTGCTCATTCCCGGTCCCGAGGCTTGCATCTGTTCGGATTGCGTTGAGCGAGCCCACGAAATCTTGAAGGAGTATGCCGGCGTCGATGCCGACGAGCAAACCTCGTCGCCCGACAAGATCGACCTCCCCAAGCCGCAAGAAATCAAGGCTTACCTCGATGAGTATGTCATTGGTCAGGAGGAAGCGAAAAAATTCCTTTCTGTGGCTGTGTATAACCACTATAAGCGTCTTAATCAAGACAAGGACGATGTTGATATCGAAAAGAGTAACGTCATCATCGTGGGACCTACCGGTACCGGCAAGACCTTGCTGGCCAAGACTATAGCGCGCTTGCTCAAGGTGCCCTTCGCCATCGTTGATGCCACGGTGCTCACCGAGGCCGGTTACGTGGGCGAAGACATCGAGAGCCTGCTTACCCGCTTGCTCGCCGCCTGCGACTACAATGTCAAAGAGGCCGAGCGCGGCATCGTGTTTATCGACGAGATCGATAAAATCGCGCGCAAGAGCGACAATCCCAGCATTACCCGCGACGTGAGCGGTGAGGGTGTGCAGCAGGGATTGCTCAAGCTGCTCGAGGGCAGTGTGGTCAATGTGCCGCCTCAAGGCGGACGCAAACACCCTGAGCAACGCATGATTGCAGTCGACACGAAGAATATCCTGTTTATTTGTGGCGGTGCCTTCGAGGGCATCGAACGTAAGATAGCCCTGCGCCTCAACACCCATGTGGTGGGCTACGGGTCGGGGCGCCACATCACCAAGATGGACCAGGAACGGCTCATGCACTTCGTCGCGCCGCAAGACCTGCGCGCCTATGGCCTCATTCCCGAAATTATCGGGCGTCTGCCGGTGGTCACCAACCTCGAGCCGCTCGATCGCGATGCCCTTAAGCGCATCCTCACCGAGCCCAAGAACGCTATCGTCAAGCAGTACACCAAGCTGCTCGAGATGGATGGTGTCGAGTTGGTTATCGATGAGGAGGCTTTAGACTATGTGGTCGACAAGGCCATAGAGTATAAGTTGGGAGCTCGCGGACTGCGCTCGTTGTTCGAGACCATCATGGTTGATGTGATGTACGAGGTGCCCACTACCCACGAGAAACAGTACCGACTCACGCGCGACTTCGCCAAGCGGCAGCTCGACAAGTCGAATTTCGACTTGCTTAACGCGGGTCGCAAGCAATAACACCCTCGCCGGCAAGGCGGGAATGAAGAGCGATTTTGGGGTCTCTAAGGACTTATGGTTCCTTGGAGACCTCGTTTTTACGGTAAAAATCAAGATGAGGGCGTTTTTTTTACGAAGAATTTTGCCGATACGTTTTTTTTCGTTAAATTTGTATCACTTTTTTACCTTATAACATATTTCTCTTCACGATGACCAATCACAAATTGCTCACCGACGAGCTGAAACAATACTTTGGGTTTGACACTTTCAAGGGCAACCAAGAAGCGATTATCAACAACCTTATCGAGGAGCGTGACACTTTTGTGCTCATGCCCACCGGTGGCGGTAAGTCGCTATGCTATCAACTGCCGGCTCTCTTGATGGAGGGCACGGCGATTGTCATTTCGCCACTTATTGCCTTGATGAAGAACCAAGTGGACGCGATGCGCAACTTTAGTGAGGATGACGGCATCGCCCATTTCCTCAACTCGTCGCTCAACAAGCAGGCCATTGAGCAGGTGAAAGACGACATAGTCAATGGACGCACGCGCCTCCTCTATGTGGCGCCCGAATCGCTCACAAAGCCCGAGAATGTGGATTTCTTGCGTCAGGTGAAAGTGTCGTTCTATGCCATCGACGAGGCCCATTGCATCTCGGAGTGGGGACATGATTTTAGACCCGAATACCGCAACATCAGGCCCATTATCAACCAAATAGGTAAGCGCCCTATCATCGCGCTCACGGCCACCGCCACGCCCAAGGTGCAGCACGATATCCAAAAGAACCTTGGCATCGTCGACGCCACGGTCTTTAAGTCGTCGTTCAACCGTCCCAACCTTTACTATGAGGTGAGGCCCAAGACGAAGGACGTCGACAAGGAAATCATCCGTTATATCAAGTCGATGGAGGGAAAAAGCGGTATTATTTATTGCTTGAGCAGGAAAAAAGTGGAAGAACTGGCCGAGACGTTGCGCGTGAACGACATCAAGGCGCTTGCTTATCATGCTGGTATGGATAGCGCGACTCGTAGCGCGAATCAAGACGCTTTCATCCTCGAGGATGTTGACGTGATTGTGGCTACTATAGCCTTTGGCATGGGTATCGATAAGCCCGACGTGCGTTTCGTTATCCACTATGACATTCCCAAGAGTCTTGAGGGGTATTACCAAGAGACCGGGCGCGCCGGGCGCGATGGCGGTGAGGGACGTTGCATCACGTTCTATGCCAAGAAGGATCTCGTCAAGCTGCAAAAATTCATGCAGGGTAAACCTGTCGCCGAGCAGGAAATAGGCAAGCAACTGCTACAGGAAACCGCGAGTTATGCTGAGTCGAGTGTGTGCCGACGCAAATCGTTGCTGCACTACTTTGGCGAGGAATATGACAAAGACAACTGTAATAATTGCGACAACTGTCTCCATCCGCGTAAAAAGGTGGAGGCCGCCGATGTGATGTGTGACATCATCGACACCGTGATGCTACTCAAAGAGAAGTTCAAAGCCGACCATGTGGTGGCTGTGATGACAGCGGCCGATTCGGCCGAAGTGATCAGGAACAAGCACAACGAGTTGGAGGTGTACGGTTGCCAGCGCGACAAGTCCCCCCAGTTCCTCAATGCGGTCATCACGCAAGGCATTATTGCCGGCTACCTCGACCGCGATATTGAGAATTATGGGCTTATCAAGGTGACCAAAAAGGGACACGAGTTCCTCGAGAATCCGCAGTCGTTTATGGTCGTTGAGGACCAGGACTTCACCGAGGCCGAAGAAATGGACCCGCAGGGTGGCACGTCCTGTCTTGACCCCACCTTGTTCAGCATACTCAAAGACCTGCGCAAGAAAGTGGCGGCGCGCAAAGGGGTGCCGCCTTACGTCGTCTTCCAGGATCCTTCACTCGAGTCAATGGCCACAAACTATCCCATCACAATTGAGGAGTTGCAGAACATTCCGGGTGTGGGGCAAGGCAAGGCAAGACGTTACGGCAAAGAGTTTGTCGATATTATTAAGAAACATGTCGAGGAGAATGATATCGAGCGCCCAATCGACATCAGGGTGCGCACTGTGCCCAGTAAGAGTAAAATCAAAATTTACCTTATCCAGGGCATCGACCGCAAGGTGTCGCTCGACGCGTTGGCCGAGGACAAGGGACTGGAGTTTGATGAGTTGCTCGATGAACTCGAGGCCATCGTCTATTCGGGCACGAAGATTAATATAGATTACAGCATCAATGAACGAATCGATGAGGACCATGCCGAGGATATATACGACTACTTCCTCCACAGTACCACCGACGAACTTAAAGCCGCACTCGACGAGCTTGGCGACGACTACACCGAGGAGGAGGTGAGGCTCATCCGCATCAAGTTTATCAGCGAAATGGGCAATTAGCACCATATCACCGGGCTACAAACACAGGCCTATGATGCTATTTTTAGCCTCGACACACAATTATTTGCCTTTCTCAGCGTTATATTTTTGTGTTTGAATTTTAATGTGTTATTAAATAATGAAAGTAAAATTCTTCCTATGTGCCGCCATCGCTTGCGGTGCGCTTTGTGCTTTTGCGGCCAAAGATCCTGTGCTCATGACAATTAACGGAAAGGATGTGACGCTCTCCGAGTTTGAGTACTTATACAAGAAAAACAGCAGTCAGCAGGTCGAGAAAGAATCGCTCGCCAAGTATGTGGAGCGCTTTGTCAACTACAAACTCAAGGTGGCCGACGCCGAGGCCGAGGGTATCGACACTACAGCCGCCTTTAAGGCCGAGTTCGAAGGATACCGCTACGACTTGGTGAAACCTTACTTGAGCGACTCCACCGTGACCGAGCGACTCGCGCGTGAGGCTTACGATCGCATGAAAAAGAATGTCAATGTCACCCATATCATGATCAAGCGGGGCGCTACCGAGGCCCAGCGAGCTGAACAGATGCAGCGCATGGACAGCATCCGCAACCGCATCCTTGCCGGCGAGAGCATGAACGACTTGGCCGACAAATTCTCTATCGATCCCTCGGTGAAGAATAATCATGGTGAATATGGCTTTATCTCGGCCGGTATGTTCCCTTATGAGTTCGACGAAGTGGTGTTCAATACGCCGCAAGGCCAAATCTCAAAACCGTTCTTGACCGATTATGGCGTGCACATGATTCGCGCTAATGAGGTCAGGCCCGACGATGGTCAGGTCGAAGCCTCCCACATCCTCATAACGTGTCCCCGCAACGCCACTGCCGAGCAGGAGGCTGCGGCAAAAATGCGCATCGACTCTATCCGCAATATCATTGTGAATGAGGGACGCGACTTTGCCACTGTCGCACGCTCGCTGTCGCAAGATCCCAGCGCGGCGCGCAACGCGGGCGCTTTGGGATGGTTTGGGCACGGACGTATGGTGAAAGAGTTTGAGAATGCTGTGTTCGCCATGAAGGTGGGCGAGGTGAGCGAACCCATCAAGACGCAATTCGGCTACCACATCATCAAGAAGACCGGACAACGCCCCATTGACTCTTACGAGAAATTACGTCCCCAAATCGTGCAAGCCATGCAAGGCGACGCGCGTGGTGAAGCTCCCGTGCGCGAGCGCATCAAAGAGGTTCGTCAGCAATACGATGTGAAGAGGAATCCTAAGCTCGACACCTATATGAACGACCTGGTGAAGAAAATGGGCAAATACGACTCGACGTTCATCGCCGCTGTCGCAGCAAGCAATATCAATGCCTATACCTTCGACAAGGGGCGCGGCGTCGTGAAGTTCGCGTCGGTGGCTCCGTTGCTCAACGCCAAGGTGCGTATCACCCCCGAGGAGGTGCCCGACCTGCTGAACAATCGCCTTAACGTGCTTGTCGACAACGAGGTGACGATATACTACGTCAATGACCTTATCAATAAGAATCCCGATTACAAGAACCTGCTTAATGAGTATCGCGACGGATCGTTGCTCTACGAGGTGAGCAACCGGCGCGTGTGGGATGCCGCGGCCAAGGACACCACCGGCCTTAAGGAATATTTTGAGGCACATCGCAGCAAATACATTTGGGAGAAACCGCGTTTCAAGGGCCTTGTCATGATGGCCAAGAACGACACGGTGCTCAACGAGGCCAAGCAAATGTACATTAATATGCACACCCGCAACATGGAACTGGTTGCCGACTCGCTCGTGCGTCATTTTAATAATGATATCCACTTCGAGCGCTTCAACAACTTCGCTCCCGGCCAGAATACAATGGTCGACTACCTTGTGTTTGACGGAACCGTAAAGCGTTCGCTTGATCCCCGTTGGCCTTCGTTTATGCTCCTTGACGGACGCATCATCGAGTCGCCCGAGACGTTTGCCGATGTCAAGGGTCTTGTCACGAGCGACTATCAGGACGTACTCGAGAAACGATGGATTGAGGAGCTGCACAAGAAATATCCGGTGACTATTAACCAAGCTGTCCTCAAGAAGGTTAAAGAAATAAAATAACCGCCATCATGTCGACGTTGTAAACCGCAAAAAAACGGCCACGAAACCCTGCCTCAGGCGTCGCGTGGCCGTTTCGGCTAAAAAAGATAAACCCGATGCTGCAAATCGATAACCTGTCGAAATCGTTTGGCTACGAACCGTTGTTTGAGAACGTGTCGCTTGTCGTCAATGAGGGCGACAAAATAGGACTTATTGCTCGCAATGGAATGGGGAAAACCACGCTGTTGCGCATCATTGCGGGCAATGAAACTCCCGACACGGGCAAGGTGGTGGCGCGCAACGACCTGCGCATCGGTTTTCTTACACAGATGCCACACTTCAAGCAGGGCCTCACGGTGATTGAGACTTTGCTTGAGGGTGACGATAATGTGACTCGGGCTGTGAGAGACTACGAACAGGCATTGGCCGCTAATGATACCGATGCCACCGCAAAGGCGTTGCAGCGCATGGACGAGACGCAAGCCTGGGACCGTGAGACGCGTTTTAAACAAGTGCTGTCAAAGTTGAAAATCACCGATTTCCACCAGCCCGTGGAACAGCTTAGCGGCGGACAAGTGAAACGGGTAGCGCTGGCCAAGATTCTCATCGACGAGCCCGAACTGCTGATTCTGGATGAGCCTACCAACCATCTCGACATCGACATGATTGAATGGCTCGAAGGGTTTCTATTGCGTTCCACCATGACGCTGATTATGGTTACGCACGACCGTTATTTCCTCGATAACGTGTGTAACCGCATCGTGGAACTTGACAGCAGGCAACTGTTCACTTACGACGGAAATTATAATTACTATCTCGAAAAACGGGCCGAGCGCATCGAGGCCGCCAATGCCCAGGTCGAACGCGCGCGTAATCTGCTGCGCACCGAGCTCGAGTGGATGCGGCGCCAGCCGCAGGCGCGCCAGCACAAAGCGCAGTATCGCATTGATGCTTTTTACGACCTCAAGGAGCAGGCACGCGCTCCGCGTGAGCGGGGCGACGTGTCGCTCGCGGTAAAAGGCGCGCGCATGGGCAAGAAGATTTTTACGGCCCATCATGTGAGCAAGCGATGGGGCGACAAGGTGATAGTCGACGACTTTAACTATATTTTCGCCCGCTATGAGCGCCTTGGAATTGTGGGCGACAATGGAGTGGGGAAGAGCACGCTCATCAAGATGTTGCTTTCACTCGTGAAACCCGACGAGGGCTATTTTGAGGTGGGATCTACCGTGCAGTTTGGTTATTACAGCCAGGAAGGCATGTCATTTCCCGACGACAAGCGTGTAATCGACGCGGTGCGGGATATTGCCGAGGAAGTGCATGTTGACGAGCGTACCACTTACACCGCGTCGCAATTCCTCAATCAATTTCTGTTCACCGTGCCCGAGCAGCAAAAACTCATCTCGTCATTGAGCGGTGGCGAAAAGCGTAGACTTTATCTGGCGGTGACGCTGATGAAAAATCCCAATTTCCTCATTCTCGATGAGCCTACCAACGATCTCGATATCTCTACGCTTGAGGTGCTGGAAGACTATCTGGCACATTTTAAAGGCTGCTTGATTGTGGTGAGCCACGACCGCTTTTTCATGGACCGTACGGTGGACCACACTTTTGTGATGACTGGCAATGGAACCATCAAGGATTTTCCCGGAAACTATAGCGAATATCGCGCTTGGAAGCAGGTGCAGGAACGTCATGCCGAGGCCGCGAAAAACCCGGTGGCGGGAAAGTCTAAGAATCCGCGCCGCGAAAAACCTCGCGACAAGGTGGCGAAACTGTCTTACCGCGAGCGACAAGAGTTGGAGCGCCTCACGGCCGACATCGAGCGTCTCACAGCCGAGAAGCAAACGCTCGACAACCTTTTTGCCAGCGGTGAAGTGATTGACGACATGACAGAACGAAGTCGCCGGTATGCCGAAATCACCGCCGCCCTCGATGAGATGGAAATGCGTTGGCTCGAGCTTGACGAACTGCGATAAGGCGTAGGCGCGCGTATTATCGTGTGTCGCCTTTGCGGCGTTTGCTGTATTTCTCCTTCACGATTTGATAGGAGTTGGCGGTGAGCGCTTTAAGTAAGCCGTCATCGGCAATTAGGGCATCGACGCCTATCCAATGTTTCTCCGATAGGTTGTAAGGCTTGCCAATGCAATCGTGCTCGGCTTTCAGCTCATCAATTCTCTCGGGCTGGCATTTTAGCGTGACGATGCTAAAATGGTCCACGTCGAGAAACGAAAACATGTGCCCGCACACGTAAAACACGAGCACACCACGGGCATAGCGGAACGCACCGAAGGGCAACTTCTCTTCCACGTCATCGCCTAGCGAGAGGCAGTAATTGCGGTAATCTTCAATGTTCATCGAGTTTATAGGTCTATATTTGCCTTGCGGGCTTGTGGTTGTTGCAATTGTCTGGGCACTTGATATATGCGGCCGTCTTTCCTGAATTTGGCTCCGGTTTGCTTGAAATGGAAGCCCACTCCCAGCTCAAGACACTGGCGGCGGATGTCAACCACCCAGGCATAGTCGCAGGTGCGGGCCTCGGGCCCCGACTCACCACCCACAATCACCTTTGAGCACCAGTGTCCTATCTGCCGCCTGAAATCAATTCGCTCCAGCAATGGCTCACAAATGATTTCTTTGCGGACTATGGGTAGCGAGGCGAAAATGGGTAGTCGTTCGTCGGTCCTTTTCTGATTCTCCATCGTGCAGCTCACCGTCACGTTGGCGTAGCCGTTGCCCCAGTCGGTGGGCAGACAAGTGGCAATGCGTTCGGGGCGCTTGGTGACCATATAGAAATGTAAGTCGGCGCGCTCGCGGATGATAGCCCATGCCTCATTGCGCCACTTGTCGGCCTCTTCAATAAAGAAATCGGACGTGAAACAGGTGAAAATCAATGTCCCCGATGGTATTTTGTAGTTCCCGTAACGGTCGCGGCTCGTGGGCATACCGAATGACGATGTCTTGTGCACGATGTCGCTGTCGACCCCGATTTTCGCGTCGCGGCGATACACGTAGCAATGCGCGCAACCTTCGCTTTTTTTGTGACATCCATGCCACAAATTCCATAGCTGAGGTTTGAGACGTGCCTCGCCGATTTCGGGGAAAAGTGATTGTTCGGCCATCGGGTGTCGTGATTATAACTTGAAACGTGGTACAAAAGTAATAATTATTCTTCATTGCATCGCCCTTTTTGCTCGTTTTAGCTTAAATTAAGAGTTGATTAGAAAAATAATCGCTAATTTTGCAGGCTGTAAGGTGAGGACCCTCAAAGCTCAGCATTAAACGATTGACGTTGAGGTGCGTCTAAATGAAAAATGAAAACCTTTAATTTAGCAAGAGCAATGAAAAAAGTTTTAGTCTTTATATTGTCATTATTGGCGCTCGCGTGCGCGGCTCAAACACCCGAAAGTGTGCTCGATCGCTGTGTGGCGTCTATTAAAGGAAAGGGTACCGTGAGTGCCAACTATGCCATCTCGTCAACATCTCAGGGAGGTGGCTCGGGAACTATAGTGATGAGCGGCAGTAAATTCCGCATCCTTAGCCCCGCACTCAAGTGCTGGTATGATGGCGCTACGCTGTGGACTTATTCTTCGGCCACCGGCGAGGTGAATGTGACTAAGCCCACGGCTACCGAATTGGCCTCGGTAAGCCCCTATGCGACAGCACAGAACTATAAGTCGACTTATAAAATCTCGAAATATAGCGCTTCGGGGAGTACTTATGTGGTGAAGTTAGTGCCCAAACGCCGCTCGCAGGTGACACAGGTGCTTCTCACAGCCAACACGTCGACTAACCGCATCTCGAAGGTGGTAATCAGCACCAAGAGCAGTGGCACGACCACGATATCAATAAGCAATTATCACAATAACGCTTCCAGCACGGCATCGACGTTTAAGTTCGACAAGTCGCAGGTGCCCGCCGGCACCCAAGTGGTGGACCTGCGTTAAGAAATCATCTCATATTATTTATGGCAAACGAAAAAGTAAAATGTCTCATCATCGGTTCGGGACCGGCCGGTTACACAGCCGCCATCTACGCCTCAAGAGCCAATATCAGTAACATTCTTGTGGAGGGCCTTCAGCCCGGAGGACAACTCACTACCACCACTACTATCGAGAATTTTCCCGGTTTCCCCGACGGCGTGGACGGGACACAACTCATGGCTTTCATGCGTCAGCAGGCCATTAATGTGGGCGGCGATGTGCGCCCCGGATTGGTTAAATCCATCGACTTGTCGAAACGCCCCTTTGTGGCAACACTCGACGCGGGCCAAACCATCGAGGCCGACGCCGTGATAGTGGCCACCGGTGCCAGTGCCAAGTACCTCGGCCTTGAAGACGAGAAAAAATATGCCGGGCTCGGTGTGAGCGCGTGTGCCACTTGTGACGGCTTTTTCTACCGCAAACGGGTGGTGGCCGTCGTGGGCGGTGGCGACACGGCTTGTGAAGAGGCCCATTATTTGAGCAACCTTGCTCGCAAGGTTTACATGATAGTGCGCAAGGATCATCTTCGCGCTTCGGCGGCTATGCAAAAGCGCGTGATGGAAAAAGACAATATCGAGATTCTCTTCAACACCAACACGGTGGGCCTCTATGGCGACGGTGGCGTTGAGGGTGCCCATCTGGTGAAATTCCGTGGAACTCCCCAGGAGGAGCGTTACGACCTCCCTATCGATGGCTTTTTCCTTGCTATTGGGCACAATCCCAACACCGAATTCCTCGCGGGCCAACTTGAACTTGACGCGCAAGGATATGTGGTGACGCACCACCCGTCTACGCTCACGAGCGTCAATGGCGTTTTCGCCGCCGGTGATGTGGCCGACCCCAACTATCGTCAGGCCGTGGCGGCAGCCGGGAGCGGTTGTCGTGCCGCCCTCGATGTGGAACGCTTTCTTAACCAATGAGCGTGATGCGCCTCCACAAGCAGCGTGTCACCTTGCTTATCACTGCGCTTGTCATGGCCTTGCAGGGCATGGCGGGAGGCATGAATGTACTCATTTTCGGCGACTCTAATTGCTGGATTGGCGGTGACGATTGCAGCAAGGAACAGGGATGGACCAAGTGGTTCGTCGATGACTTTAAACCGGCCTCGTGTCGCAGTTACGCACGTAGCGGGGCTACTTGGACTCACACCGATAATACCACTGAGAATATTAAAGAAAATATTGAGGTTCTTGGTGATAATAATGTTATTTACAACCAAATAAGAAGAGCGCAAATCGATGTGGGCGACGGCGACCTGCCCATGCCCGACCTTGTGATTGTGGCGGCTGGGGCCAACGATGTGTGGTTCGTCAAGAAGCGACCCGACGCGCTCAATACCGGCGACCTGCTGTCGCTGTCGACTTCAAGTGACGAATTCACCGGGTTGATACCCATCAATAGATTGACCTCGCTGACTAAGGTGGTCGGCTACGATGTGTCGCTACTCAAAAAGTCGTTCCCCGGTGCCGTGATAGTGCTGGTGACACCCTCGCAATCGACTCGCTATAAGAACGACGACGTGCTGCTTGCCGGCAATCTCATTGAGCGTGCGGTGGCTCAAATGCAAGGCGTGTTTGTGTTGCGCCTTGACAAGGAGGGCGTGATAAAACGCGAACAAGAACTGAAAGCAAAAAAATTCACCACCGATGGCGTGCACACTACTGTGGCCGGCGCGCAAAGCAACGGCAAGCTGATTTCGTCGAAGGTGAAAAAACTGTTGAATATAACGCTAACAAATCCTTTTTAAATGGTATTTTCTGACCTATTTTTCCTTTTTGTCTTTCTTCCGGCTTTTGCCCTCACTTATATGTTGGCATCGCTGATCGACAAGAAGCTCCTTTCGGGCGAAGGGCGGCAAAGCAACATGGCCAAGAATATAGCGCTGGTCATTTTCTCGCTCATCTTCTATGCCTGGGGAGAGCCCGTGTATGTGTTCCTGATGATATTCAGTGTGTTGGTTAACTATATATCAGGACTGGTTATCGACCGCTCGGGCAAGCACCGCCGGTTGGCCCTTGTGGCGGGATTGGCTTGTAATATCGCCATCCTGTGCACGTTCAAGTATCTGGGCTTTTTCGCCGCCACGCTCACCGGAATGGGCCTTTCGGTCCCCGATCCGCACATCTCGCTGCCCATTGGCATCAGTTTTTACACTTTCCAGTCAATTTCTTACTTGATGGATGTGTACCGACGCCAGTCGCCGGTGCAGCGCCGTTTCGTGGATTTGTTACTCTATATCTCGATGTTCCCACAGCTCATCGCGGGACCCATTGTGCGCTATGGTACAGTGGCCCACGAAATCCACGACCGCCATGTGAGTGCTACCGATATGGCCGATGGCGTGTATCGTTTCCTCATCGGTTTGGGAAAGAAGGTGATTTTGGCCAATCAGCTTGGCGAGATCAGCGACCAGTTTCTCAAGGGCGACATGGCTGGCCTTTCGACAGCGGGAGCCTGGGTGGGTATAGTGGCTTTCACGCTGCAAATCTATTTCGATTTTTCGGGTTACAGCGACATGGCGATAGGAATGGGGCGTTGTCTCGGTTTCCATTTTAATGAGAACTTTAACCACCCCTACTGCTCGAAGACCATCACTGAGTTTTGGCGTCGGTGGCACATGTCGCTCGGTAGCTTCTTCCGTGACTATGTCTATATTCCGTTGGGGGGAAACCGCCGCCATCAGGCGCTCAATATCGCTGTGGTGTGGTTCCTCACGGGTATGTGGCACGGAGCATATTGGAACTACATTTTGTGGGGTTTGTATTTCGGCGTGTTGTTGGTAATTGAGAAATATACCATCATGCGCTGGCTCAAGCACATCCCGGCTGTGGTGCTCCACATTTATGCTTTGTTCCTGTTTATCGTGGGATGGGGCATCTTTAAGTTTGAGATTGCCCACTTGGCCGACTTCACCCGCATGGGTACTTTCTTCAGCGCTTTCTTCGGTCATGGGGCCGCTTTAGGCGACTTTGCCAGTAAGATGGCTGTGCTGAACAACTTTTGGTTGTGGGTAGTGGCCATCGTGCTGTGCATGCCTGTGCGCGACTTTGTGGCGCGTCTTTTCGCGAAGCTGCTTCCCGAGGGCGGTGCGCTTCATGCCGGCGCATTGCTGGTGACTCGCGTGGCCATCTCGCTGGTGGCCCTCGTCTTGAGTGTAGCCTTGCTCGTGGGAGCGACGAATAACGCATTTATTTATACACGATTCTAATGTTTAAGAAAGCGATTATATTATCCTCTTTTATCCTCGCCGTGGTGGCTATGGCCATGGCGCAACGGCAAGATGCCGGGCAACAACGCGAGCGCACAATTCCCATGCGCTATGAAAATACGGTATGCCCCAGTGAGGTGGTGAGAAAGGCCGCCAGCGGAATTATCGTGGTGGGAGGTGGCGACACGGTGCGTGCCATGAGCACTTTCAGCAGTAGCGAGCAAGCTCGTGAGGCTTACGCGATGATTGCCAATAAGTACTACGACACGTTCAACGGGCGCGTGAATGTGTATTGCATGCCCATCCCGCTCGCCTCGGCGTTCTATACTCCCGACACGGCCCGGTCGTGGACACGCGACCAGCGGGCGGCTCTCATCGATATTTTCTCCCACCTCAAGCCCGGAGTGAAGGCGGTGGATGCTTATACCACGCTCGGTGCCCATGCCGCCGAGGATATTTATCTGCGCACCGACCACCATTGGGCCCCAAAAGGCGCCTTCTATGTGGCGCGGCACTTTGCGCAGGTGGCCGGCGTGCCGTTCCGCAACCTCTCTTTCTACGAGGAGCGTATCGTCAAGGATTTTGTGGGAACTATGTATAAATTCTCGAAAGATGCCTCGGTCAAGCGTGCCCCCGAGGACTTCGTTTACTATGTGCCCACCGCCGTGCGCTATAGTACCACGCGCATCACTTATACCCTGGGTCGTGGAAATCATGTGGCCAAGACGTCGGAACCGGTCGAGAGCGAGTTTTTCCGTGAATATAAAGACGGCAGCGGTGGCGCTTACAGCACTTTCATGGGTGGCGATACAAATACCACCCATGTGCACACCACCACGCGCAACGGCCGCCGCCTGCTCATCCTCAAAGATAGTTTCGGGAACGCGATTCCGGGCTACCTGTTTTATTCGTTTGAGGACATTCATGTGGTGGATTGTCGCTACTTCACGTTTAACATCGTGGATTATGTGAACAACAACGAAATCACCGACATCCTTTTTTGTAACAATATTACGCACGCTTGCACCGATGCCACCGTGCGCGCTTATGAGCGATACCTCACCCAATGACAGCGCTTATGAAATACAGCAAAATATACCTGTGCCTGGTAGTGGCCGTCTTTGCGGCCTTCGTGCTCGTGTTTAACTTTTTCGAGAGGCCTCGCATCTCTGAGCTGGAGAAGCGCGAGCTGGCTACGTTCCCACGTTTCTCGTGGGATTTGCTGGCAAGTGGCGAGTTTACCGACAGCGTGTCGAAGTGGTACAGCGACAGCGAGCCGTACCGCGACCGGTTCATGTCGATGAGCATGAATATCAAGGACTATCTGGCGCTCAAGGTGACACAAGACGAAGAGGAGCAAATCACCTTCCATGCCAGTGCCGATGAGCCGAAGCAAAACGATGAGGGCGTGGAGAACCGCAATATCGGGGAGTATAAAAACACAGTCACCGCCGACGAGAACGCTAAAATTGCCCATGCCGGTATTCTCATCTTGGGCAAGGAACCCACGGCAAGGGCCCTCATGGCTTATGGCGGCGGTCCCGAGGGTGGCGTAGCCTATGCCAACGCGGCCAACAAATACAAGGAGGTGTTCGGTCGTGGCGTGAATGTGTATTGCATGGTAATCCCCACTGCCATCGAGTTTTATTGCCCTGAGAGCGCGAAAAGCTCTACCAAGTCGCAGCGGGCCACGATTAACAACATCTTCGCCCACTTGAGCGACTCGGTGCGCGCTGTGGATATTTACACCACACTGGGCGAGCATGCCGCCGAAGATATTTACCTGCGCACCGACCACCACTGGGCACCGTTGGGAGCTTACTACGCGGCACGCAAGTTTGCCGCCATCGCCGGTGTCCCGTTCCGCGACCTGCAGGCCTACGAGCGCAAGGTGATTCACGACTATGTGGGCACGATGTACGGCTACTCAAAAGACATTTCCATTAAGAATTCGCCCGAGGACTTCGTTTACTATGTGCCTAAAGAGGTGGAATATACCACTACTTACACTAACTATTCAATAGACAAGTCTTATAAGGTGACCGGCGAGGGAAAGCCTTTCCAGGGACAGTTCTTTGCCACCTTTAAGGACGGTAGCGGTGGCGCTTACAGCACGTTCATGGGGGGGGACGCGAAAATCACGCGCGTGCAAACCGGCACCCATAACGGTCGTCGCGTGCTTGTGATGAAGGATAGTTTCGGTAATGCGATTCCGGGTTACTTGTTCTACTCGTTTGAGGAGGTGCATGTGATTGATTTCCGCTATTTCACGCGCAACATGAAAAACTATGTGCGCGAGAACAAAATCACCGATATCCTCATGGCCAACAATACATTCATGGCTTATAATCCGACTACGGCCAACTCCTACATCCGTTTCCTGGACCAGTAGCGGCAAGGGATGGTGTTATTCGGGCTGGGCCTGAAAACGTCGCTTCCTGAAGGTGGTGGGGGTGACACCGTAAAAGGCCTTGAACTGACGTGTGAAGTGCTGTGGATAGTCAAAGCCCAGGGCTTCGGCTGTCTCGGTGATGGTGTGCCCGGCTATGAGCAGGGCTTCGGCACGTTGCATCACAAAACGTCTTATGGTCGAAGTGGCGGTGTCGCCGGTTAACTGCTTGACGAGGTCGCCAAAGTAATTGGGCGACAGGAAAAGCTCTTGGGCGCAGTATTTGACGCTGGGTAGTCCTCTTTCTTGTTGCAAGCCATCGCGGTAGTAGCGCCGCAGTAAGTTCTCGAAGCGTGTCAGGATATCAACGCTCATGGGTTGCGACGAGGTCATTTGGGCCGAGTAATATCGGGCGATAAGTTCAAGCGCTATGTGGATGTAGGCCACGATGATGTGCTCGGTGTGTCGGTCGTTTTCGCCTTGCCGCAGCTCGTCTCTCATTTGCTCAAAGATTGACACGATTGAGCGGTCGTGATGCAAGCCAGTGGACTGGTGGGTGAGATTGACTGGGAAAAGAATCTTGCCGCACTCTACTACGACCTTGCCGGTGGTAGTCATTCGCCCGAAGTGATTAAGTTGATGCTCACCATCACCTCGCCCAACCACATCATGTACGGTTCCGATTTCCCCTACGTCAAGCCCGAGGTTCTTTCGGCCCAGTTGGCGCGCATGAAGAATTATTTGGCCGGTGACCCGGAACTGGCACCCTACAAGCAGATGTTTCTTCGCGACAACGCCCGCCAACTATTTGGTGAGCGGTAAGAAAAACCGGAGCGCTTTTCGGACGAAGGTCATCGCTGCTTGGAAAAACGTAACTGGCTCTTGAACACCGGGAACTTGACATTGAGAATTGAGCTGCCCTCGAATGCGGCCTGCACATCGTCGCCCATGTCTTCGCCGGTTGCATCGATCCACCGCGCGCGGTAGTTGTCGGTGAAAATGGTGCGCGTCATGGTGCCCTTGATTTGACATGGTTGCCATTTGGCGCCCATCACTTGTGCGCCCTCGATGTAGAGAATGTCGTAGCCGTTGCCGTTGGCCACCAGCGCGATGGTGTATCGTCCGCCCAGCCCTAACCACTTGTCTTCAAGTTCACGGTCAAGATAGGTCCAGTAACCTTCATAAGGGTCGACCGATGTGGCTAAATGCGCTGCCAGACTTTCGGGAGTCCATTCGCGTGTGGTGAGTGGCGCGGCTTTGGGGCTGTAACTCAGCACCGAGCGTTCAATTGCCACTTTGCTGCCCTCGTCGGCCACAATGCCGATGATGGCGGTTCCACTCAAGGCCGAGGCATCGACTGTAGCCACTTCGCGCAAGCGCTCGGCACCGAGTAGAATGGAATATCGGCCGTCGTCTTGTCGCGACACCCCCACAGCCGTGAGCTTGTGATCCAGTTTTACATCCTCATCGGTGTCGATGGCGCTGAGCAAACGGTCGTCGAGACTTACGGCGACATGCATCGTGCGGTTGCCGCGCACTTCGTCGTTCCAGTTCTCGTTGCTGCAACTCAGCATCACGGTCAAGCGGTGGGTGCCATCATCGAGACACACACCCCAGCGTGGCTCACTCACTCGCTTAGTGCCCGAGGCCGTCTTTACTTTGTAGGTTCGTCCCTCACTATTGTGGAGATTTGCCATGCGGGCATAGTATTTAAAGGGAGCGCTTACATCTATTATAGTGCTGTCGCTTATCAAGATGGGGCTGTCGGTGCCATTCTCAACAACAAGACGTCCTTGCTTGTCGACAATAGCCCCCTCGGGCCGTTGCAGGTTCCGGAATCCGTTATAGTTCGTTGAGTAAACCGTCACGCTTTGCGCCCACAAAGCCGTCATCGTGCACCACACTATTAATACTGCCCATTTCATGATTGCAAAATTACTGCAAAGCGAGCGCAATACAAAATGAAAAAACTCTTTTTTTCATTTTTATTGCCGAGGTGCCACGTAATTTTAATGAAAAGTGACTCGAAATGTTGCCATGTTGCGCAAGATGTTGTAATTTTGTGACATGAGACCAATTTCTAATCTTTTTTGTTTAGCGATACTGTTGTGCTTGGTCGCGTGTTCGGGCAAGAGCGAATTTATTGTGACCGCAAAGATTAAGGGCCTTGGAGAGACTAATGTCCATGTGGCCTATCTTAATCCCGAGGGAGCCGTCGACGAGAAGTGGGTGGGCGTGAAAGAGGAAGCCTTTCAGTTCAAGGGCGAAACGGCCGATGTGGTTCTGCTTATGTTGAGCGATGGTCAGGGGCGTCCGCTTGCCCGCCTGGTAGTGGAAGGAGGCGACGAGATTACCATCGAGGGCGACAAGAACAAGCCCAATGAGTTTAAGGTTAAGGGCAATGACACGAGCGAGCGCTGGTATGAGTTTATAAGCGTGCACACTACTCAATATCAAATGCCTGACCGCACCGCGCTTAATACCGAGATAGAGAAATATGTCAAGGAGAACACTGACGATTTGCTTTCGACTATACTTGTGTTGGTGGACTACAGTGGCGATAACCGCGACAAACTCTTGGCTCAAATTGACGAGGACGCCAAGCCGGCCAAGCTGCTGATGGACTATAACGGACTGCAGGCTATCCTTGCCAAGCAAAGCAGAGCGCCGCTTGCCGCTATGACCCTTTATGCGAGCAGTGGCGACTTCGACACGTTCTCGCCCGGCGCCGCCGGCCGTTCACTCATTATTTTTTGGGATAACGCCTCGGGCAATAAGCGTAAGAACATTATTAACACGCTACATCAAGCCGATGTGGAAAGTACCAACGCTTTAATTGCCGATATTTACATGGAAAGCGACTCCGGCGCATGGCGTGCCAACTGGAAGGATGACCCCATCGATGGCATTTCGCATTACTGGGTGCCTCAGGGAACCATGCACAGCGCCCTGAAAGACCTCAGCATAGTAGCGTTGCCAACTATTATGGTTATTGATAGCACCGGTGCGCAACGCTACCGTGGCGATGACGCCCGTGTAGCGCTCCAAAAACTGAAAAACTAACTAAAATCAAAAATCTATAACAGCTATGCCTACTCCTCACATCAACGCGCCCGAAGGCGCTTTCGCGAAAACCGTTTTGATGCCCGGCGACCCCTTGCGGGCTCACTTCATGGCAACCAAGTTTTTGGATGACCCTAAGCTGGTCACCGACGTCCGTAACGTGTTTGGCTACACCGGTCAATACGCGGGCCGACCGGTGTCAATCATGGCCAGTGGAATGGGAATGCCCAGCATTGGCATCTATTCTTATGAACTCTACACATGGTATGGCGTGGAGAATATTATCCGTATCGGCTCGGCCGGAAGCTATTCGCCCGACCTCCATGTGCGCGATGTGGTGCTCGCCGAGGCCGCTTACAGCGAATCGTCTTACGCCCGAGTGCGTGACGGTATCACCGATACCACGCTTTATCCTTCGCTTTCGCTCAACCAATCCATTATCACTACCGCACAACGCCTGGGAATTGATTGCCGCTTGACGAAGATTCACTCGAGCGACGTGTTCTATGGCGGTGCCGGCGGCACGCAGTGGAAGACGCTGGCCCAGAATGAGGGTGTTACCTGTGTGGAAATGGAAAGCTTCGCGCTATTCCACAATGCTAACATGCTCGGCAAGAACGCGGCGTGCCTTCTCACCATCAGCGATTCGCTCGTGAGTCATGAGGAATTGAGTGCCGAGGACCGCCAAAACTCGTTCCTGTCGATGATGAAACTTGCGGTCGAAACCGCCGCTACTATCGACTGAATTTAGCCCAAATCGGTCATTAATATCAAGGGAGGCTCCGTTGAGGGGCCTCCCTTGCGATAGATAGTATAAGAAGTTTTTTACAGGTTGGGGTTGATTTTGTTCCACTCTTCCACGGGAGGAACAATGTTGAGCGTGACAAGCTCGTCGCGCATCTTGCAAAGGTGAGCATAGCTGGCTTCGAGTTTTGCGTTCTCGTCGGGCAGACCTTGCGGCACTTTGTAGCTGGCGCCATTCTCGTCGAGCGTGGTGTCCATAGCCATCATGATGTGGTTGAACTTTTCGTCGTGGGCATAGGTGCCTACGGGGAAACGGAATTTCTCGCCACCCATCGCCGAGCGGATCATCTCCACCGAGAGGTAAGACGGGCTCTGGAACGAGCTGCGGCCACGCAACTTGATGATGGCGGCACCACCTTGTGTCACGTCCTTCTTCATCTGCTCCCACTCCTCGACAGGGAACTCGTCGGTGCCCACGATATCGGTGAGCTTGCGGCCGTTAATTTCCACATGGCTGCCGAAGACGGCCATTTGCTCGCCGTGGCCACCGTAAGTGGCGCAACCGGTGATGGCGCTTTGCATCACGCCGAACTTCTTGGCCAGCGCGCTTTGCAGGCGCGTAGTGTCGAGGGCGGCGAGTGTGGTCACCTGCGAGGGCTTCAAGCCGCTATAGAGCAACGTCACCAGGCCGGTAAGGTCGGCGGGATTGAAGATAATCACCACGTGTTTTACATCGGGGCAATATCTCTTGATATTCTCGCCCAGGCCGCGAGCGATTTCGCAGTTACCTTTGAGCAAGTCTTCGCGCGTCATGCCTTCCTTGCGGGGAGCGCCACCACTCGAGATGATGTATTTGGCACCGGTGAAAGCCTCGGCGGCGTCGGTCGTCGATGTGATTTTCACATTGTCGAAACCGCTCTGCAGCATCTCCTCGGCCACGCCTGTGGGCGGGAACACGTCGTAGAGGCAAATATCATTCGTGAGGCCCATCATTAGGGCACTCTGCACCATGTTAGACCCAATCATGCCGGCGGCGCCGACGATGACCAATTTGTCGTTTGTTAAAAATGCCATTTTACTTTAATTTATAGATTTATAATTTGTTAATAAGTGTCTCTTAATTCAGTGCCACAAAATTACGAAATAAAAAAGTCACGGCAAAATATTCCTCGCGAAATTGTCGCTATAACGCCTTGCAATCGTGTATTTAAAACGAGTCGTCAAACCCGAGTGGAAGGGATGAAATTTTTGTATTTTTCGGTGAAAATATTGATAAATTGAAATAGTTTGCTTATTTTTGCGACAATATTCTTTAAAGAACAAATTTGTTTAACTATTAAATATGTACTAAGATGAAAAAAATATTCTGCATGATTGCTTTGGCGGCGTTCTCACTCACCGCCTGGTCACAAAACCCTCTCAGGCTCAGTACTTACAGTGGCACCTCAGTCGCCCGCTACGATGGACAGCAGTGCGATGTGACGGCTAACCGTTATCTCTTGACAGGGTGGAACACAATCTCGATGCCTTTTGCCATGACCGAGCAAGAACTTGACGACGCGCTGGGACAAGGCGTGAAACTCGAGCGACTGGTGGGCGTGACGCAACAGGGCAACGAAATCGTGCTTAACTTCCAAGACTGCAAAGCCGAAGGTGTCAAAGCCAACACGCCTTACATCCTTTATTATCCGGGCGAAACCGGTAACAAGAATCTGCACGTTTATACGCAAATCGAGAACAAGGAGTCGAAAGTGACAATGACCACTAATTGTGGTGTGAAGGTGACTATGGGCGGCGCCGCCACCAAGACCGACGGCAAAGACCTCTATGGTATTCTCGCTGTCAATAACTCGGAAGCCAATTTTACGCATATCGACAACGCTGAGGCCTTTTTCTACGCCACACGCTGTTACATCAACATCCCCGGCGAACAGCAATTCACACTTATCGCTAACCACCTGGGCGCCGGCGAAGTTACCGGCATCGACGAAATCGCCAAGACCGACGACGTGGTCGATGTTTACAATGTGCTCGGCATGAGAGTGGCCCACAATATTAAGGCCGGAGACATAAACAATCTCGAGCCCAATATCTATGTGGTGAAAGGACGCAAAATCCTGGTAAAGTAATCTAATCGATATATACAAAAGTGAGTGGCTTGAGTTGCGAGCGTTTCACGCGCTCCACTCAAGCCCTCACTTCGTTGTGCTGTTTGCCCCCCGGTTAATTGGGTTAAAATCCTGTCCAGTTCTGTCGCCACAAGTCGCGGGCCAATTCGTCCCAGCGAAGTATAGTGGCTCCAAAGAAATCGCCCACATAGCCGTTGAGCATCTTTTGGGCTTTCTCGGGGTCGGTCGCGTGGAGACGCTTCCATGTCTGCTCCACATAGGGCAATTCCATTTGTCCCTTCTCCATGAAGTAGTCGCGCTGAGGCTCAATTTTCGACCTGAATTTGCCCCATCGCACGGTGGCGAGTCGGTTGGCCTTGCGGTAGTGCCACAAGGCGGCGTCATCGCGGTCGCTGTGTTGCCCGCACACTTGAAGCAGCTTCGGCAACTCGGTGGTTCCGGCAAAGATGGGGAAACGCGGGCTCTCGCCGGGGTTGTCGAGTGCCACCCAAGCTACGCCGCCTATCTCGTCGGGTAGCCATGAGCGCAGCTGGATAACAGTGCTGTAAGCGCACCATGGCACACTCACGGTGCGAATGTTCTTCATCGCCGAGTCGCCCATCGCGTAGTACATTTTGATTTCGTCGGGACGCATCCAGGGATTACTGAAGGGCGAGACGATACTGTCGGGCTCGTTCTCCACCAGATTGCCTTTCTTGTCTTTGCGCTTGGGGTTGGGGACAAGGTGACGTGAACTCAAGTTCTTGTCGGTGCCTTCGTAGTAACTGCCCAGTAGTTGCATCACCTGCTCGGGGCTTACTTTGGCGTCGGGTTTCACGCTCAGCGGCAGCCATGCCATGGTGTCGCTCAGGTTGAGCGACGGTGCCAGGGCGTTCATAATGAAGTGCTCGCGCACACTGTAATTCTTTTTCTCGTGGGCATAATTTTCTCCACTATAGGCCTTGAAGAAGTTAAACTCCTCCTTTCCATCCCACAGTTTGAGCTGTCGGGCCACTTCCTTGACGTTGCTTGATGCCATGTAACGGTCCTTGTCGTTCAGGTCCAGTGTGCCGATGCGTGAGATATTGGCCGACACAGCAATCTCGTCGTCGGGGATGCGTACGGCAGCCCACACAGCTCCAATCTTCTTGGGGCCGGCACCAAAAATCTCGAAGATCCACACCTCGTTAGGGTCGGCAACGGTGAGGCACTCGCCGCTGTCGCCATAGCCATACTTCTCGGCGAGACTACCCATCAGTGCTATCGCCTCGCGGGCGGTGGAACAGCGCTCGAGGGCTATGCGCTCCAGTTCTTCGATGTAAAACATGCCCGCCTTGTTGCGCAGGGTGTCGCGACCTCCAATGGTTGTTTCGCCCATCGCCACCTGTTTCTCGTTCAGGCACGGGTATGCTGTGTCGAGAATGCGGAAAGTGTGGCGCGCTTGCGGAATGGTGCCACGCACATGGAGCTTCGTGCTGTCGCCGGCACTCTGCGTGTGCATGCGGCCCTCGTAGATGGCGGTCACCGTGTCGCGCTCATAGTCGCGCGCGGGCGTCATCGTCATCCATGTGCGATACCACGAATCGCAGGTGTGAGAGGTGATTACCGAGCCGTCGGTACTGGCTTTCTTGCCCACCATGATGCTGGTGCAGGAGAGGCGTTTACGTCCTTCGGCAGTCGACTCATCTACTTGCGCCACCATGGTCAGCGCTAAGGCCATCATGGCCATAAAGGTGAAAAATTTACAGTTCATATTTATGATTTGTTTTTTAAGCAGGTTAGAGAATCTCACGGGCTATCCAGGCGCAAGCCTCGGCGTCGGCAAGGGCGTGGTGATGGTTCGTCAGGTCGTAGCCGCACATGCCGGCCACCGTTTCCAGGCGATGGTTGGAAAGACGGGGGAAGGCGAGTCGCGAGGCCCACAGGGTGTCGAAGAAGACGTACCCGGTGTAGTCCATGCCGTAGGTGCGGAACACGGCGCGCAGACATCCTTCGTCAAAAGTTTTGTTGTGGGCCACGAGCGGAAGTCCTTCGATGAGCGGTTCAACTTGCGCCCACACATTAGGGAACAGTGGGGCATCGTCGGTGTCGCTATGTCCCAACCCATGCACGCGCTGGCACATGTATGAGTAGTAGTTGGGTTCGGGCTGGATAAGGGAATAGAAAGTGTCGACGATTTCGTTGTCGCGCACAATGACGATGCCCACCGAGCACACGCTGGAGCGTTCGGCATTGGCGGTTTCAAAATCAATAGCTGCGAAGTCGGTCATCTTTGAACGATATTATTATAGAATATACATTTTGTCGATAAGCTACACGTCTTGATGTGCTCGCGTGTAATGATGGTGCAAAGTTAGCGAAAAGCCATGCTATTTTGTGACGTAACTTCTCATTTTTACCCACTCTACGCCATTAATTAATGTTAAATGAGTGATTGATGGATGTTATATAGCCGAGATGTCGTAATTTTGTGAAAAATACCGATAGGGTGAAAACGAAACGCTCATTCCTATAACTCAACAATATTTATAATGAAAGATTTTAACGCAAAAGAAGTGAAAAACCAGGTTGTACAATGGATTCGCGACTGGTTTGAGGTGAACGGAAAAGGCTGTAATGCCGTGCTCGGCGTGTCGGGTGGCAAGGACAGTAGTGTGGTGGCGGCCCTGTGTGCCGAAGCTTTGGGGTGTGACCACGTCATTGGTGTGACTATGCCTAATGGTGTCCAAAAAGATATCAACGATAGCATGCGACTGATTAACCACTTGGGAATACGTTATTGCAACGTGAACATCGGTGACACTTACAACACGCTCATGGCTGCTGTGAAAGAGCAATTGGCTACGCTCGATGTGGAAGTGGCCTCACAGACTATTATTAACTTGCCGCCACGCTTGCGCATGGCCACGGTCTATGCCGTGTCACAATCGATGAACGGCCGTGTGGCTAATACGTGCAACCTCTCGGAGGACTGGGTGGGCTACTCTACACGTTACGGCGATGGCGCCGGCGATTTCGCGCCGTTGGGTGGCCTCACCGTTCAGGAGGTGGTGGCCATTGGCCTTGAGTTGGGCTTGCCGCGCGACTTGGTGGTTAAGACGCCTTCCGACGGCCTTTGTGGTAAAACCGATGAGGACAACTTGGGCTTCACCTATGCCGTGCTCGACCGCTATATCCGCACGGGTGAATGTGATGATCCCGATACAAAGGCGCTCATCGACAAGAAACACCGGCTCAACTTGTTCAAGCTGCAACCCATCCCGCATTTTGAGTATGATGCGGAGTGACAATTGACGATTAACGATTAACGGGTAACGAGACGGTTTTTGCCGTGTTGTTACCCGTTATTTTTATACAAGGCCATTGAACGCCAGCTGTTGTCGCTGCTGGAGATAGTGGTCGAGTAACGTGATTGCCACCATGGCCTCAACTACGGGCACGGCGCGCGGCACCACGCAGGCGTCGTGGCGTCCCCGTGGATGAAGTGTTGTGGGTGAGCCGTCGCGACTGATTGTGGCGATGTCGCGCATGAGCGTAGCCACGGGTTTGAAGGCGACGCGAAGCACGATGTCCTCGCCGTTGCTTATCCCTCCCTGGATACCTCCGCTATAGTTTGTGGTGGTACCTGTTTTCCCGTTTTTCAAAGTGAAGTGGTCAAGAACCTCTGAACCTCTTTTGTCAACGAAACCGAAACCTAAGCCGAATTCAACACCTTTGGCCGCGTTGATGCTCATTACGGCGGCGGCGAGCGAGGCGTTGAGACGCCCATACACCGGCTCGCCCAGCCCTGCGGGCACGTTGCGAGCGATGCAGGTAATCGCGCCGCCCACAGTGTCGCCCCGGTCTTTCGCTTCGAGGATGGCATGCTCCATACGTGCGGCTGTTTCTTGGTGTGGACATCGCACCGCGTTGTCGTCAATATGCGTCAAGTCGAGCTTGTCGTAAGGTAAGTCAAGCTTAATGTCGTGCACTTGTGAGGTGTAGGCCACAATGTCAATGCCCGGTAGCCTAAGTGCTTGGCGCGCGATGGCGCCGGCCACTACGCGGCAGACTGTTTCGCGTGCGCTGGCTCTACCGCCACCGCGCCGGTCGTGATATCCGCGATATTTTATATCGTAGGTGTAGTCGGCGTGTGAGGGGCGGTAGGCTTGCGCAATCTCGTCGTAGTCGTAGGTACGTTGGTCGATGTTGCGAATGATAAAGCCAATGGGCGCGCCGGTCGAAATACCGTTTATGATTCCCGACATTATTTCCACCTTGTCGCTTTCGTGGCGCGCCGTGGTGAGGTCGTTTTGTCCTGGGCGGCGGCGGTCGAGTTGTCGCTGAATGTCGTCAATGTCGACAGGTAGGCCGGCTGGCAAGCCGTCAATAACGCCACCCATTGCCGGCCCGTGCGATTCACCGAACGATGTGAGGCTGTAAGCGTTTCCTATTCTATTGCGGTATATCATAGATTCTATAATGAGGTGAGGTCGGTGACTGTGGCATGGGTGAAACTCACAAGGTCGCTTGGCGCGATTTTGAATTGCAGTCCACGTTGCCCCGCGCTCACAAAGATGTGGTCAAAGAGGATGCATGTCTCGTGGATGAAGGTGGGAAAGGGTTTTTTCATGCCCACCGGCGAACACCCGCCGCGAATGTAACCGGTGGTGGGCAGTAGCTCTTTCATGGCGATGAGGTCGCACTTCTTATTGCCGCTGGCTTTGGCGGCTTTTTTGAGGTCCACCTCGTCGTTGCCGGGGATGACACACACGAAGTGTCCCGTTTTGTCGCCTCGCAGCACGAGTGTCTTGAACACCATGTCAATATCCTCGCCAATTGTGCTGGCAAGGTGAGTGGCCGAGAGGTCGTTCTCATCCACTTCGTAGGGCACCAGCTCATAAGCGATACCGGCCTGGTCGAGCAGCCTCGCGGCATTGGTTTTAGCAATCTTTTTCATCGTGATAACATTATTTAGTACAAAATTAATGCAATTATTTGGAATGTTACTCTAATTTTGCCCGAAAATCAGCAAAAAATCATGCGACTGAGATTGTTTTTCCTTTTGGCGGTAATTTGTTGGGCGTCTACGCTTGCGGGCGTCACTGCCTCGGTGCCTATGTCGCGCGATTCCATCATGAGTCTTGCCGACCCGTTGAGCCCGCGTCACGACGAGGAGGCGCTTGTTGAGGCTCTCAGGCTGGTGCTCGACAATCCACAGGCCTCGCGCGCCGACCGCGGTTGGTGCGAGGTCATGCTCGAGATGGCGCTCAAGAACAGGGTGGGGGACAAATGCGCAGATCTTGATTTTGTGATTGCCGATGGCGCAACCGCAAATATTCATGGCATTGAGGCCCCGATGACGTTGATTTTTTTCAACGACCCCGACTGCCTCTCGTGTCACCAGGTGAAAGAACGCCTCGACACTTGTGCCACGCTGCGCGAGATGGTGGCGCGGGATGAGCTCGTGGTACTGGCTCTGTGTGTGGGCGATGACGAGCATAAGTGGCGGGTCGAGGGTTACCCCGACTATGTGATTAATGCCTTCGACGCGAGCCGTGCCGTTGACGAGGGCGAGGTCTACGACCTTCCCACGATGCCGCTATTCTATCTGCTTGATGAGGAGAAACGCGTTTTGCTCAAGAATGAACCGAGTCTTAATCGCGTGTTGCGAGTTTTAGCAATAGGTAGTCGGTAGCGTCGCGTTCGACGGTGAATGCCTGAGCTGCGCGCCGTCCCACTACCCACACGATTTGTCCATCAGCCACCAGTAGCCAGGTGTCGCGTTTTTCGCGTTCGCCCATTTTTAGGTCGGCGAACAGGTCGCTCACGAGTTTGCTCCCCTTCATCCCGAAGGGTCTAAAGCGGTCACCTTGACGCCAATGCCTGATGATGAGCGACTCACATTCAAGCAACTTTTTGTTGAAAGCTACCGCTGTGGTTCCGTTGCAACGTGTGGGTGTGAATGGAGCATCGGTTATCCGTTCGGCTACGATGTTTGCCGCATTTTGCGATTCCCTGCTATTAAGGTCAATGTGATACTCTTTTTCGGGAGTTTCTTTAAGAGGCGAAACTTCGATATTTTCCCGGTTAAGTGCCATGATGTGGCTACATGAAAAAAACTTCTTGCCCGATGAAAACCCTTGTCGCAGGGCCGTGATGGCGTCGGCGCACTGCTCGTGGTTGAATCCAAATGACCGGGTGATTTCAAATAGTAGCTGCGTGCAATTCTCTATTTGCAGCAATTTGCGACCATTGATGACATGTCCGTCTTGGGTGTAGTGAAGTATATCGTTGGCGGCGCGGTTGACGAGTTCGCGGTAAAGGCTGTCGCACTGTGCCATTTTGTGGATGGTCCCCATGAGCGTGGATTGGGCATGTGGATAGCGCCCGTAGATGGTGGGTAGCACTACGTTTCTCACCCAATTACGCTTAAAGTCGTTTTCACTATTTGTGCTGTCGGTGACAAACGTTTGTCCTTTATTATCGAGATACTCCAGTATTTGCTTGCGCGGAGTTTCAAGAAATGGTCTTACCACGTGGTTGTTGCGCGGCTTAATACCTGCCATGCCGTGGATGCCGGTTCCTCGCAGCATATTCAAGATGACGGTTTCGATATTGTCGTCGGCGTGATGCCCCACGGCGATGGCTTGGCAACCGCGCTCCTTCCTCAGGTTCTCGAACCATTCGTAACGAAGTTCGCGGCACGCCATCTCGGTTGAGACGCCATGCGCTTTCTTGTGGCTGTCGACATCAAAGTGAGCGACGTGCAACATGACTCCCAACTTGTCGCACAAATTGACCGCAAAACGCTCATCACGATCGGCCTCGTCACCACGTAGGTGAAAGTTGCAGTGGGCGGCCTCGCAATGGTAGCCGAGGTCAGTCAGCACGCTTAACAGCGCCACCGAGTCGGCGCCACCGCTAAGTGCCACCAACACCGGCTTTTTTTTGTTGAGTAACTGGTGGCAGGAGATAAAATCCGAGATGTCGCGAATGAAATCCATGTGCGTCACAATCAAGAGGCTGAAGTGTCATCGGTGGTGAGGCCGTTCATGAGCGCGTAAAAACTGAGTCCCGACACACTCTTGATGCCGAGCTTTGAGGAAATGTTCTTGCGATGGGTCATCACCGTGTTCACGCTAATGTGCAGTGCCTCGGCGATTTCTTTGCTGGTGCGACCGGCCACCACCAGGCGGAGCACATCGATTTCGCGTTGTGACAAGGTGGCGGAATTTTGTTTGGGGAGGACTTCTTTGTGGATGAAACGGTTAATCTCATCAACAATTTCGGCAGGTTTGCCGTATGGGTTGATATGATGAGGCGCACCGCCTCGCGCATGGCGCCCGTGAGATATGACGAGCGTTTTCTCTTTTCGTGGCAAGAAAAAATCGAGCGAGGAAACAAAAGTTTGGGCATCGCACAGGAACAGGTCGGCACTGTCGAGTAGCGGCGAGGTGGGCGCGTTGACAATGTGCGCGTCAATTCCCAGTGCATCGTGCATCAGTTGTTTCAGGCCCAGTGCCATGAGAGTGTGCGCTGTGATGATGACAGCTTTTATTTCGTTTCGGTCACACTGGCGCATGGCATGCGGGCTTGAGCATCTTGTTGCGAATGCGGTTGTTCATCTTGATGTCGTTGCGCAGTGCGAAAATGGTGAGCAAGACGGCTTGGCCCAGGTTGAGGTCATATTTCCCGTTCAGGTGGATGACAAACATGTGGAGCAGGTCGTCGATTTTTGTTTCAATGGAATCGTCGCCATTGTCGCTGCCGTTCTGTGGTGTTTGGGAACCATTGAGCAACTGCGGGAACCACTCCTGCCTATCGTGGTTTATGCGCTCGAGTAACTCGGTTTTCACCTCCAGGAAAAATTGCCTGATGAGCTCAAGGTTGTTTTTCTCGCCGGCACTCCTGGTGATGAGCAGGTCGAAATGCCGCTCGATGGTGGGCAGTTGCGCCATCTGGTAATAGGCGTTGGTCTTGCTCATGTAATCCACGATAAGGCGGGTGTCGAACTTTGAGAGGGTGTGCTCGGGAAAGTATTCCTCGTTAGAAAACGTGTTGAGTAGCGTCGTGAAGAAATGTGGGTCGATTTGATGTTCGGCACACGCTTGGGCCACAGTCTTGTCGCCTACGCCCAACGCGATACCGAAGCGGTTGAGGAGCGCGACTATCGTGGGCTCTTCCATAATCACATTAGACAATTTGGTGGATGGGTTGATGAGTGGCATGACAGTAAAAGAGATTAATGGAAATTATGGAATGAAGGGGTTACTACATAGTTGAGCGGAATGTCGAGCTCGGCCGTGGGCACATGGTCAACGAGTTGAAAATCATAGCTCACGCCCACTGTCGTGGCTTGGCTGAGTTGCGGCAATAGCCGGTCGTAGTAGCCTTTGCCGCGGCCCAGGCGGTTCCCTTGCCGGTCGAGTGCCACGGCGGGTACGATGGCCACGTCGATAAGCGAGAGTCGCTCAAGGGGGGCGCCGGTCGGCTCCAAAATGCCGTATTGTGTGTCGGGTGTGAGGTGTGTGTCGAGTGCCACAACCTCGAGCGTGTCGCCTTTCATGCGCGGCAGGTAGATGTGCTTGCCGGCTTGTTGCCAGCGCATGGCCCATCGGCTGGTAGGTAATTCGTCGGGAAGCTCATAGTACATGAGGATGTGTTGCGCTTGACCCATCGGGCGCAGGTGCCGCTCGATAGTGGTGAATACGTTGTCGGCAAGCGCGAATCGCTGCTCGTCGCTCATCTTAAAGGAGGCTTTAAGCTGCCTGATGTGACGTCTTAATGCCCGTTTGTCGTCAGTATTGCTCATCGGTTGGTAATCGGGAATGCGGCCTTGTGTTGGCTCAAAGCCTTGAGGGCCGCCTCAATGACGTTGTCGTTGCGGTTATAGATGGGGTAGAACGCCTTTTGGCCCAGCGCGTCGCGTGCTATGAGCGCCTTGAGGTGGGTGGTGATGACATCACGCGACTGGTTGATGTAATACCATCGTGCAGGTACGCCCTTTTGCGCGGCAAACTCCACGAAGTCGTTCAGCATTTGTTCGTTCGATGGCAGGTTGCGCAGCAGTTGCTTGTAGTCGGTCATCGACGAGAGTCGCTGCTTGTTGTTCTGAACGTAGGTAAACGCGTATTGTTGTAAGGCGCCGGCGTTGAAAGCTACCATATAGTAAGAATTGTAGCCGGTAGTGTCGCGCGGCACGAAAATGTCGGGAATGATGCCTCCTCCGCCGTAAACCTTGCGGCCTGTGGTCGTGGTAAAAATGTGGCTTTCGTCAATCTTGATGCTGTCGCGACTATAGAGCTCACCGCTGGTGAAGCGGCCGCCAAGCTCTTCGTCATATTCTTTGGCGCCGGGCTTGTAAGGCTTTTGGATGCAACGCCCCGACGGAGTGTAATAGCGGGCTATGGTGAGGCGAATGGCACTTTTGTCGGGTAAGTCGAATTGTTTTTGCACCAATCCCTTGCCGAAGGAACGTCGCCCGAGAATGAGACCGCGGTCATTGTCCTGGATGGCGCCGGCGAAAATCTCGCTTGCGCTGGCCGAGAATTCGTCGATGAGCACCACAAGCTCAGCATCCTTGAAGCGTCCTGTACCGTCGCTGAAGATGTTGCTGTCGTCGCGGCGGTAGCGTCCTTTTGTCGAGACGATAAGGCGATTGGCGTCGAGGAACTCGTTCACCATGAGAATGGCGATTTCCATATATCCGCCGCCATTGCCTCGCAGGTCGATGATATATCGCTTCGCGCCGTCGTTCTTGAGGGAGACAAGTCCGTTGAGAAACTCGTCGTAAGTGTTGCGCCCAAACTGGTTCACCTTGATGTAGCCCACGCTTTTGTCGATGAGATAAGCCGCGTCAACCGAGTTGACGGGCACGTCGCCACGCGTAATGACGTAGTCGAGCGGGCGTGCGCTTCCTGTGCGTTTGATACCCACTTTGACTTTCGTGCCTTTGTCGCCGCGCAATTTCTCACGCACGCGATTGGCGTCGAGGTTATCGCCAACAAACGATGTGCCGTCGACGGTAATGATTTTGTCGCCCGGAAGCAGGCCCACTTTGTCGCTGGGGCCGCCCGGAATTACCTCCATCACGGTCACTGTGTCGTCAAGCACCTGGAACGAGATGCCAATGCCGCTGAAACTGCCGTTAAGCTCTTCGTTGGCCGCCTGCAGGTCACGGGCCGAGAGGTAGGTGCTGTGCGGGTCGAGGTTCGACAGGATTGCGGGAATGGATTGTTCCACCAGGTCGTCGATGTTAATCGTGTCGTCGACATATTCTTGCGAAATGAGGTTGAGCACCGTGTTGAGCTTGCGGTCGGTGTCGCTCTTCGATGTGGCGAACGGATTCCCTACAATGGCTCCCACGATGATACCCACCACCAAGGCCAGCGCAATGGCCATTGGCATCCATGTGGACGTGTTTTTGTTGTTGGCGTTCATGGCTCGATAGTGGGTTAGGGTTGTGCCTGTGGCAAATCAAACTGGACACACTCGATACCGGCGCGCTCAAGCAGCTCGATGCCGTCGCGCAGGCGGTACACCTCGCCGTAGACCACACGCTTAATGCCCGACTGGATGATGAGCTTGGCACATTCGATACACGGACTCGACGTTACATACAATGTGGCGCCGCTGCTGCTGTTGTGACTTTGAGCTACCTTGGTGATGGCGTTGGCCTCGGCGTGCAACACGTAGGGCTTGGTGTGGTCGTTTTCGTCCTCGCACACGTTCTCAAAGCCCACAGGCGTACCGTTGTATCCGTCGCTGATAATCATCTTGTTTTTCACGATGAGTGCACCCACCTGCCGCCGACGGCAGTAGGAGTTCTCAGCCCAAATTTGTGCCATGCGCAGGTATCGCGCATCAAGCAATTGTTGCTTATCCATTCTTGGTTTGCGTACTAACTTTCTTATCAATCGGCAAATTTACTAATTATTTCAATATAATGCCACAAAAAAACGCAAAATTTCCTTGGGAATTTTAAAAAGTCAAAAAAAGAGAGAAAAAAAGAATTCTTTTGGGATGTTTCTCAATAAAAAGATCGTTTTGGGGTTTAGTAAATAGGTCTCGACGTGTATTAATGGTGTATGACAAAAAGAGAACGACAAGTTGAGCGGCTATTCCGACAACATTATCGTGCGATGTACAGGTTGGCCAGCATATTGTTGCACGATGATGATGAGAGCAAAGATATTGTGCACGATGTCTTTGCCCGGTTACTTGCCACTCCTGTGGAACTTCGTGAAGACTCCGCTCAATCCTACCTATTATTAAGCGTGCGCAACCAATGTCTGAATGTGATTCGTAATCGCAAAATCCATGAGCAGGTACACAAGTATCTGTTACTTGCTGATGAATTGGAACACAAATCACCCGAAGAACTTGAGCGCGAAATGGATGTGCTTAACGCGGGCATTGACGCATTGTTCCCGCCCATCTGCCAAAAGATTATTAAGCTGCATTTCACCGAAGGCATACCTTTCCGTGAAATAGCCAAGCACTTAGGTGTGAGCGAGACCACCATCTACAAGCACCTGCGCCACGCACTTGCACAATTACGTCAAACACTTAAAAACGCAGAGCAATGAAAAAGACCGATTTATTGTTCCGGATGCTGGAACATCCCGACCAATACAGCGAAGCTCAGTGGCACGATATTCTTGCTGATGACGAGTGCCAAGAGCTCTATAAACTGATGGCAAAGACAAAGAGCGCCACACAAGCAACCCAAGTGACCGACGATGAGATTGATGCTGAGTGGCAACGCTTGGCACACCACAAGCACCTAACTGCAACAATGATTCCTCTATGGCGCAAGATTGCTGCCGCTGCCGCAATCATGATAGCGTTGTTTGGGTTCACATATGCAGCTGTTCGCACTGGATTCTTCGGTGTAGAAAAGTTTTTGGCTCCAAAGGAAACGACCCACGTGGAGAAGAAAACTACAACCAAAGAGCAAGAAACCAAGATCGAAGAAGTCTTGACCGAAGAAGAACAAGTTGAGGAAGTGCCAGTCAAAGTAGAACCTCATCTTTATGACAACGTGCCGCTGGAGCAGATGCTAAATGAACTTTCGGCATACTATCACGTGGATGTGGAATACCGCTCCGAGGACGTGCGCTCACTGCGCCTTTACTACCAGTGGGAGCCTGAGTATCCACTTGACAAAGTTGTTGAGATGTTGTCACACTTCGAGACGTTCAACATTCACCTCGAGGGGAATAAACTGATTGTTGAACCATCATCACAGGGGGGCAAGCAATGAGACGACTATTGACCATTACACTATTGCTGTGCGCTCTTGCAAATGTGGCTATGGCGCAACGCATCACACACAACTTCAATAACGTGTCGATGAGTGATGCGCTGAAATATGTGCAGCAACAAACAAGCAAACACAAGATAATCTTTATATATAACGAACTGGAGGACTTCAAAGTGACAACCTCGGTTCGCAGCAAGTCGGTGCCCGAAGCCATCAAGCAACTAATAGGCTTCTATCCCATCCGAATGACTCAAAACGGCGATGAAATCTATGTGGAGTGCACGCATAAGAGCGACCGACACCTCACGGGCAAGATTATTGACGAGAATGGCCTGCCATTGGAGTTTGCCGACGTGCGGTTGCTCAACCCGTCGGACTCATCTTATATAACCGGTGGAGTGACCAATGCCAGCGGCGTGTTTGTCATTCCGCTTGACCAACAGCGAGTCATCGCCAAGTTCAGCTACATAGGCTACAAACCCGTTTATAAACTTTGCTCGCGCGAAAACGTAGGCACCATTCAACTGGAAATCGAAGCCACCCAACTCGGCGAAGTGACCGTGAAAGGGGAACGCATATTTACAAGCGCTGAGAACGGCCACATCATCTATAACATGCCTATGTTGCTGCAAGTCATACCTGCCGACAATGCCTACGACGCAATTACTCGCAGCATCCCCGGCGTTGCGGAGTTAAACGGGAAAATCTCGTTCTCCGGTCATCCGGTGACCCTTATCATCAACGGCAAACCTACCACACTCACTGCCGAACAAGTGGCAGAGCGGTTGAAACAGATGCCAGCAGATATGCTGGCAAAAGCCGAGTTGATGCCTTCGGCACCGCCAAAATATCATATTCGCGGAATGGCGATTAATATCGTAACCAAGGACTTTACTGGCACCAATCAGTTCTCAGGTCAGTTGAATGCGGGCATAAAGCAGCACAAACACACAAGTGGCAGTGCTGGTGCCAGTTTTATCTATAACCATGACAAACTGAGTATTGACGCGTCATACGACCTTACCGGCGGCACAGGCTATGGTCAAGCGGAGCATGAAGCCAATCATCCGCTCGGTGACCAGCGAATACCTTATAGCGACAAGACCACCCAACGCAGTGACGGTGTCAATCACCAATATCACATTGGCATGGACTATGCATTTGCCGAAAATCATAACTTGGGAATAACTTATACCGGGGAATGGAACGGTACCAAGTCAACAAACACCACTATTGGCACCGCCAACTCCACCCAACACTCCACAGAGCACGACTATATGCACAATGTGGATGCCAGCTATAGCCTTCCATTTGGGTTGCAGCTAGGTGCATCTTATACAAACTATCAGAACCCACGCACTCAGAATCTCGAAGGATATATGTATGACAGCAACCGGAACCTCTCGGTTGACAGCCGGCAGAAAGTGAGCAAATGGCTAATTTATGCCGACCAAACTCATACGTTAAGAAACGGCTGGGAAATATTCTATGGAAGCAAGGCACAGTTCACTAACAATAACAGCTACCAAACAACGCTCGACGAGAACCGCCAGCCAATTGCCAATGCCACTTCACACGTTGATTATGATGAACGCATCCTCAACGTCTACTCCGGTTTCAGTAAGCAAGTTGGTGAAGCTCTGAACCTTGAAGCCTCATTAACAGCGGAGCAATATCACGCGACAAAGTGGAATGAGTGGCGCATCTATCCACAATTCAATGCCATGTGGAATGTCAACGACAAAAATATGCTCAACCTCTCTTTCAGCAGCAACGCCATATACCCTTCCTATTGGAGCACCATGAGCAGCATTTACTATTCATCGGTATACAGTGAGATTTGGGGCAATCCCGATCTGAAACCCATGTCACATTACGACTTGAATCTCATGTGGCAGCTCAACCGCAAATATACGTTTACAGCTTTTGCAATGTTTGAGCCTGACTATTTCGTGCAGTTGCCCTATCAACCTAATGACCGCATGGCAGTCGTTATGAAGGAAACGAACTTCGATTACTCCAATTGCTATGGACTGTCGGCTTCGGCACAGTTCGCGGTGGGTAGCTGGATTAACGGACATGTGAGTGCGACAGGTCTTTATCGTCATGACAAGAGCGGCAACTTCTTCGATTTACCATTCAACCGCAAACAAGTCTCTATCATCATGCGTGGTACGGCTGTGGTCAAACTTTCTCAACGACATAACATACAACTCATCCTCAACCCATTCTTCCAGTCGCGGGCTATTCAAGGCGTGTATGACATCAACCCATTGTTCAGACTGAATGCCTCACTGCGATGGACTTCAAAGAATGGGAAGTGGAGTGTGATTGCTGCTGGAAACAATATCTTCAACAATCACATCACCACACGTTCAAAACAGGGAAACCAAGATTACGATTTACGGCTTTGGATGAATTATGCCAGTGCATCGCTCTCCGTCATCTACCGCATAGGCAACTTCAAGGAGAAAAAGCGAAAAGAGGTAGATACATCCCGCATGGGTTACTGAATTGCACCAATGCGGGAGGTTTACTCTTTCGCGCTGTGCATATTGCTTTTCTCCAGCCCGTAGTTGTGCTTGCGGTCGAGCCACAGTAGCGTGAAGGCGACAATAATTGCTGCCAGGCCGATGCCGGTAAAAATCCACATGGCTTCGGTGTAATCAACGTGGTCGCCTTCGGTGTTACGCTGAATCACATTCCCAATCACTATGGGGATGAGCATGAGGCCAATGTTCTGGATATAGTAGATGATGGAATAAGCAGTTCCCAACTGCTTCATGGGCACAATCTTGGGCACGGCGGGCCACAGTACACTGGGAAGCAACGAGAAAGCGATTCCCAGGATGAACATGGCCGCTACCGCCACCCAGCCGGCGTTGAGCGGCAGTGCAAACACCATGAGGACCAACGTGAGCATGACAGTGCCTATTATCATGATAGAGGTGCCGCGCCCTATTCGGTCATACATCGCGCCGAACAGCGGCGTGAGCACAATACTCGTGAATGGCAGGATGGCAGGAATGGTGCCGGCTATCTGCGGGTCAATGCCATACTTGGCTATCATCAGCTTGGTGGCGAAGTCGAGAAAAGGATAGAGTGCCGAGTAATACAGCAGGCACAAGATGGTAATGCCCCAAAAACCGGAATTCTTGATTGTCGAGAGCAAGTCTTTAAAGTGAAACTTCTCATCGTCGGCGGTCTCTGGATTGACGTCGACTTGACGGTCGAGATGGCTGTCCATCACGCAGTAAAACAAATAAGCGATAGTGCCGATGCCCACACACGTCACCCCCACAAGGATGGGGGTGGAAAGTCCTTTCCATTGCGCCAGGGCGGGACTGCCGGCGAGCGCGGCTGCTGTGCCCAGGCGGGCCAAGGCCACCTGTATGCCCATAGCCAATGCCATTTCCTTGCCTGTGAACCATTTCACGATAACTTTAGAAACCGTGATGCCACATAGCTCATAGCCTATACCGAAAGTGGCAAAGCCCAGCGAAGCAATGAGCACCTGCTGCTTGAGTTCTATGTGGTCCAATCCCAAAAGGGGAATGTTTACCGTGACAGTGGGGTGGGGCGAAAGCATCGAAATAGCCCATAGGTCGATGCCGCCGCCCAACAGCATCAGTACGCACGACAGCAGGCCGGCAAAGCGCACTCCGGTGCGGTCGAGGATAATGCCGCCCACGAAGAGCATGAGGAAAAACACGTTGAAAAAGCCACGTGAGCCGGCAAACAGGCCAAACTCGCTACTGGACCAACCTAATCCGCCTTGTGTCGTAGGCGATTCGAGCAGATACTCGAGTGGCGACATCTGCTTGGCCACCAGATAGCCGGTCATCATGGTGAATGCCACAATCATGAGCACGCCCCAACGCGCGGCGGCCGAGTCACGTAAAGTGCGGGCAACGGTTTCTTTCATGAGGGCTTAGAAGTCGCTGAAGAAAGTGGGGCGGATGAGCAGTCCCAAACGGATGCGGCAGTGGTATTTGTTGTAGTCGAGCAAGTTCTCGCCGTAGCCATCGTAGAAGTGCAGCATGAGAAACTGATTGTCGCGCCTACTCACTCTGAATCCCACATTGATGGTGGTGTTGAAATTCCAGTTCCACCCCTTGCGCTTGACAAAGGTTGCGTCGACTACCCACCGCTTGTTGGGCGACACATATTGCGCGCCGGCCTGGAAAATGCCGCTATACTTGAGAATGTCTTTGTTGTTTTGTCCGTCGATGATGGGTATCCAAAATTTTGCGTGAACCATCAAGTGACGGTCGACAATCAACGAGCCGCTGAGCGACACTTTGTTCCAACTGCGCGACGCCTCGCCATCGCGTCCGTTACTCTCATGTTCGAGCAGCAAGGTCGCTTTTCCCATGAGCTTGCCGCGCGCGATGATGAGTTTCGATACGCCTATACCCGGGTTAAAGTTCAAGTCGTGGAAAGGAAGCGACTCCTCGAAGACATTCCACATCGCCTTTTGCGAATAGAACAAAAAGAGATAGCTGTGCCAGGGTAACACGCTCTTGGTGAGGCGCTGGCTAAAACTGATTTGGAACTTTACGTCGCTATTGAATTCGTTGGGCTTTTGGTTGAGCGCGGTGCCTCCCACGAAGTAGTTGTCTTTATATAACCCGAAGAATGGACGGCTGTCGAAGTCGCGCACAATGCTGTCAACATCGAGCTTGGTCGTGTCGCTGCCGATGGTGGTGATCTGCGCGTCGGCCAAAGAGGGAATTGCGAAAAGTGCGGCCAACAAGAGGACTCTATATAGAATTTTCATTGTTTCGTCTAAGTTAAAAATTCTTATAAATGATAGATTATGAGTAGTCTTAATTGAGAAAAATGCAAAGATACACTTTTCGCAATTCTTTGCCATATTTTTGAGCGAGAAAGTTTTTAGTGAGTGGCTCCTCCCAGGGCGATGTAAAGCGAAATTACGGATATTGCGGCATCGTACATGTTCAGGGCTTCGTTAAGCTGCGCGCTGAGCAATGTCTCTTGCGCCCTGAGCACTTCCAGATAGCTGGCCTTGCCGTTGTCCATGAGCTCGTGGGTGCCGTTGTAAGCGTTGTGCAACACGGTCACTTGGCGATGGTAATAGCCATGTTTTTCGCGTGCGGCTTGACAGTCGGCAAGCGCCTCGTTCACTTGATTACCGGCGTCGATAACGGTTTGCGCATATCGGTTGCGCAAGTCCTCTTGCTTGAGTTTGGCTATCTCAAGGTTGCCTTTGAGCTGACCGCGAGCGAAAATGGGTTGCGTGAGCGAGCCCATGATGCTGAGCAGGATTTTGCCCGGATTGATGACGTCGCCGCCGGCACTGTTGGTCCATCCGGCAATACCCGAGAGCGAGAGGCCGGGGTAGAATGCCGAGCGTGCCGTCTGCATGTTATAGAAAGCCTCCTCCATGGCATAGTCGGCCAGCCTCACATCGGGACGGAGCGTGAGCATTTGCGCCGAGATGCCCTCAGTGGCTATTTGAGGTATGACATAGCTTCCCCAGCTGCTGCGTTCTATGCGCTGGGGAGTAATGGCCAGCAGTCGGCAGATGTCGTTTTCCACGCTGCGGATATTGCGCTTGGCGTCGACGATTTGTGTCTTGACGTCGAGGCACGACGATTCGAGCTGGTTTACAGCGGTTGAATACACTCTGCCGTTTTCCCAAAGAGCTTTCTGCGCTTCGAGCGAAGCTCCCCACAGACTGTCGGTGAGAATCAAGATTTCAAGTTGACGGTCGAGGAGCTGGAGTAGGCTGTATTCTTGCGCAACGGTCGAAATCAAGTCGGCGCGCACGGCTTCTTCACGCGCTTGCGTCTGCAGTAATACTGCGTTGGCGGCCCGTTTCTTGTTGGTGTAAGAACCTAACTGTCCAAAGTCCCAATTGATTTGCAATGGCACATTATAGGTCTTGGATGTGTAGCTGTTAAAATTGGCTATCGTCCCCGATGGTGCCAGGGCGATAGAGGGCAGAATAGCTTTCTTGGCCATTCGCAACGATGCCTGCCCTTGCTCGACGGCGATGCGTGCCGAGTTAAGGTCGGTGTTGCGCACCAGTGCCGTGTCGATGAGCCGTTGCAGCAGCGGGTCGGTGAAAAACTGCCGCCACGAGAGCATGGCGGGCACATTACCCGCAAGTGTGTCGGGGGTGTTGAGGCCCATGACATTGGCCGGAATTCGGTTGTTCGATTCATATTTGTCGTACAGGCCACACGAGGTGAGCAACAGAGCGACAAAAGCTATGACTAAAAGGCTAAGACGTTTCATTATCGTTTTTTAAAGGGGCATTTCACCTGACCGACGGGTGAAATGCCCGTGTATAATAGTCGTGATTATTCAATTATTACTTTCATTCTCGTCGGGTAGTGGTTCCTCGGAGATGGCTTCTTCGGCGTTGGCGATTTCGGCGACAGCCTCCACACTCTGGGCGGGAGCACCACCTTGGAATTTCTCGTGCAACTTTTGGAACACGATGAAGAAGGCCGGAACGGCGAAGAGCAATGCAAGCGTACCCACTGCCATACCGGCGGTGACGCCGAGGGCGAGCACGCGGTTACCATTGGCTCCGGCGCCACCTGCGATGATAAGCGGAATCATACCCGCAATCATCGTCACCACTGTCATCAAGATGGGGCGCAGGCGCTCCTCGCAGGCTGCGAAGGCCGCGTCGCGGATGCTCATTCCCTGTTCGCGGCGTTCTTGGGCAAACTCGGTGATGAGGATGGCGGTTTTCGCCAACAAGCCGATGAGCATGATCACACCCGTCTGCAAGTAGATATTATTCTCCATGCCCGGGATGTGGATTAGCGATACCAACCATGTGACACCAAACGAGCCCATCAGGCCGAAAGGTACACTCAGCAGCACGGCCCACGGCGTGAACCACGAGTTGTAGAGCGAGGCGAGAATGAGGTAAATGAGAATGACGCAAACGACATAGATGAGGGCGGTGGCGTTAGACCCCGCGGTCTCTTCAACCTCGCGCGACATGCCGCTGTATTCATAGTTGTAGCCATTTGACATTTCCCCCTTGAATATCTCGGCAATGGCCTTGTGGACATCGCCTTCCGAATATCCGCTCGCGGGTATCACGTTGCAGGTCATACTCTGGTACAAATTGAAGTGCTCAACCGAGGCCGAACCGACCACTTCCTCGAGCGTGACAAACTCGGCAATCGGTGCCATCTTGCCGCCTTGCACACGAACGAAGATGTTGTTGAGCGATGACGGGTCGAGACGATATTCGGGCGCGGCGTTGGCCATGATGCGGTATACCTTACCAAACTGGTTGAAATTGCCGATGTAGCTGCCGCCACAATAGGCACCCAACGTGTTGAGCACGTCGGCGGGTGTGACGCCTGCGCGGTCGCACTGCGTGGCATTGACATGCACTTGATACTTGGGGTAGCGTTCAGAGTAACTCGACATGGCCATCATGACCTCGGGACGCTCATTCAACTTGGCGAGGAACCTGGTGGCATCGACGTTAAACTCGCTCATCGGGCGGTCTTGAATGTCCTCAAGCACGAGGCTAACGCCGCTACTTGAGCCATAGCCCGGAACTTGCGGCATCTGGAAGGGGATGATGATCGCGTTTTTAATTTCTTTGCAGTCGAGCGCGAAACGGCCATACACCATATCGATGTAGTGGTCAAAGCCGGGACGGTCGTCCCAGTTCTTGAGGCGAATGATGAGCGTGGCGTAGCAGCTACCCGCGCGTCCCGCTATCATACCATATCCGTTGACCACCGCATAATTCTCAAGTTCGGGAATCTTTTTAACTTTTTCCTCCACTTTCTTCACGATTTCCTCAGTCTCGTGCAGGGTGCAACCCTCGGGTGCGCGCACTTCGGCAAAGAAGACGCCCTGGTCCTCCTCGGGAACGAGACCCGACGGCAAGTTGCGCATGAAGAATACGAGCAAAATGGCGGTTACGGCAAGCAATGCCCCTGAGACCCATGGCTTCTTGATGAAGCGCCACACACTCTTCTTGTATTTCTTGAGAATGGCGTTATAACTCGCGGTATAGGCCTTGGTGACGTAATAATTCAGGTTCTTCTTCTCTTTGTTGTTCTTGGAGTAGCGCATCATGATGGCACACAACGCGGGGCACAACGTAAGGGCCGACACACACGATAGTCCCACCGATGAGGCCAGCGTCACACCAAACTGCAAGAAGAACGACCCCGAGGTGCCGGGCATGAAGGCCACAGGGATGAACACCGCCATGAAGACCAGGGTACATGAGATGACGGCTACCGACACGTCGCTCATCGCCTGGCGCGTGGCTTCGCGGGCATCGGTGATGCCGGCTTCCATCTTGGCCATTACCGCTTCGACGACCACGATGGCGTCGTCGACCACGGTGCCGATGGCCAGCACGAGCGCGAACAGGGTGAGGATGTTGAGCGAGAACCCGGCCAACGTGACGATGGCAAATGTTCCCATCAGCGACACGATAATTGAAACTGACGGAATGATAGTCGCTTTGAAATTCTGGAGGAAGAAGTACACCACGAGAATCACCAGGAGAATGGCGATGACCAGCGTTTCCACCACGTTGTGGATGGCGGCAAAGAGGAAGTCATCGCTCGTTTCCAGAATCTCGAATTCGAGGCCGGCAGGCAACGTGGGCTTCAAATCCTCATAGAGCTGATTGATTTTGGCGTTCACTTCGGTGGCGTTAGCTCCAGGGGCTTGGAATACCAGGTAGATGGTACCCGGCTTACTGTCGACACTCGATGTGTAGTTGTAACTCACGGCGCCAATCTCAATCTCGGCCACGTCGCTCAGGTGCAGCAAGTGTCCGGTGTCGCTGGTGCGCAACACGATGCTGTTGAACTCCTCCACACTCTTGAGCGTGCCCTTGTATTCCATCGTGTATTGGTAAGCGTTTTCGCTCTGCTCACCCAACGAACCGGTGGCGGCGACGAAACTCTGTCCGCCGATAGCCGCGAACACGTCGTTCGGCTCAAGGCCATATTGCGCCATCACATCGGGCTTGAGCCAGATGCGCAGGGCGTAAGTGTTACCGAGCGATTCCACGTCGCCCACGCCGGTAATTCGCATGAGCCTGGGGCGAACGTTGATGTCGATATAATTTGAGATAAAGTCGGTGTCATACTTGCCGTCGGTACTTTTAAGCGCGCCAATGTGCAGGATGTTGCTTTGCTGCTTCATCACCTGCACGCCCACTTTTGTCACCTCCGAAGGCAACAATGCCGTGGCGCGGCTCACGCGGTTTTGCACGTTCACCGCAGCCAGGTCGGGGTCGGTACCCTGCTCGAAAAAGACTTGTATCGACACGTCGCCCGCCGATGAGGCCGAACTGGTGATATAAGTCATGCCGGGTACGCCGTTGATGTTTTCCTCGAGCGGCTGAATCACCGACTTCATGATGGTGTTGGCATCGGCACCGGTGTAGGATGTCGAGACGCGCACGGTGGGCGGCGCGATGTCGGGGTACTGCTCAATGGGCAGTGTTTTCATGCAGATGAAACCAACCATTGTGATGACAATCGATATGGCGCATGCCATCACATATTTATTGATGAAGATGTTTTTCTTCATGACTTATTTCTCTTTTTGGGCTTTGGCCGGGAATAGGACGCGTTGGCCTTCCTGGAGATTGTTGGCTCCCACGGTGACGATGCGGTCGCCCACATTGAGCCCGGCGGTTACGATGACTTCTTTACCGTTACCCACCTCGGTGGTGGTTACGGCTACGGCGGTGGCGGTGCTGTCGCTCTTTACTTTATACACAAGTGATTTGTCCTGCAGGCGAACAACGGCGGTTTGCGGAATCACCATCGCATTGCTTTGGCTAAACGGTAGTAGCACAGTGCCTTGGATGCCCGAATAGAGGTGCCCGTCGGGGTTGGGGAATGTGGCTATGCACGACAGCGAGCCGGTAGCCGCGTCGACGACGCCGGTGAGGCTGGTGATGCGTCCCTTGTGAGGATATTCAGTACCATTCTTCATCACAAAGGTTACGTCGGGCAGTTCGGCTATATATTTTTCTATGTCGCTTTGGGTGGCGCCCGATGAAACGCCCTCTTCCAGGATGGCTTCGGGTACCGAGAACAGGGCCTCCATGCGCTGATTGCCGCTCACCACGGTGAGCTGTGTCATGGGATTTACTTGGTCGCCGGCAGTCACGCTAATCTCACCCACCATACCCGAAACCGGGGAAGTGATGGTGCAGAAACCCAAATTGACGCGCGCGTGGCTCACGGCGGCTTGCGCCTGTGCCACGGCGGCCTGTGCCTGTGCCACGGCGGCTTGCGCCTGGCGGTAGGCGTTGAGCGAGTTGTCAAGCGTGTACTTACTCACAATTTTTTTGTCATACAGGTTCTTGTTGCTGTCATACTCCAGCTTGGCACTGTTGGCTTGAGCTTGCGCGGCTTGCAGGTTAGCTTGCGCGGCCTGCAGGTTGGCTTGCGCCGACTGTACCTCATGTTGCGCGTTGCGCGAGTCGATGACAAAGAGTGTTTGTCCCCTGCTCACTTGCTGACCCTCTGTTACAAGGATTTTCAATAACTGGCCGCTAACCTGGGGCGAAATGACCACATCGTTTTGTCCGCGCATTTTGGCGCTGAACTTGACGGGAATCTCAACGTCCTTCTTTTCGACCGTCATTGTCTCGAATGATGTCTCGGTTTCTTGGGGAATTTCGGGGCCGCACGCAATCACGCTCACAGTGGAAAATGCAAGTGCGCACCACACACCGACTCGGTGGATTTTTTTACTCAAAAAATGCTTATTCATAGTTCTAATCAAATAGTTTATATTTTTTCAATTTGCAAATTTACGCTTATTTTTTGAAATAGTTTTATTCTTTACCTAAAAAAATAGCCTCACAATCATGCAATCGTGATTGTGAGGCTTGTCAGTTAACTGTTTAGCCGAGGTGGCTTACAGAAGGCTCACTGAGCGGGCCAAGAAACGGGATAGGGCTTCGCCCTTGAGCAGGCCGTGCCCCAGCAGGGCGATGTCGATGAGTTGCTTTACCTTGTCTTGCCCGCCGGCATACCGGGCGATGACGTCCTCTTTTTTGGCGCGGAGTTGTGCGAGTTTGTCTTCGTTCTCCTTGAGAGCGTCTTTCTTGTCGTCGGGCACTCCCTTGTTGTCTTTGTCGAGGGCGCGGATGGCCTTGACCGCTGCATCGGTGGCGGCGATGTCGTTGTCGATGCCCTTGAGCTCGTCACCCAGCGCCTGCTGGGCGTCGTCGACAAGTTTGGTTACCAGCGGGTGCGAGGTGTTGAGGGTGAGGTTATAGGCATCGGGTAATTCGCCATAGAAGTTCATGCCGGGTTGGAATTTCGCCATCTCTTTCATGCGTCGCATGTACTCGCTCTGGGTGACGACGACGGGCATGTCGTCGGCGTTCATTGCCGCGAAATTTACCATGAACTCACATTTCTCGATAGTGGGGATTTGCGACTTGAACATCGAGGAGGCCAGTTGCTCCTGGTCGTGGGTGAATGCCGATTGGGTGGCGTTTCCCTTGACGATAAGGCGGTCGACCACATCGGCGTCGACGCGCACAAAGCGCGATTTCTCGTTCTTTTGCTCGAGCATGCCCATGAAGGGTGTGTCGAGTTGCCCGTCCATGAGCAACACGCTGTAACCCTTGTCGGTGGCAGCCTTGATGTGGCTGTATTGCGTCTCCTTGTCGGTAGCGTAGAGGTAGATGAGGTTGCCGTCCTTGTCGGTTTGCTCGCCTTCGATGAGTTTCTTGTAATCGTCGAAGTTGAAGAATTTGCCGTCTACATCCTGCAGGAGCATGAACTTCATGCCGGCTTCGCAAAACTTCTCGTCGCTGAGCATGCCATATTCAATGAAAATCTTGATGTCGTTCCATTTTTCCTCAAATTCTTTGGGATTGTTCTTGGCGATTTCCTCGAGACGCTGGGCCACCTTCTTGGTGATATAGGTCGAAATCTTTTTCACGTTGCGGTCGCTTTGCAGGTAGGAGCGCGACACGTTGAGCGGGATGTCGGGCGAGTCGATGACGCCTTGCAGCAACATCAAGAACTCGGGCACGACGCCCTCCACGCTGTCGGTGACGAAGACCTGGTTGCAATAGAGTTGGATGCGGTCTTTGCGGATGTCGAGGTTGTTCTTGATTTTGGGGAAATAGAGGATACCGGTGAGCGTGAACGGGTAGTCTACGTTAAGGTGTATCCAGAACAGCGGGTCGTCCTGCATGGGCTGGATGGCGTGGTAGAACTTGAGGTAGTCCTCGTCTTTGAGCTCACTCGGGGTGCGGGCCCACAGTGGCTCCACGTCGTTGATGACCTTGTCGCGGTCGGTGTCGACCATCTTGCCGTCTTTCCACTCCTGCTCTTTGCCGAAGATGATGGGCACGGGCATGAAACGGCAGTATTTCTTGAGCAGGCCCTCGATGCGCGAAGTTTCGAGGAATTCCTTCTCATCGTCGTCGATGTGGAGGATTACGTCGGTGCCGCGCTCGGCCTTGTCGCAGTCGTTCATCTCATACTCCGGCGAACCGTCGCACGTCCAGCTAACTGCGGCGGCTCCGTCCTGGTAAGAGCGGGTGCGTATTTCCACTTTCTTAGCCACCATGAAGGCGGAGTAGAACCCGAGGCCAAAGTGGCCGATGATGGCGTTGGCGCTGTCCTTATATTTATTGAGGAACTCTTCGGCGCCCGAAAAAGCGATTTGGTTGATATACTTGTCGACATCGTCGGCAGTCATGCCGATGCCGTTGTCACTCACCGTGAGCGTGCCGGCTTCCTTGTCGATGGCGACATGGACCTTGAGCCCTTCGATGTCACCCTTGAAGTCGCCGGCTGTGGCCAGTGTCTTGAGTTTTTGGGTGGCGTCGACGGCGTTCGAGATAAGTTCACGCAGGAAAATCTCGTGGTCGCTATAGAGGAATTTTTTGATAACGGGGAAAATGTTGTTGGTAGTTACCCCGATTGAACCTTTTGACATAATATAAAGTGTTAAATGTTAAGTTTTGAGTCTTCAAGTGAGTTGCGGGAACTCAACCGTAAGCCGAAATGTGATTTTATTCTTTAAAGTGAACCACAGTATCGTTGTCTTTCACGTCGATGACGATGGTGCCGCCACCGCGGGTCTCGTTTTTGAGGAGCAATTCGGCCATGGGGTCTTCGATGTGCGTCTGGATGGCTCGCTTGAGCGGGCGGGCGCCGTATTGCCGGTCGTAGCCCTTGTTGGCCACAAATTCCTTGGCTTCGGGGGTGATGACGAGCCGATAGCCCAATTCTTCCACGCGGTGGTGGAATGTGGCGAGCTCCACATCGATGATTTTGAGGATGGCGTCGTGGTCGAGCGACGAGAAGGTGATGATGTCGTCCACACGGTTGAGGAATTCGGGCGAGAACGAGCGGTTGAGCGCTTTGCGTATCACCGAATCGCTACGTTCCTTGGTGATGACGTTGGTGTTGAACCCCACGCCGGCCCCAAAGTCTTTGAGTTCGCGCGTGCCTATGTTCGACGTCATGATGATGATGGTGTTCTTGAAGTCGACTTTGCGGCCGAGGCTGTCGGTGAGCTGGCCTTCGTCAAGCACTTGGAGCATCATGTTGAACACGTCGGGGTGCGCTTTCTCGATCTCGTCGAGCAATACCACCGAATAGGGGCGGCGGCGCACTTTCTCGGTGAGTTGTCCACCTTCTTCATATCCCACGTAGCCCGGAGGCGCGCCCACGAGTCTTGATACCGAGAATTTCTCCATGTATTCGCTCATGTCGACGCGAATCAATGCGTCGGGCGAGTTGAACAGGAACTCGGCGAGCCGCTTGGCCAGCAGTGTCTTGCCCACGCCGGTAGGGCCGAGGAACATGAACGAGCCGATGGGACGGTTGGGGTCTTTGAGTCCCACGCGGTTACGCCTGATGGCTTTGGCTATCTTGTCGATGGCCTCGTCTTGCCCGATGATGAGCTTCTTGAGCTCATCGGTCATGCCCAGCAGACGGATGCCCTCGGTCTGGGCGATACGTTGTACGGGCACACCGGTCATCATGGCCACGACTTCGGCAATGTCGGTCTCGTCGACGGTCTCACGCTGTGTGTCGAGCGACTTCTCCCAGCGTTCCTTGGCGTCGGCGAGTTCGAGCTTGAGTTTCTCTTGGCGGTCGCGGTAGTTGGCGGCACTCTCGAAATTCTGCTCCTGCACGGCCTTGAGCTTGTCGCTCTGCGCCTGGGCTATTGATTTTTCCAGGTCATCAATCTCCTTAGGTACGCTCACTTTAGAGATGTGCACGCGTGAACCGGCCTCGTCGAGCGCGTCGATGGCCTTGTCGGGGAAACTGCGGTCGCTCACATAGCGGTCGGTGAGGCGCACACACGCTTCGAGCGCAGCGTCGGTGTAGTTCACGCCGTGGTGCTCCTCGTACACATGCTTGATATTGTGCAGTATCTCGAGTGTCTCTTGTGGCGTGGTGGCGTCGACGAGCACCTTCTGGAAGCGGCGCTCGAGCGCGCCGTCCTTCTCGATGTTCTTGCGATATTCGTCGAGTGTGGTGGCGCCTACACACTGCACCTCGCCGCGCGCCAGCGCGGGCTTGAGCAGGTTGGCGGCGTCCATCGAGCCGCTGGCGTTGCCGGCGCCCACGATGTTATGTATCTCATCAATGAATAGGATGATGTCTTTGTGCTTCGACACCTCGTCGATAACGGCCTTGATGCGTTCTTCAAACTGGCCGCGGTATTTGGTGCCGGCCACGATAGCGGCCATGTCGAGCGAGATGATGCGCTTGTCGAATAGCACACGAGCCACTTTGCGTTCCACGATGCGTAACGCCAAGCCCTCGACGATGGCCGACTTGCCCACGCCGGGCTCGCCGATAAGCACCGGGTTGTTCTTCTTGCGGCGGCTCAAAATTTGGGCCAAACGCTCTATCTCGCGCTCGCGCCCCACCACGGGGTCAAGTTTGCCATCGGCTGCCTCGCGCGTGATATCTTTGCCATACTTGTCAAGTGCGGGTGTCGCATTGTCATTTTTCATGACATTTCGTCGCTGTGTGCTGTGACGCGTGCGACCCTCGTCGGCGCCTTTTCCCTCATCGCCCACGTCGTCGAGCAGGTCGTCGTCATCGTCACCGGTAAAGTCGGCTCCTGCCTTGGGAATAGGCGTGGCGTCGCGCCACGAGACGTCGCCTCGCGTGTCATTGAATGTGGTATGATATTTCTTCTTCATTATTAATAGTACTGATAAAACTAAAATGTCCAAATAATCACGGGTGCCGCTCAAGGGTGGCTCCCGCTAAGTTTCCCTGCAAAACTCGTGCCAAACTGTTTTGGGTATCTTGAAAAGACATGACCAACACGCGATTTTCGGGCAATTTAGATTTTTTAGACAAAATGATTTTGTTATGTGGCGAAAAATGAGGAAATTTGCATTTTATTGCGTGCGCTGTGCAGCAAGTAAAACATTATCAATGATGTATCGATTGAAGTATTTATTCACTTTAGCCATGATGGTGGCCGCAATGACCGCCGTGGCACAAAACAATGTGGCCGAGGAAGTGGCCTGGGTGGTGGGCGACCAGCCCATTTTCAAGAGTGATATAGAGGAGGAGTACCAGCAAGCTATCTACGAGCGCGCTGAGTTGCCCGGAAACCCTTATTGCGTGATTCCCGAACGCATGGCCGTCGAGAAACTCTTCCTTCACCAGGCTCGCATCGACACCATCGAGGCCCCCAACAGCGCTGTGATGCAAAATGTGGAGGCGCGTCTCAATTATTTTATCGCCAACCTGGGCTCGAAAGAGAAGGTCGAGGAATACTTCCGCAAGCCGTTGCCCGAGTTGCGCGAGCAGCTCACCGAGATGGTGCGCAACCAGTACACCATCCAGGAGGTGCAACGCAGCCTCACGAAAAACGTGAAAGCGACTCCCGCCGAGGTGCGTAAGTATTTCAACACCATCCCGAGCGACTCGTTGCCCTTCGTGCCCATGCAGGTGGAGGTGCAAATCATTACCATCAACCCCGTGATTCCGCAGCAGGTTATTGACGAGGTGAAGGCGCGTTTGCGCGACTATGCCAACCGTGTGACCACCGGCGAGAGCGAGTTCTCAACGCTGGCCATCCTCTATAGTGAGGACGGTTCGGCGGCGAGTGGCGGTGAAGTGGGCTTCAAGGCTCGCGCCGAGTTGCTTCCGGAATATGCCGCGGCGGCGTTCAACTTGAACGACACAAAGAAAGTGTCGAAAATCGTCGAGACCGAGGCCGGTTTCCACATCATTCAGTTGATAGAAAAACGTGGCGACCGCATTAATACGCGTCACATTCTGCTCAGGCCCAAGGTGAGCGAGAGCGACCTCACAGCAGCGGTGAATCGCCTCGATTCGCTGCGCGTCGACATTGTAGACTTGAAAAAAGGAACTTTCGAGCAAGCCGCTCTGGCCGTGTCGCAGGACAAGGACTCGCGCAACAACAATGGTGTGATGCTTAACGAGGAGACGCGCAGCACGCTCTTCGAGATGTCGCAGTTGCCCGCCGAGGTCGCCAAGGTTGTCGACACGCTTGCTGTGGGGCAGGTGTCGCGCCCGTTTATCATGATGAACCGTGCCACTAATCGCCAGCAAGTGGCCCTGGTGAAACTCTCGAAACGCATCGAAGGCCACAAGGCCGATTTGGGCGATGACTACCAGACGCTCAAGGAAATGTATGAGAATCACAAGAAGAGCGAGATAATCGATAATTGGGTGAAAGAAAAGCAGCGCTCTACCTATGTATATATTGAGGAGGGGTGGAGAAACTGCGACTTTAAGTACGACTGGCTCAAGAAAAACGAAACGCAGGGCAAATAAACTGAAGTGAGCCTCAATAATCATAACACCGCACGACGACAGCCGCCACGCAGGGCTTGGCTGTCGTTGATGGCATTGGCCGCCATAGTCACTGCGGTGATGGCGGCGCCGCCTGTGCCGACCGGCGACGAGCATCCGACGCGCGAGGCGGTGGCCGCCCGTACAGGTTCGGCTCCGGCGCGTTTCGCGCGCGTGCAGCCACAAATCCCCGACGCCAACCGCAACGAGCGCAACAAGGTGTTTATCGAGAATGCCGACGAACTGGTGTTTGACGAGCAACGCAGCGCCGACTACCAAGTACTGCGTGGAAACGTGAAATTTAGCCGCGCCGGTATGTTCATGTACTGCGACAGCGCCTATTTCCACCCCGAGTCAAGCTCGCTCGATGCCTTTGGCCACGTGCGCATGACGCGCGGCGGCGGTGAGGAGGGAACCAGCGAAATCCTTCACTACTATGCCGACCGCGAGGTGGCCGAGATGCGTGGCAATGTGGTGTTGCGCAACCGCAACATGACCCTTACCACCGATAGCCTCGACTATGACATGGCCGCCAACATGGGCTATTACTACAATGGGGGAAAAATCGTTGACAGTCGCGGCAATGTCCTCGAGAGCGAGGAATGTCGCTACAATACGCGCACCGACGACGCCACCTTCGACAACTTTGTCACGCTCAACAACCCCAAGTTCGAGCTCTCGACACGCAGCTTGCTGTACAATACCCGTTCCCACATTGCCACCATCATCGATGAGACCGATATCTACAGTAAGGGATCTGAACGCAACCACATCCGCACCAATAGCGGCTTTTACAACACCAGTGCCGACAATGGTACGCTCTATAACCGTTCGGTTATCGAGACCAGTGACGAACGTGACATGGTGGGCGACACGCTATTCTATGACCGCCGCGAGGGCTACGGCGAGGCCCGCGGCAATATTGTCATCAACGATTACAAGAACAAGACCATCCTCGATGGTGACTATGGCTATCACAACGAAAGAACCCATTACTCTTACGTCACCAAGCGAGCGCGGGCGCGCATCACGCAGACTATCAAAAATGAGTATGGTAACCTCGAGGAGGAAACGCTGCATGTGCATGCCGACACGTTGCGCACATTTCTCGACGATGACTCGTTGCGGGTGGTCACGGCACAGCACGCTGTGCGCTACTATCGCAGCGACGTGCAGGGCTTGTGTGACTCGGCAGCCATGTCGCAGCGCGACTCAATCATGAATATGTATCGCCATGCTGTGGTGTGGAACGAGAACCACCAGGTGGTGGGCGATGAGATTAATGTGCATTTCAACGACAGCACTGCCGACTGGGCCATGCTACCCGCCGGCGGAATGCTCAGCGAGGAGTTGGGTGAGAATTATTATAACCAGCTGAGCGGCAAGAAAATGATGGCCTTTTTCGAGAATAAGGAATTGCGACGGCTCGAAGTTGACGGCAACGTGCAAGTGATTTTTTACCCCGAAGAGCAGGATTCTACAGTCAATAAGCAGGTGGCGGCCGAAAGTAGCCATCTCAACATTGACCTCAAAGAGAAGCAGGAGGTTGACAAAATAAAGATGTGGCCCAGCGTCACCGGAACCGTAACGCCGCTTTTCCTGTTAAAACCAAGTGCCCTTTTCTTGACGGGGTTCAAATGGTATGGATCATTACGGCCTCAAAGCCCCGAAGATATTTTTGACACCTCGCTCGACCCCAGTGCCGTGAGCGCGCCGGTGGTGGGGCGGCGCCGTTCGGTATCTACAAAATGAGGAAGGAAGCATAACATGAGCGATGTGATAAAATTATTGCCCGATTCGGTGGCTAATCAAATTGCGGCCGGCGAAGTGATTCAGCGCCCGGCCTCGGTTATTAAGGAACTTGTGGAAAATGCCGTCGACGCCGGCGCTTCACACATTCATATCGTGCTGCGCGACGCCGGAAGGACGCTCATACAAGTCATTGACGACGGGCAAGGAATGTCGCTCACCGACGCGCGACTGGCTTTTGAACGCCACAGTACATCGAAAATCCGCGAAGCCGCCGACCTGTTCACGCTCCACACCATGGGCTTCCGCGGCGAAGCCCTCGCCTCAATAGCCGCTATCGCCCATGTGGAATTGCGCACGTGCCTTCGCGGCGAACAGTTGGGTACACGGTTGCTCATCAACGCGTCGCAATGCGAGAGTCAGGAGCCATACGTGTGTCCCGTGGGAGCCAATTTCATGGTGAAAGACCTGTTCTTTAACGTTCCGGCAAGGCGCAAGTTTCTCAAAAGTAACCAAGTGGAATTGAGTAACATTATTAAGGAATTTGAGAAACTGGCCCTGGTGAACTATAATGTGGAGTTCAAGCTCACCCACAACGACAAGAATATGTATCACCTGCTTGGCGGGTCGTTCAAGCAACGCATTGTCTCACTTTTTGGCAACAACCTCGATCAGCAGCTTGTGCCGTTGGCTGTCGACACTTCGTTGGTGAAAATCAACGGATTCGTTTCGCGACCTGAGAACGCGCGGCGTCGTGGTGCTCTGCAATTTCTTTTCGTCAATGGCCGTTACATGCGCCACCCCTATTTCAGCAAGGCTGTGGCCACGTGCTATGAGAACCTTATCGCCCCCGATGCCCAGCCGCTTTATTTTCTCGATTTCACTGTCGACCCCGAGACGATTGACGTCAATATCCACCCCACAAAAACCGAAATCAAGTTTGAAAACGAGGTTCCGATATGGCAAATCGTTGCCGCGGCCGTGCGGGAAGCTTTGGGCCGATATGGCGCGGTGCCTTCCATTGATTTTGACAACGAAGGCGCTCCCGCCATTCCCGCCATGACCCATAGCGTGCCTACCCAGGCTCCTCCCATTGCTGTCGATCCCAATTACAATCCGTTCAAGCAGCCCGTAGACCATCATCATGCCGGTGGAGTGGGGCGCGCGCCTGGGCGTACTGCCCCCATGGCTAATTGGGAGGACCTTTATCGTGAGTTCGAGAAATCGCGCGATGAAGCCCTGGGAGGAGCGACCGATGTACTCGAGGCCGATGGCGAGACTAAGGAAAAGCCGATAATCGACGCTGTCAGCGAACATGATTGCTTCCAGCTTGACAAGCGTTTTGTGGTGGCTTCCACTCCTCAGGGCTTACTACTCATCGACCAACATCGCGCCCATGCCACGATTCTCTACCACGCTTATTGCGCCCAAGCTCAGTCGGAAAATGTTACCTCGCAAAGTGTGCTCTTTCCCGAAGTGCTACATCTCACCCCGGCGCAAAACGCCATCTTGCTGGAGGTGCGTGAGCAGCTGGAGAGCATAGGGTTCAGCATCTCCCCGTTAGGCGCCGACGACTGGGCCGTGAATGCGATGCCCGCAGGCTTGCAAGGGGTGGAGGCTAATGACTTGCTCATGGGTGTTGTGGACGATTTTACGCAAGGTGGCGAAACACTCAAGGAAAAGCTTGACTCGCGTGTGATGATGGCTGTGGCCTCACGCGCGGCTATTTCGCGCGGCCGTGTGCTTACCCGCAACGAGATGAACTCACTGGTCAACGACTTGCTGGCTTTGCCCGAGAACCGTTACACTCCCTCGGGAAAAATGGTGTACCGCGAACTTCCCCTCGACCAAATCGAAAAAATGCTATCGTGAATTATGGTGAATTTTAGGCATATTGTCGCGCAAGGAAATCAATATAACTTTCACACCCACACTCAGTTTTGTGACGGGCGTGCCCCGATGGAAGAGTTCGTCAAGGCGGCAATAGCACTGGGGTATACCCACTTAGGCTTTACTCCACATTCTCCCATTCCTTTCCATAGCCCCTGCAACATGGGGCAAGAGCAAGCGCCGGCCTATTTTGACGAAATCGCACGCTTGCGCATGCTTTACGGCGACCGTCTCGCGATATACGCCGGTATGGAGGTTGACTATCTCAATGGTTGGGGCCCTTCGCATGACTATTTTGCCTCGTTGCCGCTCGACTATAGAATAGGGTCGGTGCATTTCATTCCTTCAATCGATGACCCTTCAACGTATGTGGACGTAGACGGAAAACCGGAGCCCTTTATTGAGAATATGTATAAATTCTTCGGCGGTGATATAGAGTATGTTGTGAAGTCTTTCTTTAATCAATACTTGAAGATGGTTGACGAAGGATGTTTTGACGTGGTGGGTCACTTCGACAAGATTGGCAGGAATGCGTCCCACTTTAGGCCGGGCATTGAAGATGAGCCTTGGTATCAACAGCAGGTCGACTTACTCACCGAGGCCATCATCGCCAAGCGATGTGTGGTGGAAATCAACACAAAGGCGTGGGAACGTGAGCAACGCTTTTTCCCTCATCGTCGTCTTTGGTCACGTCTAAAAGAGGCCGGCCTTACCTTGCTGATTAATAGCGATGCCCATCGTCCCGAACTCCTCTCAAGTGGTCGTGACGCCGCTCTCGCCGGCATTGCCGCAATTACTTTCTAAAAGTCTCCTCTTGGGACCTGCGCGCGACTCAATTCAAAATATCTTATTTTTCCGAGAAAGCCCGGTAGATGTCTTTTCTCCTCGGCGTGGAAGTTGTGTGAGTTTTCAAATGAAAGCGTTCACACACGAAAAGTGAAAAAGTTTTCTTGCGAGTGCCTGAAATTGAACTTTTTTCACTATCTTTGCAAAAAATTAGGGTTTTTTGTGACCTTATTTTGCCTATTGCAAGTAATTAGTAATAATAATAAATTAATAATCAATTATTTAAGCATGAAAGCAATTTATACTTTCGGTAATGGCCACGCTGAAGGCGGCGCCGACATGAAACTGCTCTTGGGCGGTAAAGGCGCGAACTTGGCCGAGATGAACCTGATTGGCGTTCCCGTTCCCCCGGGATTCACAATTACCACTGAGGTGTGCACCCTTTATAACGAGAAAGGACGTGACGAAGTGGTGAAACTCATCAAGGGTGATGTGGAGAAAGCTATTCAACACATCGAAAATCTTACCGAAAAGAAGTTTAACGATCCCTCTAACCCGTTGCTCGTGTCGGTTCGCTCGGGCGCTCCTGTCTCCATGCCTGGCATGATGGACACTGTGCTCAACCTGGGTATTAACGACGAGGTCGTCGAGACGCTTGCCGCCAAGTCGGGCAACCCCCGTTTCGCATGGGACAGCTACCGCCGTTTCGTGCAGATGTATGGCGATGTGGTGTTGGGCATGAAACCCCAAAACAAGACCGATATTGATCCGTTTGAGGAAATCATGGAGAAAGTGAAGGCCGCTAAGGGGGTCAACCTCGACACCGAGCTTGATGTGGACGACCTCAAGAACCTCGTGGTGCTCTTCAAGCAAGCCGTGAAAAACAGCACTGGCAAGGATTTCCCTGTCAACGCTTGGGACCAGCTTTGGGGTGCCATTTACGCTGTGTTCGACAGCTGGAACAACGAGCGCGCCATCTTGTACCGTCAAATGAACCGTATCCCCGAAGAGTACGGAACGGCAGTCAATGTGCAGGCCATGGCTTATGGAAACATGGGCAACAATAGTGCTACCGGCGTGTGCTTCTCGCGCGACGCCGCTACCGGCGAGAATCTCTTTAACGGTGAGTACCTTATCAACGCCCAGGGCGAGGATGTCGTCGCCGGCGTACGCACTCCGCAACAAATTATGACCGAGGGTAGCCGCCGTTGGGCCAAGCTGCAAGGAATCAGCGAGGAAGAGCGTGCCGCCAAGTACCCCTCGCTGGAAGAGTCGATGCCCGAATGTGCCGCTCAACTGGTCGATATCCAGCAGAAACTCGAGGACCATTACAAGGACATGCAGGACATGGAGTTCACCATTGAGAACGGAAAACTGTGGCTGTTGCAAACGCGTAACGGTAAACGCACCGGCGCCGCTATGGTGAAGATCGCCATGGATCTCCTTCGTGAGGGCGTTATCGACGAGAAAACCGTGCTCAAGCGCATGGAACCCGAAAAACTCGACGAGCTGCTCCACCCGGTGTTCGACAAGAGCGCGGTGAAGAATGCCAAGGTTATTGCTAAGGGTCTCCCCGCATCGCCCGGTGCCGCTACCGGTCATGTCGTCTTCTTTGCCGATGACGCCGAAGATTGGGCAAAACGCAATAAGAAAGTAATCATGGTGCGTCTTGAAACCTCGCCCGAAGACCTGCGTGGCATGAGCGTGGCGCAAGGTATCCTCACCGCACGCGGTGGCATGACGTCGCACGCGGCTGTGGTGGCACGCGGTATGGGTAAGTGCTGTGTGTCGGGTGCAGGTGAAATCAAGGTCGACTATAAGGCTAAAACAGTCGAAATGGACGGCAAACTCTATCACGAAGGCGACTGGATTTCAATCAACGGCAGCACCGGTGAAGTGTATGAAGGCCTCGTCTCGACTGTCGATGCCGACATGAGCGGTGACTTTGCGGCAGTGATGAAACTGGCCGAGAAATACACCAAGATGCTGGTTTATACCAATGCCGATTCGCCCCGCGACGCCAAGGTCGCACGCCGCTTCGGCGCCAAGGGTATCGGCCTGTGCCGCACCGAGCACATGTTCTTCGAGGGCGACCGAATTAAGGCCATGCGCGAAATGATTATTGCCGACAGCGAGGAAAGCCGTCGCATCGCTCTGGCTAAGCTTCTGCCCTTGCAGCGTAGCGACTTTGAAGGCATCTTCGAGGCTATGGACGGTCTTGAGGTTACCATCCGTCTGCTCGACCCGCCGCTGCACGAATTCGTGCCTCATCAGCTGGCTACCCAAAAGGAACTCGCCGAGGAAGTGGGTATCTCGCTCGACCAAGTCAAGAACATCTGCACCAGCCTCGAAGAGTTCAACCCCATGCTGGGTCACCGCGGTTGCCGCTTGGGTTGCACCTATCCCGAAATCACCGAGATGCAGGCTCGCGCCATCATCGAGGCCGCCCTCAACGTGCAAGAGCGCGGTATCGATGTGCACCCCAAAATCATGGTGCCGCTCGTGGGCGTGCTTAAAGAAATCGAGCTTCAAGCCGATATCATCAACCGCACGGCACAGCAAGTCTTTGCCGAGCGTGGCAAGACCGTGTCCTACAAGGTGGGAACCATGATCGAGATTCCGCGCGCCGCTCTTGTGGCTGACCAAATCGCCCAAGTGGCCGACTTCTTCTCGTTCGGTACCAACGACCTCACGCAAATGACCTACGGATTTTCGCGTGACGATGCTCCCAAGTTCCTGGGACGCTACAAGGAACTTGGTATCCTCAAGGTTGACCCGTTTGCGGTGCTCGACCAGGAAGGCGTGGGACAACTCGTCGAAATGGGAACGAAGAAAGGACGCGCCACCAAGCCCGACCTCAATGTGGGTATTTGCGGCGAACACGGCGGCGAGCCCTCGTCGGTCAAGTTCTGCGCAAAACTCAACATGAACTACGTCTCTTGCTCGCCTTACCGCGTGCCCATCGCACGTGTTGCCGCCGCGCAGGCAGCAGTGGAAGAATAAATTGACTCTGAAATAATCAACAAAGGGACCTGTCCGTTTGGGCAGGTCCCTTTTACTTATTTATGAATTCGGACGATTTTAGGCTTAAAACGTTGCAGAATATATGCCATCCCTCAAATTACAATAATCTATATAAGAAGAATGGTAGGTTCTTGTTAATAATGCCGAGGACATGCCATCGCTTGGTGACATATGCTTTTGATTTCTTGTGACGGATTGCAGCGTATATCTGGTCAACAACCTTATCAACAGGCATTACCCAAAAGAGACCTTCGCCCTTTGCCATAGCTGTGTCTACGAGACCGGGCCGAATGTCAGTAACTGTTACGTGTCCATAGCTCTTGAACGCTTTTTTGCGCAAAGCTTCCATGTAGTTGATTTGATAGGCTTTGGTTGCACTATAAGCAGGAGCCATTGGTTCACCTCGTAGCCCTCCTATTGAAGTGATTGCTACGAGGTGGCCATACCCCTGCTTTTCAAATATATGGTAAAGCGTATCAATGACAAATGTCCATCCCTTCACGTTCGTTTCTATCGTTGGGTGTTCTAATGCATAGACAAGTGAAGGATTGAGGTCGCCAATCCCCGAGCAAACTATGGCAATATCAATATTCCCAAGTTTCTCGCAAAGAGTGTGAATGGCCTGTTCTATTTCGTCCTGTTTTGTAATGTCTGCCGCAAAAACGAAAGTGTTGTATGTATGCTGCAGTTGTAGTTCATCCAACAAATTCGTCCGTCGGCCAACAATTCCGAGATGATTCCCTTCTGATACATATTTTTCAAAGAGAGCCCTTCCTATACCTGATGTAGCTCCAATAATGAGGATATTCATTTCACTTTTTTGAGTACAAAGGTAATGAGATTGTATAAGTTAAGCGTATATTTCGAAATAAAATTGTCATTAGACATTCAAACTCTCAAAACGTTTTGAGAATTTACAGACTGAAAGTTATCTCACGTCGAATGTTACTGATTGTGGTAGGAGTTACTTTTAGATAAGAAGCAATATCTTTCAGACTGATGCATTGTACAATTTCTGGACAACGACTGAGTAAACGTTTATATCGTTCTCTAGTTGTCATACGATAGGAATCAAGATATTGTGTATATACTTGGGCAAAAAGGTTGTCAGATATGGCTTGTTTGAGGCCTCTCATATTGGCAGACTCCAGCAAAGAACACAAATCTTTGCCTTGGATTTGGAATACTTTGCATGATGTCCCAGCCATAATAGTCACCTCAGAATTCTTACCAGAAAGACAATTCGGGTAATCTGCAACGAACTCTCCTTCGAAGGCGAAGCCCGTACAATAATCCTTTCCCTCTTCGCCGTTATGCACCATGTATTTGAAGCATCCCCGCTCTACATAGGCTACCCACTGCGCCGTCTCGCCCGCAACCTCCAGCGTCTCGCCGCGCAGAAACGTCCGCACCTCCCCATGCTCCATGCAGTACTCCCGTACGAGCTCCAGATCCAGCCCCTCCTTGTAAGAATTAAATACACGCCTCATTTTAATATTTCATACCAACTTCAACTATATTTGCTATGAATGTGTCGTTCCAATCGTTGTACTGAAACAAAAATCTTTCACGTCCTCTTTGAACAACCTTAGTCTTATTATAGTCTGGTGGCGTTTTCTTAAACTTCTTCTTGTTTGCATCTTGTTCTTCCATGCTCATCATCTGAAAGTCTCTAAGGCCCTCTACATCCAGTTCCGCAGATAATACAACCGCTTTATTGTCATCCGTGTTTCCTCCTTTTACTTTCAGCATATTCATTGACACATGGCTGTCAGGTTTTGTTACTCGACTGTCTCCGTAATGCGAAACATTACACAGAATAAAATAGCAGTGCATATCCCTTGCCATTGACTCTGCAATATTGTTGAAATAATAAGTATCCTTGTTGAATACGGGACTATATATGGCATCTATCATTGAATAGAAATACGATCGTTCTTTAATACTGGCCAGTTCAAAACAATAGTAGCTTGCAAACACATGACCATGCCAATGATACAAATTCTGCCAATTTTCGGTTAGTTGCGGCACATTCTTACCTTTTTCATGAATCTCATTTATTTCATCAGGAGCATAGTGGTTCTTGAGCCTTATTACTGGTACGGCATCCTTCTGACCATATAGGGTAATAGGCAAACAAGTAATTATGTAGTTATAAACGGTATCCCTTTTAACTACGAATTCCATTCCTGATACAAAAGCCCTCTCATATTTAGCGGCATATAGACAATAACTCATTAACTCATATATAGGTAGTGAAAGCTCAGGCAGTATAAAAATATCTGTTTTATATATTTTTGTTATCTGATCTAGGATGTTATCAAATACCGCAACCTTTTCTATGTCAACTATTCCAAACTTATCAATAACATCTATTGCATCATCATTCTTAATATCCATTTCTACTACAGATACCGTTCGGCAATCTTCATAAAGAGGTGCCCATGCTAAATCCACATTGAATTCTGTAACTTTGTCTTCTTGCGGTGGTCGGCAAAATGCCATCCAATCGAGGGGGTGCCCAACATGATTCAATTTACAATATATATCAAAAGCACGTTGATAAATGCTTGGATTGTATATCTCACCAATGCTTAATGCATTTACTATGGCATAATATTTCACATAGTATGGCATCCATCGGTACTCGAGCAAATCTTCTCGTAATTCAAAATCACCCATAGTCAGTTTCACCCCCTTGGTCACAAAATCCTTATAAAATTCTTGTAGTGGTAGCAGATTATAGTGCATCCTAACCATAAAGGTGTCAAGATAAAGTAAATCAACCTCTGAGACTTCTCGGTGCAAACTGAGAGCCAAATTATGTGATTGCTCCAAATGGAATATTAAACATTTCACCAATTGCTGCATTCCTGCTTCTGCGTTATCACCAAATAAGCCAACCTTTGGTATTAATGTTTCTATCTGACGCTTTGCATTCTCAACAAATTCTACTACATAGTCTTGCCTGCCTGCAAGAACAAAAACCGTCATTAGGCGTTCCCACAGCTGATAATGTTTAATTAAATATCCTTCTGTGAAATAGCGAAATACTTTTTCTACCTCTTCATAATGCTCATATCTTTCACCATATTTGGATAGTCTTGATGATAACTTTGCAAGGTATACGGCCAACTTATACTTATTCTCTTCCAGTATATTAAATCTTCGTCCAGGTTCCTCTTCTGCATCAAGCGTATTAACCAAGGTCACAAATTCCAAATTTACATTGCCAATATCAGCGTCATCCGTAAGGAATCGGAATTCGCTACTTCGCTCCATCTGCCCTTGCACAAACTCGTCAAGAGATGACTGAGGTAACATGCAGTTAAATCTGTAAATATATATTTTGTCTTGTTGTAGTTCAAAGGAACATAACCGTTGATATATACCTTCAGCAAAAGCAAAAATAGCTTTATTATCATTGATAGCCATTAGTCCGTGCAGTTCTTTTTGAAAACTATCTATCAAAGTCCCTTCTGTAGACTTTGTCTTTACCACAACCATACAATCATCAACATATCTTCCGTAATAATACGGTTGATACTGTTGATTGATAAAATCATCAAGCGGACTTAGATACCAATTTGCTAATACATGGGCACTCATCAAAGTTAGCGGCAAAGGGTGTTTTCCTACATTATTCCCATTGAAGACATCTATGTCCGTGTTTTGTGTTATTTCCCAATATCGCTGATATACTTTGATGATAGTTTGAGTCAGTGTATCTTCACGTAGGTTGTTGTCAGGCCAGTTTGTGTCAAAATAGGTGAAGAATTCATCAAAGTTGAAATCTATAGAATGATAACAATTGCTGATATCAAAATTTATTATAGTTACATCTTCTTTTTCTTTAAGATGTTGGTTAGCAGCTTTAATACCGTTTGCCCACCATTTTCTATATTGATTCTGATACTTTTTAAATAACGCATTGCCTAACCGTACTCCACTTTCATTGGGTATGAGATCCATCCTATTACCATAACTATGGTTGTATAGTTTGCTATCAACTTGAAATCCATATAACAGAAGCCAAGCGACATCAAGGATGCAAAGCTCAACAGGTATATTTGCCTTCACCATTAACCTCTCAACCCTCATCTGATGGGGTGGTACATTAGTTATTACATGGCCATCAGCAGTCTCTTCGTTACTTGTTACTTTCTTTGGATAGAACGATAAAGACATCTCATGAAGCCACCTGTCAAGCAGTTTGTCGTTTTTTCCTTCTGCTACGCTCAGAAGTTTATTAAAAATGCGCCTTTCTTCCTCCTTTGATGAAAGGCTCTTTGCGAGTGTAGCCACGCGATACCGCATCACCATATCCGTCTTATCATAGTATGTGGCGGTAAGCAACTTTCTGAAAGCTTCCCTCAAAACATCAATAGTTACATTTTTCATAATTGTTACTCGATCTCAATAATACAGTATTTGTTTACAGGCTTTACGTTATGGTATCCCCTCATAATTATTTGGTCTTGTGATTCGTTAAATATATCTCGTTTTATTATTTCGCAATAGCTCTTACTTTTTCCTGCAATTCTGCAATTTTCATCATCAAAGCATCAAACTCCAATGATTGGCCATAGATGAAGAAACGACGCATGTCTGCATAGTCGGCTTTCCATGATTCAATTGCTTGCTTTGGTATCATAAAATTGATAGAAGCAGGAGCATGAAGATCGTAGTTCACATACTTCAAGGCGTAATATGCTCTACGATGCTCAACAATTGCGTCATAGAGAGTGCGGTCAGCCAAAGCCTCCCGCCCATATTCAGTGTCCATCAGTTTCTCCAAGTCGTACAGATGACGGGACATACGAACGCTTCTGGGCTTATCTTTCTGAAACTCTTCGGCCAACAGAAATATTTTTTCCAAGAATGTGCGTGTAGGAACAACAGTTCTTATCTTGCAATTGGCATCTATGTCTTCCTCTTCAAAGGTCTTACCAATTAATGAGTGAATGTAACGTTCCTCTGTTGGTTCGTCCATGGAGAGACAGCTAATCTCGATCTTCACACGCGGAGGAATGTAAGTGATAGTGTCTTCAATGATGGACGGATAATGTAGCAGTATGACCGTAGGATCTTTGTCTGAGTCTATAGGTTTCCATTCTCCATTCTTGTCTTGCACTTGGGTGACATTCTCGATAGTGTACCCGGTGACACCCATGCTCTTTAAATGTGCGTCAATTTGGGCCGAAAGTTTTTCTTGTATATACTTTCGTGCCAGCTTCTTCAGTTTATCGCGTTGGCTCTTGTTTGACTTTTCTATGCCAAAGAAAGAGTGGCTTATGGCTAAGTCTATGTCCTCAGAAAAACGTTCAATAATATTGAAACCTTTTGAGAGTGACGTGCCTCCCTTGAATATCAACCATTCACGACAGTCCGTCTGGAACAGAGCTTTCAACGTGACAGTTACCCACCAGTCCTTTTCTATAGCCACTTGATTGATACCAGGATGCGTGGCTTCCGTCTGTTGTAGCATCGCTAGACGATCAACAAGCTCGTTGTTTAACCAAAGTTTTTCCATTGTCTTTATTCTGTTTTAAGCATTGGTTTTATGATTCGTTTCATCCATGCTGGCATCAAATCCATGTCTCGCATCAACGATTCTTTGTTTGGTTCTTTTGATATCAGTGAATTAATCGTCTGCAGTTCGTTATCGGATACATTCTCTTGCTTTAACGCCTTAAGAGCTTGGACCAATAAGGCAATGAGGCGAGTCTCATAGCAGAAATTCTTGGGGACACCGCGTTTCAAAGTTACCTGACGATTGGCGAGTTTAACTGTCCTCTCGCTGCCTGTTGTTAGGTACGTATAATTCATTGGAACCTGCGTAGATAGCCCTAGTATATTTAGTGCTGTCATGCCTGAAGGTAAAACTTGGGCATTATCACGGGTTGCTATAGCTTGTACCACTTTATCAACAGTGGGAAGTACAATTCCGAACCGACTTCTTCGAGGTTTGGCATAAATGCCTTGCGCTATCTTTGTCAATACTCCCTCATTGGTTAGTTCAGACAAGGTGCTACCAACAAACTCAGCGTGATATTCTGGGAAGTCAGAGCGGAACAGAATACTATCTTCAGGCATCGCTTCTATGCGTTGCCTTAAGGTATTGCTATCTATAGAATGTCCGTTTATCATAAGACCTTTGAAATTTTGATGATTTTTCAAATGCAAAGATAGGCATTTCATTTGAATAAACCATGTACATCAGTGCATTTTTTCCCGTTTTACAGACATTTTTGTTAACTTTCATAATTTTGTTACTTTGAAAATACAGTTTTTACCCTTCTCATCAAAAACTGGCTCATCAGAAAAGGAGGGTAGAATGAGAAGGGGATGGAACTAATAAATGGATTTTTCTTCTGTAAAAAGAAAAATGTGTTATTGGAAAATAGAAAGTCTTTTCATTCTGCAAAGTTTAGGTACACGTTTACCCATGTATATATACATGAACCTCTAAACTGAAATTATTAAACTCGAACATTATAGGTATTACTTTACCTTATTAAATATATATATATATATAAGAACATCTAAACTTAAACCTAAACTTACACCGCAAGAATCCATCCGTTTTTCTTTTAACTGAGACAAATTGTGGCAAGAAGAGATGCCATTTCGTCTATATATGTTAAAAAACAAACACATTCTGCAAGAAAAGCGAGCAGAATGAGCGAAAAGTCAGAAGAAATCATTAACTTTGCAAACAAAGTTTGCAGAGTGTTTCTGAGGGCTATAGTTCTATAGATTACATGAAGCATTTACAGTTAACGATTGTGAGACCTAAGTCGAGCAATTTATTGTAAAACCAAAAATTGAAAATATGACATAGAAAGTGATTTTCTGCCGTAAAAACACGTTTATTGTTGCCATGAGCGTGTAAAAACGTGCAGAATGTGTCGCAAAAGAGTCGCCAGTAG
>CAMVPC010000005.1 GCA_947169265.1 uncultured Prevotellaceae bacterium
ATAGGCAATTACAAATTAACACTTTTCTTTCTTGAAAAAAGTGACGAAGTCAGGAGTATATAAGTGCTGTGCGCGTAAAGGTTTGCACGGCACTTTTTTGCTCATTATGGCGAGGTTATTGCGCGCAAGTGCAATATTTTTAGTAACTTTGCGGCTTAATAACGTTATTTACACAATTTTCTTGATTCCCTTTGGTTTTTTGAGCCAAAGAAACAAAGCGCTTTTATGCCACAATATTTGTTCGAAATAAGCTGGGAAGTATGCAACCGTGTGGGAGGAATATATGCTGTTCTCTCAACGAAGGCAAAAACCCTGCAAAAGACTTACGGCGACCGACTCGTGTTCATAGGCCCCGACTTGTGGAACAATGAGACCCCGTCGCCTTTCTTTGTTGAAGCCGAGACTCCACTCGACACCATGCTCGACACCAAGAAGTTACCGGCAGGAATGAGCGTGCGCACCGGACGCTGGGACGTGCCCGGCAACCCGCTTGTGGTGCTGGTCAACTACAAGTCGCTTTACCGGTATAAGAATGAACTTTACGGTGACATGTGGCGGCGATATGGTGTTGATTCGCTTCATGGATATGGCGACTATGATGAGTCGTGCGTTTTCGCTTATGGGGCCGCGCTTGTCATCGAAACCTTAATGAAACAAGCTGGCGGCGATGCCCGCGCCATAGCACACTTTGATGAGTGGACCACGGGCATGGGACTACTCTACATCAAGTCGCGGTTGCCGCAAGTGGGCACCGTGTTCACCACCCACGCCACAAGCATAGGGCGTAGCATTTGCGGTAACGGCAAGCCTCTTTATGACTACATGAGCGGTTACCATGGCGACCAGATGGCCGGCGAACTCAACATGGTGTCGAAACACAGCCTCGAAAAAGCCGCGGCCCATGAGGCCGACGCGTTCACTACCGTGAGCGATGTTACAGCACGGGAATGCGAACAATTGCTTGAGCGACGTCCCATTGTTACGCCCAACGCTTTTGAGCAAAACTTTGTGCAAAAGGGAGCTAAGGCTCTCAAAATACGCGCGGCGGCCCGCAAGCGTCTTCTGCAGGTAGTTCGCGCCTTGAGTGGCGACGAAAGCATCAACGACACGGCGTTGCTTGTGGGAACATCGGGACGTGCCGAGTTCCGCAACAAAGGTCTCGACTTGTTCCTTGACACACTCAATGTGTTGCGCGGACGAGCATGCTTGGCAGGACGCCGTGTGGTGGCTTTCGTGCTTGTGCCCGGTTGGGTCGATACCGCTCGCCACGACCTCAAGGACGCGATTGCGCGCGACAAGGCCGTGGGGCTGTTCAATCCCATCATCACCCACACAATACATAACCGTGAGACCGACGCAATCTACAACAAGATTCTCAATATGGGGCTTTACAATTACCCCAACGACCCGCTTAAGGTGGTTTACGTGCCCAGCTACCTTAATGGTGACGATGGCATCTTCAACATGCCCTACTACGACGTGCTTAGCGGCCTTGATATGACCGTGTTCCCATCCTATTACGAGCCGTGGGGCTACACGCCGCTCGAAAGCGCCGCCTTCGGGGTGCCCACCATCACCACCGACCTGGCGGGATTTGGCCAGTGGGTGTTGTCGACGCAGGGCACCAATTACAAGAACACCGGCGTGATGGTCGTTCATCGCGGCGACTCGAACTACGACGAGGCGCTCGGGCAAATCGTCGACGGGTTGTGTGACGTCGTCGAAATGGACCCCGACCTGATGGCAATCGTCAGGCAACATGCCCAAAAGACCGCTCGTGCGGCTTCCTGGGCCAACTTTATAAAATATTATAAGCAGGCTTACACCGTGGCGCTCAAAGCCGCTCAAGCCCGCTCTTGACCATATTTCAGTGAAAATCAATATACAGTTAATTAAAAAATATGAAAATCAAAGTTAGTAACTCCAATGCTCCCGTGTGGAGAAACATTACGGTAAAAAGTGAACTTCCCGGCAAGTTGAAGAAACTTAACGAGATGTCGAAAAACCTGTGGTGGGTGTGGAACAGCGAAGGTAAGCGTCTCTTCCACGACCTCGACCGCGACTTGTGGCGAGCTACCGGCGAAAACCCGGTGATGATGCTGCAACGCATGAAAGCGAAACGTTTTGAGGAAATAAGCAAGGACGATGTGATGATGGAACGCATCAGCACCGTTTATCAGCATTTCAAGGATTACATGAAAGAGCCCATGCGCAACGATGTGCCATCGGTGGCTTACTTCAGCATGGAATATGGCTTGTGCAACGCGCTCAGGATTTACTCAGGCGGCCTGGGTATCCTTGCCGGCGACTACATCAAAGAGGCCAGCGACCGCCGCATCAACATGACGGCTGTGGGTTTCCTCTATCGATACGGATATTTTACCCAGTCGCTGAGCGTCGATGGCCAGCAAATCGAGAGGTATGAGCCCCAGAACTTCAACCAGCTTCCCCTCGAGCCGGTCATGGAGAAAGACGGCAAGCAAATGGTGGTAGAAGTCCCCTACCCCGGCCGCATGGTATACGCCAACGTGTGGCGCGTGAATGTGGGCCGCATGAACCTGTATCTGCTCGACACTGATATCGACATGAATAGCGACTACGACCGCTCTATCACCCACAAGCTCTATGGCGGCGACTGGGAAAACCGCATCAAGCAGGAATACCTGCTGGGCATTGGCGGCGTTCTCACGCTCAAGAAGTTGGGGGTCAAGGCGCAAATTTATCATTGCAACGAAGGTCACGCCGCATTGCTCAACCTGCAGCGTCTCGTCGACTATGTGCAGGACGAGGGCCTGAGTTTTAACGAAGCCCTCGAGGTAGTGCGCGCCTCGTCGCTCTACACCGTTCACACGCCCGTTCCCGCCGGACATGACTACTTCGACGAGGACCTCTTTGGGCGCTACATGGGCGAGTACCCCGCTAAGCTGGGTATCTCGTGGAGTGACCTGATGAACATGGGCCGTGAGCACCCCGACACCAACGAGCGCTTCTCGATGAGCGTCTTCGCCCTCAACACCACGCAGGAGAGTAACGGCGTGAGCTGGCTCCACGGCGAGGTGTCGAAAAAGATGTTCCAGGGCGTGTGGCAAGGCTATGCTCCCGAAGAGTCTCACGTGGGATATGTCACCAATGGCGTGCACATGCCCACCTGGGCCGCCAGCGAATGGAAAGAATTCTATGCCAAGATTTTCGGCCCCGAATACCTTGAGCATCAAGAAGACCCCAACGTGTGGGCTGCCATCCAGCGTGTTCCCGACGAGGAGATTTGGAACCTGCGCATGACGATGAAAACGAAATTCATCAACTTTGTGCGCCGCGACTTCCGCGAGTCATGGCTCAAGAACCAGGGCGATCCCACCCGAATCATGTCGATTATCGACAAGATCAACCCTAACGCTCTGCTCATCGGTTTTGCCCGCCGCTTCGCCACCTATAAGCGTGCCCATCTACTTTTCACCGACCTGGATCGTCTCAAGCGCATCGTCAACAACGAGAACTTCCCCGTCCAGTTCATTTTCGCCGGTAAGGCTCATCCTGCCGATGGAGCCGGAAAGGACCTCATTCGCCGCATCGTGGAAATCTCGAAGATGCCCGAATTCCTCGGTAAGATCATCTTCCTTGAGAACTACGACATGACCGTGTCAAAGCGCCTCATCACCGGTGTCGACATTTGGCTCAACACCCCCACTCGTCCCCTCGAGGCCTCGGGAACCAGCGGCGAGAAGGCCGAGATGAACGGCTTGCTCAACTTCTCGGTGCTCGACGGATGGTGGTACGAAGGTTACCGCCAGGGAGCCGGATGGGCTCTTACCGCCAAGCGTTCCTACGGTGACCAGAGCCAGCAGGACAAGCTCGATGCGGCCACCATCTACTCGATGCTCGAGAACGAGATTATCCCCCTCTATTTTGCCAAGAACAGCAAGGGATACAGCCCCGAGTGGATACAGTATATCAAGAACAGTCTCACGCAAATCGCGCCCCACTACACGATGAGTCGCATGATGCGTGACTACATCGACCGTTTCTACAGCAAGGAAGCCGCACGCGCCAAGAAACTGCGCGCCAACAACTACGCCCTCGCCCGCGAAATTGTCGCGTGGAAAGAGAACGTGGTGAGCAAGTGGGACGATATCAAGGTGGTAGACGTGCAACTCAGCGACACTTTCCACGGCGCTACCGACAGCACCAACTCCCTTGAAGCCACCGTCAAAATCGATACCGCCGGCTTGGGCAAGAGTCTGGGCGTGGAACTCGTTACCTATCGTGAAATCGATGGTGAGCAAAAATTCCATGCGGCTCATCCGCTCAAGGTCGTTGAGGAAGATGGTAATATCCTCACCTTCTATTTCAAGGACCGCATTAAGGAGAACGGCATCTTCAAGTTCTCGTTCCGCATCTTCCCGTGGAACAACAACTTGCCTAATCGCCAAGATTTCGCTTACCTCAAGTGGTTCTAACTGATAAGCGGTAACAGATATGGGTTAAGCGCTAAGCTAACGGCATGCGCTTAACCCTTTCTCTTTTCCTTTATCCCTTATTTGAATTTAACGAGGATTATGAAATACGATTTTCGAGAAGCGCGCCTCAACGACCTTGACGCCATCATGCCCGTCGTCGACGCGGCAAAGTGCATCATGCGCGATAGTGGCAATACCTGCCAGTGGGTTGACGGCTATCCCTCGCGTGAGGTCATTGCAGCTGACATCGCGCGAAGAGGCGGTTTCGTGGCGACACTCGGCGACGACATAGTCGCCTATTTCGCCTTTTTGCCCTCGCCCGAGCCCACCTATTCCTCCATCGATGGCGCGTGGCTCGATGACGTGGCCCCATACCACGTTATCCACCGCCTGGCATCGCCTCCTCATGTGCACGGCATCTTCGCCGCCGTGATTGAATACTGCGCCGGGGTTGACCCCAACCTGCGCATCGACACCCATGCCGACAACGCCATCATGCGCCACCTCATTCTTGCCCACGGCTTCACTTACTGCGGTATCATCACCCTCGCCAACGGCGCCCCACGTCTTGCTTTTCAGCGCATCAGCGCCACAAAAAGCTGAAATGAAAACTTATCTATAGGGGATAACGATGAAACTCATTGCGGGGCTTTTCGATGGAATATGACGAGAAGGACAGGTTAATGGGTGAAAAAGTGTTTTTATTTGAAAAATTTTATTTATCTTTGCAGGGTTTTTGTGAACTATGGCTGAACTCATAGCATTGATAATAGGTTGTGCCACCATCGGCATCATGCTCTCGGCCCCCATGGGCCCCATCGGGATATTGTGCGTGCAGCGCACGATTAACAATGGGCGCAAGTCGGGGTTCTATACGGGTGTGGGCGCAGCCATCAGTGATTTGTTCTACTGCCTGCTGGCGGGATTCGGTCTGGCGTTTGTCACCACCTACATCACCGCTTACCAAACAGAGTTGCAAATCATCGGTAGCCTCATCCTCATCGCCTACGCCATTTACATGATGATTCACAACCCCACGGGCAACAAGCCCATTGAGGAGGTCAACAAGAAAAAAGGCAAGAAAAGCAAGAAGAGCAGAATAGAGGAAAAGGCCGAGGAACTGAAACGCAACAAAGACCAGATCACGCAAGACATCATCACCGGGTTCCTGTTCACGCTCTCTAATCCGCTCATCGTGTTGCTTATCCTGCCGCTCTTTGCCGCAAAGGGTTTCCCCGCCGAGTGCACGCATTTCTACGACTTCATCCTCGGCTATGTGTTTATTGTGGTGGGCGCCTTACTGTGGTGGTGGGGAATCACTTACATTGTCGATAAGGTGCGCTCTCGCATCAACATGGGCAGTATGATGCTCATCAACCGCATCATGGGTGCCCTAATCCTGGCCATCGCCATCTACGGCTTGATTAATGGTCTGGAGACAAAATTCAACTTTTCTCTTTTCTGATGGGCGACATGCCCGTGTGAATGTGCAAGGTGGCACTCACGCGCGCCTCGTGGTTTTGCGACGGCTTCCAGTCGCCATGCCCCAGCTGTTGCGGCACGAGTGTCACCGCCTTCTTGCCCAGCGAACGGTTGATATGGTCGACGGCGCTCATGAGCTGGCGCGTCTTTGAGGCTTGCGGCTCGGCAAACACATCGAGTTGCACGAGGCTGGCGGCGACTATATCGCTCACCATCACGCCTGCTTTGCGGTAATAGAACCCCTCACGAAAAATGCTGTGGAACGCCCGCAACGCGGCCGACACGATTTCGGGTGTTCCCGACGTGGGCGCCTCAAGGCGCACCTGGCACGAGTTGGAATAGAACGGCAGGTCCTCGCGAAAGTGGTCACCTCGCACATACACTGTGACCGTGCGCGCCAACGAACGCTCGTCGCGCAACTGCTTGGCGCAATGAGCCGCAAAGTTGAGCACGGCGTCGGCGATCTCGCGCCGCGAGTTGATCACGTGGCCAAAGGTACGCGAGTTCATTATCGACTTGTGGGCCATGTCGACAGGATTGATGTTCACGCTATCCACGCCTCGCAGCTCAGCCTGCGTGCGCACCATAGTGATGGAGAACAAAGAGCGCAGCAGCGATGTGGGGAAATGCACCAGTTGCCATGCGTTGAACACGCCACGCTGGCGTAGCGCCACGGTGAGTTTGCGCCCCACACCCCACACGTCGTCGATTGAAGTATTACTTAAAACTTTCTCTATATCGACCTGTTTCATAAGCCCCTGCACGCGCTCATGGTTGACCGGATCTTTCTTCGCTTTGTGTGACGCGATTTTGGCCAAGGTGCGCGTGGGCGCGAACCCGATGCTCACCGGGATTCCCACATAACGATAGATTTTGTCGACCACACGCGCCAGGCGCGCGCGCAACACGTCTTCCTCGTCGTCGGGCAATCGGAAGAATGCCTCATCGACCGAATAGACCTCTATTTTGTCAAACTCGCCGCCTAAAATCATCATCACCCGTTGCGACATGTCGCTGTACACGATGTGGCGCGCCGACAACTGTATCACGCCGCGAGGGTCGGTGTGACGCTTGATTTGGAACGCCGGGCACCCCATGGGAATACCCAGCGCCTTAGCCTCGTTACTGCGCGCGATCACACAGCCGTCGTTGCCCGAAAGAACCACCACGGCGCGTCCGTTGAGCGACGGGTCAAACACCCGCTCGCACGACACAAAGAAGTTATTACAATCAGCCAAAGCGTACATACCAGCAATTTCTTGTGACAAAGATAATACTAATAAACGACACCTCCTCACAAGCAGCACCACTTTTTTCGACTCGGCTACGCTGTTCCAATGAACAGTCGTTTTTTAGCGGGCAATTATTAATCCGCGACCATCTGTTCCTTTCGTGGAGTTACACGTCTTTTCTTAATGTGCGATTACACGTTATTTTGTGCAAATAATACAAAATTTCAGTACATTAAAAGCAAATTTCAATAAAAAAAGAACATTTCGTAAAATCACTTCTTAACGGAATTTGAATTCGCAGGAAAATTGCCACCTTTTTTTGATTGGTGAGAAATTTTTGCTAAATTTGCAGCAATCTTAAAACACTGCGGCTGCAACCGCTGTCTGCACCTAAAAAAACGACTATTAATTGATTCTAAATATATGAAAACCAAACTTTTCAACTCAGTATTGATGGTGGTGGTATTGCTGACTTATCTCCCCACAAGCGCCTACGACTTCATGGACAACGGTTTGTGCTACAAAATCAACCAAAATGGCGTCTCGGTTTCGGTCACCTATGAGACCTACAATTCATCCTCTCCGTCCTATTCCAACCTTAGTGGAAACATATCTATCCCTGACAAAGTGACCCACAATGGCATCACCTATCCGGTCACCGAGATTGGCTACTACGCATTTCGTGGTTGCAGCGATGTGACGGGGGTTTCTATTCCCGGTACAATTACGGCCATACGTGGATATGCGTTTATGAGCACTGGCCTGACCGATGTGGCTATCCCGAACAGCGTTACTTTCATAGGCGATAATCTGTTCTCGGGGTGTACCAACTTGAAGAGTGCTATTCTGCCGAATTCAATCACTTGCATCAATTCTAATTCCTTTTTTGGTTGTAATAGTCTAATGGACATTGAAATTCCCCATTCGGTGACTATGATTGAAGAGTTGGCTTTCGCCCACTGCACCAGTTTGACAAGCATGACCATACCGAGTTCTGTAACATCAATCGGCAACAATGCATTCTTTTTTTGCAACAGCTTGACGAGTGTCACTACCCCCGACCTTGCCAAGTGGAGCGAAATTTATTTCAGAGACCAGACGGCTAACCCTCTTTTTTATGCCCACCACCTTTATTGTAATGGCGCCGAAGTCCAAGACTTGGACATACCCGAAGGGACCACACGCATTAACGCTTTTGCGTTTGCAGGTGGCACCAACCTGACGACTTTGACCATCCCCACTTCGGTGACCGCTGTTGGCCAACAATCGTTCCTTGGCTGTAAGAGCCTGAACAAAATTTATTGCAAACGCCCCAGACCTGTCAGCGCAAGCGACGACGCTTTTGAGGGTGTTGACACAGGAACATGCATTCTCTATGTTCCCAAAGAGAGCGAGCAAATGTGGTGGGTGGCTAATGTGTGGAAAGATTTTGTTTATATTGAAGCCTGGGATAATGGAAACGACCCAAATCCCACTTTGCGCGGTGATGTGAACGGCGACGGCATCGTCAATGGCGCCGACGTGACCGCACTATACGAAATCTTGCTCGAGCAGTAAAACTGCGAAGTTCCAAAAACTCAGCATGAAGGCGGCCTTAGGGTCGCCTCGATTGCTTGTTTACTCGTTAACTCGTTAACTTGTTTACTTGTCAATTTGTTTACTCCACATTAATTCACTACCTTTGCAGGCCCAAACACATAGATGACACGAAATGATTAAGTTTTTCAACGATATAGAGAACGAGGCCGAGGGTAGCACGCAGGTGGTACCCATCTTCGCCGAAATTCATACCGAAACTCCCGACCAGTCGCAACTGCAGACTCAAAACCTTGACGGGATGCCCGTGATGGCCCTGCGCGACATGGTCATGTTCCCGGGGTCGACGTTGCCCATCGCGGTGACACGCGCGCAGTCGCTGGCGCTCATCAAAGATGTGCAGCGCAACAACCGTCCCATCGCCGTGGTGTGCCAGCGCGACAGCAGTGTGGAAGAGCCTAAGTTCAACGACTTGTATTCGGTGGGCGTGGTGGCGAACCTTATCAAGGTGCTTCAGCTGCCCGACAAGTCGACCAATGTGATTCTGCAAGGCCGCTCGCTGGTGCGACTGGAAGAGCTCACCCAAACCGAGCCTTTCCTCAAGGGACGTTGTACGCTCGTCGAGGAGACGCAACCCGAGAAAGGCGACCGCGAATTTGACGCTGTTATCAGTTCGATGCGCGAGGTGACGATGAAGATGTTGCAAAGCATGGGACAAGGGGCACGCGAGCTGATGTTCGCCATCAAAAACATCGACGACCCGGTGTACCTCATCCACTTCCTGGCTACCAACATTCCGCTCACCTCGCAGCAAAAGCAGTCGTTGCTCGAGCAGACCGATGTGAAACGCCGCGCCTTCATGCTCCACCACATGCTCAAGCAAGAAGCCCAGTTTGTCGAGCTTAAAGCCGACATCAACGAGCGCACGCGCGAGGAGATGACACAGCAGCAGCGCGAGCACTTCCTGCAACAACAGCTCAAGACCATCCAAGAGGAACTGGGAGCCGACGACGACATCCCCATGCTCGAGGAACGTGCCGCAGCCATGAAATGGAGCGAGGCCGCCGCGGCCCACTTCGAGAAAGAGTTGCGCAAACTCGAGCGTCTGCACCCGCAGTCGCCCGACTACTCAACGCAGTACAGTTACCTCGACACGCTGCTCAACCTGCCGTGGAACAAGCACTCGCGCGACAGCTTCAACCTCAAGAAAGTAGAAGCCAAACTCAACCGCGACCACTACGGACTCGACGATGTGAAGGACCGTATTCTCGAGCATCTGTCGGTGCTCAAGTTGCGCGGCGACCTCAAGGCGCCCATTCTATGCCTCTACGGGCCTCCGGGTGTGGGAAAGACATCGCTGGGGCGCTCGGTGGCCGAGGCTTTGAACCGCAAATATGAGCGCATTTCGCTGGGTGGCCTGCACGATGAAGCCGAAATACGCGGACACCGCCGCACTTATATCGGTGCCTTGCCGGGCCGCATCATGCAAGCGATGGCCAAGTGTGGCACGTCGAATCCCGTCATCGTCCTCGACGAAATCGACAAGGTGGGCCAGGATTTCAAAGGCGACCCCGCGAGCGCATTGCTCGAAGTGCTCGACCCGGAGCAAAACAGCCATTTCCACGACAACTATATCGATGTGGACTACGACCTGTCGAAGGTGCTCTTTATCGCTACGGCCAACTCGTTGGCCACTATCTCCAAACCCCTGCTTGACCGCATGGAGGTGATAGAAATCAATAGCTATATCGCCGAGGAAAAAATCGAGATAGCACGGCGGCACCTTGTGCCCAAGCAGCTGGCCGAGAATGGATTTGAGCCGCGCGAGGTGAAGTTCACCAAGGAGGCTATCGAAACCATCGTCAGCAACTTCACGCGCGAGAGCGGTGTGCGCGAACTTGAAAAGAAAATCGCCAAAGTGTTGCGCAAAATCGCGCGTAAGAAAGCGAGCGGCGACCCTTTCCCCACTACTGTCGAAGCCGCGGCACTCAAAGACTACCTGGGTGTGGAATATCCCAAAGAGCAATACGAGGGTAACGACCTTGCGGGCGTGGTCACCGGCTTGGCGTGGACCGAAGTGGGTGGCGAAATCTTGTTCATCGAGTCGGTACTCTCTCGCGGCAAGGGCGAGAAGCTTTCGCTCACCGGCAACTTAGGCGACATCATGAAAGAGAGCGCCATCATCGCGCTGCAATATCTCAAGTCGCATAGCCAGCTGTTCGGCATTAACCCCGAGCTCTTCGATAAATATAATGTGCACATCCACGTGCCCGACGGCGCCATTCCCAAGGACGGCCCTTCGGCGGGCGTGACCATGGTCACCTCGCTCGTGTCGTCGTTCACCCAGCGCCGCGTGCGCGACCACTTGGCCATGACGGGCGAAATCACGTTACGCGGCAAGGTGACGCCTGTGGGCGGCATCAAGGAGAAGATTTTGGCGGCCAAACGCGCCGGTATCACCGACATCGTGTTGTGCGAACAAAACAGGAAAGACGTGGAGCAAATCAAGGACATCTACCTCAAGGGGCTCACGTTCCACTATGTGAATACCATCAAGGAGGTGGTTGACTTCGCGTTGCTCGATGAATGTGTACCCGACGCGTTAACGCTGTAAAAAAACAAATGCGGATAATACTTTGAATCGGCCATCGGTCCTTGTGGCAGATGGCCGATTCGGTTTATCGAGCCGTGAGCAACCGCATCTCGCATCGCGCGCAGTCACACACCACGCGCAGCTTCACGTTGCCGCTACGCAGCCACAAGGTGGCCGGCAAGCGGCGCACGCCGTCCTTTTGCAGGCAGGCGCCCAACTGCCGACGCAGGCAATATCGCGTGCGCATCACCGTAGTGCCTTCGGCTACCGGACCTGACTGACATTCGAGCGCAGGCGTGATGGAAGTGACACCGTGTTCGGCATACACCTGACGGGCGAGTTTGTTGGCCACATTGTCGGCCGCGCTGAGCGACGTGGACGGGTAACGGGCGTCCCTATCTTCGCTACGCCGCAAGTCCACTTTGCGGATGGCGGCATGGGTCCGTTCAAGCAGAGCCAGCGTCTCGCGGCGCAGTCGCGTGAGCAATGAGGCTGGCACAAAAACGGTGTCGAGCACAACGGCCTCCCGCAGGGTATAAACGGTATCGCCCAGTTTTGCCAGCACCTCACGTTGCTTGGCGCCTTGCGGAGTGCGTGCCTCGCCCACTCCTTGCGCCTTCACGCTATGTTCCACACGGCAACCACGCTCATCGCTCACGGCAAGCACCAGGCTGTCGCCAGCCAGCCGCAACTCGCAATCAATACCCATCGTGCGCCGCGCCACCGCACTGGTTAGCACGTCGTTGAAAGCTTTGTCGCGCGTGCGATATACCATTGTCCCTGAAGCGATTTTCACTTTCTCAAGCGTGGTGACGGTGGAGCCATTAACCTTATTGGCACGAAAACCGGCAAAGGTGCCATCAGGCCCCATGAAACTAAATCCGTCGCCATTGGCCAAAGCAAGACGTGTCGACAAGGTTATGTCGCGCCCCTTCACAGCGGTTACGTAACCCACAGGTTCACCCATCGATTTGGGCGTGTCGAGGCAAGCCATGTCATCTTCGCGCGGTGTGCGGTGTCCATCCACGAAATAAGTGGTAAACGAACGGTTAAAACTCTTATACGGCGCAGGCTCGAAACCGGGCACACTTCGTCCTGTCGACGCGCGCGCGAGTTCGCTGTGAGTGGCGATAATCTCGTCAAGGCATCGGCGGTAATGCGCCACAATATTTTTTACATAATATTCGTCCTTGAGACGGCCTTCAATCTTGAATGACGACACACCGGCGTCAATCATTGCGGCAAGCACCGATGTGGCGTTGAAGTCACGCAAAGACAACAGATGTTTGCCGCTCATCAGCACATGGCCGTCGCCGTCAACAAGGTCATAAGGCAATCGGCACAACTGGGCACACTCGCCACGGTTGGCGCTGCGACCACAAAAGGCGTGACTCGCTTGACAACGACCACTATAGCTCACACACAAGGCGCCGTGGACGAAAGCCTCAAGAGGCACATCCACCTCACGCGAAACGGCACGAATCTCGTCAAGCGACAATTCGCGCGCGAGCACCAACTGGGAGAAGCCCAGCGAGGCAAGGAATCGCGCCTTCTCAGGCGTACGGATATCGCACTGTGTACTTGCGTGAAGCGCGATGGGCGGTATATCAAGGCGCAAGAGCGCCATGTCCTGCACGATAAGCGCGTCAACGCCCGCGGCATAAAGTTCTTTAACGAGGAGCTCGGCCTCCTTGAGTTCATGGTCGAAAAGAATGGTGTTCACTGTCGCATAGACACGCGCGTCGTAGCGATGGGCATGGTCGCACAGCCGCCCGATGTCGGCCGTCGAATTACCGGCTTGAGCGCGCGCCCCGAAACGTGAAGCGCCAATATATACCGCATCGGCGCCACAATCAATAGCGGCAATGCCCACGACCACATTGCGTGCCGGCGCAAGCAACTCAATTTTCGTCAGTCCTCGTTTCATGCCACAAAATTAGTGATTTTCGGCAAAAAACTGTCGGTGTTCTTGCTGAATTAACACAAATCAAGTAATTTTGCATGACAATGGGACGAATCATGGCGATAGACTACGGAAGAAAACGATGCGGCGTGGCCGTCACCGACACTTTGCGCATCGCTGCCAATGGCCTGGCCACTGTACCTTCGGGCACCTTAGTCGACTTCATCAAGGATTATGTAACGCGCGAGCAGGTTGACCTGCTTGTCGTGGGCTGTCCCACGCAACTTAACGGCCAACCCAGCGAAAGCATGCGCTACATCACGCCGTTCCTTAATCGTCTGGCAAAAGTGCTGCCCGACCTCAAAGTGGTCACTTACGACGAGCGCTTCACCTCAACCCTCGCCCACCGCGCCATGATAGAGGGGGGCATGAAAAAAAGCGACCGTCGCGACAAGTCGCGGGTCGACAGCATCGCTGCCACAATTATCCTTACTGATTATTTACAAAGCATTTATAACAACTGACACTTCATGATACTGCCTATTTACCTCTACGGACAACCCGTCATCAGGGCTATCGCCCAACCTGTCGCCCAAGACCACGAGGGCCTCAAAGAACTTATAGAGAACATGAAAGAAACTATGTATGCCAGCGATGGCATCGGCATTGCCGCACCTCAGGTGGGGCAAAGTCTGCGTCTCATTTACATCGATGTGGATGTCCTTGCCGACAAATTCCCCGAGCTTAAGGATAAGCGACTGGTGCTCATAAACCCCGAAATTGACGTGGACACCGAAAGCCAAGCGTTCACCCGTGAGGAGGGATGTCTAAGCCTGCCGGGAATTCACGAGAACGTGACGCGCCACAGCCGCCTCACCATCGACTACCTCGATGAAGACTGGCAACCGCACCATGAGGTGATTGAAGGCTATTTGGCACGAGTGATACAACACGAATTTGACCACCTCGACGGCCATGTGTTCATTGACCACATATCACCCATTCGCAAACAATTAATACGCAAAAAACTCAACCAAATCGTTGAGGGCAAAGTGAGCTGCGACTACCGTTTCAAAGCCTACGGCTCACACAAAAAGAAAAAATAACGGAAATTCAACCTGCAAAAAAGAAAGTGAAGAATGTCTCACGACAGCCTTCACCATTACTTTAAATCTAATACCATGAAAAACACACGGTGCAAAGGTAAGAAACTTCTTTATTCTTGCAAATTTTTTTCAGCAAACACCCCGTTTTCTTCGGCAAACACCCAATTTTTGTCAAAAACGGTGGAACTATAAGCTATACACATCATTATTAATGAGGTTGTTCTTTGAATGGTTTTACCACGCTGATTATCGCTACGAGTCGTTTCCTTTACGATTGACGATTTTCACTTGCTGGTTGACCGATTCCTCATGTATGGCGACCATAATCGCCCGTACAAAATCTTCACCGAGGCCCAATGCGGCCGCCCTTTTTACGCGAGAATTGAGCACGAGGCCGTAACGGTCATTCTGCACCACCTGCATACCATGTTCCTGCTTGTAACGGCCTATGTCGCGACACACCGCCATACGTCGCGCGAGCACATCAAGCAACTCATTGTCGCAGCTATCGATTTGCTGACGCAGTTGCGCAAGGCTTTCGGTGGAACAGTGTTTGTCACGTACCACAAGGGAACGTAAAATAGCCTCAAGTGTTGTCGGCGACACCTGCTGCGAGCTGTCGCTCATTGCCGCATCGGGGTCGCAGTGCGATTCTACCATAAGGCCGTCAAAACCCATATCGAGCGCTTGCTGGGACAGTTCGGCTATGAATTCGCGACGTCCACCCATGTGCGACGGGTCGCATAGAATAGGCAGCGACGGCACGAGGCGGTGCAGCTCCAGCGGTATGTGCCATTGAGGTTGGTTACGGTACACGTGTTCGCCATAAGCGCTGAAACCGCGATGAATTGCACCCAGCCGTCGCACACCAGCATTATAGACGCGCTGCAACGCCCCAATCCACAATTCCAGGTCGGGGTTCACCGGATTCTTGACAAAGACAGTAGCTTCATCGTGCCCCTCGAGCGCGTCAGCCACATCCTGTATGGCAAAAGGATTGGCAGTGGTACGCGCCCCTATCCAAAGGATGTCGACACCAGCCTCAAGTGCCGCCACTACATGCTCACTCGTGGCCACTTCAGTAGCTACAAGCATGCCCGTTTCCTCTTTAACCTTTTTGAGCCAAGCGAGAGCACGCCGCCCCACCCCCTCAAAACCTCCGGGCATGGTACGCGGCTTCCACACTCCCGCACGAAATATCCTCACGCCGGCGCGAGCCAACTCACGCGCGGTCGCAAGCACCTGCCGCTCTGTCTCGGCGCTGCACGGGCCGGCGACAACCACGGGTCGTCTAACCGCCACACCATCAATAGAGAAAGGGACAATACCACTCAAAATATTGTTTTGCATAAATTATAAAAATAAACACGCCAATAAGTGAACATCTCTTCGTCTTACATTCACTTGACAAAGTTAAACAAATTATTTAATAATTGGGACTTTTAGCATATTAAAATAATCAAGCGGCGCTCAGCAAATGACGCACTTAGCCAGCGGTCGCGCCGCTGATTTGACTGCTCGCTATAAGCACACACACGATCGACAGCGTGCTTCACCATGCTATAGTCAAACCGCTGCTGCCGGCTCTTCTCGCGGCGCCACTTCAACATCACCAAAAAAGGCAGGAAACTACATCAGTTTCCCGCCACCTCGTGATCCGGCTGGGATTCGAACCCAGGGCCCACAGCTTAGAAGGCTGTTGCTCTATCCAGCTGAGCTACCGGACCGATTATCGTTTTTCAAACGATTTGCAAAGGTAGTGCAAAGCGCTCGCACTACAAAATAAATGACCATTTTTTTCAAAGAAACAGCCAATTTTGAGGGATTTTTTAAGGGATTCATAGAGGTTTTTCCAAGTTAATGCGAGTGTCGCGGGTGTAGTGAAAAACCACCTCATTCCCGGTAATTGGGAATGAGGTGGGATAACGTTAGTTTTCGTTGTGCAAGTGTGATGCGTCAGAAAATCTTGTAGGCGAGTCGTATTTGAATCATGGGGTAAGCGCTGAACCATGACACAAAGTGAGTGATGCCCGATGATTTTGAAGACGATTTGATTGTTTTGCCGTTGTTAAGCACAAATTTAGGAGTGCCCCAAAACAGGAGACCGGCATCGACGGCGACACTCAGGCGGTGGTGGCGCGCCATGCTCTGTCCGAAGCCTATGCCCAGATAGGGTTTCACTGCCCATGTTTTCATCTTCACATCAATGTTATAGTTTTCGTCGGCGGTGAACACGTAGTCGCCAAACTTAAGGCCTACAGGTGGATAATTAGTGTGGAAAAGGTTGTTGTAGTCTTGCACCTTTTGATTAGCGTCGTAGAGCGATTGCAATGCTCCTTCGTTCGTGTTGCGGAAGTGCAGGAAGGTGCGGTTGCCGGCAAAGATACCGGCGGCGAAATAGAAGGGTGTGGGGAAGGGATGAACCTCGGCCATAATGAACGCGTTCCAAAAGCGCGGTTTGAGGGCAAGTTGCACCTTGTCGACCATTTTTGCCTGCTTGACGGCGTCGTCTTCGACGAGTTGCATCTGCGTAATATCGGTTGCGGTGTTGACGGCCTTGAACTTGATGTCGCCAAAGGCGTTTCCCACGATACCGGCGCGGACGGTGACGATGCGGTGCAGAGGTACAGCGACATCGATACCTGTGCCGCCTAATCCAGTTTGAAGTCCCACGGCGAGGTGGTTCAACATGCCGTTTTCGCTGTGAAGTTTTATCTTTGTGCTATCCTGAGCGCCCACGGCAGGTGTCAGGAGTGCGATTGCCACAGTCACCGTTGCCGCACGGCAAACTTGTGATATAAAATGTTTAAACTGTTTCATGACGATACTATTGCATGTTGATTATTTAAAGAATTTCTTATTTGACATAACGAGCAAGTTGGTCAGCGACTGGCTGCGCGGATAGAAACCATAGAGGTAGTCGCTCGTGTAGGGCGTGCCGCCGTTGATGATGCAGTGGACGTAGTCGTGGCAAGCCATATCCATGGGCATGATGCCCACAGTTCCCTCGTTGGCAAGGAGTTCCTCGATTACCTTGGGGTGAAGATTTGAGGCGTTAGTGATATAGCCACGTGCCGAGACCTCGGTGTAAGCCGAACAGTGGTTCACAATCCAGATATTCTCGTCGCTTGCGGTAGCCTCACGCGCGCTCTTCATCATATCGAGCACGGTAGCGATCTTGGTCGCCATGCGTTTCTCGCTTGTGGTCTTATAGTAGTCTTGCTTGTAGAGTGTGGCTTTAATGCTCGGGTCGTCCATATTATAGATGGCGCAACTGCGTTGTTTCTCGGGATGAACCTGCTCGTCCACATCGGGATCTTCATCGGGCCAGTCACAGTAAGCCACAGGATAGTGGAACGCGGGATCGACGGGTCGCAGGTCGTAGCGACTGAGCCACAAAATTTTGCCACGCATTTCCCCCACAGTGATGTCGGGGCGCCAATTCTCGACAAATAGCCCGTTGTACTTGGGCAACGAGAGCACCTTGTTGAGCAGGATAGACCAGTTTTGCTGGCTCTCCATGCCGTTGTCGGCCTGTATTTTGACAATAAAGAATTCGGTGGGATGCGCCCTGAGGTACTGTTGCATCCAGTCAATAGATTCCTCAAAGGTCACATTCACCTCGGTAAAGCCGTGCGCAAGGCGCAGGATTTGTCGGTCTTCGGGCCTCTGAGCCAGCGTATCAATGGCCACCACAGGGCGGAAGTCGAAGAAACGAATACCGCTCGACATCTGTTCGCTGAATGTCGACACCTGACTGATAGCCATGATGTTAGAGAAATACTTAATAACCGGCGTGTAGAAGCCCATACCGGTCATACTGTCGTGGGTTCCGGGGATACTGAGCTTACAAACTTTCGCGTCGTCACGCACAAGTGACAGCCAGTCGGTGAGCGGCGTAGCGAGTTCGTAGGGATGCTGAATTTCGTCCTTATACCCTTTTGAAAAAAGGAAAGGCACATCAAGCGACTTGTCGTCGTAGTAAGGCGCTCCCTTATCTTCACTACAACTTCCCAGCAAAACGGCGCCGAGTGTTGCAATAGTCAAGAAAACGGAGAGCCTCCATTTTTTTTGATTAAGATTGATTTTCATTTACTTTAAAAATTTAATTTTATCATTATTGGGAGTGTAATACACATGATTATTAATACAATAGAGCGCGATTATTACGTTTCATAAGCCAAATGATTCACAAAGATACAACATTTTTTCACAATATCAGCCATTTTGCCCTATTTTTTTTAACAGTACTAAACTTTACCACCTCATTTAAGCAATCCAGCCCCGAGCAAGTTCAATTGCTTGAGACAGCTAAATTCGCTCAACGGTCAGAATAATTTCGATAGAAATAAATAGCAACCGTTCACATACAAGATAATTTATTGATTTCGAGATTTTGATTGCGAAAACGGCTTGAATAATAAACATATACATTTAGATATCAAGCAATTAAGCCGCAACAGGGATGATTGTTAATAACTTTTATATAGAAAATGAGTGGCAGTTTGATTTTTTGGTGTAATTTTACACTCCAATTTCGATCAGTTTTATTTAGCATTTAAACGATACGTTCAATAATGATTCCTTTTGTACACCTTCACGTTCACTCACAGTACTCCATCCTCGACGGGCAAGCCTCGATTAAAAGCCTCGTCGACAAGGCGATAGCCGATGGTATGCGTGGTTTTGCGCTCACCGATCATGGCAACATGTTCGGCATTAAGGAGCTACACGACTATGCCCACAAGATTAACGGCGACACGCTCAAGGAAATCAAGTCGCTGAAAAAGAAAATCGACGAAGGCGCCGATCCCTCGACCATTGAGCAAGACAAGGAACAGTTGACCCAGCTCGAAGCCAAGCTGTTCAAGCCGATTTTCGGCTGCGAAGTATACGTGGCTAACGGCGACATGCATGAACACACCGACAAGAACGACCGCGGCCGCCACCTCATCGTGCTGGCCAAAAACCTAAAAGGCTATCATAATCTCGTCAAAATAGTGTCGAAAGCCTGGACCGAAGGATTCTATTCCCACCCACGCACTGACAAGCGTGAACTCGAGGCGCACCACGAAGGGCTCATCGTGTGTTCGGCGTGTTTGGGCGGTGAAATTCCGCGCCTCATCATGAACGGCCAGCTCAAAGAGGCCCGCGAGGCGATATTGTGGTATAAGAACATTTGGGGTGATGACTATTACCTGGAATTACAGCGCCACAAAGCCACCGTGCCTCGCGCCAATCATGAGACCTATCCCCATCAGCAAGAAGTGAACGCCAAGTTGATAGAATTCGCGCATGAGTTGGGCATAAAGCTCGTTTGCACCAACGACGTACACTTCACCAACGAGGACGATGCCGAAGCTCACGAGCGGCTCATCTGCGTGGCGACAGGCAAGAAGATGGACGATCCCAACCTCATGCTGTATTCCAAGCAGGAATGGTTTAAAACCACGGCCGAAATGAACGAGGTGTTTGCCGATGTACCAGAAGCGCTGCAAAACACAAACGAAGTACTTGACAAATGTGAAATCTATTCTATCGACCACAAGCCCATCCTACCCGATTTTCCACTGCCCGACGGCTTTGACGACGAGGATGCGTATTTGCGCCATCTCGTTTACGAGGGGGCAAAGAAACGCTGGCCCGAACTTGACGACGAGCACCGCGAGCGTCTCGACTTTGAGTTGGAAACTATCAAGAACATGGGTTTCCCCGGTTATTTCCTTATCGTGCAGGACTACATCAAGGCCGCGCCGTCGCTGGGTTGCTCAGTGGGCCCGGGCCGTGGCTCGGCAGCCGGCTCGGCAGTGGCTTATTGCCTGGGCATCACTAATATCGACCCCATCAAATATGACTTGCTTTTTGAGCGTTTTCTTAATCCCGACCGCATTTCGTTGCCCGATATTGATGTTGACTTTGACGATGACGGCCGCGCCAAGGTGTTGCAATATGTGACCGAAAAATATGGCGCCGAGAAAGTGGCCCATATCATCACTTACGGCACCATGGCCGCGAAGAGCGCCATCAAGGACGTGGCGCGCGTTGAGGGCCTGTCGATTCCCGAGAGCGACCGCTTGGCAAAGATGATACCCTCTAAGCCCAACGACATGCCCGACGAGAAACCCGGCAAGAAATACAAAATCACCATTAAAAACTGCCTCAAGTGCTTCCCCGAATTTGCCGCCGAGCTGAACAACCCCGACCCGCTGGTGGCCGACACGGTGCGATTGGCCGCAAAACTTGAGGGAAACGTGCGCAACACCGGCGTACATGCCTGCGGCGTCATCATTGGTCGCGATGATATTACCGACTGGGTGCCGGTAAGCGTAGCCTACGACAGCGACGGCTCGAAACTGATTGTCACCCAATATGAAGGCAGTGTGATTGAAACCACAGGTCTAATCAAAATGGACTTTTTGGGCCTTAAGACTTTGTCGATTATCAAAGAGGCTGTTGAAAACATCAAGGCCACTCGAGGCTTCGACATTGATGTGGAAGCCATACCCATCGATGATCCCAAAACCTATCAACTCTATTGCGAAGGACGCACCACCGGCACATTCCAGTTTGAGTCACCGGGCATGCAGAAATACCTTATTGAGTTACATCCAAGCACCTTTGAGGACCTCATCGCCATGAACGCCCTGTATCGTCCGGGTCCCATGGACTACATTCCCCAGTTCATCCGCCGCAAGAAAGGCGAGGATCCTATCGTATACGATATCCCATGCATGGAGAAGTACCTTAAAGACACTTACGGCATCACCGTGTACCAGGAACAGGTGATGTTGCTCTCGCGCGAACTCGCGGGCTTCACCCGCGGCCAGAGCGACACCCTGCGCAAAGCTATGGGCAAGAAGCAAATTGACAAGATGAACCACCTCGAGAGCCTCTTCTACGAAGGTGGTGCCCAGCGTGGTCACGACCGCAAGGTGCTCAACAAAATTTGGGAAGACTGGAAGAAATTCGCCTCCTACGCATTCAACAAGTCGCACGCTACATGTTACAGCAGGGTCGCCTACCAAACCGCCTATCTCAAGGCAAACTATCCATCGGAATATATGGCAGCTGTGCTGAGCCGCAACCTGAATGACGTGACCAAACTTTCCAAATTTATGGACGAGTGCAAGGCCATGGGCATCTCGGTACTTGGCCCCGACGTGAACGAGAGTTTCAAGAGCTTCAGCGCCAACAAGAAGGGCGACATCCGTTTTGGCCTCGCGGGAATCAAGGGACTGGGCGGCAACGCGGTCGACACCATCATCGAGGAGCGTGCCAAAGGAGGGCCGTTCACCAACATCCACAATTTTGTGGAAAGGGTGAACCTTACCGCTTGTAACCGCAAGGCGGTCGAAGCACTTGCCCTGGCAGGCGCCTTCGATTGCTTTGGCGACATCCAGCGCGAGGCGTTTTTCGAGAAAAACAATCGCGACGAAACGTTCAGCGACACACTCGTGCGCTATGGCCAACAATACCAACTTGACAAAGCATCGCAAAGCAATTCCCTCTTTGGCGACTTGGGCGACATGTACACAGCCAAGCCGGCAATTCCCAAGGCCGAGCGCTGGCCTGACATTGAGCGTCTGTCGCGAGAGCGCGAGCTTGTGGGCATGTACTTGTCGGCCCATCCTCTTGACAAGTATTACATGGAGATCAAGTTTGGTTGCAACACCAGCTTGCGCGAAATGAAAGAGATGAAAGAAGGTGGTAATATGGTAATCGACAAGGAGCTGGTTTTCGGTGGTATCGTGGTCGACTATAACGAGCGCCCCTCGAAGAAAGGCGGAAACTATGGCATCATCAAGATTGAGGACTATGAAGACACCTTCGAGATCGCGCTTTTCGACAAAAACTACATTGACTTCCGCAACTACGGCATCACGGGCATGGCCATCGTGGTGAGGGCAAAGTATGTGAGAAGCCGTTATAACCCCGAGAAGACGCATTTCGAAATTCTCTCCATCCAGCAACTCGAGACTCTTCGCGGCAAGATGATTGACAACATTCGTGTCGACCTTGACGCCAGCGACCTCGCCCTCAGTTCGTTTATTAAAAGCCAACTGAACGAAGAGGGCGATGAGAAGTGTTCGCTCATCGTTCGCGTTCATGATAGTGAGAACAGCCGATATGTGGACATGCGCTCACGGCACAAAATGCCCATCACGCGCCACTTCATCGAGAATCTTGACGAAATGGAGGTAAGATATACAGTAAATGTTTAACTTAATATTAATAATTATTTAACTAACAGTAAAATGGCACAAATTTTCAACGATGAAAACTTACCGCAATTAATCGCGGGAACAAAACCTGTGATGGTCGATTTTTGGGCTACTTGGTGTGGTCCCTGCCGCATGGTTGCCCCTATCGTGGAGCAACTCGCGCAAGAATATGAGGGCCGCGTCGAAATAGGCAAATATGACGTGGACGAGGCCGGTGGCGACCTGGCCGCCGAATTCGGCATCCGCAGCATCCCCACCATCTTGTTTTTCAAGGACGGCAAGTTGATTGACCGTCATGTGGGAGCCACCACAATCGACGTTCTCAAAGCGAAACTCGACACACTTCTTTAAGAAATAAGACACAAACTCTTATTTTGTGTGTGGACTGCCGAATCCCTCGGACAGTCCACATTACTTTATTAGAAATTTGATTTGCTGATAAGGCAGAAAATTGCTAATTTTGTGCTCGCAATTCCTAATCGCAATTTATGGATTTCAAATTACATTCAAAATATGCACCCACCGGCGACCAACCTCAGGCTATCAAAGAGCTTGTCGATGGGGTGAACAGCGGAATGCCTTACCAGACGCTGCTTGGCGTAACCGGCTCGGGCAAAACGTTCACGATGGCCAATGTGATAGCGCAAACCAATCGTCCCACACTCATCCTGTCACACAACAAAACACTGGCCGCTCAGCTTTATGCCGAGTTTAAGGGCTTTTTCCCCGAAAACTCGGTGCAGTACTTCGTTTCCTACTACGACTACTATCAGCCCGAGGCTTACATTCCCTCGACCGATAAATACATCGAAAAGGACCTTGCCATCAACAAGGAGATTGATCGACTCAGGCTCGCCACGGTGACCTCATTGCTTTCGGGACGACGCGATGTGATTGTGGTATCAAGCGTGTCGTGCCTCTACGGTATGGGTAACCCCGAGAATATCGAAGCCAACACGGTCACCATCCGTGTGGGCGAGAAAATGGACCGCGACATGTTCTTGCGACGGCTCGTCGACGCGCTTTACTCGCGCAACGAATATGAACTCACGAGCGGAACGTTCCGCGTCAAGGGTGACACCGTTGATGTTTTCCTTGCCGACGAGGAGATAATCTTGCGGGTCATCTTTTGGGGAAACGAAATTGAGAGCATTCAGTTGCTTGACACAATCACGCAAATGCCCACCGAGAATCTAGATGGCTTCAAGATTTTCCCGGCGAACGTCTTTGTCACCGCCAAGCAAGACATGGCGCAAGCCTTAGGGAAAATCGATGTAGACCTGGGCGAACAAGTTGAGGCGTTTCGCCGTGAGGGACGTCCGGTTGAGGCCAAGCGTTTGTATGAGCGAGTAACCTACGACCTGGAGATGATTCGCGAAGTGGGTTATTGTTCGGGCATCGAAAACTATTCGCGCTATTTTGACGGACGTGAGCCCGGCGCCCGCCCTTACACCCTACTCGACTATCTACCCAAAGACTTCCTCACCATTATCGACGAGAGCCATGCCACAATACCGCAAGTGCGCGCCATGTGGGGCGGCGACCGTTCGCGCAAGGACACGCTGGTTAATTACGGATTCCGTCTTGAGGCGGCACGTGACAACCGCCCGCTCACGTTCAGCGAATTTGAGGACTTAACCAAGCAAACTATCTACGTAAGCGCCACGCCGGCCGACTACGAGCTGCAAAAGTGTGAAGGCGTCTTCACTGAGCAAATCATTCGCCCCACGGGCCTGCTCGACCCCAAGATAGAAGTGAGGCCATCTCGCGGACAAATCGATGATTTGCTTGAAGAAATACGCCTGCGCGTTGATATGCGTGAGCGAGTCCTCGTCACCACGCTCACCAAGCGCATGGCCGAGGAACTCACGCAATATCTCGCCCGCCTCGACATCCGTTGCGCCTATATGCACAGCGACGTGGAGACAATGGACCGCATCCAGATTATCGACGACTTGCGGGCCGGCGCAATCGACGTGCTGGTGGGTGTAAACTTGTTGCGTGAGGGTCTTGATTTGCCCGAAGTGAGTCTGGTGGCTATTCTTGATGCCGACAAAGAAGGCTTCCTGCGTTCCCACCGGTCGCTCACACAAACGGCGGGTCGCGCGGCCCGCAACCTCAACGGCCTTGTTATCATGTATGCCGACACCATTACCGAGTCGATGCGACGAACTATCGATGAAACTGACCGCCGACGCTCCATGCAACTGCGCTATAACGAGCAAAACGGCATCACACCGCAAGCCATTGTCAAGGCTCGCAATGCCATCATAGGTGTGGACAAGAACATGACCATGAGCGATGAGTCGATGAAACATGCGCGCAAATATGAAAGCAATGTAGGCAAGCCGCAGCAACCTGTCGAACCGGCACCGGCCGCTTACAGCGAATTTGACCGCACGGCCGGCATCGCCGCCGACCCGGTGGTGGCTTACATGTCGGCCGGCCAAATAGAGCGCACCATCGAGCACCTCAAGCGCCTCATGGTCGAAGCGGCAAAGCGCATGGACTTCCTTGAAGCCGCGCAATATCGCGATGAGATTGTCAAACTTGAGGAGCGGCTGCCGCAAAAACAACAATAACCTAATCCCGCTATGGCAGAACTCACTTTTCACGAAATTACCCGGGACACAATACCCGTTGTCCAATATTTCGAGCAGCAAATCCAAGCCGGCTTTCCCAGCCCCGTGCAAGGCAGCTTTGGCGACACGATCGACTTGAACCAGGAACTCATCGATAATCCGGCGGCCACCTTTTGTGCGCGGGTGATAGGAAATTCAATGGTTGAAGATGGTATTAATCCCGGTGACATACTCATCATCGACCGCTCGCTCAAGGCCGGCGACGGCAGTTTGGCAGTGTGTTATATCGATGGTGATTTTACGGTCAAGCGTATCAGTGTGCGCGGCAATGCCCTGTTTCTTGTTCCCGCCAACAATAATTTCCCCGAAATTCGCGTGCCCGATGAGAGTAATTTCGTTGTGTGGGGCGTTGTTTCTCACATTATCAAGCAAGTTTACAAATAGTGAATGTGTTTTTTGGGGAGCTAATCGGCAATATTAAAAGAAAAAATAGTAACTTTGTGCAGTTTAAACAATTAACATATATCTTAAATAATTTGTATTTTTATGAAGGAGAAACTTAAATCATTGTTTGAGAGCCACTTTAGCGGCACTCCCTTATTCTACGCTTCCTCAGGACGTATCAACCTCATCGGTGAGCACACCGACTATAACGGAGGTTTTGTTTTCCCCGGAGCTATCGACAAATGCATCATGGCCGCAATAAAAGAGAACGGCACCGAGAAGGTGCGTCTCTACTCGGTCGACCTTGACGCTTCGGCCGAATTCGGCCTTAACGAAGAGGACAAACCTCAAGAGCAGTGGGCAAGCTACATCTTCGGGGTGTGTCGCGAGGTCATCAAGCGCGGAGGTACTGTTCACGGCTTTGACGCGGTGTTCAGCGGCAATGTGCCCCTGGGAGCCGGTCTGTCCTCGTCGGCTGCGCTTGAGTCGTGCTTCGCTTTTGCCCTCAACGATATGTTCAACGACAATAAAATCGACAAATTTGAACTGGCAAAAATCGGTCAATCAACCGAGCACAACTATTGCGGCGTGAACTGCGGCATTATGGACCAGTTTGCCTCGGTATTCGGCAAGAAGGACCACTTGATGCGCCTCGACTGCCGCTCGCTTGAGTACAAATATTATCCCTTTGCCGCCAAAGGCTATAAGCTCGTGTTGCTCGATTCGAAGGTAAAACATGAGCTCGTTGATTCGCCTTACAATAAAAGGCGTGCCTCATGTGAGCGCGTGGCCCGGACGCTGGGTGTCGAAACTCTGCGCGACGCCACCATGGAAATGCTCGATGCCGCAAAAGACAAAATCAGCGAGGAAGACTACAAGCGCGCCCGCTATGTCATTGGCGAGAAACAACGCGTACTCGACGTGTGCGACGCCTTGGAACGTGGCGACTTTGAGACCGTGGGCGACCGCATGTACAAAACGCACGAAGGTCTCTCGAAAGACTATGAGGTGAGCTGCGAGGAACTTGATTACCTCAACGACATTGCCCGCGAGTGTGGCGTGAGCGGCTCGCGTATTATGGGTGGCGGTTTCGGCGGCTGCACCATCAACCTTGTCAAGGAAGATCTTTACGACCACTTTATCAAGGTGGCCAAAGAGAAGTTTAACGCCCGCTACGGCCACGAGCCGGTGGTGCATGAGGTCATCATCAGCGACGGAGCCCGCCGCGTGGAATAATCCTATAAAACAACTTTTTGATTATGAAACCGACATTATTTGTCTTGGCTGCCGGAATGGGTAGCCGTTACGGAGGTTTGAAACAACTCGATGGACTCGGCCCTCACGGCGAGACTATCATGGACTACTCTATTTACGATGCCATCAAGAGCGGTTTTGGCAAGGTGGTGTTTGTGATTCGCAAAGATTTCGAGCAGGATTTCCGCGAAAAAATCCTCTCAAAATATGAGAACGTGATACCTACCGAAGTCGTCTTCCAGGCCACTACCGACCTGCCCGAGGGCTTCACCTGTCCACCCGACCGCACTAAGCCGTGGGGCACTAACCACGCCGTGCTCATGGGCAAAGCGGTTATTAACGAACCGTTTGCCGTCATTAATAGCGACGACTTCTATGGCCGCAACTCTTTTGAGGTGATGGCCGCCGAGCTCTCCTCGCTACCCGAAGGTTCCCACGACCGCTATTCGATGGTGGGTTTCAAAGTGGGCAATACGCTCAGCGAGAGTGGCACCGTGTCGCGCGGCGTATGTGAGACTCAAGACGACTTGCTCAAGTCGGTTGTGGAGCGCACCAAGATAGGTTACAACAAAAACCACGACATCGTGTTCTTCGACAATGGCGGTGAAACGCCATTAGCCCAGGACACGCCGGTGTCGATGAACTTCTGGGGATTCACTCCCGACTATTTTGTCCATAGCGAGAAATCGTTCATCAATTTTCTCAAGCGCGACATCAACACGCCCAAAAGCGAGTTCTTTATTCCCATTGTGGTGAGTGAACTCGTTGAGAGCGGACAATCGACCGTGAAGGTACTCAAAACCGACAGCAAGTGGTTCGGCGTCACTTATAGCGAAGACCGCCAAGCTGTGGTCGATAAGTTTGCCGAGTTGCACCGCCAGGGCGTGTATCCCGAAAAAATGTTTTGACGGCCGATGATTTCGTGACACATGGCCCCAATTGAGTTGCATGCCAATCCAAAGCTCGTTGAGAAATTTCATCAATTCCTCAACGAGCGTAACTGCAGGCACACACCCGAACGTGACATTGTGTTGCGCAAGGCGCTCGAGTGGAACAAGCACTTCTCAATCGACGAGTTGTACCAAGCACTAAGTCAAAGCGGCACGATAGTGAGCCGAGCCACTGTCTACAACACGGTAGAATTGTTGTGCGAGGCACAAATCCTGCGACGCATTCATGTGGACTTGCGGCGAGTGCGCTATGAGCAGCTGGAGAACACGAACTATATCCATCTTGTGTGTAACGAATGTGGTAAGATAAAAGAAGTGCGCGACAATGGTCTCACAGCCCACATGAACGCCCGCTCGTTTACCGCGTTTCACTCGTCTTATTTCACGATTTGTGTCTATGGTATTTGCAACGCATGTGCGCGAAAAAAGAAGAAACCCCGTCAATAATCCGTCAACCCTTATTAACTAATTAATAACCACTTAAAAAAACTAACCCTTATCATTATGGCAAAAATCAAACCTTTCAAAGGACTGCGGCCACCGCGCGAACTGGTGGAAAAGGTTGCATCGCGCCCTTATGACGTGCTTTCGAGCGAAGAAGCGCGCGAAGAGGCCAAAGGCAACGAAATGTCGCTCTATCACATCATCAAGCCCGAAATCGACTTTAACGATGGCACTACCGAGCACGACCCGCAAGTGTATGACCGCGCCGTGGAGAACTTTAACAAGTTCCAGCAAAATGGCTGGCTCATCCAGGACAAGAAGGAATGTTACTATCTTTACGCGCAAACCATGGATGGCCGCACGCAATATGGATTTGTCGTGGGTGCCAACGTGGACGACTATCTGAATGGACGCATCAAAAAGCATGAGCTCACCCGCCGAGAGAAGGAAGAGGACCGCATGAAGCACATCCGCGTCAACAACGCCAACGTGGAACCTGTGTTCCTTTCGTTCCCCGACAACGACACGCTGCAGCAAATTATCGACCGCGTGGCGGCCACCGAGCCCGAATATAACTTTGTAGCCGATGACGGCATTGGCCACACCCTTTGGGTTATCGATGATGATGCCACCATCGCATGCATTACCAAGGAGTTTGCCGCTATACCTTATTTATATATCGCCGACGGACACCACCGCACTGCCGCCGCCGCTCATGTGGGCGAGGAAAAAGCCAAGGCCAATCCCAACAATACGGGCGAAGAGGAATATAATTTCTTCCTGGCAGTGTGCTTCCCCGAGTCGCACCTCAAGGTGATGGACTACAACCGTGTTGTCACCGATCTTAACGGCCTTGACGATGAGACTTTTTTGAGCCGTCTCGCCGAGTGCTTTGAGGTTGAAAAGATGGGTCCCGAACCCTACAAGCCCACACGCCTGCATGAGTTCTCGCTCTATCTCTCGGGAGCGTGGTACCGCCTCGTGGCCAAGCCCGAAATTTGCAACGACGACGACCCAATTGGCGTGCTCGATGTGAAGATTTCGAGCGACCACATTTTGCGTGATATCCTCGGCATCACCGACCTGCGCACTGACAAGCGTATTGACTTCGTGGGTGGAATACGCGGACTTGGCGAACTTCAGCGCCGTGTCGACAGCGGTGAAATGCGTGTGGCATTGGCTTTGTATCCGGTCACCATGCGTCAAATCATGGATATCGCCAACACCGGCAACATTATGCCTCCCAAGGCCACGTGGTTTGAGCCTAAGCTGCGCTCGGGTCTCATCATCCACAAGCTGTAATAGGCGCTGAGCCGTAAATATACAAAGAGCGGTGAGTGAGGTCAATGTTGACAACTCACCGCTCCTCGTTTTATTTTGTGTGTCGTGCGACTTGATTATAAATCGAAATGCTTGCGGCGGAAAATAAAGTTACGGCCCAGGTACTTCTCGCGCACAATGGGATTCTCGGCCAGTTCCTCGCTCGTGCCCTGGTACAGGATTTTTCCCTCGAAGAGGAGGTAGGCACGGTCGGTGATACTGAGTGTTTCGGGCGCGTTATGGTCGGTGATAAGGATGCCTATATTCTTATGCTTGAGTCCGTAAACGATGCTCTGGATATCTTCCACGGCAATTGGGTCGACACCGGCAAAGGGTTCATCGAGCATGATGAAACGTGGATTGATGGCCAGGCACCGCGCAATCTCGGTACGGCGACGCTCGCCACCACTCAATCGATCGCCCAGGTTCTTGCGCACTTTGCCCAAATGGAGGTCGGCAATGAGTTCCTCAAGTTTTTCCTTTTGATATTGAGGTGTGGTTCCTGTCATCTCAAGCACGGTTCGAATGTTGTCCTCCACCGTGAGTTTGCGGAACACACTGGGTTCCTGAGGCAAATAGCCGATTCCCAGTTTAGCGCGCTTGTAGACGGGTAGTTTAGTAATTTCCACATCGTTGATAAAGACGCGGCCCTCATTGGGTGTAACGAGGCCCGTGGTCATGTAGAAAGTGGTGGTTTTTCCGGCTCCATTAGGGCCGAGTAATCCCACAATTTCGCCTTGGTGCAGTTCAATTGACACATGGTTAGTAACCACACGTTGGTGATAGCGCTTCACCAGATTGTCAGTACTTAACACCAACTCTCCCCGCTCGCCCAAACGGGTAAGGCGTTCCTTGATTTCTTTTTCGTCGACTTTCTTTTTCTTTGGGGTAGGTCTTGACTGCGCTACCGCTGCCGATTCGTCGGCAAGCGGCTCGCCCATCTCGCCTAAAGTCGTCTCCACAACGTTCTCTTGCGACGGCACTGCGGGTTCCGTCACTTTCTTTTTCCAGGGAAAAAGACCCATCATTTCTTGAGATTAAGCCTACTCTTGATATAGTCGGTGAGCAGATTAATCGCCACCTCGTTGTGGCCACCCTCGGGGACGATGATATTGGCGTAACGCTTTGTGGGCTCGATGTGTTGCATGTGCATGGGTTTGAGCACACGCTGGTAACGCTCGATGACCATCTCGGGAGTGCGTCCGCGTTCCACACAGTCACGCGAGATGACGCGAATGAGGCGGTCGTCGCCATCGGCATCCACAAACACTTTGATATCCATCATCTTGCGCACTCGCGGGTCGCTCAACACAAGAATGCCTTCAATAAGCACCACGTCGTGCGGCTCCATGTGCACCGTTTCCTGCTGGCGCGTGCAGGTGAGGTAACTGTAAGTGGGCACTTCAATGGGTTTGCCGGCCTTGAGGGCTTTGAGGTGATCAATGAGCAACGGCCAGTCGAAAGCGGCCGGCTCATCGAAGTTGATTTTTTGACGCTCTTCGGGAGGAATGTGACTCGAATCTTTGTAATAATTATCTTGAGAGATAAAACACACCTCGCCTTCGGGAAGGCGCTCCATGATCTTACGCACCACGGTTGTTTTGCCCGAGCCGGTGCCCCCGGCGATACCAATAATGAACATATCGTTGTCGTTTTTGATTGTTACCGCAAAATTAATACTTCCAATCCACAATTCAAAATAAACTGCACAAAAAAGTGAAAAAAGTCTCTTTTGCGAAATTCATGGCAATTCAAGATGGAACTTTTCTTTTTTTTTCGTAATTTCGCACATTCAAAAGAACCATATCACAACCCCATGACGACTAAAGAGATGTCCCAAAAGTATCACGTTGGCATCGCGTTGAGCGGTGGCGGGGTGAGGGGATTTGCCCACATTGGCGCCTTGCGTGCCCTTGAGGACATGGGTATCGTGCCACAAGCGTTGGCCGGAGTGAGTGCCGGGAGCGTGGTGGCGGCGTTCTATGCCGCAGGGCTTAAAGCCGACGAGATTTACCGTACGATGAACGATGCCGACCTTAAGAGTTTTATCCAGGTCGATTTGTCGGGTGCAGGCTTCTTTAAACTTGACCGATTTTCGAAATTCTTAGAGCAATCGCTACCGGTTACCACTTTCGATGAATTGAAGACTCCCCTGTTCGTAGGCACCACCAACATCAGTCGTCAGGAAGCCACTGTATTCACCAAGGGCGAACTTGTGCCTTGCATTAAAGCCTCGTGCAGCATCCCCGTTGTGTTTCGTCCAGTGCTCATCGATGGCGACTACTATGCCGATGGTGGCATCATGCACAACTTGCCGGCCGGTTACTTGCGCCCGATGTGCCGATACGTGATTGGCATCAATGTGAGTCCCAGCCTCATAGGCGAGGTGAAACTTGACCTGCGCTCACTGGCCTATCGTTCTTACAAGATAATGACGCAACGCAATGTACTTGAGGACAAGCAGCTATGCGATGTGCTCATCGATCTCAAGGCCATTCAGGGTTATGGCACGTTTGCTCTCACTCAACGCGAGCGCATCGCGCGCATGTCCTATTTCGAGACAATGAAAATTCTCAAAAACCATCCATTGATAAATAACATCATCCATGCCGACAAATGAGAAAATAATCATCTACCAGTTGCTTCCACGCCTTTTTGGGAATCGCACTCAACATTGCGTGCATAACGGTACCATCGACCAAAACGGGTGCGGAAAAATGAACGACATCAACGCGAAGGCGCTCAAAAGCCTCAAAGCGTTGGGGGTGACCCACGTGTGGTATACCGGCATTATCGAGCATGCCAACAAGACCGACTACTCGTCCTATCACATTAAGCCATGTAACCCTCACGTGGTCAAGGGAAACGCCGGTTCGCCTTATGCTATCATCGACTATTATGACGTTGACCCCGATATCGCCGAGGATGTGGACCGCAGGCAAGACGAGTTTGACCGGTTGGTGGTACGAACCCACGAGGCCGGCATGGGCGTGATTATCGATTTCGTCCCCAATCATGTGGCAAGGGAATATCACAGCGACGCCAAGCCCGCCGGCGTGGCCGACCTCGGAAGCGACGATGACCCAAACCAGGCGTTTGCCCGCGACAATAATTTCTATTATTTGCCGGGACAGCCGTTCGCGCCTCATGTCGATATGGGTCAGGGCGAAGAACGGTATGTCGAAAATCCTGCGCGTGCCACCGGCAACGACTGTTTCTACGCCAGCCCTGGCGTGAACGACTGGTACGAAACGGTAAAGCTCAATTATGGCATTGACTATTGTGGAGGCACCGGTTGCCATTTCAAGCCTATTCCCTCCACATGGCACAAGATGCTCGACATACTCAAGTACTGGACATCGCGGGGCGTCGACGCCTTCCGCTGCGACATGGCCCACATGGTACCCGTCGAATTCTGGAAATGGGCTATCGCACAAATCAAGGCAATCGCGCCTCACGTGTTTTTCATTGCCGAACTCTATGACACGTCACTCTACCATCGTTTTGTCAACGAAGGCGGATTTGACTATTTATATAATAAGGTGACGCTCTACGACACCCTCTTCGCTGTCACGCGGCATCACGCGCCGGCAAGCGATATCACGCGATGCTGGCAGTCGTTGCCCGGCCTCGACGACCACATGCTCAACTTTCTCGAGAACCACGATGAGGTGAGGCTCGCCTCGCCGCAGTTTGCCGGCGACGCGTTCAGGGGACTGCCGGCAATGGTGGTGAGCGCCACCATGTCGCGCGCGCCTTTCATGCTCTACATGGGGCAGGAGCTGGGCGAACCGGCGCTTGACGCCGAAGGCTTCAGCGGTCCCGACGGTCGCACCACCATTTTCGACTACTGGGCCATCGACACCTTGCGGCGCTGGAACCACAACGGCGCTTTCAACACCTCACTGCTGAGCAACTCCGAGAAGACATTGCGCGACTACTACAAGAAAATATTAACCCTGTGCAACAAAGAGACCGCGTTGGCGCAAGGTGACTTTTTCGATTTGATGTATGTCAATGGCGACACCCTTGACACTTGTCGCCAGTACGCTTTCATGCGTCACACGCGCGGAGTCTTGCTGATTATCGCCGTCAACTTCGACGACAAGCCGGTGAAAACCTCAATCCGCATCCCTCAACATGCCTTTGACCTCTACGACATCCGTCCGGGCGTGATGTCGGCCCGCGAACTGACGACGGGCGTGAGTGAAAGCCGCACGCTGTCGCCCGAACGCAGCTTTGACATTGATTTGAAACCATTTGGCGCTTGCGTGTGGAAGATGAGATTCGTCACCCGCTCGAGTTCCATGAATAAGCGTAAGAAGAAAAGCGAAGACTGACCGCTATATTTTTCTCAAGAATGACATTAATCCCAAATTATTTTACTACATTTGCACAAGCATTCACGCTAACCAATATTTCCATTACATCTCCCTTATGAGCAACTTACCGTTTAAAATCTTCTCAGGAACAAAATCACGCTATTTAGCCGAAAAAATCGCCGAGAAACTGGGCGTTGAGCTCGGCAAAATGAATATCCAGCACTTTGCCGATGGCGAGTTTGAAATTTCCTATGAGGAAAGTGTGCGCGGCGACGAGGTATACCTCATCCAGTCCACATTCCCTAACTGTGACAACCTCATGGAACTCCTCCTGATGATTGACGCGGCAAAACGCGCCAGCGCCAAGAGTGTTAACGCCGTTATCCCCTACTTCGGGTGGGCCCGACAGGACCGCAAGGACAAGCCGCGCGTGTCAATCGCCTCGAAACTTGTGGCTGATATGCTCACCGCCGCCGGTGTTGATAGCGTTATCACCATGGACCTGCACGCCGACCAAATCCAGGGCTTTTTCAATGTACCGGTCAACCACCTCTATGCCTCAACGGTATTTATTCCTTACATCGAAAAGTTGAAACTCAAGGACCTTGTCATCGCTTCGCCCGATGTGGGCGGCGCCAAGCGCGCTAACGACTATGCCAAGTATTTCAAGGCCCCGCTTGTGTTGTGCCACAAGCAACGCGCACGGGCCAATGTGGTGGAGAAAATCACTATTATCGGCGATGTCAAGGACAAAAATGTTATCCTCGTTGACGACATGATCGACACCGGAGGCACCATCTGCGCTGCCGCCAATATCATGAAAGAGGCTGGTGCGGCTTCGGTTCGCGCCCTCGCCTCACATGCCATCATGAGCGATCCCGCCAGCGAGCGCATTAACAAGAGTGCCCTCACCGAGGTTCTCCTCAGCGACTCGTTCCCCTACGACCCCGCCCGCTGCGACAAGGTCACCATCGTGAGCGTCGCCGGCCTCATCGCCGACACCATCCAGCGTGTCCACTCCCACGAGTCAATCAGCTCGCAATACCTCGTGTAGTACCCATCCCCACACACTTTCGGCCATTAGATACGCAAATCTTTTGGCCGATTTTATATATTTTATTTTGACCTTATTTCAAAAATGACTAAAATTGCAAGCAAGATTGCATGACAATCATGATTTGAGATTGAGGATGTCGCCGGCACCAGCTTGGGGCTTTTTGTGATGTCGGGTGGCGCACTGTTTTTCGTCACCGGTTACAACGAAGAAATCACACCGATCATCGTGACAATGTGTATGGACTATATAGCGACAATGACATCGTTTATATTATCTAAAACGGTGATATCCTGCGACTTGCGCTGTGATATATACACCTTTTTATAGCACTAACGGCCGTCAGGGTACCCTATCCTGGCGGCCGTTAGTATAGGAATGCGAAAAAAATTATTTGAGGGCTTTGCCGGCGGTGAAGGCGTTGCCCACGTTGGGGCCAAGGACGCGGTAAGTGAGCGCAGCCGAATCAAAAGAAATGGGCTGCAGCTTGTCGAGGTCGATGTTCCCTTGCTCGTTGAGGATTTTCTCGTCGGCACTCATGTTGACCACTTCGCCCACGATGCGGATTTCGCCCGTCTCGGTCTCGGTCATTTCAAGCAGTCGGCACTCGAGCGTGAGCGGATATTCCTCGATGATGGGTGCGTCAACGTGGGTGCCGGGCACCACATGGGCACCGGCTTTTTCAATCTTATCCTCTTTGAAGCCCGATGCAATGCCAAAGTAGTCGCTCATCACCAGGGTATCGACAGTGGCAAAACTTACGGTGAACGCTTTCTTGAGGGTGATGTTGTCGCGCGTTTTGCGCACATGGCCTATGTTGATAGCCACACACTTTTCGCTACACTGTCCGCCCCACGCCACATTCATGGCGTCGGCTTTCCCGTTCTCGTCGTAAGTGCCGATGATGAGCACCGGCAGCGGCGTAATCACTGTTTTGGTTCCGAAATCTTTTCTCATTGTCTTTGAATAGTAATTATAATTGGTTAGAAGGTGAAATGCAGCTGGATGCGCACGCCGCTCTTGTTCACGCCGGGCGTGTCGCGGTAAGTGAGGCGCCACACATAGTCGACGCGAAGGAAGGTAAAAATGTTGTCAAGCCCCACGCCAATCTCCATATAAGGCTTTTTCTCCATGGGCTTGCACAAAGCATTCTCGGGGAACGCGTAGAGGTTGTTGTTGAGCGCCGGGTTGTTCTTGTCGGTGAGTTTGCCGTATAGACCACGGAACGAGAACACTTCGCGCAACTTGAGGTACTTAACAAGCGGAATGCGATTAAGTAGGGCGCCATTGGCCCAGTAAGTGATATCCCACGAGAGGTACTGGTCGTTGGCAAACTCCATGGCGTTCATGAGCGTATAGCTCTCGGGCTGGATGGTGTAAGAGAGGTTGGCATTGGGCAGCAACAGGTCGGGATATGCGACTTGGCTCCATACCTTGCCACCCTTGAGAATGATGTCGGTGTAGCCGAAGGCCGAGAACCAAAAACGTTTTTGGATGCCAATCTCGGTCTTGTTAACCTCGAAATCGCTGCCCAAGAATCCTTTGGGCATATAAGTGTGCGAAAGGGTGATAATGGGCGCGTCGAGGTTGATGGGGATGCGGTGAGAGCGCGTCTGGTAAAACTTTTCGCCCGGGGCATAGCGGAAGGTGAAGTTGAAACCGGCCTCGGTATAGCGCTTGAACGCCTCTCCGTTTCCGTTATGGAACTCAATCAGCCTACTGGCTTCATGCACGTTGTGAGAGAATCCAAGTGAAAAGCTGTAGCCGCGTTTCGTTTCGAGACGGTATTCGAGTTCGGTCTTTCGCAGATAGGCGATTTTATTGTCGGTCTGCCGTTTCAAAGCGAGAAACACGTTGTCGAAATTAGTATAGAGATATTGCTGACCCAGTTTATCGATATCGTACTGGTGGGTGAGACGCAAGGCATTGATGGGAAACTCGTTGTTATGATACTTCTTGTCGACAAACGAGTACTCGAGCGTGGCGTTGTATTTCCACTTATGGTCTCTTGTGCCGTAGGCCACATAGAACTTGCCGAATAGCCGCCGATTCAAATTGGCGGTGGTCATGCCGCCCAAGCGCAGTCGCAAACCCTCGAGGTTGTTGCCGCTGAGGGTGGTGTTCATGGGGCCGATGTCAAACTTGCTGTCCTTTGCGGTTTTTATATATCCCGAGACAAGCGTCACAATCACCTTCTCACCCCAATAGAAGAGTTTCGACTCCCTGAGGCGCGCAATCATCTTGCGCAAGGTGGTCTCGTCGTTCTTGAGACCCGGTGGTCGGTTGTCGCTCCAAAATTCCTGAGGCATGTATTGCGCATCGTCTTCGACGATTTGCTCGCCGCTTTTGTTGAAGATGGCAAGGTCCTCGGGCGGGTCGAAGGAGTGGTCGTGGTAAAGCGTTTGGCGTCGCGCGAACAAGCCCTGCGTGCCAGGCAGGATGCGGAACTCTACTGTGAGGTCGTCGCGTGTCTTGAGACGACTGCCATCGGGCGCCCGGTCAAAATCCTGCTCGATAAACACATGCTCCACATAGTTGAGGTTAATGGCATGCGGCACGTTCATTTTCACCTTTTTAATAAAATAAGTAGTGTCATTCTTTGGCACATAGATGTGGCCAAGGAAACCGAACGTTTGAGGAGTGAAGGGCGTGAACGTGAGCTCGACACACTCCACGCCATCGACCATGGCCGTGTCGAGATAATACTTGTAAAAATTGGTACCAATACTCGACAACGGACTCACGAAACGGTTTTGCATGAAAGTGACATCGTTGCCATAGATGTCGATTTCGCGAAAGGCGTCGTCGAGAAAGCGTTTGATACTTTCTTTGTCGAAGTTTTCATCGAGGCCGGCGTGCTTGAGGCCCGAAACCAGTTCCTTGTGGGATGAGGGCGAACGTCGAAAAAACTCGCGCGACACCTTTTCCTGCGATGAGATGGGAAGAATGCGCTTACCGGTTATTTCGCTCGTGTCCATATACTCAAAGAGGAACTTAAACTTGCGCAAGAGCAGGTTTTTGTTCTCCACCTCCGAGAAATCATTGAAACCAAACGACATTTTCTCATATTTGTCGTAGCTGTAGTAGGCGTGGTTCCTGGGATTGTACTTGTCGCGTCGCGCCACGAGCTTTTCGGCAAAGGCGACAGCGGGATTTCCTTTCTTGGTGTACTTCTCTTTACCGGGCTTTACGACCACCTCATTGAGCACTACACTCGCCGGGGCCAGGCGGATGGTGAGATTGTTTTCCATCCCTTTGTTCACATACACCTCGGTGGACTTATAGCCCACCGACGAGATGCTCAAGTTGATGAAATTGGTCGATGTGTGAATGGTGAAACGGCCATCGTCGGCAGTGAGTACGCCGGTTTGTGACCCCTTGAGGAACACCGACACAAGCGGCAAGCCTTCTCCGGTAATCGAATCGACCACGATACCATGTACGGTGGTGGGTGTCACTCGCGACTGCGCAAAGACGTCCCATGAAACGACGAGGAGGAAACACCACACAAAAATGATGGGGATAACCCTATTTTTCATTTAACAGATAGAGGTGGCAATAAAATGCACACATTATATCGAAAAATTGAACAATAATTTTTAACTTTGCAAAGTTAGACATTTTTGTGGTATCAATAGTGCAAAATATCTACTAAAAAGTGTTCCAAAATTCATATTTCAAACCATAAACCATCAAATTTCCCCTTATGGCACTCGAAATAGAAAGAAAATTCCTTGTGATAGACGATAAATATAAAACACTTGCCACCGGCAAGAGAGAAATAAAGCAAGGCTATTTGTCACGGGCAAAGGAGCGCACCGTGAGGATTAGAATCGCTGACGACGACGCCTTTATCACGATCAAGGGCGTGAACCGCGGCTCGGTGAGACAAGAGTTTGAGTATGAGATACCTGTGCCCGATGCCATGCAACTGCTCGCGTTGTGCGTGCCACCCATAGTCGAGAAGACACGTCATCTTGTGCCGTGGGAAGGCAGAACATGGGAAGTGGATGAATTTCATGGATCTAATACCGGCCTCGTGTTGGCCGAAATTGAATTGCCCGACAAAGAGGCCATCGTGTCGCTACCGCCCTTTGTGGGCACAGAAGTGACCGACGACCCTCGTTATTATAACTCAAACCTGACAAAAGAATGAAAACAACCCTACGAATTATCCTCGCGTGTATCTTGATTATGGCGATGGGCGCGTGCGACAGCAAGCAACAAAACCGCGCGGTGGTAGAACAACTTGTGCTCGAGGCGCAGCAAACCACACCCACGCAAATTGATGCCGCCACCGTCCTCACATTTGTTAACATTGAAGATGATAATGTGGTTTATCACTACACCGTGGACGAAAGCATCATCAGCATCGAGGAACTTTCGTCGACCGAAGGACTGATTCGCAGCACACTCGCCAACAACATCAAGCACGACGCCGCCACCCGTGAGTTTACCAACGCATGCTCATCAGCCGGCATGAGCATTGTAATGGCCTATTCGGGCACAACAAGCGACTCGACATTCACTGTCACTTTTTCTCCCGAACAATTGGCCAATTGAGAACACCGCGGCAAGCGGCGAAAATATCGTCAAACAAGTCAGTCGCCATGCTTTTGAGGCATGGCGGCCCGTTTTTTTGCGGTAATTTGGCCGGATAGAGACGGTAGATTTGGCCAATTCGAGAAAAAATAGTAATTTTGCGAGATTTAAAACCGATAAGCAAACAAAAGAGAAGTTACTATAAAATTATTACTATTTGTTTAACTATGGAAAAATTTGAGAAATTGTTCGACCAGTTCTCACCGGTATCTCCCGAGGAGTGGCGCGCAAAAGCCGAGGTTGACCTCAAAGGCGCCGACTTCAACAAGAAGATGGTGTGGCGGACAAACGAAGGTTTCGATGTGCAACCCCTTTACCGTGGTGTGGACATTGAGAACTTGAAAGCAACCGACTCGCTTCCCGGCGAGTATCCATTTGTACGCGGTACTAAGCTCAACAACGACTGGGCCGTGCGTCAGGACATTGACGTTGACAACGAGCAGGGAGCCAACGCCAAGGCCCTCGACGTGCTGAGCAAGGGCGTTACCGACCTGGGCTTCAAAGTGAACGCCGGCACCGACCTTGAGACTCTGCTCCAAGGCATCGATCTGCGCAAGGTGCAAATCGACTTGATGTGCTGTCCCAAGTGCGCAGTCACGCTGGCCAAGAAACTCGTGGCAATTGTAACAAAGGCCGATGCCGCCGACTGGTTTGTCGGTTCGATTTCTTTCGACCCGTTCAAGCACCAGTTCAAACACGGTACTCCCTTCCCCATTGACATTAAGGCTACCGCCGTAGAGCTGATGGAGATTGTGAAGCCTGTGCATCACCTGCGCGTGTTCTCAGTCGACTCGTTGATGCTCAACAATGCCGGTGCTTACATTTATCAGGAGCTGGGCTATGCCCTGGCTTGGGGTAACGAATGGATGGCCATGCTCACCGAGGCCGGTTACAGCGCCGATGAGGTTGCCGGACGCATCAAGTTCAACATGGGTATTTCGACCATCTACTTCATGGAGCTTGCCAAGTTCCGTGCCGCTCGTCAGCTGTGGGCGCAAATCGTGAAGCAGTACAATCCTTCGTGCGATTGCGCCGGCATGATGACCGTGAACGCTCACACGACGAGTTTCACGCAAACGGCATTCGACCCCTATGTGAACCTGCTTCGCTCGCAGACGCAATCAATGTCGGCCGCACTTGCAGGTGTCGACTCGATTGTGGTTGAGCCGTTCGACGCTTGCTACCACACGCCCGACGAATTCAGCGAGCGCATCGCGCGCAACCAACAAATCCTCCTCAAGGAAGAGAGCCACCTCGACAAGGTCGTTGACCCCGCCGGCGGTTCTTATTACATCGAAATGCTCACCGCATCGCTTGCGCAAGAGGCATGGAAACTGTTCCTCGACGTGGAAGACAAGGGTGGTTTCGAGGCCGTGCTTAACGCCGGCGACATCACCAATGCCGTCAACGCCAGTGCCGCCGCCCGCATGGACAAGGTGGCCAAGCGCCGCGAACAACTTCTGGGTACCAACCAATTCCCCAACTTCACCGAGAAGAGCGAAGGTCGTGCCGACAACATCGATTACACGGCAGCCGAAGAGGGTACTCTCAACAATCAGCGTCTTGCAAGCCAGTTCGAGCAAATTCGTCTGGCCACCGAACACGCCACCCGCGCTCCCAAAGCCTTCATGCTCACCATCGGTAACCTCACCATGCGTCTTGCCCGCGCCCAGTTCAGCAGCAACTTCTTTGCGTGCGCTGGCTACGAAATCATCGACAACAATGGTTTCAAGACAGTTGAAGAAGGTGTGGATGCCGCACTCGCCAAGGGTGCCGACATCGTGGTGCTGTGCTCAAGCGACGATGAATATGCCGCGCTTGCTCCCGAAGCCTTCAAGTATCTTAATGGCCGCGCCGAGTTTGTGATCGCCGGTCCCGAGAACGACGAGTTCAAAGCCCTGGGCATCAAATATTTCATCAACGTGCGCAGCAACGTGCTGGCGACATTGAAAGACTTCAACGCTAAACTGTTAAAATAAGGAGGAGCATCACAATGAGACCAAATTTTAAGAACATAGATATAGCAAATGAGGCTTTCAATGTGCAACACAAGCCTCTCAACTTGGGCGAGCCTTGGAAAAACGCTGAGTTGCTCGACATCAAGAAAGTTTATACCAAGCAAGACCTTGAAGGCCTCGAGCATCTCGATTTCGTGGCAGGTATTCCTCCTTTCCTGGGCGGTCCTTATAGCTTGATGTACCCGTTCCGTCCGTGGACGGTTCGCCAATACGCCGGTTTCTCGACCGCAGCCGAGAGTAACGCATTCTACCGCCGCAACCTCGCCTCGGGCCAAAAGGGTCTGTCGGTGGCCTTCGATCTTCCCACGCACCGCGGCTACAACGCCGACAACCAACGCGTGGTGGGCGATGTAGGTAAGGCCGGTGTGAGCATTTGCTCGGTTGAAGACATGAAAGTGCTCTTTGACGGCATCCCTTTGAACACCATGTCGGTGTCGATGACCATGAACGGTGCCGTGCTGCCCGTGATGGCATTCTACATTGTGAGTGGTCTAGAGCAGGGCGCTAAACTTGAGCAAATGGCCGGCACCATCCAGAACGATATTCTCAAGGAGTTCATGGTGCGCAACACTTACATCTATCCTCCCAAGTTCTCGATGCAGATTATCGCCAGCATCTTTGAGTACACCTCTAAATATATGCCCAAGTTCAACAGCATCTCCATTTCGGGCTACCACATGCAAGAAGCCGGAGCTACCGCCGACATCGAGTTAGCATATACTCTTGCCGATGGTATGGACTACATCCGCACCGGTGTGAACGCGGGTCTCGACGTGGATGCCTTCGCTCCCCGCCTGTCGTTCTTCTGGGGCATTTCGATGAACTTTTTCACCGAAATCGCCAAGATGCGTGCCGGCCGCCTGTTGTGGGCAAAGATTGTGAAAAGCTTTGGCGCCAAGAATCCCAAATCGATGTCGCTGCGCACCCACAGCCAGACTTCGGGTTGGTCGCTCACCGCGCAAGACCCATTCAACAACGTGGGCCGCACCTGTATCGAGGCCATGGCGGCTGCACAGGGCCACACCCAGTCGTTGCACACCAACGCCCTTGACGAGGCTATCGCACTGCCTACCGACTTTAGTGCCCGCATTGCTCGTAACACCCAGATTTATATCCAGCAGGAGACTTATATCACCAAAGCCATCGACCCGTGGGCAGGCTCTTACTATGTGGAGCGCCTCACTCATGAGCTCGTTCACAAGGCTTGGGAACACATCCAGGAGATTGAGAAGTTGGGTGGTATGGCCAAGGCTATCGAGACCGGCGTGCCCAAGATGCGCATCGAAGAGGCTGCAGCCCGCACTCAAGCGCGCATTGACAGCGGTCGCCAGACTATTGTGGGCATCAACAAATATGCCCTTGAGAAAGAAGACCCCATCGACATCCTCGAAATCGACAACACCGAGGTGCGCAAGGAGCAAGTGGCTCGCCTCGAAGAGTTGCGTAAGAACCGCGACGAAGCTAAGGTGCAAGCCGACTTAAAGGCTATTACCGAGTGTGTGCGTACCGGCAAGGGCAACCTGCTTGAGCTGGCCGTCGAAGCCGCCAAAGATCGCGCCTCGTTGGGCGAAATCAGCGACGCTTGCGAGGAAGTAGTGGGACGTTATAAAGCAGTTGTTAAAACCATTTCAGGCGTGTATTCAAGCGAAACAAAATCAGACCCCGACCTGCAGCGTGCACGCGACCTCACGGCGAAATTCGCACAGAAAGAGGGTCGTCAACCGCGCATCATGATTGCAAAGATGGGACAAGACGGACACGACCGTGGTGCCAAAGTGGTGGCAACCGGTTATGCCGACTGTGGCTTTGACGTGGATATGGGTCCCCTCTTCCAGACCCCCGAAGAGAGCGCCCGCGAAGCAGTGGAGAACGACGTGAACGTCCTTGGCGTATCGTCGCTCGCCGCCGGTCACAAGACGCTCATCCCGCAGGTGATTGAGGAACTCAAAAAGCTGGGACGCGAAGACATCATCGTCATTGCCGGCGGTGTGATTCCCGTTCAGGACTACGACTTCCTCTACAAGGCCGGCGTTGCCGCCATCTTTGGTCCCGGCACCAACATCATGAAGAGTGCCATCCAGATTATGGAAATCCTTCTCGACGAAGAATAAGTCAATCTGGTCATAATTGACCACACAACCTACCGACGACTCGGCAAGAAATACTATCTTGTCGAGTCGTTTTTTATATTAATAATGAAATTTTTAACAACAAAAAGTTGCATATTTCAACACAATAGCATAATTTAGCAACTTTAATTAAGTTACATCGCTTTTTTTGCTTAATATTTCTTGTTATGATTGATAGGCTGTTATGTAATATCTTGTTTGTTCTATGGACAATCGCATGTGTTGCGACAAGCGCCACAATGGTTCAAGCGCAAAATGCCGACGAACTACGCGTTTATATCAATCCAGGACACGGCGGATGGGGACCTAATGACCGTCCCATGGCCACAATCCCCCACCCCGCTTTGGCATCAACCGGAAGGCCCGATACCTGTGGGTTCTATGAAAGCAACACGAACCTATGGAAGGCCGAGCAAATGCGCAATGCCCTTGTGCGCATGGGGATAAACAGGGAAAACATCGTACTCTCGCGCGTTAATAACGGGCCATACCCCTACGATGGAGCCGGCAACAACAATGGCCCACAACAACGCAACTTGACCGAAATTTGCGAAGAAGTGGATGCGGGGAATTTCGATATGTTTTTTTCGATTCATAGCGACGCTGTCACCGAGGGGGGCACTATCAATCGATCGTTATATCTTTATCGAGGCACCGATGCCGCCAATTCGGTCGCCGGCAGTAAGGCCATGGCCCAGGCATTTTGGCCACGCGCCTCGGTAGCGGCTAATGCAATCGACTACTCATCGAGTGTCTCAACAACTATTCGCGGCGACATCTCTTTTTACGGAAGCAGTGACACGCGCGCCGGCAGCAACGGCAACAGCTACACCGGATATCTGGGCGTACTCAAGCATGGCGTGCCGGGGTTCCTGTCCGAAGGATATTGCCACACTTATCAGCCGGCTCGTCACCGCGCACTCAACCGCGACTACTGCGGGCAAGAAGGCGTGCGCTACGCCCGTGGCGTGTGTGACTACTTTAGCCTAACGCCCGAAAGTACCGGCTACATAATGGGTGCCGTCAAAGACAAGAGCCAAAGCATTTCCAACTCACTCTATACCTATCAGAGCGGCACACGAGCCGGCGATGAGTATTTTCCCGTCATGGGCGCAAAAGTATGCCTTTATCGTGGAGAGGAATTAATCGATGTCTACACGACCGACAACAACTACAACGGCATTTTCGTCTTCAACAACATTGAGCCAGGCACTTACACACTTAAAACAGTTGCCACCGGATATGCCGACCTCACGACAAACGTCACTGTAACGGCAAATGAAACAACTTACCCGCTACTATATGTCACTGCCGGAACTGGCACCAACCCTGCCGATATCACCGATCCAAAACCCGCTAATGAACCCATCGCCTCGCTCGAGTTGACCAATGACGGAGGTAACACTTATAGCGACATAACTGCCGGCGTCAAGTCGACAGCGCAACATGGCGACATCACGGTTGTGCTTACCACCGCCAATACGCTCTTTAAGATTGACAACACCTCACATAGTGCCACGCCTGTCAGCACAACAGGTATTGCCACCGACAGTTACACGCAGTCGCCGCTAAACGCCATCGCTTTCACGCGCGATGGAACTCTAATAGGAATCAACAAAACCACCTGCAAGTCGCCGGCGAGCGGCACGGTGCGTGTCTACAAATGGCCATCACTCGACAGTGCCCCCACGCTGTGGCTCACCACACAGAGTTCGGCTGGTTACTCGCAATGTGATGTGGGCCAAACGTTAACCGTAGCAGGTGACATCAACAACTGCGTTATCACCACGACAGCCACCAACAGCTACCCCACACGCAGTTACAACTCTTATCGCTTCCTGAACCTAAAAGTAGAGAACGGAAGTTTATCAAAAACCTCCTTTGCCAACAACAACATTACCGGCACCTCATACTTCAACACAGACAACATAGGCACTTCGCTCGACATTCAGTATTCGACTTGCGGCGACCTTCGCTACTTTATTGACGGCGAAAGCGGAAAGCCTTTTGAATTCCGTATGGTCGACGTTATCGTTACTGGGCAATCAAATACAACTTACAACTCAGCCATCGTGAGCCAATGCAATCATAGTGAGGTAATTGACGTGGTCACCCACAATGCTTACTTCAATTACGGCGACCACATTGTCATGGCAATGCCCTGCACCACAGCGAGCGGTAGCAACACGGGCATCAAACTGTTCGATATCACACTGGGTCTTGCCAACGCAACACTCATAGCGACCACTTCCACCTCATTGCCTGCATCAGGCGTCGGCTATACGGCGACCCACCACAGCCTCGAGACCGGCGGCAACCACATCATCTATCTTGTGAAAGACAACCAAGTAGTCAAATTCATTTTGCCCCAACCTGGCAATGTCAATGAAAACCCACCCGTAGAGGAAATCACCCCGCGGGGTATATTCGCTTATGCGCTTGACCTTGACGATAACGGTGACGACACTTATACTTTCCGCTTCACACCCAATGTGGAACCCGTGAGTGGCAACATCGTGCTCTACGACGCCAATCAAGCCGTCGTGGGACGTATCACACTCGACAATCTCCATACGGGAGAGAACGAATATACCTTCAACAAAAGCGACTTGCCCGGCGACTTGAGCACCGGCGAGATGACATGGGGCGTGGAATTGACAGGAACACCGATCACAAGTTTCGCCCAGCTCAATACCGACAATCAATCGGCTTGGGCGTTCAACCGTGCTTGCGCCACAGTCGACAACAGTCCTGAAAGTGATTATTTCGGCAACATCTATGCCAGCGTGTGGAACGCCGCACCCGCCACCGGAGGCATCAATGCCGGCAATGGTCTCGTTGCTTATAGTCCCGATTGGACACGTATCAACACAACGGTTTTCAATAATTTTTATAATTATGCGAGCGGTAATTATTCTCAAATAGGTTTGCGCAACAACCGCCAAATCACCACCGACTATGTGGGACGTATCTATATGAGCGAATACGGAGATCCCGCGGCCGGTATCTACCTGATTTATCCCGACCGCATCGGTAGCAACAAAAGAGCCTATCAGTTCTTCACCGGCAGCCAAGCCTCATCGGGCCTGTGGACCGCCAGCGGCGCCAACGTGGGATGCTCCACATCGGCCATCAGCGCCGGTGGCGAGGGAAACAATCTCAAACTGTTCTCGCTGCTTGAAGACTTCGAGAAAAACAATGTGGCGGTTTATAATCTTGTGGACGCGACTTCGGGGCAACTGAGTATGACATGGGGAAAAGCGCCGTCGGCAATCCTCAATGTAAAAGGCAGCGGCACCACCAACTGCGGCCAACTTCATGCCGACAGCAAAGGTGGCGTGTGGATCTCGCATTACAATTCGACCGCCGCGGCCAACTCGCTCATCTATGCGAACAATTCGGGCACAGTGGTCTTCAACAGTAGCACATTGTCGGCGAGCCTTAATGGCACGCGTGGCGGCGGTTTCGCCGTGTCGCCCGACAACCGTCGACTGGCTCTCGGTGACCGTGACGGCAACATCCTTCTTTACGATATAACATGGAACGGGTCAACACCCTCGCTCACGCTGGTTAACAAGTTCACTGATGTGACCGTAAAAGATACCAATTCTCCCACCAACAACACCCAGCGTCAAACCAATGGCCTATATCAAATGGCCTTTGACTGGGGTGGCAACCTGGTGATAGGCGGTAATGGGATAGGCATCTATTCGGTACCCACAGCAAACAACACAACCATCACACCCGCCAAGAAGCGACTCACTGTGAGCCATGCGCCGGCCAGGGTTTACACCGCGGCAAACCTGCGCGTGTGCATTGACCCGGGCCACGGCGGCTACACGAGCAATGACCGCAACATGGCCACCATCAACCACGCCCTGGGCGACACGCTGGGTTTCTACGAAAGCAATACGAACCTCGAGAAAGCTTTCGGCGCGCGCACCGCACTCCTACGCATGGGACTTTCGGCACAAAACGTGGTGCTCACTCGCTACCGCAACAGTTCGGCAAGCGGTGCAAGCGACTTTGACATCCCCATCAGCGATCGCCGCCAGCTCATCGAGGAGGGCAATTTCGACATGCTGGTTTCGATACACTCCAACGCTTCGGGCGACTTCGATGCCAATGGCAATTTTGAGACACTGGTCGAAAATGGCGTGTACGGCAACTTCCCGTTATTCCTTTATGCCGGTAAGAGCGGCCGTCCCGCCAATAAGCACAGCGATGAAATGGCCGCGACCATCTGGCGCCGCCACTGGCTCACCACTGACATCGACCCCGTTTCCCGACCCGAAATCACCATCGACGATCCCTATATCGTGGGCGACGTGGACTATTATGACCCCTGGATTAATAATGGCGCCACCAGTGGACCCGAGTGGCGTTACAGCAACACGACCGGAGTGAGCACCTACGGTTACCTGGGCGTCCTTCGCCACAGTGTGCCAGGCCTGCTCATTGAAGGTTTCTGCCACCAGTACCATCCCGCCACGCAACGCGCGCTCAACCATGACTATTGCCGCATGATGGGCATCAAAATCGCACGCGGCGTCATGGACTTCTATAACCTTGCGGGAGAAAATACGGGCTATATCATGGGAACCGTAAAGGACCGCAGCCGTTCTCTCGAACACAACCTGTATAAGTATAGACCCAATACGGTCGATGCCTACTACCCCATTAACGGCGCTACAGTAACACTCTACAAGGAGGGATCGATTATCGCTACTTACACCACCGACAATGAGTATAACGGCATATTCGCTTTCAACAATCTCGAGCCCGGAACCTACAAGCTGGTCACAAGTTATGCCGGTTACGACAACGATGAACAAATGGTAGAGGTGACGGCCAACGAAACCACTTATCCGCTCATATATCTCGATGCTGCCACAGCGCCACAAGGCATCTTCGCTTACAATTTGGCAAGCAATGCTAATAGTGATGGCAGCTACGACTTCTCATTCACCGCCAACACGACATCGACCGCTGCGAGCCTCATCTTCTACGACAGCATGACGGGAGCACAGGTGGGCGCACCTGTAGCCATCAACAATGTAAAAAAAGGCATTCACAACACTATCACCTTATCCCAATCGCAAATTCCGGGCATTACCGGCCAACGCCTTAACTGGTCGGTTAGCCTCACCGGAAAGCCCATCACAGCAATGGCCTCACTATCAACACTCAACGTCGGCAATGCCGTCCGTCTTGCACCCACCGTCGACAATAGTCCCGAGAGCGACCATTTCGGTAGAATTTATGCAAGTGGATTCAACGCGTCGGGAAGTAACGACAACGGCATTTTCGCATTTAATCAAGATTTTTCGCAAGTGAATGTTGTCGCTTATCGTGGCGACCTCACATTCTCCAATAACTATCGTGTGGCCACCGACGCCAACGGCACGATTTACCTCAGCGACTGGGGCGATGCCACTAGTGGTGTGTACGTCGCCAATTCCGATAACCTCACGGGAAGTTTCACGCAATTCCTCACAGGTACCCGCAAGACCGTCAATCCCAATAAGGGTCTCATCACTAACGATGGGAATAGCGTGGGCGGCTCAACAGCTACCATCAACATCGCTAATGGAAAGATGTATACTTCAATCGAAGATATTGACGGGCATGAGAATGACGTGGCAGTTTACGACATCACCGATGCCAACGGCAACATAGCCACCTCGTGGAGCACTTCACCTTCCTTCATCGAGACAAGCGACAAGGTGACTGTGGTTAATGGTGACTACGATATTGCCGGCGACAACAATGGCGGAATTTGGGTGGCGCAGAAATCCACATCAAATACCGCCACGACACCCACACTGCTTTACTACGATTCAAGTGGCAATTTACTATACACTTCGGCCGGGAACAGCGACATCAACGGATCGCTCAATGGTGCGATTGCCATCAACGCGCAAAACACGTTGCTCGCCATCCATGACGCAAGCCAAACAATTAAGGTTTTTGATATCGTGTGGAATAGCGGCTCGCCCACACTCTCGTTACGCGCCTCGCTGTCGAGCGGCATTGCTTCTTCCACGTCGGGCAACTCGTCTTATTACACCACGGCAGGAGCCGTCTACCAAATGGCCTTCGATTGGGGCGACAATCTTGTGGCCGGCGGCGAGAAGTTAGGTCTTTACGCCATTCCACTTGATGATAACACGCATATCACTCCCGCTAAAAAAGCGTTGATTGTGGTTAAGGAAGGTGAGCCGGTCGAAGCCACGCTGGCACAAATTCTCGGCAGCGAAAATTATCCCGTGGGCGGCACCTACAGCTTTGCTGATGACTATCTCACCTGCGTGTATGTGTCACATGACCGCCTCACGCTTTACCTCAAGGACCACGGCAACGTGAGTGTGGAAAAACACGAGAATGACGGACAGCGAATCGACTATCTTTACAACGTGGGCCTTGACGCCACCGACCAAAGCAACTGGGTGGCCGTGCACCTGCCTGAACCAGTCGACTTTGCCGACCAATGGGAAAACCATCGAGTCACCGGCATTACCGGCACGCTGACGGGCAAACTGAATCCCGAAATCACCGCAATCGCGACACCGGTGGCCGGTGTGAGCGACGTGTACGACAAGAATACCTATATCGTGGCCAATTTCAATCCCGAAAACTGGCTCCACGAAAGATACTTCTTCGTCAATCCCAAGGCGATGGAAATAGCCGATATCAATTGGGCACAATGGAGCGCGAGCGATAACGCGTTTATTGTGCCTCCAAAAGATGGCACTATCAATCAAGCCGGAATCGAGGGTGTCGTCGCCGCTTCATCCGCAATGATTTATGTCGATGATGAGCCGGTCAGCTTGACACCCGCGCAAATCTACGAGGACGGAAAGATGTACCGCTTTGCGGCGCTCATCAAGAAAAACACTGCTCCTTCGGGCGCCGCGCGTCGCGCGATGGCGTCACCGTCATTCACCCTCTACCCGCTCGCATACAGCCAAAACAACATCCTTACCGGGGTCGGTGACACGCCGGAAGCGCACCGTGAAGTTACGACCACCCACCTCTTTGACCTGCAAGGCCGGCAACTGCGACAAGCACCCGAGCACGGTGTTTATATTGAAGTGAACACCTACAACGACGGAACGAGTGAGAGCCGTAAAATCAAGCGATAAAAAAACAATAAAAAACAATCACATAAAAACTCAGGTAAAATGAAAAAAATCTTATCGATAGTCATCCTCATGGGATTCGTCCCCATGACAATCGCTCAAGTGGTTCAAGTCAAGTCAATTGAGCGTCTCGACATCCCCTTAAGCGAAGAAACCGTCGAGGTGGTCGCCATTGCTCCACAAGGCGATTACGTGTTACTCTCGTCGCCATCGCACCGCGGACTTGTGAAATTTGATCTTACCACCAAGCGGCAGACAGTGCTCACCGACGCCGAAGGGGCTGGATACGGAACACAAATCACTGGCGACGGCAAGAACGTGGTTTTCCGCGAGAAAACCATAAACGACGAACGCCTCACCTTCACGGCTGTCAAGCAGATAGACGTGGCCACAAAGCAAACAAGCACCCTGGTGGCTCCCACCCGCGACTTGCAGGCGGTAGCCGTAGAAGGGTCAACGGCCACGACAATAACCGGTAAGCGCATGAACACGCGCGCCCTACGCGGCACAGCATCGGCCGTTCGCCCTATCATTTCGAGTGAGGACCTGCATCTCTATCTCACTATCAATGGCGAAACCACGCTCTTCGCGCCCAACGGAACCGATGTGAACTACATTTGGGCAAGCCTCTCGCCCGACACCCGGCGCGTGCTATACTATGTGAGCGGGATGGGATGCTTCGTGTGTGGTATCGACGGAACCGGCTTGATTGAACTGGGCACGTTACGCGCGCCGCAGTGGCTCACCAACGATGTGGTGGTGGGTATGCGCGATGAGGATAATGGAGTGTATGTTACCTCATCAACCCTTATCGCCAAAACACTCGCGGGTGTGGAACAAGTACTCACCGGCAGCGACATGATTGCCATGTATCCCCATGTTAACGCCGATGGCGATAAAATCGCGTTTTCCACGCCTCAGGGCGACAGTTATCTCATTCAGCTGCAAAAATAACAGGTGTCATGAAATGGTCATTCTTCATTTTTTTGTCAATCGCCCTTGCCCTGGGCAGATTATGTGGCTATGCCGCCGACAAAACGGTGACAACGGCCAAGATTTATCTCAATCCGGGCCACGGAAGCTGGGGACCCAACGACCGTCCTATGGCGACAATCCCCTACCCCTTTCTCGCTTCGACGGGAAGGCCCGACACTTGCGGTTTCTACGAGAGTAACACCAACCTGTGGAAAGTGCTTCGCATGCGGCAGGCACTCCTTGACCTTGGCATGAAGTCAAGCAACATCAAGTTGTCGCGCTGGGCCAATGGCCCTTACCCCTATGTGGCCGGCGCGTCAAACGCCTATAAATACAATCGCAACTTGAGTGAGATTTGTGAGGAAGTGGACGCGTGGGGTGCCGACATGTTCTTCTCGGTGCATAGCGATGCCGCCTCCGACGGTTCTACGGCCAATCGCTCACTATATATTTATCGCGGCACCGATGCCTCGAACTATGTGGCCGGCAGTAAGGCCATGGCGCAAGCGCTGTGGACGCGTGCCTACGTGGGCACCAATGGCATCGACTATGCCTCGAGCACATCGACCAACATTCGTGGCGACATCACATTCTACGGCAGCAGTAGCACACGCACAGGCAGCAATGGCAATAAATACACCGGTTACTTGGGCGTGCTCAAGCATGGCATTCCCGGCTTTCTCGCCGAGGGATATTGCCACACCTATCAGCCCGCGCGCCACCGCGCGCTCAACAGCGACTATTGCGGTCAAGAGGGCGTGCGCTATTCGCGCGGCGTTGCCGACTATTTCGGTTGGACACGCGACACCAAGGGGTACATCATGGGATTTGTCAAGGATAAGAGCAAAAGTGTGAACCACAGCCTCTATACCTACAAGAGCGGCACACGGGCCGGCGATGAGTACTGGCCGGTGATGGGCGCCACGGTGAGCCTTTACCAAGACGGAACGCTCGTCGATACTTACACCACCGACAACAACTACAACGGCGTCTTTGTGTTTGAACGTCTCGACCCCGGCAACTACACGCTTATCGTGAGGGCAAGCGGATATAACGACCACACTGAGAACGTCACTGTAACCGCCAATGAAACCACTTATCCCCGCATCTATGTCACGCCGGGGTCAGGTACTGACCCCGAACCCCAACCTACCGAGAAAATCAAGGGCATCTTTGCCTATAATCTAAACTTGACAAAAGGCGAAAACAGCTCGTACACATTCTCATTCAACGCCAATAGCGACGCACTGAGCGGACGCATCATTTTCACCGATTCGATAAGCGGCGAGACAATCGGCTCAATACTTCTCGACGAGGTGAAAGAGGGTCCCAACTCCTTTGCGATCACTAATGACAGGCTACCCGACAATGCGGGGCAAGAACAAGTGCTCAACTGGAGTGTGGAGCTAACCGGAAAACCCATCACCGCGATTACCCGACTTAATGACACGGGTAGCGCGTTTAATTACACGCGCGCCAGCGTTACCGTCGACAACAGTCCCGAGAGCAACTACTTCGGCAGTGTGTATGTCAACGACCTCAAGACGCGCAACGCCAGCTCGTCGAATGCCGGCAACCGCGACAATGGCATTTACCGCTACAACCCGTTGTGGCAACGCGAGAACACGACACCTTACACCGGCAACATGGCGTGGGACAACAACTTCCGCATCACCACCGACTATCGCGGCACGCTCTACATCCCCGACTTCGGCGACAACCACAGCGGCGTCTATATCGCACACCCCGACCACTTGGGCGACACTTGGCAGAACCTCTTTGCCGGCAGCCGCACAGTGAGCGGCGATCTCGCCGGCCTTATCACCAACAACGGCGTGAACACCGGCAGTTCGTCGCCCAGCGCCTATGTGTGTGGCAGTGGCGCCGACAGCAAACTATATGTTGCCCTTGAGGATATGGACAACCGTGTGTATTGCTACGACCTGGGCAGCCAGATGGACGCCGACGGCAATCTGCCCACCAAATGGTACACCGAACCAGAGCTTGTCCACACCAAAACCGACCTGAAGTACACCAATAAAAACGTTATCGCGCAAGCCGATGGTGCCGTGTGGATAGCCGAAAATCTCTACATCACATCAGGAAGCCTTGAGAACCTCGCCACGCAACCCGCGCTGCGTTACATCACCCCGCGTCACGACGACTACTGGAGCTATGCCACCAACTCAAACACACCGGTGACCAATCTCAACGGCTGCGCGGGAGGCGGATTCGTCATCACGCCCGACAACAAGCAAATCATCATTGTGGATGGCGATGGCGTGCTTCAGTTCTTCAATGTGAACGACAACAACCGCGACAAACCATTGCTCACATGGCAACGGTCGTTCACCGCCGATGCCCGCGATAGCGGCTGCACCACTGTGGGCGGCGGACGCGTGCCCAACGGTGTGTACCAAATGGCTTTCGACTGGGGCGGTAACCTCTATGTTGCCGGCGGCAGCTTGGGCATCTATTCCATTCCCACTACCGACAATCGCCACGTTACGCCCGCCAAGAAAGCGATGACGCTGACCAAAGGCGAGGTGATTATTCCGGAACCCGAACCCTACGTTGTCAAGAAAGACATCGACACTTATGCCGACAACGACAATCTTAGCCTAACAAGCGACTGGGTGCGCTCGGTCAAGGAAGAATATGACAACATCGTCTTTGACGAAAGCGGCATTCGCAACCGCGGCTTCGCTGTGAGCGGCGACAAAGTGTTTGTTGCGGCACGCAGCGAGAATGCCACCGATGCCGATTTGTTCCTCCTCACCCTTGACCGGTACACGGGCGAGACACTCGGCCGGCTTGACTTGAGTCACGACGCGAACGTGGAACTATACGGCTGTAACGACGTGCTGATTGACGCGGCAGGAAACATGGTGATTTCCAACCTCACTACCGACCTCGCCACGGCACCGCTTCAATTGTTCAAAGTCGACACTATCACCGGCAACGTGCAGCGAGTGGCACAGCTCTCCACAACCATCAGCGGTATTCGCCTGGACCATTGCAATATCGTGGGCGATGTAACGAGCGGCAACTTCACCGTGATGGCGGCACAAGCCAGCGGTAAACGATTGCTGTCATGGGCCGTGACCGACGGACAAGCCGCCGACCCCGTCGTCGTGGAAGCGCAGACATTCTACCCCGCCACGGCAACCCACTTTGGCATCGCGCCACGCATTTATCCGGTTGATGTCACCCATGCCTACGTAACCGGTTCCACAGTTCATCCCACACTCTACAACCTCACCGACGGCTCGATAATCGACAGTTTCGGGAATAACGAAGAAATCAAACCGAACGGACTCAACGCCAACGGTCTCACCACGTTCTCCATGGGGCAACGCCGGTTCATGGTCTACCCCAGTGAGGACTATCGTAACAGCGAGGGCAACAAGTTCACCTTGGCCGTGAGCGAGAGCGGTGAAGTGAAGTTTACCCACTTAAAGAAAGTATTCGAGTTCCCCACGCGCGGACTGGGTGCCGTTCATAGTCAAACGTGGGGAGCACCTGTCAGCGCCGAGGTGAGCGACGATGGGCACAGCGCACAAATCGTCGTGTATGTTCCCGGTGAGGGCCTCGCGTCTTACACACTGGGCGACCTTACCGAACCCGTTGAAGAATATGTCATTAAGAAGGATATCGACACTTACGCCGACACGTTGGGACTGAGCCTCTCCAGCAACTGGGTGCGATCGGTGAAGAGCGAATATGACAACATTTCGTTCAAGGGCGACGGTATCCTCAACCGCGGCTTTGCCATGAGCGGCGATGTGGTCTACGTGAGCGCGCGCGACGCCAACGCCACCGATGCCGACATCAGTCTGCTGCGCTTCGACCGCGCCACCGGGCGCACACTCACCCCGCTCCCCCTGGCCGACGCCGCGCGTGTGCCCTACTACGCCTGCAACGATGTGCTCACCGACGCCGCCGGTAACGTGCTGGTGGCTAACCTCACACTCAACATTGCCATCACACCGCTGCAGTTGCATGTCGTTGACACGATTACGGGAGGTGTGACTAAAGTGGCCGAACTCATCAAAACGAACGCCGAGGGCGCGCGCATCGACCATTGCGGCGTGCTGGGCGACGTGACCACCGGCAACTTCACCGTGATGGCGGCGCAAGCCAGCGGCAGACAGATTATTTCGTGGACCATCGAGGATGGTGTGGTAAAAAAATCGAATGTTGTCGAAGTGGTGGCACTCTATCCTGCGACAGCCGCCAACTTCGGTATCGCGCCGCGCATCTTCCCAGTAAGCGACTCCACTGCCTACGTGAGCGGCTCCAATACCCACTTGACACTCTACCACGTCAATACGGGCCAAATTCTCGACAGCTTCGAGCAAAACGCGGCCATCACGCCTGTAGGAATACAAGCTAACGGTTTCGCGGCCTTCACGCTGGGTGGCAAAAGCTTCATGCTCTATCCCGATGAGGATTACCGCGGTGCCGAGGGCAACAAGTTCATGCTGGCCATGAGTGACGACAATTCGCTGCAATTCGCCCACCTCTCGCCCGTTTACGAGTTCCCGAAGCGCGGCTTGGGCGCAGTTCATAGCCAAACGTGGGGCGCGCTGATTGCCACCGAGTCTCATCAGGCCGACCGCAGTGCCGACATCGTGGTTTACGTTCCCGGCGAAGGCCTCGCGTCTTACTCGCTCGCGCTACCCAAAGTCACGCTACGTGGTGACGTAAACGGCGACGGAGTGGTGAGCGGAGCCGACGTAACAGCGCTCTACGGACTTTTGCTCGACGGCAAAAGCGTGGATGGAGAGCCGGACGTGAGCGGCGACGGCATCGTTAGCGGCGCCGACGTAACCGCCCTCTACAACCTCCTCCTCAAATAGATGTTAGCTAATAACCAACGACTCAAGACTAAAAACGGGTCACCCGCAAAACAAACTAAAGATTAAATTCTTTTATTACTGCCCCGCGACCATTCCAGCTGCGGGGTGTTTTTTGTTTTCCGATTTGTTTTCAAAATTATTTAAAAACTCAGAATAATCTGTTAGACCAGTAATTTTATTTTGGTTTTTTGGTGAATTTTTGCTAATTTTGTGGCAATTTCGGGAATGTGCTGCGGAGGCGGCCGCCCGGAAGGACAAATTGGAAGCGTTTCGCGTTATCCTCATTCAAGAAATCGCCAATTTCAACAAGTAGAAGGATAAACGGTTAAGGACGCTCATGTGAGTGCCTATACAAGTATCCCCCATAGACAGGAACAGTATATCGGCATCGCGTGGGGGATACTGTTTATTTCTACTGAGGCGTTTGGCGATGCCCTTGAATGAATAACCAGGCAAGTCTCCACGCTTTCGTTGTATTAACCGTTAACACAAAACCGCCTCAATTCGGGAGACTTATAGTAACAACTATACTAAACTAATATGTCCACAATAATAAATAAGAAAGAAGCCATGCGCAAGCAATTATTTGTGCCCTTCAATGGCAGCAATTCTGTCAACGTGTCCAAAAAGATTGTGATTAAAGACGAACATATCACGATTTACGACCGTGATACCGATGAAACCAGAAGTGTTTTATTTGACTATTCAAATGCCAAACTACCATTCATGTTACTGAAGTCTATCCAGTTTGACTATTCAAAAAATTGGGCCGATGGAAGTTACATTACATTTGCATGTCCTAATACGTGGACTGACCCATTTGAGTACTATTACTACGACGAGGACAAACTCGGAGGCAGGCTCTATTGCCAATCTACCTCCTATACGCGTGGAGAGAATGAGGAGGCTATGTGGAACATTTATGGCAACCCCAGCAAACAAAAGAATATTCTTTGTTTGAAATTCACAGAACTGCTTAGCGTACTTGGAAATTGTAAAATCGCAGGTTACAGCAAGAAGCCAAATATCCATTTTTTTTGTGGTGCCTATTGACTATTCCCTATCGAAAAAGTCGTTTATAACACAAAAAAAAGCTCTCTGCGCCGATCCTGTTCTTGATATCATCAGCCACATGTCATACAAGAGAAAGGCTTTCAAGTATGAAGATGAGGTGCGTATCTTTGCCTTCGTCTCCGATAAAAAAATAATTGCAGACAACCCCGATTTCCTGCGTGTCAAAATACCACTGCTTACTAATATATTGGGGAAAGTAATCCTTCAGCCATTGAAGCCTAATCGACGAGGTGCCCTTACCGAGGACGAATACGAGCGACTGCAAAACGAAGCCAACGAAAATATAAGAAACTATTGGATGCAGAAAGCTCTTGGCAACAACATACGCATTGAACAATCCAGACTCTATCAAACAAACAAATAGATTAAGAAGCTTATGAAAACAAAACTACTACACTCGATTTTCCTGGCGGTGGCGCTAATGGTGGCGCTGCCCGCCAGCGCCTACGACTTCATGGTCGATGGCATAGCCTATCAAAAAACCGGCAATACGGCAGTAGAAGTGACGTACGGAGGTAATTACACTGGTGATATCTCGATACCACCCTCGGTTGACTTAGATGGAACTACTTATATCGTTACCTCCATCGACAGTTATGCCTTCTATGGTTGCAGCGGGTTGACAAGCGTGACCATCCCCAACTCCGTCACCACCATCGGCGGCAGTGCGTTCCAGAGTTGCAGTGGCTTGACGAGCGTGACTATCGGCAACTCCGTCACCTCCATCGGCATCAGTGCGTTCAACGGTTGCAGTGGATTGACGAGCGTGACCATCCCCAACTCCGTCACCACCATCGGCGGCAGTGCGTTCCAGAGTTGCAGTGGCTTGACGAGCATAAAAGTGGAAACGGGAAATACTGTTTATGATTCTCGCGAAGACTGTAATGCTATTATTGAGACCGCAAGCAAAACACTAATTGCGGGATGTAAGAATACCACCATCCCCAACTCCGTCACCTCCATCGGCAACTATGCGTTCTACTACTGCATCGGCTTGACGAGCGTGACCATCCCCAACTCCGTTACCTCCATCGGCAACGGCGCGTTCGGTGGTTGCAGCGGCTTGACGAGCATGACCATCGGCAACTCGGTAACCTCCATCGGCGATGGGGCGTTCTCTGGTTGCAGCGGGTTGACGAGTGTTACCATCGGCAACTCGGTCACCACCATCGGCGGCAGTGCGTTCAACGGTTGCACCGGCTTGACGAGCGTGACCATCCCCAACTCCGTTACCTCCATCGGCAACGGCGCGTTCGGTGGTTGCAGCGGCTTGACGAGCATGACCATCGGCAACTCGGTAACCTCCATCGGCAACGGCGCGTTCGGTGGTTGCACCGGCTTGACGAGCATAAAAGTGGAAGCGGGAAATACTGTTTATGATTCTCGCGAAGACTGTAATGCTATTATTGAGACCGCAAGCAATACACTAATTGCGGGATGTATGAATACCACCATCCCCAACTCCGTCACCTCCATCGGCGGCGGTGCGTTCGGTGGTTGCACCGGCTTGACGAGCGTTACTATCGGCAACTCGGTAACCTCCATCGGCGATGGGGCGTTCTCTGGTTGCAGCGGGTTGACGAGTGTTACCATCGGCAACTCGGTCACCACCATCGGCGGCAGTGCGTTCAACGGTTGCACCGGCTTGACGAGCGTGACCATCCCCAACTCGGTTACCACCGTCGGCGGCAGTGCGTTCCGCGCTTGCAGCGGCTTAGCGAGCGTGACCATCGGCAACTCGGTAACCTCCATCGGCAGCTATGCGTTCTCTGGTTGCAGCGGGTTGACGAGCGTTATTATCGGCAACTCGGTCACCTCCATCGGCGGCAGTGCGTTCAACGGTTGCACCGGCTTGACGAGCGTGACCATCCCCAACTCAGTTACCTCCATCGGCAACGGCGCGTTCGGTGGTTGCACCGGCTTGACGAGCGTAACCATCCCCAACTCGGTCACCTCCATCGGCAGCAGTGCGTTTTATAACTGCAGCGGCTTGACGAGCATAAAAGTGGAAGCGGGAAATACTGTTTATGATTCTCGCGATGACTGCAATGCTATTATTGAGACCGCAAGCAATACACTAATTGCGGGATGTATGAATACCACCATCCCCAACTCCGTCACCTCCATCGGCGGCAGTGCGTTCCGCGCTTGCAGCGGCTTGACGAGCGTGACCATCGGCAACTCGGTAACCTCCATCGGCAGCTATGCGTTCAATGGTTGCACCGGCCTGACGAATATCTATAGCCATATTGTCAATCCGAATAATGTATTAGGAATAAATGTGTTCGGGAGTGTAGATAAGTCGAATTGCCAATTATATGTCCCAAGAGTTTCTCTTGATTTATACAAAGAGGCTGATCAGTGGAAGGAGTTTGAGCATATTGTGCCATTCGATGAGCCGGGCGACGTGAACGGCGACGAGGTGGTGAGCGGTGCCGACGTGACGGCGCTCTACAACGTGCTGCTCGACGGGGCCGAGGCCGGCGGTAGCGCCGACGTGAACGGCGACGGCGTGGTTAGCGGCGCCGACGTGACCGCCCTCTACAACCTCCTCCTTAATTAGATGTTAGATTTTAGATTTTAGAAAGGCTGGGGTTAAAACAGCAAGTGACGCATTGTTTTGCGTCACTTGCCGTTTATTACACACGCTTTCGCGTTTGATTTATTGCAGTAGCAGGTTGTATAGGGCGGTCACGTCGGCTCCGCTCACGAGGCCGTCGCCACTCACATCGGCATTGCCGTTCACCGGCTTGTCGTCAAGCAAAAGTCCGTAAAGCGCTGTCACGTCGGCGCCGCTCACCACTCCGTCGCCGTTCACGTCACCCACAACGCCGTCATCTTCGCCAATTATCACTTGGGTTTTCACGATTTCTCCATTAAGGGTGACAGCTTTGAGGTCGGTGTCGTAGACAGCACCCGCCGGCTTGCTGATGAAGTAACTTTCATTCACGCCGTCCACGCCCTTGATATCGGCAAAACCGATAACGGAGCCGTCACGCGGACCGGTGGCCTTGACGACACTCTCGTCACTTACCCCGAGCGAATTAGTGCCAACGGATGACATAATACCCGCATAGTTACCTTTAGCGTCAAGGGTAAGCGGGCCTGTGATGTTGAATCTCCAGGCCACCTCGATACCGGATTCGCTTGCCGAGATGTTGAGTGAGGCTTTTTCATCGGCACGGAGAGTGAGTCCGTTGCCATCGTACAGACCTGTATCGAATCCGTTAATTGAGTTCCTTCCTTTGAAAGTGATAATAGCCGGATAAACCACCCCGCTATGGCCATTGAATAATCCTGTGGAGCCACCACCACTTCCGGGTTTTGCGATGGCCACATTGTCGAAAGTGAGGTGAAAGTACAAATTCATCATGGTTTCCTGGACTATTTTATCGACCGTGATTGAGCCACTCACGCCCTCGGCGGTGAATTTCTTGTCCTCGTCGAGCCTGCGGCCGGCGAGGTAGAAAGAGCTTAGTTGGCCTCTACTACTGTAAAGGACCTCATCGACATACTCATCATCGTCAAACTCGACAGCCGCATACACACCGGAAACTTTTTCCACAGCGGTCTTATTCCACACCGATTCACCATCGGGAATATAGAAATAGGTACCGGCCTTGCTTACCGGCGGCTCGGTCTTGGCGTTATGCAAGAGGCAAGTGAGGTAAGGATTGCTTATTGCGGGCGCGGTGCCGTCGGGTTCTTTCATAGTGAGGAAACCGTAAAATCCCGACGTTCCCTTGATTGCAAAGGGCAATCCGGCCGGAACCGTGACCGGATATTGAGTATTATCACGGAGACTGCGCAAACTCAGGCTACCATTAATGCCGAAAAGGCCGGAACCGCGCACCCCATGAATCCGTCGCGTGACGGTATAGATATCCAGAGCTTGCGAGCCGGCGTAAGGCTCAAGTTGCACATCGCTATCGAAAGCGTGAAGCGCGAATTCTGATGTAACCACCGCGCGGAAGATGTCGCCGTCATAGGACGACCACCTTGTTTGGATGGAGTCGTACAACTGATAGGGAACATATACCGTGATGTCGTCGCCGGTGGACCAAAATGCGTTGAACACCGTGCCGCGTGGCTTGCTGTTCATCAGCAAGAAGTTCTTCACACCGCTATCCTTAAAGGCGTTGCTGCCCACATAGGTCACCGTGGCGGGAATGGGGAACACGCCTTGTGGACAACCCGACGAACCTTCTTGAGTGAGCATGCGGCAGTTGCGGAACGCGTCTTCGTGGATATAGGTCAACTTCGGGCTCATGGCGTGGTTCTTGAGCGCGTAACAGTTATAGAAAGCGCTGCGACCAAAGTAGGTTATTTTATTCATGCCCTTTACTTCCTCGAGGTGTGTACATCCCGAAAAAGCATAGTTCTCGAGACGTGTCACCTTGGAGTCGGCCATGTTCACGCTCACCAGCGTTGAATCGCTGTAGAAGGCATTGGCACCGATGGCAGTCACTTTCGATGGAAGAGTGATGCTTTCGAGTGAATAGCACATTTCAAAGGCTTGCTCACCGATTTCGGTGATTTGCGGCGGCAAGGTCACCGAAGTCATGCTCCAATTCATCGACAACTGGCGATAACCAATCTTGGTGATACCGGTGAAGTATTGCAGCTCATCGAACGAGGTAATGGCGTAACGGCTCTTGGCGCCACTGGAATAGCCTTCCATGCCGAACATGCCGCCCAGGTCGGTAACGGCCGCGGCTTCGCTGTAACTAATCTGCTCGTCGCCGCTGGTATCAAAACCACTGCGCACGCACAAGTCGCGCACCGCGTCGCAAGCGAATTCAATCACCTCGCTGTCGCGCGCCTTGAGATTCTTGAAATTTTTCCACGCGATGGCGCGGGAATAGTTCTCAAAAGCCTCTGCGGGCACATACACCTTGGCCTGGTCGTAAATAGTTGAAGTGAAAGCGGCGGTCGCCGTTGTGGGTGGCGTGACGGCCATGCACACGATATAATCGAGAGCAGTGAGGACAAACGCGTTGGCGCTGATGGTTTTGAGGTTCTCGCCCATTGTGACCCTGGAGAGGAGGGTGCAGTTAGCAAAAGCTCCAGTACCGATACTCGTCACCGTGGATGGAAGTTGCATTTCACGCAGACCAGCGCCGGCAAATGCACTCACACCGATAGTGAGCAGTCCCTCGGGCAGGTGCACAGCCGAGAGGTTGCCACGGCTGGCGCTGAAGGCATTGTCCTCGATGGAGGTGACGGCATAGTCGACACCCTCGTGGGTAACTGTGGCCGGTATGGTGACGATACCCGTGTAGATGCCGCCGGGCTTGCGCGTCACGCCCACGGTTCCATCGCTGTTAATGACGTAAGCGATGCCGTCTTCCTCAAAGTCGAAATTGAGCCCGTCGATATTTTCAAACTTGCTCCACTCGTTGGCCGAGCCGTAGGTCTCCATCGCTGAGCGCGGCACCTTGAGCGTGGCGTTGCTGTAGGTGTCACCGGAAAACATGTCATAAGATAATGAACCACTATTGTAGGTGGGAGGTGTGCTCGCTTTCGATGTGATTGCCATCACGGGAGAGTTATTGAAAGCTCTATCATTAATTTCGGTGAGACCTCTTCCCAAAGTCACATCGGTGAGCAGCGGGCATGAGTTAAAAGCAAAACTTCCTATCCGGGTCACCGCGTCGGGAACAGCGATTTGCCCAATTCCCGATTCAAAGAAAGCATAGTCATAGATCTGATTGATATTGTCGGGCATGTAGAGTGCGTTGAGCTCTTTGGCGCGCGCGAATGCCTCGGGGCCGATACCGGTGACAGTGTAGGTGATGCCGTCATGGGTCACGGTAGCGGGTACGGTAAGCACTCCGCGGTAGTCATTGACCAGGGGGTCACGGCCAACAACCATCACGCGGTTTTCGCCATTTCTCATGTAATAAAAATCACTCTCCTTGAAAGAGAATTGACTGCGAATGGTGCTGTTGTTGTGGTTGAGGATGGTTTGCCAACCATCGGCGTTTTGGTAAGCCTTCCACGAGTTTGACGGTAAGTGGAGATTAATGCCATATTTAAAGTTGTCGTTGCCCATAATAGGGGGACTCTCTCTCCACACATACACATCGCAAACTCCCCGACTGCCCGCGGCATCGAATGTGCCGGATTGAATCCGGCAGACGCCCGAGCCCAAGGCCAGAATGCGAATCGGGCAGTTGCCGAAGGCATTTGCGCCGAGCGAGGTAACACTGTTGGGAATAAACAACTCGCCATCACCATTGGCATAGCCGCAACTAAAAAATGTACTATTCCCAATTTCTATCAAGCCCTCATTAAGCTCCAGATGCCTAACGCTTCGGCAATTGTCGAAAGCGTTATCGCCGATTGAAGTCACCGACGACGGAATGGAAAGCACACCGGTGAGACCGGTGCAATTTGCAAACGCGCTTGACCGGATTCGGGTGATGCTGTTGGGAATCGCGATGCCTATCAAGTCGTAACAGTCTTTAAAGGCATTCTCCATAATTTCGCTCACGGTGAAACCGTATCCCCTTCCATTATAGTAGTAGGTGACATTGCGTGGAATGACCACATCACCACTATACTTCGTGCCGTCGGGGCGCGCTTTGACCGCGGCATAGCCGTCACCCGTAACGTAGTAGTATATTCCTTCGTACTCAAAGGTGCTGAAATCGTAGGCTCCCGCCTCGAGCGTTACGAGTGAGAGCAAAAAGAGGAAAAATCGTTTATACATAAGGCTTGAATTTAATATTATCTAATAAATAATAAAGTTTTGTTGGCAAATTTAAACAAATTCGCCAACAATAAAAACAATTTCGCAGAAATCTTTAATATTTTACAATTTCCCAGCGAGTGCGGTGCCGTAGGCACGGCAAGCCTCGAGCGCGTCGCCGTCGGGGACCCAAAGGGTGCGCAATCCGTCATCAAGCAGTTCGTATCCGCAAGCCGACAATCGCTCGTTAAGCAGTTTCACAGCCTCGCCGCTCCATCCGTAAGAGCCGAAAGCGGCAGCCTTCTTGTTTTTGAGTTTTAGTCCTTTTGCCATTTCGAGGAGACCAGCGATGGCGTGCGAATATCCATTGTTGATAGTGGGCGAACCGATGAGGAAAGCGCGCGAGTGGAACATCTCGGTGAGCACGTCGTTCTTGTCGTCGAGCGCAGCGTTCATCAGTTTCACGGTCACATCGGGCGCCGCTTGAGTCAGCCCTTTAGCGATTGCCTCGGCCATGAGTCGGGTCGATTGCCACATGGTGTCGTAGATAATAGTCACCTGGTTCTCTTGATAGGCATTGCTCCACTGGGCATATTTATCGATAATCAGGTCAATGCGGTCACGCCAAATCAAGCCGTGGCTGGGACAAATCATGGAAATTTCAAGAGGACTATCCTGAATCTCCTTCAATTTGCGCGCCGCCATAGGGCTGAAGGGGTTGATGATGTTGGCATAATACTTCTCGGCCTCGTAGAAGAGCGCCTCCTGCGCCACGGTGTCGTCATAGAGCGACTCGGCGGCGAAATGCTGACCGAAGCCGTCGTTGCTGAACAGGATATTTTCGCCGCTCAGGTGGGTGAACATGGTGTCGGGCCAGTGAAGCATGGGTGCCTCGATAAAAGATAGCGTGAGCGAACCAAGCGAGAGCGTATCGCCCGTCTTGACACGCACAAAATTCCAGTCTTGATGATAGTGCCCACGCAGGATAGCCTCGCCCTTGGCGGTACAATAAATGGGCGTTCCGGGGATTTCGCGCAGCAGTTCCACCAACGCGCCGCTGTGGTCCACCTCGTTGTGGTTCATGACGATATAGTCAATCTCACGCAAGTCGATAACCTCCTTGAGACGCGCCACAAACTCGCGGTCGTATGGCCCCCATACGGTATCGATAAGAGCGACTTTCTCGTCTTTGACAAGATAAGAATTATAGCTGGTGCCGCGATGAGTCGAAAGTTCTTCGCCATGGAAATGCTTGAGTTCCCAGTCGACTTTTCCAACCCAGGTCACATGTTCAGTTAATTTTTTTGCCATATTAGTTTTCATTAGTTTTTGGGTTAAACATCGCCTGCGGCCACACGCGGCCGCAACAGCACCGCAAAGTTAATGATTTTTTGTGTTTTTTGCAGGATTATTGCGACATAAAAGCGAAAAAAACATTAACTTTGCCTTTTGGTAAATAATCACAGGACACGATGCTGCAACGCCGACAATTACCCAAGAAAGGGAACTTTGCCATCCTTGTGCTGCTACTGGTGGGAACAGTGGCGGCTATGCTGATGCTGGCTCGGTGTGGCGGCGGCTCAGGCCATAGGGCCGAATCGGGCGGCGACACACTTGATGTAGCCATTGAGTATTCTCCCGTCACCTATTACAGCTACGACGACACGTTGGGTGGCTTCTCTTATGACCTGCTCCGGCATTTGTCGGCCCGGCACCACCGCCCCATGAAATTCCACCCCATCACCACGCTCGAGGTGGGGTTGGAAGGTTTGGAAGCCGGATTCTACGACATCGTGGTGGCGCAATTTCCTGTGACCGGCGAGAATAAGCAACGCTATCTGTTCTCCAGCGCGTTGTATATCGACAACCAAGTGCTGCTGCAACGGCGCCGCGATGATGGCACACTCCGCGTGAATACACAGCTCGACCTTGCCCACACCACAGTAACCATCGTCAAGGGCTCGCCCATGAAAGAACGCCTTGCGGGCCTCTCACGCGAGATTGGCGACACCATCTATGTGGCCGAGGATCCCGACTATGGTCCCGAGCAATTGATGATGATGGTGGCTGCCGGCGAGGTGGAGCTTGCCGTGATTAACGAACACATCGCACGTAGCCTCGCGCCGTCTTATCCACAAGTTGATGTCTCGACGCGTGTGAGTTTCTCGCAGTTTCAGGCACTCACACTGCGTCATGACAATCGGGCGCTGTGCGACACGCTTAGCCTTTGGATTGACGACGCAAAGCGCTCACCTTTCTATCACAGCTTATCTTCACGTTATTTCAAATAAAATCATCAACACAATAATCATTAATAGAATATGGATAAGAATACCGAAATTTACATGAACATCAACGACAAGGAGCTGGGGCCGTTCCACATCAACCAACTGGTGGAAAACGGACTCGTCCCCGACGCTCTCGTTTGGTGGCAAGGAGCGGCTAATTGGGTAAAAGCCGGCGAAGTCCCCGAGTTTCAGCCCTTGCTGCAACAAGTTAGCGCGCAGCAACAACCCGAGCCGCAACAGGTTGTCCAAGTACCGCAACCGCAACCCGCGTCGCAACCCGTCGGTGGCAGTCAGCCCACCATGCGATGCCCTTACTGCGGAGAGGAAATCCTTGCCATCGCACGCAAGTGCCGCTACTGCGGCGAATGGCTGCAACCGATGTCAGCCGGTGATTACTCAAGCACACCGGTCTCGCAACCCACCGGCGGGCAACCTACTACCGTTGGGCCAGGACTTCCTCAGGTCTCACAGCCGGGCAGTGTGCCCCCCATTCCTCAGCCCGACTATCAATCGGCCCAACAGTCGATGGGCTACGACAACACCCCGGTGTCTTATCCCACCGGATATGACAACGTGCCGAGCACTCCGGTCGCGCCACCTGCCATTCCCATGGTTGACCAATATGGCAACCCCATTGACCCGTACATGCAACCAAATGACCCAATGCCCCCTAAGCCCAAAAAGAGCAACAAGGGCATCATTATCGCGGTTATCATTATAGTGGCTTTGGCCATCGTTGTCGGCGCGCTTGCGGCGGTTTACTACAGCTCGCAGCAGCACCGCAATGACACCGACTATGGCTACGACACCGACTACGGTTACAGTACCGAACAAGTAGAAGAAGCCGCCCCGGTCGAAGAGACCGAAGACGATAGCGAGTACTACGACAGTCGCTACTATGACGATACACCCGAAGACTCGCCACAAAAATAAATCGAGACCCATTATTAAGCCTTACACGGCCACATAATAGAATCTGCGCGAAATCGTTCATACTCGATTTCGCGCAGATTATTATATGAGGGCTTAGGCCCTTGTGGTGATTACTGTTGCATCAGTAAGTTGTAGAGCGTCGTCACATCGGCACCGCTCACCACGCCATCGCCATTCACATCGGCGTTGCCGGCCACAGCCTTGTTCTCCAGCAGATGGTTGTAGAGCGCCGTCACGTCGGCACCGCTCACCACGCCATCGCCATTGATGTCGCCCTTGACAGCGGAGTTCTTCTCGACCACGCCGAGGAGGCCTGCCATGGTGTAGTAGCCGCCATTGGTGAACGTGAAGTCGTCGCTCTGCTCGGTCTCTCCATTCGCGTTAGTGGTGTTGAACAGGATTTGTTCGGGCAGGAATTCAAACGAGCCGTTGTAAATCCACTGGTACACGTCGTTGCCGTTGGCAGCTTTACCCACTTTGGTCATCGCGGTGCCTGGCCACTCGCCGTTGAAGTTGTCGTAGATGGTCCATGCCCACACATTGACGGGGGTGGTCCACATAGCGGGCGATTCAAAGTAAGCGAAAGTCTTACCCTCGACATAAGTAGCGCAATCGGGAATGATGCCGTCCTGGTTGTCGCCACCCTTGTTGACGTTACCGGTCACATCGGTGGCCTTATTCTGGCTCGCGTCATACTCCAGATAAATGTCCTTCGTGATGCCGGTGATATCGGCCGTCTTGGTCTCATCTCCACCGCAGTTGAGCACCACATTCAACGGATACTTGTTGAAGGTCATGTAGTACCAAGTCTTGTTGTCGACAACCTTGGTTTGTGTGAGCGCCGAGCCGGGCCATGTGGCGGTCATCTCGGCAAACGCTGTACCTTCGCCAACCCATGCGTAGATGTGCGGATTCTCATCGTCGGTCTTGACATAGACAGTCACCTCGCCGTCTTGAATGTCGGTTTCGCCACCGCCCTGTCCAATGGTAGCGGTAACATCGGTACCCTCACCGGTTGCGGGATTATATACAATGTAAATATCCTTGGTGATATCGGTAAAGTCAGTGCTCTGCGTGGCACCTGCATTGTTGTTGATGACCACATTGACAGTAGCCTTGTTGAATTCGCGGTAATACCAGCTCTTACCGTCGACGGTCTTCGTGGCCGTGAGGACTTCGCCGGGCCAAGCGGCGGTAAGTTCGCCATCGGCATCCCAAGCGTAGATGTTGGTGGCCGGGTCGGTCGAGCTCACATACACTGTCACCTTGCCTTCGGGGGTGTCACCCGAGTTGGTACCGTCAACTACCTTCGCGACACCTGTAGTGATGTCATACTCAATGAAAGTGTCTTGCGTCAACCCTTCGATATTCTCGCTTTGGGCAGCATCGAGGCCACTGTTGAGCACAAGGTTCACGCTCTCGGCGTTAAATTCCTTGTAATACCAGTTGACATTATTCACCGTCTTGGAGGCGCTGAGCGCGTCACCGGGCCATTGCGCGGTGAGTTCGCGGAAGCCATCACCGCTACCGGTCCACGCATAGATATTCGCACCGGCCTGCGACTTGACGTACACCGTGATTTTCTTGTCGGGGTTGGGGGTCTCTCCCGAGTTGCCGTCGACGATAGTGGCATTACCTGTCGTGATGTCATACTCGAAGAAGGTGTCTTCGCTCAAGCCGTTGAAGTCACCGCTTTGTACCGCGTCAAGGCCGCTGTTGAGCACCACGTTGACGGGCTTCTTGTTGAAGGTGATATAATACCAAGTCTTGCCGTTGACGGTCTTGGTTTGCGACAGTTCGGTGCCGGGCCATGCGGGCGTGAGTTCTTGATAGGTAGTTCCCTCGCCGGCCCAGGCGTAGACGTGAGCCTTGGTGTTGACATAGATGGTCACTTCGCCATCCTCCACCTCACCGCCGGTGCTCGACCCACTCTGCGTGACTGTAGCCTTGAGGCCGTCAACAGTGTAGTAACCGCCATTAGTAAAGGTAAAGTCATCGGTTTGCGTGCTACCATTGTTGCAATTGAACAACAAGGCAGTGGGGACAACGCTGCTCTCGGCGGTCCACAGGTAAACGTTGTTGCCGTTGTTGGTGCCCACCTTCGTCATGGTACCAGTACCGGGCCATGTGCTGCCGGTGAGGTTGACAGTGTTCGCGCCTTCACTGCTCCAAGCCCATACTTTCACGTCGCTTGCCCAACTTGAGGGAGCTTCGAAGTAAACAAAGGTCTTGCCCTCGACAAACGTAGCGCAGTCGGGGAGGTCGCTGCCGGTATTGCCGCTACCGCCAACGATAGTGGCGTTGCCTGTTGTGAGGTCATACTCGAAGAAGGTGTCTTCGCTCAAGCCGTTGAAGTCACCGCTTTGTACCGCGTCAAGGCCGCTGTTGAGCACCACGTTGACGGGCTTCTTGTTGAAGGTGATATAATACCAAGTCTTGCCGTTGACGGTCTTGGTTTGCGACAGTTCGGTGCCGGGCCATGCGGGCGTGAGTTCTTGATAGGTAGTTCCCTCGCCGGCCCAGGCGTAGACGTGAGCCTTGGTGTTGACATAGATGGTCACTTCGCCATCCTCCACCTCACCACCGGTACCGGTACCACTCACAGTGCCGATGAGGCCACTCTGGGTATAGTAACCGCCATTGGTGAAGGAGAAGTCACCGGTTTTGTCGGCGCCGTTGTTCCCATTGAAAAGTATTTGCGAGGGATTCACGCTGCTCTCGGCAGTCCACAGCCACACGTTGTTGCCGTTGTTCTCGCCCACCTTGGTCATAGTGCCCGTGCCGGGCCACTCGGTGCCGGTGAGGTTGACGGTGTTTTCGCCTTCACCGCTCCATGCCCAAGCCTTGACGTCAGTCCAGCTGCTGGGGGCCTCAAAGTAAGCAAAAGTTTTTCCGTCAACAGGCTTTGCGATATCGGGAACAGTAGTCGTGGTGGTGCCGCCGGTGTCGGGAATGCCACCGAGTTCGCTATTGACATAGAAAGCGTAGTTTTGGTTGGTAGAGTTACCCACCGACACGGGAGTCCAGCCCGCGTCGTTGAGGCCGGGGACATAGCCGCTCACCACCATCACGCGCCCCTTAGTACCTTGCACGACGGTAACATAACCACCGTCCTGTTCGCCTTGTTGCACGATTTTACTGGTGTTAGTGATACCTGCGGCCTTGCGCGCGAGAATCATCTTGCCGATTTCCTCTTTGTATTTCTTCCAATGAGGCAGGAAGATACAGGGAGTTCCCGGCATAGCCAAAATAAAGGCATTGGCGGCCAGCTCATTGCTGGTGTTGCCCAGGTTGCTGCTGTTGTCGGCTTGACCGGTGTCGTGGTTATCGATAAAGGTCACAGCCCACTGACTCATGTTAGGATCTCCGGCGATACCCTTATCGCTGAGCGCGCTCCAATTGCCGTGGCCGTAAGCCTCGTTGAGGCGATACTTGAGAGGATAGTCAAAGGCCGCGCAGGTCTTGCCGGTGCCGTTAATCCAGTTGACCACCTTGCCGTAGTCGCCGTCCCAATACTCGCCCACATTGAATTGCTGGGCGGCATGACGCACGTAGCTGGCGGCATAGCTGGCCGAATAGCCCTTGGACATATCAAGGCGGAAACCGCCGTAACCCAGTTCGTTGGCCAGGAATTTGACATAGGTTTTGATGTTGTTTTGCACCGTGGCATTGGTGTGGTCCAGGTCGCGGCTGCCATCGAAGTCATCGCCCGTGTCGGCGGCGCCGGTGGTTTTATAGCCGTTGCGGTTACACTCGTCGGTCGAACAAATCTCGGCACGCGTCGAGTTGTTCCACGACAGGACGTAAGTGCCGTAGGTCTCATTAGGGAAGTCGCACCATGAAGTGCGGCCACTCTTGTGATTCACCACCAGGTCGGCCATGATGGTCACACCCTTGCTCTTGAAGGTGGAGATCATCGTTTTGAGCTCGGCTTGAGTACCGAATACCGTGTTGTGCTGCAACCAATAGACGGGCGAATAGCCCATTTGCTTAGATGAGGCCCCGCCGCCCGGCGTGCCCGAGTTGGGCACCCAGATGATGTCGAAATACTGCGACAACTCATCGGCTTGCGAGGTCAAATTTGACCATTTGGTGTCGTTGTAGGAATCCCAATAAAATCCCTGCAACATGACTCCACCGTAACCTGCCGGCCACCCTTGCGCACGCGACAGGAATGGCACGACAACTGCCAGCGCGGCTAATAGAAGCCGCACTGCTGAGAAACGAGTCTTGTTCTTGTTCATAAAAATATAAATAAGGTTTATTTGAAAATAAATGATAAATTTCCTTACAGAAGCCTTTGCTCGCAACAAAATTAACACAAAACGAGCAATCGATTGAATGTTTTTATTTGTTATTCTTCCTATAAAAAAGTAAATCGTTTGCACATGTCGCGTTTGGCGATTTGGCGTTTTTTAGCTATTTTTGCGCTCAAAATCACATCAACCGTCACTATGGACATTTTTGAACAACGCATTAAAGAACTGCGGGAACAAATCAACCGCCTCAACCACGAATATTACGTGCTCAACGCTCCCACCGTGAGCGACCGGCAATTCGACGCCCTGTTGCGCGAGCTGCAAGACCTGGAACAGACCTATCCGCAGTATGACGATCCGCTGTCGCCCACTCACCGCGTGGGCAGTGACCTGAGCGAGGGCTTCAAGCAGGTTGAACATGAGCGACGCATGATGTCGCTCTCCAACAGCTATTCGATTGACGAGGTGCGCGATTTCCTTCGTCGTGCCCACGACGGGCTGGGCGGAGCACCCATGACCATAGTGGGCGAAATGAAATATGACGGCACATCCATATCCATAACCTACGAAAACGGCCGACTCGTGCGCGCCGTGACTCGTGGCGACGGTGTGCGCGGCGACGATGTCACCGCCAACGTGATTACCATCAAGAGCGTGCCGCTGCAACTGGCGCCGGGCAACTGGCCCAATCGTTTTGAGGTGCGCGGCGAGATTCTATTACCGTGGAGCAGTTTCGAGAAGCTCAACGCCGAACGCGCTTTCAACGAAGAACCCCTTTTCGCCAACCCGCGCAACGCGGCCGCCGGAACGCTCAAGTTGCTCAATAGCGCCGAGGTGTCGCGTCGCGGTCTCGATGCCTACTTCTATTTCCTGCTGTCGGACGACCTACCCCACTCCACTCATTACGACAACATGCGTGACGTGGCTTCATGGGGATTCAAGACGGCGCACATGGAATTGCTCAGCGACATCGACAGCGTGGAGGACTTCGTCAAGCATTGGGACAAAGAACGCAAGAACCTGCCTGTAGCCACAGACGGACTCGTGTTCAAGCTCAACGACACGCGGCAGTGGGAGACATTGGGCGCCACGGCCAAATCGCCGCGATGGGCAATCGCTTACAAGTTCGCCCCCGAGCGCGAACTCACGCGCCTGCGTTCCATCTCCTTCGAGGTGGGCCGCACCGGCGTCATCACCCCGGTAGCCAATCTCGACCCCGTGCTGCTAAGTGGAACCACCGTCAAGCGCGCGTCGATGCACAACGAAGATTTTATCCGCACGATGGACATCCACGACGGCGACATGGTATATGTGGAGAAAGGTGGAGAAATAATCCCAAAAATCGTGGGCGTCGACAAGTCGCGACGACAAGTGGGCAGTAAGCCGGTTGACTTTGTCACCCATTGTCCCGTGTGCGGAACACCGCTGCGGCGTGTCGAAGGGGAAGCTGCTTGGGTGTGCCCCAATGCCGATGGATGTAAGCCGCAGGTAGTGGGACGCGTTGAGCATTTCGTAGGCCGCAAAGCCATGAATATCGATGGCGTGGGGCACGAAGTGGCCATCGCCCTGCACGACCACTGCGGTGTAATCTCCCCTGCCGACCTCTATGACCTCACGGCCGAAAAACTGCAGGCCATGCCCTCGTTCAAGGAAAAATCCATCCAAAACCTGCTCAACGGCATCGCCGCCTCGCGCGTCGTTCCTTTCGAGCGTGTGCTCTTTGCCATCTCCATCCCCCAAGTGGGCGAAAACACCGCCAAGTTGCTCGCGCGAAACCTGCACGACATCGACAAACTCATGGCCACCCCCGCCGAACAACTGAGCGCCATTCCCGAGATTGGACCAAAAATCGCACAAGAAATCATCACCTTCTTTGCAAGCGAGCAAAATCGCGACCAAGTGGAACGACTAAGAGCCGCCGGACTGCAAATGGCCTTGAGCCAAGAGCAAATGGCAGCACGCGGCACCGAACTCGAAGGAAAGAAAATTGTCATCAGCGGCGTCTTCACCCATCACAGCCGCGACGAATACAAAGAGCTCATCGAGCTTCACGGCGGAAAAAACGTGGGTAGCATCTCCAAGGCCACCTCATTCATCCTCGCCGGCGACAACATGGGCCCATCAAAACTCGAAAAAGCCCAAAAACTCAACATCCCCATCCTCAACGAGGACGCCTTCCTCGCCCTCCTCAACCCACAAACTTAGTCTCGCGGAATTGCAACGTTGCAGAAAAAACGTAACATCAAAAAACCATCGTATTTTTGTGGCATAACAATACTCAACTAATCATTAATTCAAGTTATGTTATGAAAATTATCGAAATTATTTTTGGTGCGCTCATGGTTCTTTGTGAAATTGTCATACCTGTTGTCATGGGCATTGGCTTTATTCTTCTAATCCTTGTAGGAATTATCGGTTGCATTATCAACTGAACGCGCTTTGCAAGTACTCCCTACTTCTTGTAGCTAATTATCTGCTCTGGTTAACGGAATAAAATTGCGACGCGGTATGATATTTGAGCCGTGCGAGAAGTCAAGGAAACGGCCATGTCCTCAATAAAAAGGACATGGCCGTTTAGGATTTCAGGCCCATTGGAGGCCGGTGATGTTCGGGATTACACGATGCCCTGGCCGAGCATAGCGCGGGCGACCTTCATGAAGCCGGCGATGTTGGCGCCCTTCATGTAGTTCATGTAACCATCCTCCTCGCGACCGTAGAGCACGCATTGCTCGTGGATGTCGCGCATGATGGTGTGGAGGCGCTGGTCAACTTCTTCCTCGCTCCAGTAGATGTGCTGAGCGTTCTGGGTCATCTCGAGACCGCTGGTGGCGACACCACCTGCGTTGACAGCCTTACCGGGAGCGTAGATCATGCGCTGAGCAAGGAAGTGGTCGATAGCCTCGGCGGTGCAACCCATGTTCGATACCTCGGCGACATACTTCACGCCGTTGGCCGACAGTTTCTTGGCATCCTCGAGGTTCACCTCGTTTTGGGTAGCGCAAGGCAGTGCGATGTCAACCTTCTGCTCCCAGGGCTTGCGGCCGGCATAGAAGGTGGCGTTGGGGAACTTCTCGGCGTAAGGAGCAACCACGTCGTTGCCGCTGGCGCGAAGTTCGAGCATATAGTCGATTTTCTCCTTGGTGTTGATGCCGTCGGGATCGTACACATAACCGTCAGGACCGCTGATGGTCACGACCTTGCCGCCCAGTTGGGTAGCCTTGGTGACAGCACCCCAAGCCACGTTACCGAAGCCCGAGACAGCGATTGTCTTACCCTTGATGGTGTCGTTTTGATCCTTAAGAAGCTCTTCCACAAAGTAGAGGGCGCCAAAGCCGGTAGCCTCGGGGCGAATCTTCGAGCCGCCGAATTCGAGACCCTTGCCGGTCATCGTGCCGGTGCACTGGTGAGAGAGTTTCTTGAACATGCCGTACATGTAGCCAACCTCGCGGCCACCCACGCCGATGTCGCCGGCGGGCACATCCTGGTCGGGACCGATATTGCGCCACAGCTCAAGCATGAAGGCCTGGCAGAAACGCATGATTTCGGCATCGCTCTTGCCGCGCGGGCTGAAGTCGCTACCGCCCTTGCCACCGCCCATGGGGAGCGTGGTGAGCGCGTTTTTGAACATCTGCTCGAAACCGAGGAACTTGAGGATCGAGAGGTTCACGCTGGCGTGGAAACGGATACCGCCCTTGTACGGGCCAATGGCGTTGTTGAACTGCACGCGGTAACCTTGGTTGACCTGCACCTCGCCGTTGTCGTCAATCCAAGTGACGCGGAACGTGTAGATGCGGTCGGGCTCCACCATGCGCTCGATGATTTTTGCCTCCTCAAATTCGGGATGCTTGTTGTACTCGTCCTGCACGCTGAGCAAGACTTCACGAACTGCTTGCAAGTACTCCTTTTCGCCGGGGTGCTTGGCTTCAAGATTAGCTAAAATTTTTTCAACATTCATGATGTGAAATAGTTTTTAAAAAAGGTTGTTTTTAAGTTGTGAAGGTTAGTTTGCGCAAAAGTACAGCATTTTTTTCATTCGCCACAACTTTTTTTGCTAAAATTTTTCAACACTTGCAAAATTTGTCAATTTTGAGCCCGGGCAAAGCGTCTTTTTCATGCTATGCGACTTCGTTTTTTTTCATGCTTGTCGTCGCTTAGTGAGACTTTCGTTTTTTTTTGCTAACTTTGCAAATCGAATCACGATTCTTACGAAAACGAAAATGCGATGAAATTTAGCGACATTATAGGAAATGAGCGCGCTGTGGCGCAGGTGAGAAACATGATCGACAGCGAACGGTTGCCGCACGCCTTGCTGCTTCACGGCCAGCCCGGCGTGCCCAAGTTGGCCCTGGCGCGCGCCGCGGCCCAGTATCTCGACTGCCGCAACCGCCACGATGGCGACAGCTGCGGCGAGTGCCCGTCGTGCCTGCAACACCAAAGCCTAAACCATGCCGATACCTTTTTCACTTATCCCATAGTAAAAAAGGGCGAGACGCCGGTGAGCGAGGATTTCAGCAAAGAATGGAAAGAGTTTCTCGAAACGTGTCCGCTCGTCGAGGACTACGAGCTGTGGCTCTCATTACTTGGCAATACTAACGCGCAACCTATAATTTACAAGACCGAGAGCGACAGCATCGTGCGCAAGATGACGATGAGCGCTTATTCGTCGCGCTACAAAGTGCTCATCTTGTGGCTGCCCGAAAAGATGAACCAGGAATGTGCCAACAAACTTCTCAAAATCATCGAGGAGCCTACCGATGACAGCAAATTTATCCTCGTGAGCGACAATGCGCAGGCCATTTTGCCCACCATCTTCTCGCGGTTGCAGCGGGTGGAAATGCACAAGCCATCGCTCGACGATATCGCCGGCTATCTCATCAACAAATATGACATCGACCGCCAGGACGCCATCGCGCTGGCGGCACCCGCCGACGGCAACGTGCTGCAAGCCGAGCGCAACATGCAGCTCGACAGCGAAACCAAGGAATTTCACAGCTATTTCATGGCGCTCATGCGGCAGGCTTACAGCCGCGACTTGCCGGCGCTCAAGGCCTGGAGTGAAGACATTGCCGACTTCAAACGCGAGAAGTCGCGCCGTTTCCTCGCTTACTGCTCGCGCATGGTGCGCGAGAATTTCATCTACAATCTGCATGAGCCGCAACTGTCCTATCTAACGCGCGAGGAGGCCCACTTCAGCTCACGCTTCTCCCCGTTCATCAACGAGAAGAACGTGGAAGGCATGATGGCCGTGTTTAACGACGCGTCGACCGACATTCAAGGGAACGCTAACGCCAAAATAGTTCTTTTCGACACAGCCATTAAAGTCACCTTACTTATTAAAAAATGAATACGACCGGCACCCATCGCACATTTTTGGAACAAGTCGCCGCTTACTATACTGGCGTTGGCGACCTGCGTGACCATTGCTTCGTGTTTCCCACGCGCAGGGCATGTACTTTTTTCAAGACTTTCTTGGGCAGTGGGCAGCGTCCGCAGGTGGTCACGATTAACGACTTCCTGCTGAGTCAAATCACTCACGTCGAGCCAGTTGGGTCGGTCGAAGCGCTTTTTATTCTTTATAGGTGTTATGTGGAGCTGGCCGGCCTCGATGGTGACGACTTCGACCAGTTTGTGCACTGGGGCAACGTGGTAATCAGCGACTTCAACGACGTGGACATGGCTCTTGCCGATGCCGATGACCTGTTTTCCAACCTCAAGCAATGGCGCGAGATTGCCACCGACTACCTCACCGACGAGGTGAAGCAAAAAATCAAATCTTTCCTCAATATCGATTTTAAAACCGGCGACGAGGAGTCGTTCTGGAAACACTATAACCCCGCTAACGGAAACACCGACAACCACGGCGAGGTGTCGCAGCGATATGCGGCGCTATGGCAAATCCTGGCCCCACTCTACCACCGCTTTGGCGACCGTCTGCGCGCGCAAGGCGTGGCTTACCCCGGCATGGTTTACCGCCAGGCCGTTGATTGCCTCAAGGAGATGGCTCCCGGCGACTTTGAGCGGCGACGCTATGTGTTTGCCGGGTTCAACATGCTCAGCCGCAGCGAACGCAAGATATTCTCGCTCATGCGCGACAAGGGCATGGCCCACTTCTTTTGGGACGACGCCTCACCGGCCCTCGCCCTCAACGAGAACATCGGCGCGCAATGGATCAAGAAGTTGGCGCAAGAGTTTCCTTGTCCCTCCGACTTCACCCTCGACGCCATCGACACTTTCCCCGAAATCCATGTGGAAGGGGTTCCCTCCAATGTGGGACAGGTCAAGCGCGCCTTTGACATTGTCGACAGCCTTATCGCCGATGGCGACATAGCCGCTGACGATAACGGCGAGGCCCAGAACGCCATCAACACCGCCATCGTCATGCCCGACGAGAGTCTGCTGGCACCGTTGCTCGACTCGGTGAGCGGCCGCGTGAAACGCCTTAACATCACCATGGGCTACTCCATGCGTGGCAGCGACATCGCGTCGCTCATGCGTGTGGTGGCACGCGCGCATCGCCATGCCCGCGCCAAGGTGGACACCGGCGGCGACAAGCGGTGGGCATTCTTCCGCGACGACGTGCGCGACGTGCTCTCCCACCCCATCGTCAAGACCTACTACCCGCGCGAGGCGCTGCGCCTTGAGGACACACTCAACGCGTCGAACGCCTTTAGTGTGGATGAGGAGATTTTCAGCGGCTCGCCATTGCAACCGCTATTCTCCACCGTGAGAGAGGGCGGCAACGTCGAGGCCGCTGTGGAGTATCTGCACAACCTCATTACCTTCGTCGACCGGTTGCTGGCTGCCATGCCTCCCATCACGGCCGCCGACGACGATGACACTCCCACGCTCACCGTGCAGGCCGCATTCCTTGTCCACTACCGCCAAGCGCTCGAACAAATTGCGCAGTCGTTCGGGCAATATGGCCTCAACGTGACCGATGACACCTTTTTCTATCTCATTGACCGACTTGTCGCAAGCGTGAGTCTGCCTTTCGAGGGCGACCCGTTGCAGGGCCTTCAGGTAATGGGATTGCTCGAGACACGTTGCCTCGACTTCGAGAACATGATAGTGCTAAGTGTCAACGAGCGCACATTGCCACGCCGCTACAGGCCGCAATCGATGGTGAGCGACGTGACGCGCATGATTTTCGGCATGGCCACCCTCGAGCACCAGGACGCCAACTGGGCCTACTATTTTTATCACCTCATCTCGCGCCCCGGCAAAGTGTTTCTCATCTATGACGCGCGCGGCGACACGCTCTCGGGCGGCGAGCCCTCACGCTATGTGGCACAGCTCGAGAAGGTCTATGGCGTGCCTCTTCACAAAACCGTGTTCAACACCGAGTTACCCTCGGTCAAGCCGGTGGAAATCGCAGTGGAGAAGAATGAGCGCATCATGAAGCGCCTGCGCAATTTCCTTGCCGACAACCGCGGCGGCCGCGTCCACCACCTCTCGGCAAGCGCTCTCAACGACTATGTAACGTGCCCCCTCAAGTTCTATCTCAAGCGGGTGGAAGGCTTGAGCGACGAGAACGAGAAAGCCGACTTCATGGATGCCGCCACTTTCGGCTCTATCGTGCACGACACGCTACAACGCCTCTACTACCCCGACGTGGACGGCAAGCGACGCGAAGGAAAATACCGCGTTACGGCACCCGACATCAAGCGATTCAAGACCCAAGACTTGCGGGCCGCCGTGCTCGACAACATCTGCCGCATGTATCTGCACCGCGACAACGACGGCACGCCGCTCAAGGGCGAGGCCGCCATCGTGATGGAAACGCTCGTGCTCTTCGTCGAGAAAGCGCTCAACTACGACCTTGACACGCTGGGCGACATGCCCGGCGCCTTCTTCGAGGTGTGGGAGTGTGAGCGGGAACGCAAAACGCCGCTCACCCTGGGCGAGCACACCATCAATTTCAAGTTTTATGCCGACCGCATCGACCGCGTCAACGGCGCCGGCCCGCTACGCCTCATCGACTACAAGACGGGTAGCGACCCCACCGCGTTCAAGACTATCGACAACTTGTTCAACAATAACGCCTCGCCGCAGCGCCGCAAAGCCATCCTGCAACTCCTTCTCTATGCCAACGCTTATGCCAAAGTGAACGATGACGGATATGACGGCGCCATCATGCCCATGATTTACAGCCTCAAGAAGATGGGCGAAACCGGCGTGATACACGACAAACAGCAACTTGCCGACTACCGCGACGTGAACGACGAGTTCCTCGAACGCATAGGAATGACCATTGACGAACTCTTCAACCCCGACGTGCCCTTCAAGCAAATCAAAGTCAAAAACACAGAGTACTCACCCTGCTCCTACTGCCACTTCGCCGACATCTGCCACCGATAACCGATGGCTATTGACACATAGTTCAAATTTAATTTGGCATTGTGTAAAGTTTGCATTATCTTTGCAACTGATTAATGGGACCCGATTAGGTCCCGTCAATCACTTTTCCCAATCCGTTGACGTGTCAACAAACTGGGAACGACATATTTACAAAGCGTTTTTGTTTTATTCCTGTTCACAAAAACCGCCAAAATTTTTAACAACAAGGGAATAAACAGAGAAAGACGCTATGCGTGCCTATATCCGGCTCCATGCGAGCCATTGGTATATGGTTTCGCGTAGGGTGCTGTTTATCTTGTTGTAGGCGTTTGGCGATGCCTTGTGAACGATAACAGAAGAAGCCCTACGCTTTCGCATTGCTTATAGGCTGGTATCGAAGGGGCTTGGCTGGCCGAGATAATGAAAATAACTATGACCGGCCAGCAACGACAAAACCTAATCACAAAAATCAAACAACTCAAAGAGATTACCGACGATGAGCGTGCGGCTCTACTCGAATTGTGCCGCTCAAACAAAACCTACGGCCTGGTGTGGGAGGACAAGCCCGAAGACGTGGAGGAACGGCTGCGCGACGAGCTTCCGGTGCTCATCGAGGACGAGTCGAAGCGCCTCACCGATGGCGGCGACGATGCGCCTAACCACATCCTCATCGAGGGCGACAACCTCGAAGCACTCACCGCTTTAACCTATACCCACGCCGGCAAAATCGACGTAATCTATATCGACCCGCCCTACAACACAGGCAACAAAGACTTCATCTACAACGACAGTTATGTGGATAGCGAGGACACTTACCGTCACAGCAAATGGCTCTCGTTTATGAGCAAGCGCCTACGCATCGCCAAGAAACTCCTTAGCGACCGCGGAGTTATCTTTATCTCCATCGACGACAACGAGCAAGCAAACCTCAAACTCCTCTGCGATGAAGTGTTTGGCGAGAGGAACTTTATTGCTAAATTTGATTGGCGCAAAAAAACTGGTGCGAACGATGCAAAAGATATTGCTATTGTTACCGAATCTATCCTCCTATATGCTAAGAATCGCTCTATTACAATAGAAAAGAAACTTTGGAAACGAGACGAAGATTCAATTAATGCGGATCGCTATAAATTTAAAGACGAATTTGTTGAGATAAGAGGAAGATTTTACTACGATACTCTTGATCGAGGTGGGCTACAATATTCTGATTCAATGAATTTTGGGATAAAGGCACCTGATGGTGGTATTATTTATCCACATGGAAGAGACACATTTCTAAATGATGGATGGATTTGGAAATGGGGGCGAGAAAAAGTTGAGTGGGGCATCAAAAATAAATTTCTTGAATTTGTAAAATCAAACAAGAGTAAGGGTTCGTCATACACAATTAAATACAAAGTATATCAATTTGTAGATAATGAAGGTAACATCCGAGAGAAATCTGGCCGTGCATTTATGAATTTGATTTCGGAGCCAATCAATCAAATTGGTAACTCCGAAATGAAGGAACTTTTTGACAATAAGACACCATTCTCAAATCCTAAGCCTATAGGTTTAATTAGATATCTATTAAGAACTTTACAAACGCAAAACTCAACCATTTTCGACTTCTTCGCCGGTAGCGGAACGACAATGCACTCTGTGATGCAGTTGAATGCCGAGGATGGCGGGCATCGTCAGTGCATACTCGTGACCAACAACGAGAACGGCATCTGCGAGAACGTGACCTATGAGCGCAATAAGCGCGTTATCAACGGCTACACCAAGCCCAACGGAGAATTTGTCGAGGGCTTGCACGGCAACAACCTGCGCTACTACCGTACCGACTTTGTGGGGCGCTCACGCTCTCCACAAAACCTGCGCAAGTTGGTGCGGCTCGCCACCGATATGCTCTGTATCAAGGAAGACCTCTATGCCGAGCAGCAAGCGTTTGCCGGGCAGGAAGTCGTCAAGCAAGCGTTCCGCTACTTCGAGAAAGGCAACAAGCGAATGATGGTGATTTACCGAGAGGAAGCCGTGCCACTGCTTGTACCGCTCATCGAACAGTTTAAGTTGCCGCAAGGCGAGCGTATCAAAGTGTATGTGTTCTCGCCCAGCGAAGACCCGTGGGCGGGCGACTTCGAGGACGTGCAGGACAAGGTGGAACTGTGCGCCTTGCCCATGGCCATCCTCAACGCCTACAAGCGAGTATTGCCCAAACGCAAAGACCAAAACATCTATGTTGAACCCGACATGGTGCCCGGGCAAACCGAAGAAAACGCGCCAAGCGATTCGTTGTTCCCCGAAATGGAAGGAGGTGAGAGATGAAGGATTTATTATATCAGCGTAAAGCGGTAGCGGAACTTGTTGACAAAACCATCACGCTGCTCAATAGCGGACAGACGCGCCGCAAACTCGTGTTTGAAGCACCGACAGGCAGCGGCAAGACCGTGATGGCATGCGAGGCACTGGCACAGCTCGTGGACGCGCTGCGCGACCGTGGCGATTCAAGGTATCAGGAGGCCGCTTTCATCTGGTTCGCCCCACGCAAGTTGCACTTGCAGAGTTACAGCAAACTTCGTCTTGCCTACGAGGATAACCGCAGCCTCAGTCCGGTTATGTTCGACGAACTGGACCAAAGCGAGGGCATCCAGCCGGGAGAAATCCTGTTCGTGAACTGGGAGAGCGTCAACAAGGATAGCAACCGGATGGCGCGAGAGAGCGAGAGCAGCGCGAGCATCTATGAAATAGCACGACGCACACGTGAGGAACTCGGCTTGCCCATCGTGGTGGTTATCGACGAGGAACACATGTTCTGGAGTAAGACCGCCGACAAAAGCAAGCAGGTGCTCGACCGCATCGACCCCAACGTGGAAATACGCATTTCGGCTACGCCCAAGACGCAAACACGCTATAACGTAGTGGTCGAGCGTCACGAAGTGATTGAGGCCGAGATGATCAAAAAAGAAGTAGTGCTCAACCCCGACATCACTATTGACATCAACGACGAGCGCACCCTCAACGAGCACCTGATTGAGACCGCCCTACGCAAGCGTCAGCAACTCGCCGACGCCTATAAAGCATTGGGCGTGAACATCAATCCGCTGCTGCTCATCCAACTGCCCAACGACACCAAAGAGACCATGACGCAAGACGATGAGCAGATTGCCGAAACAGTCAAAACATACCTCAGTGCCAACCCCAAGTGGCACATCACCCCCGAAAACGGCCGCCTCGCCGTTTGGCTCGCCGGCGAGAAACAGAACCTGGACGGCATCGAGGAGCCGGACAATATGGTGCAGGTGCTGCTGTTCAAGGAGGCTATCGCCCTCGGTTGGGACTGCCCACGCGCCGCCGTGCTGCTCATTTTCCGTAAACTGCAAAGTGACACCTTCACCACGCAGACCGTGGGGCGCATCCTGCGAATGCCCGAACAGCGACATTATCGCGACGAAGTGCTTAACGTGGGCTACGTCTATACCGACATCGCCAAAGAGCGAATACAAATTCTTGCCGCCGACGCAAGTTATATCCATAACAATGCCGCCATCGCTTACCGTCGCAAAGACCTGCAAAACGTGTCGCTCAACAGCACCTACAGCGAGCGACCCAATGCCGGACGTAACTACTTGGGACCGGACTTTAGGCAAGTGCTGTATGAAGAAGCCGAGAAATTCTTCAACATTGAGCAAGCCCAGGGTAGCCTGTTCTCGTTTGCCGAACTTGCAGCTTGTCACGCCGACGACGATTACCGCCCATTGCCTGAAACCGATGACGAGCAAATCAACGATAACCGCCGCCGGGCATTAAATAAAATCCGCCTCGACGTGCAGAAAATCAATGCCGAAATTCCTGCTGACGTTCACTTCCAAAACGAGGAGCAAATCCTCACTGTGAACCAAGTGAAATATGCTCGCACTGTGGGCGAAATCAACCGTGTTTTCACCGCATATATCAACGGTAAAGGCGGACAATTCGAGGCCAAAGGCCGCACCGACAAAATCAGTAGTTATCTGCTCGAAATGATAGCCGACTATTTCGGTATTTTCGAGACCGACGCGAAGAAAGTGGTGCTATATCGCGGCTCAGCTACGCAGCCAAACAACCGAAAAGTTTTCGACAGACTTTTGGATTTAGCACTCAACACTTATGCCGAGAAGCGTAAGAGAGATAACCGCAATAAACCGACCCGCAACTTTGTGGATTATCAGTGGGAAGTGCCCGAGGAGCGTGTCTATGACAGCGAGACGCACCACACATCACAAGGCGAGGCGCACGCGCTGCTGCCATTCTACGAACTCAACGAGGCCTCAATGCCCGAGAAGAAGTTTGCCGCCTACCTTGAAGCCCACCGTGAGACACTCGACTGGTGGTACAAGAACGGCGACAACGGCAAGCAGCACTACGCCATAAGATACCAAAACAGCGCAGACCAAACCGCCCTGTTCTATGTGGATTTTGTTATCCGCGCCAAAAGCGGCAAAATCTACCTCTTTGACACCAAGGGCACCGGCGGTGACCTCGACCCCGAAGTGGTGAACAAGCATAACGCGCTTATTGACTACATCGCAGCCGAGAACGCCAAAGGCGGCAACCTGCACGGCGGAGTAATCAAGGTGGACAAGTATGGCAACTGGCTCTACTGCCAATTCAAGATTGACAACGCCGAAGACTTGAGCAACTGGACTATTTTTGAACCCCGAAACGCATAACCGACATGAAAGGCATCGATGGCATGGGCAACAAGTACAAAAAAACAACGTAACACACTTGATATGACAGAAGCTAATTGACCACAAATGACCACAAACGAGGGCGGTGAACATTTTTTTGGGGGAAATGAGTGGTGATGTCGTGATTTTTTGCTAAATTTGCGACTTGAATGTGGCCGCGCCGCCGGCGCGCCACGTACTATTGTGCGTAAATTGCTAAAAATCAAATAAATATTATATTATCAATTCATCAATAAACCTCAATGAAAGTTTACAAGACAAACGAGATTCGTAACATCTCATTACTTGGTGGCAGAGGCTCGGGTAAAACCACCCTTGCCGAGTCTATCCTGGCCGAGTGTGGTGTCATTAACCGCAAGGGTACGATTGACGCGGGCAACACCGTGTGCGACTACTTCCCCGTAGAGAAAGAGAATGGCTACTCAGTGTTCTCGACGCTGTTCTATGCCGAGAACAACGGCCGCAAGCTCAACTTCATCGACTGCCCGGGCAGCGACGACTTCATCGGCAATGCTTACACGGCACTGAACGTGACCGAGGCCGCGCTGATGCTCATCGACGGTCAGTATGGTGTGCAAGTAGGTACGCAGAACCAGTATCGCACCGTGAACGCCATTAAGCGTCCGCTCATCTTCGCCATCAACAAGATGGAGGCCGAGAAGAGCGACTTCGACAACGTGCTTGCCCAGCTCAAGGAAGCGTTTGGCAACAAGGTGATTCCCCTGCAGTTCCCCACCTCGAGCGGCCCCGGCTTCAAGTCGATTATCGACCTGCTGTCGATGAAGCAGTACACCTACGGTGCCGACGGTGGCAAGGCTACCGTGACCGATATTCCCGCCGAGTTTGCCGATAAGGCCGAGGAGATGAAGGCCGCCCTCTTTGAGATGGCCGCCGAGAATGACGAAGACTTGATGATGAAGTACCTCGATGAGATGTCGCTCACCGACGAAGAGACCATCGACGGTATCCGCAAGGGTCTCATCGACCGCAGCCTCATTCCCGTGCTGTGCTGCAGCGGTGAGAGGAGCATGGGTATTGACCGCCTGCTCGAGGTGCTGGGCGACATCGTTCCCAGCCCCGCCGACATGCCGGGCGCCGTGGACGTGGATGGCAAAGAGGTGAAACCCGATGCCAACGGTCCGCTGAGCCTGTTCTTCTTCAAGACGACAATCGAGCCCCACATTGGTGAGGTTTCCTACTTTAGAGTGATGTCGGGTACCATCAAGGCCGGTACCGACCTGACGAACGTGAGCCGTGGCTCGAAGGAGCGCATCGCGCAGCTCAACACCGTGTGCGGTTTGACCAAGAACACCGTCGACCAGATGGAAGCCGGCGACCTGGGTGCCACCGTGAAGCTGAAAGACGTGCGTCGCGGCAACACGCTCAACGAGAAGGACTTCGAGAGCGTGTACGACTTCATCAAATATCCCGCTCCCAAGTATCAACGCGCTATCCGCCCCGTGAACGAGAGCGAGATCGAGAAGTTGGGTACCATCCTCAACCGCATGCACGAGGAAGATCCCACGTGGCTCATCGAGCAATCAAAGGAACTCAAGCAAACCATCATTTCGGGTCAAGGCGAGATGCACCTGCGCACCCTCAAATGGCGCATCGAGAATAACGATAAGGTGCAAGTCGAATTCCAAGAGCCCAAGATTCCTTATCGCGAGACCATCACCAAGGCCGCTCGCGCCGACTATCGTCACAAGAAGCAGTCGGGTGGCTCGGGTCAGTTCGGCGAGGTTCACCTGATTGTGGAGCCTTACACCGAGGGCATGCCCGAACCCGATGTGTACCGCTTTGGCAACCAAGAGTTCAAGATGAACATCAAGGACAAGCAAGAATTGCCTCTCGAGTGGGGCGGCAAGCTTGTGATGTATAACTGCATCGTGGGTGGTGCCATCGATGCCCGTTTCATCCCCGCCATCCTCAAGGGTGTGATGGACCGCATGGAGCAAGGCCCGTTGACGGGTTCTTACGCCCGCGACGTGCGCGTGTGCATTTACGATGGTAAGATGCACCCGGTCGACAGTAACGAAATCTCGTTCCGTCTGGCAGCCCGCAACGCCTTCAGCCAGGCTTTCCGCGCCGCTAACCCCAAGGTGCTTGAGCCTATCTACGACGTGGAAGTGCTGATGCCGTCGGAGTGCATGGGTGATGTCATGAGCGGCCTGCAGGGCCACCGCGCCATCATCATGGGTATGGAAGAGGCCAATGGTCTGCAAAAGATCAACGCCAAGGTGCCCCTCAAGGAGATGGCCAACTACTCGACCGAACTGAGCTCGGCCACCAGCGGCAGCGCTTCGTTCACCATGAAGTTCGCCAGCTACGAGCTCGTACCCAGCGATGTCCAGGACAAGCTGCTCAAGGAATACGAGGAAGCCAACAAGGAAGACTAATACAGTCAACAGCAGTTTGGCCCTATCAATACAAAGGCCGTTTCTCGACGCGAGGGACGGCCTTTGATTCCACAAAGACTTTGCCTAATCGTGCATTTTCGGCAAATAATTATCATTTCGTGGAGTGGATTTTTGAAATGTATACGAAGAATGACTATCTTTGTGTAACTATTTAACCGATAATATCATTATGTACAATATAAAACGCTTTACAGCCACACTGCTACTGCTGATAGGAGTCGCGTTTTTCGCCGTCACAACGCTCAGGGCAGCCGAAAAGATGGATGTGGCCAACGTGATTAACCAAGCCGACAATTCGCGCGGCGAAGAAAAAACGTCGCTGGCCAACAAGGTAATGGCCTATTACCATGACCTGCAGCTGACCGATGAACCCATGACGTTCACGGCATCGACACCGGCCGACGAACTGAATCGCCAACTTTATTACTGGACAGGCGAATATTTCTACGACAGTCAAGACTATGACCGCGCGATTGACTTCGCCTCGCGGGCGTTGCCACTGTGCCGCAACACCGAGATGGAGGCCGACTGCCTGAATCTGCTGGCATTGAGCCATTTCAGGATGTCGAACTATACCCAGGCGGCCGATTTCGCCAAGCAGTGTTACGCCATCGACGAGAAAACCGGCGACCCCGACGTGATGAGCTCGTCGCTCAACACCATCGCCGGCATCTACATCGGCGCCAACCAGCCTAAAGAAGCCGAAGAATATATCCTCAAGGCCATCGACCTGGCAAAAAAGGCCGACAATCCCGCGCGCATGGCTGTGCTGCAGGGTATGGCCTCGGAAATCTACCACGCGCTCAAGGACGACGACAAGGCCCTTGAATATATCAACCGGGCTTGTGAGATTGAACGGCAACTGGGGCGTGGCGACAAACTTGCGGTGCGACTCACCCAAAAAGCATCGGTGCTCAACGGCCTCAAGCGATATGCCGAGGCCGAGCAGCTACTGCGCACGGTGATACCGCAACTGCGCGACATGGGCGACATTCAGTCGCTGGGCATCGCCTGCAACAAAATGGGAACAGCGCTTTTCTATCAAAATAAGAACCGCGAGGCCGTGGGCTATTTTAACGAGGCGGCCGCCATTTTCACAAAAATTGGCGACGCGGCCAACGAGATGCATGCCCGTCGCGGACAATATGAGTGCTACTGGGACCTGAACCCCGATAGCGCCAAAATTGCACTTGACCGTTTCGACTACCTCAAGGACTCACTCTACAGCCATGCCAGCGCCGAGAGCCTCGCACGTTTCAACGCCGAGTTTGGCACCGACTGGCTCAAGAAAGAGAACGAGACGCAACGCAGCCTCATGCGCTGGGGCGTGGTGGCCGGCATCGTACTGCTGGCGCTGGTGGTGGCCTTGGTGTGGTGGATGATGCGCCGACGCATGAAAATGCGTGAAGACGCCTTGTACACCATCATCGCCGAGCTCAAGAAACGGGAGCAGGAACATTTGCTCAAGACGAGCATCGAAAATGCGCACGGCGAGGACGAGCATTCAACCGACGAACCCGACACGCCGTCCACCCCCATCGTGAGCAACGAGAAATTTCTCGAGAAGTTGGCCAAGGTGGTTGTCGACGCCATGCATGACAACAACTTGACAATCGAGCAAATTGCAGGTGAGATGTGTGTCACCCGCGGACACCTCAACCGGCGCGTGAAGGCATTGACCGGAGTCACTACACAGCAATATGTACTCCGCGTGCGCCTTGAGCACGCGTGCCGCTTGTTGAGGCACCGCGACAACGAATTGAGTGTGGCGCAAGTGGGCTACGAGTGTGGTTTCGACGACGCCGCAAGCTTCTCGCGCGCCTTCCGTCGGGTCTATGGCGTGTCACCCACGCAATATCGCGAGGCCCCCGAAGGCTAATTGCGCCATTGGGCAAGACGAATGCACGATTGCGCACATAACCAATAGTGACAAAACGATTAATTTTGCACTCGAAATGTATAATCATTAATCCATTTAATTTTAAAAACAATGAAAAAGTTATTATTAATGTGTGTAGCCGTTATGGCTATGGCTTTCGTTTCTTGTGATGGATCGGCTAACGGCAGCGGTTCGAACGACAGTACCGCCAATGCAGGCGACCAGGCCAATGTCTCCTACGCTTTCAAGAACAAGGGCATGAGCGCCACCAGCGCCACGGGCAAGAACTTCATGGTTTTTGACTGGGAATCGGGCATCGAGGAATTTCCCTTCCAGGTTGAGATGAATGGTGACAAGGCCACTATCACCCTCGAGGTGGAACTCACCCGCACCGAGACGCAACCCGAAGGCGAGCTCAACCCCACGGCCACCATCTCGGGTTCGGGCGACAACGAGGACCTCAAGGTGGAACTCACCGGCGACAAGGCTTTCGCCATGGAGAAAGTGGCGGCCGCCAACGGCGAGAAAATCAAGTTCGTCTACAAGGGTGAAACCGACAAGGCTACAGTTGACAAAATCAACGGTCAGGAATGTTACCTGAGCCTCACTTGGTAATAAAACCTACCGTAAAAGCCAAATTGGCCCAATAAGGCTATTTTGCACCATTAAGACAAGGCCATGCACGATTGTGCACGGCCTTGTTTTACATTGTAGCCTTATCTTTGCAAGTATAAAACAAGATGCAAAGAAACATGTCAAGTAAGTTGTTGAATACTCCCGACAAATTGCGAGCCAAAGATCGCGATTTCATCAACAGGTTGGTCACAGCCACTGTGGCACAAATGGGAAAAGGACGCATTTCGCTCCACGATATAGCCAGCGAAATGTGCATCACCCGTGGGCAACTTAATCGACGGGTTAAATCGCTCACCGGCATGACTGCCCAGCAATATACCCTATCGGTGAGGATGCGCCATGCCCGCATCCTGCTGCAAGAGCAACCGTTGATGCCCATCAACGAAATAGCCTATCATTGTGGCTTTGATGACGCCACAAGTTTCTCGCGCGCCTTCAGGCGCAGTTTTTCTACTACGCCCAGCAGTTATCGCGAGCAAGAAGGCCTCCAAACTCATTAACAACGTCCGCCACTGACGTTACCGCTATTGCATTATTTACAACCCTAACCAAAAAAGAATATGAGAAGAATTACCCTATTCGTTTCCATAATAGCTATGGCTATCGCGGCCCAAGCCGCCACATCCTACGGTTTTAAGGTGGGTGGAATCACCATCAACAGCGACAATTACACCCACATCGCGCCTGCCGATTTGGACAAAGGTACTATCACCTACGACCCGGCGAGCAATACCGTCACGTTTACCAACGTGAACATGTATCGCGACGGAAAAGACGAGCGCGTGTTACACAACTTGAGCAACAACGGCCTCACCGTGAAATTCGTGGGTAGTACACTCATCAAGTGTGAACAGGCCTCCACGTTGCGTTTTGAGGCAAACACTACCATAACGACCGATTTCAACAGCGAAACCGAAACGGTTATCGTAGGTGGTTCGCAAGAGGCCATTTATGTGTGCAACAGTTGTCGGCTCTACTTTAAAGATATCTACGGCACGTTCTATGTGAGGGGCAGCTCCATCGAACCGATTGCGGGCGATGGCAAGGAAACCATTTTCCTGGAAAACGCCGATGTGCATGTGCAAAGCGGGTATAACACCAACAATGACAAGAGCGTGCTCAGCAATATCAACACCCTGCAATTGAATAATAATTCTTACATGTACTTATATGGTGTAAAGAGCAGGACCAGCCCCACTATCAAAAATCTCAACCACCTATACTACCAGGCTTATATGGACGTCCTCTCGCCCTCTTCGGCCACATTCAACTCCACAAAGAAATCGTTGGTTTACAGCAACGGCGATGTCGTGACCGACAACATTGAGTTCTCTTACATGATTCCCATCAACAGCACCACCTTCCCCAACGAAGGTTTCCGCAACTATGTGCTTGAGAATATCGACAATAACGGCCACAGCGGATATCTCAACTCACCCGAATTGTCAAGATACGGATACCGCCTGTCGCTCAATGGAATGGGTATTAATGATTTAAAGGGCATTGAGTTCTTTTCGCGTTATATTAGAGACCTCAACGTGTCGGCTAACCTGCTCACTTCGCTCACTTTGAATGATTATCCCCAGCTCACAAACTTGTACTGCGCCGGCAACAAGATCACTGCCTTGAACCTGAGCAACTGTCCCAAACTTGACGTGCTCAACTGCAGCAGCAACGCTTTGACATCGCTCAACGTGAAAGGACTTCCCATCAGCAGTCTGGACTGCTCGTTCAACGCGCTCTCCACGCTCGATGTGAGCACTAACATGAATCTGCCCAACTTCAAGTGCAGCAATAACCAAATCAAGGGTGAGGGTTTGAGCGCACTCATCAATTCATTACCCGTGTTGCCGTCGACGGCCGAACCGCGAAAGATATTTTTAGTCGACCACAAGAGCGAGGGTGAAGGCAACGAATGTACCGCACAGCAAGTGACACAAGCACGCGACAAGGGATGGGTTATCTGTCATGTCATGAAAAAAGCCTCAGGAGCAAACGAATGGGTTTCCACCTCGCAATGTGTCAACTATGACTTGAGCCTCGCCGGCCAAAGGCTAGGCTCATGCCTGAGAAGCGATACCGACTATCGCATTGATGGTGTAAATGGTTCCTGGAACTACAACAACGCGAGCAAGGTGCTCACACTTGACAACGCCACCATTACCTATGCCGGACGATGTATCAACGCGGGCTCATCACTCCCCGGACTGAAAATTGCAGTCAACGGCACCAGTACGCTCAATGTGACAAAAGATAGCCAAGCCGCCATTTTCCTTAGACATTGCGACGGCGCCATGGTTGAAGGCGGACGACTCGACATTAACTGCAACTCGATGGCCCTATACCTGTGTAGCGGCAATACCACCGCCGACCATCGTGTCACCATCAAGGACTGCGAAATAAATGTGAGCCAAGGCGGTAGCATCGGTGATGACGAGGGCGACGAAAACCTCACAATAGAAAACTCCATCGTGCGATTGGCGCACGGATTCATCAGCACAGGCTACGACCTGCAACTCGTGGGGTGCGCTATCAGCAAACCCGCCGGCGGATTTATAGACCGCGGCAATATAAACGCTCCGGGAAACGGTAGCAGTTATTACACCGGCGAGATTGAGATTTTGCCGATCACCGCCTTGCGTGGCGACGTGAACGGAGACGGTATCGTAAGCGGTGCCGACGTGACCGCCCTCTATGGCTATCTGCTCGACGGTAAAGACGTGGCCGGCAACGCCGACGTGAGCGGCGACGGTATTGTGAGCGGCGCTGACGTGACCGCTCTCTACAACCTCTTGCTTCAGTAATTGAACAATAAATAATCAATCGCCTTACGGTCACCAATATGTCCCGTAAGGCGATTGTTGTTGTGATTCGGTTTAATAGTGTTCCTTATTCCTCGCTGGAATTGTGATATTCGTAATCGCTGACCTTGTTGTCCTCAAAGTAAACCATGAGGTAAGTCGTGTCGTTATACTGATAGAGCACATCATCGGCCCATGAGGTAAAGCGATAAGTAGTAGGGTTGCCAAAGGTCATCAATACCGAATCTTTGGGCATGCCGATGTGAATCATTTCCTCAATGTCGGCATTCGTCAGATCGATAGCTGTAGGGGCATCATCGAGCTTGAGTTCGTTAATCAGCTCTTTGGTCTCATCGGGCTTTTCGCTGAACATGAATACCGCCAGCACGAAAAGTAACACACCTATCACGGCAAGAATGCCACAGCCTACCGCTAAAAACAGGGGCCAACGACTCTTTTTCGGTTGTTGGGGAATATTATATCCCGGCCAGTTTGCGTTATTCATATTCGTTTGAAAAATTATTGCTCCTCGCCGGCAAGGAATGTGCGGTCGACAAGCGGAGTGGTGTAAGCGTAAGGAATGAAGTCGAGGCTACGGATCGGCCTTGTGATGAAGAAATTCGCCACCTTGCCCGGCGCGATGCTGCCATAGTCGGCGCTAAGCCCCATGGCCGCGGCGCCATTGATGGTAGCGGCATTGAAAGCCTCGGCCGGCAAGAGTCGCATTTTAATGCAGGCAAGCGACACCACAAACTTCATGTCACCACTGGGGGTGGAGCCCGGATTGTAGTCGCTGGCGATGGCCATGGGCAATCCGGCCGCAATCATCTTGCGGGCGGGAGCAAATGGCATGTTCAAGAAAAACGATGTGCCGGGCAAGGCGGTGGGCATGGTCTCGGTGTCGCGAAGCATGGCGATGTCGTCATCGGTCATGCTCTCAAGGTGGTCAACCGAGAGCGCGCGATGTTTCACGGCCACCTCCACCCCACCCGACGGGGCCAATTCCTGTCCGTGGATTTTGCCGCGCATACCGTATTTCGCGCCGGCCTCGAGAATGCGCGCCGTTTCCTCGGGGGTGAAGAACCCCTTGTCGCAGAACACGTCTACAAAATCGGCAAGTCCTTCGGCCGCCACGGCGGGAATCATCTCGTTTACCACGAGGTCCACATAGTCGGCCTGGCGACCGGCATATTCACGTCCCACCGCATGGGCGCCGAGGAACGTCGAGACGATGCGCAGACGGCAAGATTCCTGCAGCCTGGCGATGACGCGCAACATTTTCAATTCGTCTTGCGTGTTGAGGCCATAGCCGCTTTTTATCTCAATAGCGCCCGTTCCCTTGGCGATAACCTCATGCACGCGCTCAACGGCTTGGTCGAAAAGTTCTTGCTCGGTGAGCTCATGCAGGCGGTCGGCACTATTGAGGATACCGCCACCGCGGCGGGCTATTTCGGCGTAGGACAAACCGTTGATTTTATCGACAAACTCTTGTTCGCGGCTGTCGGCATACACGATGTGGGTGTGGGAGTCGCACCAACTGGGCATCACCGTGCCCCCCCGAGCGTCGACAATGGTGTCGACGTCGGTGGGCATGGGGGTATTGTCTATTGAGTCAAACTCAGTGAAGATGCCGTTCTCGACGAGCATCCACGCGTTGTTGACGGCATCGAATTGAGCCATCTCGGCACCACACTTGCGACAGGTGCCGCCAGCGTCGATGCCGGCAAGCGTGGCAATATTCTCAACAAGCAGTTTCATTGCGCAGGAACTGAATGGCCTTCTCGATATAAGGATACATAATCACGTCATCGCTGATAAACGGCACTTCCTTGCGGAATTTCTCGTGAATCTTCATGATGATGGGCGACGACTTCTTGGGGAATCGGAATTCAAGAGCTTGGGCCGCGTTGAACAACTCAATGGCCAGCACGCGCTCGGTGTTAAGCACCACCTTGCGAAGCGTGAGAGCCGCATTGGCACCCATGCTCACGTGGTCCTCCTGGTCTTGACAAGAAGGAATACTGTCGAGACTCGACGGCGTAGCCAGCGTTTTGTTGAGACTCACCACGCTTGCGGCGGTATATTGGGTAATCATGAAACCGCTGTTCAGGCCCGGGTTGGCCACAAGGAAACTGGGCAACCCGCGCAGCCCCGACACAAGGCGGTAGATACGGCGCTCGCTGATGTTAGCCAGCTCGCTCAACGCGATTGACAGGAAGTCCATGGGCAACGCGATGGGCTCACCGTGGAAGTTACCGGCACTGATAATCAAGTCATCGTCGGGACAAACCGTGGGATTGTCGGTGGCACTGTTGATTTCGGTATCGATAACCGACCTCACATAATCGATAGTGCCCTTGACGGTGCCATGCACTTGAGGTACACAACGGAACGAATAGGGGTCTTGCACGTGTTCTTTGTGGGCCGCGATGAGCTCACTGCCTTCAAGCAACCGCTTCATGTGGGCGGCAGTCTCGATTTGGCCTTTGTGCGGGCGCACAAGGTGCACAGCCTCGGTGAACGGCTCAATGCGGCCATCGAACGCGTCGAGCGACATGGCAGCAATGCAGTCGGCCCACTGGCTGAGGCGTTGTGCCTGCAACAGTGCCCACACGGCTTGCGCGCTCATGTTCTGGGTGCCATTGAGTAACGCCAAGCCTTCTTTGCTTGCCAGCTCGATCGGTTCCCACCCCTTGAGCTTGAGCAGTTCGGCTCCGGGCATCACCTTGCCCTCATACTCCACTTCGCCCATTCCCACCATGGGTAAGCACATGTGAGCAAGCGGAACAAGGTCACCCGAAGCGCCGAGCGAGCCTTGGCTATAGACTACCGGCGTGACGCCCTCGTTGAAGAAGTCGATGAGTCGCTCCACGGTGTCGAGCTTCGTGCCCGAATAGCCATAGCTCAACGATTGTATCTTGAGCAACATCATGATGCGCACGATGACATTAGGCAGACGGTCGCCCACACCGCAGGCGTGCGACATCATTAGGTTAATTTGCAGTTGTGACAACTGGTCACGGCTCACTTTCACGTTACACAACGAGCCGAATCCCGTCGTGACACCATAGACAGGCGTATCGCTGTTGGCAATCGACTCGTCAAGATACTTGCGGCAACGCACAATACGTTCCTTGGCGTCATCGCTCAAAGCGAGACGCATATTTTTCTCGATAATTTCACCCACACGCTCGATAGTGAGGTGTTCGGCACTAATATAATGAATCTCCATTATTCAATTAAAGTGATTGTTGATGGTTCAAAGGTTAAATTATTGTTTTTAAGTGTGGTTTACGAATTAGTCCAGCAGAGAGTCGTCGACAAGATTAGGCATCGTCACCTGCAAGCCCGGGGTACGCTCCATTTCACGGCGAATGGCGTCCATCGAGCCATGGTTGCGGGCCCATGACCGACGTGCGATACCGTTGTTGACGTCCCACAAGAGCATTTGGCGAATGCGACGGTCGGCCTCTTCGCTGCCGTCAATCACCATACCGAAGCCGCCATTGATAACTTCTCCCCAACCTACGCCGCCACCATTGTGCAGGCTCACCCAGGTGGCGCCACGGAAAGCATCGCCAATGACGTTCTGTACCGCCATGTCGGCACAGAACTGGCTGCCGTCGTAGATGTTGCTCGTTTCGCGATAAGGCGAATCGGTACCGCTCACATCGTGGTGGTCACGGCCAAGCACCACCGGCTTGCTGATTTCACCGCGGCGAATGGCATCGTTAAAGGCCAGCGCGATGCGGGTGCGTCCTTCGCAGTCGGCATAGAGAATGCGCGCCTGCGAACCCACCACCAAGTGGTTCTTGCCGGCTTCGCGAATCCAGTGCAGGTTGTCGGCAAGCTGGCCGCGGATGTCGTCGGTCACCGTGTGGGTCATGTCGTCAAGCACCTCGGCGGCAAGGCGGTCGGTCACCTCCAGGTCGTGGGGGTCGCACGAAGTGCACACCCAGCGGAAAGGACCGAAGCCATAGTCGAAGAACATGGGTCCCATGATGTCCTGCACATAGCTGGGATATCGGAAGTGGTGCTCATCTTTCATGATGTCGGCACCGGCGCGGCTAGCCATGAGCATGAAGGCGTTGCCATAGTCGAAGAAGTACATACCATCGGCCGTGAGGCGGTTGATGGCGGCCACTTGGCGCCGCAGCGACTCGAAGACACATTCCTTGAAGCGGTCGGGCTCGTCGGCCATCATGCGCTTGGATTCCTCCAGACTATATCCCACGGGATAGTAACCGCCGGCGTAGGGGTTGTGAAGCGAAGTTTGGTCGCTTCCCAGGTCCACGTGAATGTGCTCGTCGGCAAGACGTTCCCACAAGTCGACCACGTTGCCCACATAGGCCATCGACACCACACGTTTCTCCTCCACAGCCTTGCGGATGGCGGGAATAAGCTCGTCGAGGTTCTCGTGCAGCTCATCCACCCACCCCTGGTCGTAACGCTTGCGGGCTGCCAACGGGTTGATTTCGGCGGTAACGCTCACCACACCGGCAATATTACCCGCCTTAGGTTGCGCGCCACTCATGCCGCCCAGTCCGGCGGTGACAAAGAGAGGTATGCGCTTGTCGCGTTCCTCACCCATCACCTTGCGCGCGGCGTTGAGCACGGTAATCGTGGTACCGTGGACGATGCCTTGCGGACCGATATACATATAGCTGCCGGCGGTCATTTGACCATATTGGCTCACGCCCAGGGCATTCATGCGCTCCCAGTCGTCGGGCTTGCTGTAGTTGGGGATGACCATGCCGTTAGTGACCACCACACGCGGGGCATCGCGATGCGAGGGGAAGAGTCCCAGCGGATGTCCACTGTACATCACCAGGGTCTGCTCGTCGGTCATTTCGCTCAAGTATTTCATCACCAGACGGTATTGGGCCCAGTTCTGGAACACGGCGCCATTGCCGCCGTAGGTGATAAGTTCGTGGGGGTGTTGAGCCACCGCCTTGTCAAGGTTGTTTTGTATCATCATCATGATGGCGGCAGCCTGACGGCTACGATGAGGATAATCGTCGATGGGACGGGCTTTCATCTCATAACGCGGACGCAGGCGATACATGTAAATGCGGCCATACTGCTCAAGCTCGTTACGGAACTCGGGCAACAGCGTGGCGTGGTGCTTGGGCCGGAAATAGCGCAACGCGTTGCGCAGCGCGAGCTTTTTCTCGTCGGGTGAGAGGATGTCTTTGCGCTTGGGCGCATGGTTGATTTCTCGGTCATAGGGTTGCGGTTCGGGCAGCACATCGGGTATTCCGGCCCTGATGTCGGCAATAAATTCTTCTTTGGTCATGTTATGGTAGTTTTTAGGTGTTTACAATTTGGTTTCGACTATTGCGGTAATGTCGGCCTCCTCGGCGTTGGCTTTGGCGATAAGTTCGTTAGCCTCGGCGATAAGGGCATCGGCTGTAGCGCGGTCTTTAAGCGAGCCGGCATTGATTTTCACGTTCATTCCCGCTCCCAGCACGGCGGCACGCGCGGCAAGCACACCCACACCGGCGTCGCTCACGCTGTTGGGGTTGCCTTCAAGCACCATGGCGCGGCACAGCTCAAATACTTTGAACGATTCCTTCATCGTGCGCAAGGGCACTTGTGCGGCATAGAGTGTGGCGGCCTGGATAGCGGCGCTTCGGGCCTCTTTTTCCTCATCGGTCTTCTTGGGCATCCCGAAGGCGGCCATGATACGGTTAAAGGCTTCGGTATCCTCGTCAACAAGGTGAAGCAGTTCTTTGCAGATAGCCTGTCCCTTGTCGGCCCACACGCTGAATTCTTGCCAGCGCTCGTCCCAACCGGGCTTGTGACTCGACAGGTTAGCCACCATGGTGCCGAGTGCGGCACCCAGTGCACCCATATAAGCCGAGATGGTGCCACCGCCGGGGGCGGGCGATTCGCGCGAGGTCTCTTCGGCAAAGCCTGTAACGGTCAAGTCAACGAGGCGATTGGCCGCGTTGTCCTCAATCATATACTCGATGACTTTCTCCTTGGGGTCGAAGGGCTTGAGGTCATCAAGGCCAAGCGAATGAATGGCGATGTTGATGATGTCGTTTTCGGGAATACCCGTTGAGCGGTGTTGCTTCTCGAGGAAATACTTTCCGGCGTCGATAAGGCAACGCTTGGGCAGCAGACCCACAATCTCGGTGCCCGTGACTCGGATGCCGCGGTTTTGCGCGCAACGGCACACCTCGTCAAAAGCCACATGCAACGGCGTGGCGTTGATGTCGGTGATATTCATCGACACTTGGGCTATTTTGTATTCATCAATATACCACCCGATGGCCTTGGTACCCTTGAGGGTGCCCGGCTTCATGATAGTGTTGCCGTTCTCGTCCTTGAGGGGCTTGCCGGTGATGGGATTTCCCTCACGCACGGGACGACCTTTTTCGCGCACGTCGAAGGCGATAGCGTTAGCGCGACGGGTGCTCGTCGTGTTAAGGTTGAAGTTGGTGGCAATGAGGAAATCGCGCGCCCCCACGGCGGTGCAACCGGTGCGGGCCACACGCTCGTCAATGGGACGGGCGCCAAAGTCGGGCTTACCGTTCTCCGACACCAGTTTCTCGGCCAAAGCCTCATATTCTCCCTGGCGGCACACAGCCAGGTTGCGGCGCTCGGGGGTGAAAGCCGCCGCCTCATAGCAGTAGCAGGGAATTCCGGCCTCGGTGGCGATGCGCTCGGCAAGCTCACGTGCCAGCGCGGCACATTCCTCAAGAGTGACACCGGCCACGGGAACAAGCGGACACACATCGGTGGCTCCCATGCGCGGATGCGCGCCGTGGTGCTGGCGCATGTCGATGAGCTCACCGGCACGCTTAACAGCTTGGAAAGCGGTCTCGACTACAGCCTCGGGAGTGCCCACGAAGGTGACCACAGTGCGGTTAGTAGCCTCGCCCGGGTCCACGTCGAGCAGTTTCACACCCTTGGCTTGGCGAATAACGTCGGTAATCTTGTTGATAACTTCCATGTTGCGTCCCTCGCTGAAGTTGGGCACGCATTCAATAAGTCGGTTCATGTCGTTTTATAGTATAATTGGTTTAGTGAATAGGTTTGTTCATTTTTTGTATATAGCGCCGGTAGCCGCCTGCAACGTGTTGTGGAGGAGCGACACGATGGTCATGGGACCCACACCGCCCGGAACCGGAGTGATGTAGCTGCAATGGGGCGACACCGCGGCATAGTCCACGTCGCCACACAGGCGCCAGCCGCGCTCACGGGTCGCGTCGGGCACGCGCGTGGTACCCACGTCAATCACCACGGCACCTTCTTTTACCATATCCTCGGTCACAAAGCACGGGTGGCCCAATGCCGCAATCAGTATATCGGCTTGGCGCGTGAGTTCTTTTATGTTGGGAGTCGCACTGTGGCACACGGTCACGGTGCAGTTGCCCGGATAAGCCTTTTGGATGAGCATGTTGGCGATGGGTTTGCCCACAATGTTGCTTCGGCCGAGCACCACACAATGCTTACCGCGGGTCTCGATGTGATAGCGTTCGAGGAGCATGAGAATCCCCGAAGGCGTTGCCGGTCTGAAGCAAGGCAGTCCAATGGCCATGCGTCCCACGTTCACCGGATGGAAACCGTCCACGTCCTTACGGTAGTCGATGGCTTCGATAACCGCCTGCTCGTCGATGTGCTTGGGCAACGGCAACTGCACGATGAAACCGTCCACGTCATCATCGTGGTTCAACTCCTCAATCTTGGCCAAAAGCTCTTCCTGGCTCACATCAGGGTCCATGCGAACGAGCGACGAACGAATGCCGCATTGCTCACAGGCACGCGTTTTCATCATCATGTAACTCTCACTTCCGCCATCGTGGCCCACAATCACGCCCACTAAATTAGGGCGACGTCCGCCGGCCGCGACGATTTCGGCTATCTTTGCCGCGATCTCCTCTTTGATTGTCGCGGCCACGATTTTTCCGTCAATAATTTGCATAAAATAGGGTTAAAAACTTTAATCCACAAAATTAAGCAAATTTTCGCAATCAAGCCCCCACAAGTCCCCACTATTTTTACAAATAACCCAATATAGCCTATAATCAAATGAAATCGCTTGCGTTGTAGCGCAAGCGATTTCATTTAAACGACACGCGAAATTCGCGGCTTAAGGCTGGAGCAACAGGTTGTAGAGCGTGGTGATGTCGGCGCCGCTGATAACGCCGTCGCCGTTCACGTCGCCGTCGAGCACAGGCGTGCCGTCGAGATTCGTCGTGTAGATGGCGGGCATGCCGGCCGGGCCGACTTCACCGCCGCCCATGAGCGCGTTATAGAGGGCGGTCACGTCGGCGCCATTGACGGTGCGGTCGCAGTTCACGTCGCCCTCGGGAAAGTGGTCGACGATGGTCACCGCGAGGGTCGCCGGCACGCTAAGGCCGTCCACGCTGGCCACGGTGACGGTGGCGGTGCCTTCTTTGAGTCCCAGCACTTGAAGGTTGGTGGGGCCGGTGATGGGTGCCGATGCCGCACCGTTGGCCGGCGCGTCGGCAATGCGCACCAAGACCACACTCGGGTCGCTCGACGAGGCCACGATGTCGGTGGGCTCGGGGTCAAAGCCCGGCGCGAGCGTCACTATCGTGTTCAGGCGAGCAGCGATAGCCTCGGCCGGTAGCGTAATCACGGCGGGGACGTGCGCATCGACATGGCACCAGGCGTAAGCGGCCAAGTTATCGGCCGGTGAAGCGTAGATGTCACACTCACCCGGCCCTGTCGCGGTCACCTTACCATCGGCGTCGACGATGGCCACGGCCGGATTGGACGACCACCACATCAGCTCGGCGGCTTGAGGAACAGTGGTGGCGGTGAGTAGCAGCTCGTCACCCTTGAGCATGTGGGCCTCGGCCTGACTTATCGCCACCTTGCTGAGGTCATTTTTCAGGTTGCCGAATTTTTGCCATACCGGGGCGGTGAAATAGGCGCCCACGGCGTCGGTGGGGACGTGCAGTTCACCGGTGTAGTTCTTGAACGTGCCGGCGGTGCAGACGGGCGGTGTGGTGGCATAGCAGTTCACCGCTTCGACATTCAACCCACAATCGCCCAGCGAAGTGACACCGCTACCCAAGGTGATGGTTTTCAGTTTGCTTAGTGAAAAGTCGGCGAGCGACGCCATGTTCCAAGAGCCACGCCCAATCAGCGTCAGGTTAGACACACTCATGTTTTGATATTGACCAAAATCTGTTATTGATACGGGCATAATTAAGTTATTCAGGTTGGGAAATGTATAATTTGAAAACTTTAGCGATGTATTGAGTAGAATCACTGTTTTCAAAGCCGTGCAAGACGAGAATGCGCCATAACCAACACTCGTCACGGTATTGGGAATTGTGATGCTCGTCAAGGCCGTGCAACCCACAAACGCACCACTGCTGATAGAAGTGAGTAGCGGGGGAATTGTCACGCTTGTCAAAGCCGTACACCCCCAAAAGGCCGACGAGCCGATTGATTTCAATAAAGGTGTGTTGGAAAATTCCCTCAAACCGCTGTTGCGAAAAGCGGCTCCGCCGATTTGCTCCACATTCGGCATCGATATACTCTTCATTTGGGCCCCTTCGAATGCAAAGTCACCAATCACTTTCACGTTTTCCATGACAATATCATCAACCTGAGCCTGTTCGAAGGCTCTACTGTCAATCCGCTCAAGCGATGCGGGCGTCACGATGCGTGAAGCCGACAAATTGTATGCGGCCCGGCTCATGATACTTTTTGTGCCCTCCTTGATTTGCACATCGTCGACTTTCACTGTCGCTCGGCCGTCGCGCTTCGAGTCGGTCTCGTACCAATTTTGGGTGACTATCGTGGCTACGCCGTCACCCTGGTAAATCGCCGTGCCGGCCGGCTGGTCGAGCAACCACGGGAACGGGTCTTTGAAATATGTCTTGTCGCTATAATTCTCATCGTCATATCTTATGTATAATTTTCCCCAAGAGTATGAACTTTGCAATATCATATTTGGATTGACGTATCCCCAGTCCTCTTTGGTATCGCCCTTCCAATAAGCGAAATTATAGTATACCGATTGAGGGAACTGGATGTCGGTGATTTCTTTACAGCCATCGAAGGCGTGTGTGTCAATCGATGTTACCGTGTAAGTGCGGCCCTCAAATTCCACCTCCTCGGGGATAACCACGTCACCGCAATACTGCAGGCTTCCGTAGTTGTGTTCATATTCACGATCGGTAGCATAGAAATCATTGCCCGCACTATGGTCAAATAATCTATATGTCAAATGGTTTTTTCTTGAAAAGAAAGTGACCGTCGCCTTGAGGCTGGCATCGTCAAGGCGATAGGCAATGCCGTCAATCACCGTGTCGCACTCATAGTAGAAGTAGTATTCTCCATCTGAATACTCTTTCCACTGCCGCGCCTGCGCCGGCAGGAATATCACCGCCAGGATAACGCATGTAGTCCATCGTAAAATTAATTTGGTTTTCATAATATAATATATAATACGTTTAATTGTTGAATAAAATTATTGTGATTAAATCTCATCCACCTCCACATCGCACCCGGGAACGAATGTCGAATAATTAACGATATAATTACCCGGATTAGAAAATGATAGCCCCGTGGTATTATTGGTCAGGTTTATCTGCAGCTTGACCCTTTGGGAACCCATTAACTTGATAAGCTTGCCCAACGCGCCTCCCCAGGAATTGAAGCCTCCCACAAAATTGACCACACAGTCGCCGGAGAGTCCCAGCAAATAGGGCAATCCGTCGGGGTTGGTGTTGGTGGCGGTGTCGGCAAAAGCGGCCAAACCATCGCGACTATTCTTGAATGTTATCTCGCAATTGTGCAGATGAAGCGGTTGCGCGAATTGGATGGCATTAGCCGCATTGATGATTTCTATGGTGAACTTTTTTCTTTTCACAATTCCGCCATAATCGATTTTTGAGCTTGCGCTCAAAGGCGTCATGATGAAATTATCCAGGTTTCTCACAAACATTTCCCCGCTCAAGGTCGCGATATTGTGTGACACACCAAGTTGCAGTTGTCGCTTGTAAATGTCCCAAATCACTTTATTATCGTTAGTTTCGCTGCCTCCTATGTCGTGGACGTGGTGATAGAAGTAACGGACGGGACCGTCATTTTGCTCCACGATTATCTTTTTATATTTGCAATACCTCACATCCTCGAGCCATGTACTTTCATTGACCACGGCACCGCCTCCGTCCGTTTCCTTCTCCTGCACGAACAGATAGTGGTCGTAGTAGAAACTGCGTTGCTGGAGACCCGGCGAGACATGGATGAAATAGGAGGGGTAATTCCACGTTTCGGCATTGGCGGCGTTATCCTCCCAACAGGTAGCGCGGCCCACATTGAACGCCCTCACCACGCCGCGCACGGTGCCGAAGGTGGGATAGAACAGATATACCCATTTCTCGCTAACCACGGCCAAGTTCCCATCCCGTGCCACGGGCGTGGAGTCCCTGTTCCCTTCGGCCTGAGGATCAATGACGGGAGGAGGAATTATATCATAATAATTTACCTTTTTAAGGTATTTGTATTCCCCGTTCTCCATCTCCATGGAGGGGAAAGTCTCGAAACCGCTTACCATATCCTCCACTATCAACTCATACCGATGGTTCGGGATGGAATAATTCGTTGAGGCGTAAAGCCAACCGAAGGTGTAATGAATTTTCTCAATATACGGCGAAATGAACTTGGCAATATAGTCGGTGCCGCAGATTACCGCATCGACATGCTCAACCGTGCATCCCGTGAATGTACAATGGGATTTATTCTCCATAATGATGCCACAGGACCGCATCCGGGTGGCATCCCAATAAGGTGGTAGGGTGTTGGGCTCCAAAATGGTCTCTATTTGGCTCTCGTTATCGGCTTTTTTCAGCACGAAAGGATAATCGGGAATTGCAGTCTCGCACCCGTGCAAGGTCACATTGGATGCCGTTAGCGTAGTGCAAGCGCGGCCCAAATACAACGGACAGCCATAGGCGCGCATGTAAAGGTTACGCAACGACGTGGTCCACACCTTGCCCACGAGGGCTAGGCCGATAAACACTTGGGCCTCAATGTCCACGTCATGAATCTTCCCGTATTGCATGGAGTGCAAGCGAATTCCACCGAAAACATGGCGCGTGTTGCCCACTTTATTGGCAATACGCAAATTCGTTATGCAGCATCCTACGTACTTGTCATTGAAACGACTCTTATATTCCTCTTTCTCAGCCTCCTCGTCGTAACCGGCGTACAATCTGTTGAAGTCAATCTCATCACCGTTGGCATATAGGGTGTCAATAACCCAATTTTGACTATATGATCCCTGAAAATTCACTTCCAAAATACCACGCATCTTACTTACTGATGACTTGTGGGTGAAATTCCTGTCGACACCGCTGATGGCCACGCCCGGCTGCATATAGATGGTGTCGCGCACCTCGTAGCGATTGGCAAGCAGCAGCGTACCCTGCTTGTCGGTGTTGGCGATTTGTTGCAGCGCGCGGTTGATGGCCGGGGCCGCGTCGCTGCCGTCGCTTTTCGCGCCCCACCACTCGGCGGGCCACTCGGCGTTAGTGAACGACCCGGAGAGTCCAACACTTTCATCAAAAATATGAAACATACCCGCTTCGATGAGTGTGTTGTTTCCAATCAACTGAAAAGGGGCTTTTCCTCGAAGAAGACCTCTGCCATTATTAGGGCTATTATCATAAGCCGACGCGTTAGGATCCCCTTTCCCTGTAAAACGCAAAATACAATTTGCGGGCATCTGGATTTGTGGTAAATTATTATCTGGTTCGAAAACCACATAATCATCAATCACATAAATCGCATTGGCCTTATCAAATGGATTTTCGGATACTATTCCTTGTAAAACATATATGTTCATAGTTTCAGTATTTTAATGATTTATGTGCAAATTTACACAAATATTTATATTTCGCAAAATATTTAGGCATAAAAAAGAAAATCAACAAAAAACCACCCAATTCAATGAGATATTATAACTCATGCACTAATTAACAGGATGGGAAACGAATGGTGCGGCGCCACCCCCGCAAAGGGATGTGCCGCACCATGTGCAGGTTGGGTATTTTTTAGAAAGCGGTGACAATGCCCATGAAGTCGGGAGCCTTGAGGGAAGCGCCGCCGATAAGTCCGCCGTCTATGTCGGGCTTTGCAAAGAGCTCGGGAGCATTGCTCGGTTTGCAGCTACCGCCATAGAGGATGGAGGTGTCCTGAGCCAGTTGATCGCCATACTTTTCAGCCACGAGACCACGGATAAAAGCGTGCACTTCCTGCGCCTGGTCGCTGGTGGCCGTTTTACCGGTACCGATAGCCCAGATAGGTTCGTAGGCAATCACGATGCTTGCCCACTGCTCGGCGGTAAGGTGGAAGAGCGATTCGCTGATTTCGGCACTGATGACTTCCTTGAACGAGCCGTTCTCGCGCTGCTCGAGGCTCTCGCCGCAGCAAAAGATTACCTTGAGGCCGTTCTCAAGCGCCAAATCCACTTTTTCCTTGAGCATCTCGTTAGTCTCGTGATAATACTCACGACGCTCGCTATGGCCCAGAATCACATATTGGGCGCCCGTCGAAGCCACCATAGGTGCCGACACCTCACCGGTGTAAGCGCCACTCTTGTGGTTAGCGCAGTTCTCGGCGGCGAGCCCCACCTTGCCCCCCTTGAGCACTTCGTTCACAGCGGTCAGATGGGTAAAGGGAACGCCCACAACGACGTCACACTTGAGGTTTTTTTCTTGAGCGACAGCCTCGTTCACAGCTTTTGCCAGTTCCACGCCCTCGGGGACAGTGGTGTTCATTTTCCAGTTTCCGGCAACAATGTTTTTTCTCATTTGTCTAAATAAATTTAAAAAAAAGTAATTATAAAAAAATGGTTATTCTTTGCTTTCTAATAGGCCACAAGAGCATGAACCTTACCCGTTGCCGAGCAGGATGTCGAGCTGCATGGGGTCGACAAGCACTCGACGCGGCTTGCTGCCCTGGGCGGGCCCCACGATACCGGCCGCCTCAAGCTGGTCCATGAGGCGCCCGGCACGATTGTAGCCAATTTCGTAACGGCGTTGCAGCGACGAAGTGGAAGCCGTCTCGCCCTGCACGATGAGACGTGCCACCTCGTTGAAGAGCGGGTCGCGGTCGCCTGCGCTTGAACCGGCTATCGAGCCGCCATCGTAGTCGCCGCCCGAGGTATCGCCCACATACTCGGGCAACACAAACGGCTCCTCGTGCTCAACCACGCGGTCCTCGTCTTCCTGTTTCTTGATGAAGCCGCACACTTGTTCCACCTCGGGCGTGTCGACAAAGGGGCACTGCAAGCGGGTAATCTCGCCATTGGCGCTGAAAAGCATGTCGCCACGACCGATGAGCTGCTGCGCGCCGGGGCGGTCGATAATAATGCGACTGTCGACCATCTGCGTGACACGGAAAGCGATGCGCCCGGGGAAGTTGGCCTTGATGAGACCGGTAATAACGTTGCTCGAAGGACGTTGCGTGGCGATTATCATGTGAATACCCACCGCACGCGCCTTTTGGGCGATGCGCACGATAGGTGTCTCAATTTCCTTGCCTGCGGTCATGATCAAATCGCTGAACTCGTCGACAATTGCCACGATGTAGGGCATATATTCGTAAGCCACGCCACGTTCGTCGGTAGTGCCTCGCAATTCACGTCGCCACTTGTCGTTATATTCCTCAATTTTGCGCACTTTCACTTGCTCGAGGATGTTGTAGCGGTTTTCCATTTCCTGGACGAGCGAGTTGAGCGTTTGCTTCACGTGATCAGTATCGGTGATGATTGACCGTTCCACTCCCGGAGTCTTGGCGAGGAAATACTTCTCGAGGTCGGCATAGACACTGAACTCCACTTTCTTGGGGTCGATAAGTACAATTTTCAGCTCCGATGGTCCTTTCTTATAAAGAAGCGAGGTGATAATCGCGTTCAAGCCCACCGACTTACCTTGTCCCGTGGCGCCGGCCACCAGCAGGTGGGGCATCTTCGTGAGGTCGGCGACAAACACATCGTTAGTCACCGTGCATCCCAGCACGACGGGCAGTTTGTACTTTGTCTCTTGGAACGATTTCGAGGCCAGCACGGCACGCATGGGCACCACTTGCGGGTCGCGGTTAGGAACCTCAATGCCGATGGTGCCTCGTCCCGGCATAGGCGCGATGATACGTATGCCAAGCGCAGCGAGGCTGAGGGCGATATCATCCTCGAGGTTACGAATCTTTGAGATGCGCACACCGTCTTCGGGAATTATCTCGAACAGGGTGATGGTGGGTCCCACATGCACGGTGATGTGCTTGATTTGAATGCCATAGTTGTTGAGGGTCTCGGTAATGCGGCGCTTGTTACTCTCTTGCTCGTCGACATCGACACTGTCGTTGCGCATCTTAATGTCGGGCAACAAGTCGAGCGTGGGGAAACGGTAGTGCTTGAACGAGCCGGTGGGATCGTTGGGATTGGTGATGGAACCCGCTTTCTCTATTTCCTTCATCTGCTCGACGGTAGTATCCACACCGTCTCCATTATCACCATTTTCATTTTTAGTGCGTGAAGGTTTTTTCTTGCGACGCGTCAAGCCTGAGAACAAGTTGGGCGTTTTGCTGTCGCCCACAAGGGCGTCGACATCCTCTTCTTCGCCCTCGGGAGCGGGTTGAACGGGAGCCTGCTGATGACTGCTGCCCTTGAACTGCGTGAGCTCCACTTGCTGCTCGTCGTCATCGCCTTCGACATTATTATGTCGCCTGAAACGCGATGCGCCTTTCTTCACCGAGGCCATTATCTTTGTGATGGTGTTATAGCACAGCATCACCCACAACATCACCACTATCAGGTTAACGGCAATCATGCCGTAATAGCCCAGCAGGGCGATGAGCCAGTCGTTGGCATAATGACCGAAATTGCCGCCCAAACGGTAGTACAACGGACTGTTATGGAAACCGAAGGCCACGGCGCCGAGCACCAGCGAAAGGGTGAATATGCTGAACAGGGTGATGAGCGAATAGCTGAAAAAGAAAGTTTTCTTTTTCTTGATGAGACGGTAACCGATTACAAAGCACCACAGCACAACGACGAAAGCCGCTACCCCCACCCCATCGTTGATGAGAAAATTGGAGGTCGAGGCGCCCACGGCACCTCCCACATTGCCCACCGCGTGGTCGTGAGCGTTCTCTATCACACCGCGCCCCATGCGGTTCTGGTCGGCATCGCCGCTGAGCAACACAAACGACAGGAAAGAGATGAGGAAATAAATACCTACCAGCACCAGGATAATACCCGCGGCAAACTTGGTGCGTTCTTTCTTGAAAAAAGCCACGAAACGTTGCCATGGCGTCATGGTCGCCGCGGCATCGGCCTCGCGCATGGCCTCACGCTTCTTATATTCTTCGCTTTGCTTGGCACCTGAGGTGTCCACATTGTAGTCAAACGTCTGTTGTTCCTTGTTGCTCATCGTTATTCGTATTGTTTTAAATGTGTCTCTTTTTTAGCTTAAGCAAAAATTTAAGTTTTAATCAATAATAAAATAGTATTGAGTGATTTAGTCTTTCAACCAGAAGGTGCGCGTGAACAGCGCCAGCACCGTGAAAAGTTCCAAACGTCCCACCATCATCTCAAAAGCCAACAGCCACTTGGCGCCCATGGGCAACGCAGCGTAAGCCCCTACCCCGTCGGTGACGCCGCAGCCAAATCCCATGTTGCTCAACGTCGACATGGAGGTGAAAAGCGCATCAAAGATGGGCAGTCCCATGAGGGTGAGCGCCACGGCCACGACCACAAATACCAGGACATAGATGGCCAGGAAGGCTATCACCTTCTCGACAAGCTCGTGGGGCAACGACTTGCCGTCGACGCGCACCGATGTCACGGCATTGGAGTGCACGATGCGATAAAGTTCGTTACGGGTGTTCTTGATGAGCACCATCATGCGGTCTATCTTTGCGCCGCCCGACGTTGAGCCGGCCATACCACCAAAGAACATGAGTGTCATCATCAACAACGAAATAAATTGACCATGATTCTCATATTTATAGCTGGCGAATCCCGTCGAGGTGATGGACGAAAGCGTGTCGAACACCGCCAGTTCCAATCGTTCGCCCACATCTTTCCCGAAGCCCATGATGTTCATGTAGACGAACACCGACAGCGAGAACAGGATAATCACAAACGTAAACCACTTGAGCGAATCGTTGAAACGCACAGCCCTGAAATTACCGCGCACTACCACCTTGTAAATCAAGGTGAAATTGATACCGCAAAGGAACATGAACACCATCACAACCACGTTGATATAGGTGCTGTGCATGGCCCACAGGCCGGCGTCGCTGGTGGTGTATCCGCCTGTCGACACCGTGGCCATAGTGTAGCACAAAGCGTCGAACCAACCCATGTCGCCCAACACAAGCAAGACCGTCATTACCGCGGTGAATATCAAGTACATGAGCCACAACTGCTTGGCAGTTTGGCTGACACGGGGACGTAGCTTCTCGTGGGTGATTCCGGTCACCTCGCTGTTGAAGAGCGACACGCCGCCGCGCACGTTGAGCATGGGCAACACGGCGAGCGTGAACAGGATGATACCCATACCCCCTATCCACTGCATCATCGAGCGCCAGAACACGACGCCATGCGGCATATGCTCAAGCCCTGTGAGCACCGTTGCTCCCGTTGTGGTGAAGCCGGCCATCGTCTCGAAAAAAGCATCGGTAACATTATCTATCGCACCGCTGAGCAAAAACGGCAACATGCCGAAAAGCGAGAAGAACACCCACACCACAGCGGTTAGCAGGAGTCCCTCGCGCTTGCGCATCGATTGGCTGGTAGGCTTGATAAAAAGCGTCATCATTATCCCCGACAGCACGGTAATCGTGGCGCTCACCCCAAATGACACCGCCACGCGGGTTTCGCCATAATATATCGAAATTGCCATGGGGACGAGCATGAAGAAAGCCTCAATGAGAAGCAGCCACGCTATCATGCGCAGCACGATGGGGTAATTGATATGTTGGAATCTCGAGCGGGACATTAATTGAATCAGCGCAAATTAACCGAATAATTTTTCTATCTTGTGAATGGAACCGCTCAAACAGAATACCACCACATGGTCGCCCGGCAGCAGGCGCGTATCGCCGTTCACCAGGTGTCCCACGCCATCGCGCACGAGGCCCGCGATTGTCATGTCGGTACTCAATCCCAAATCGCGCACCATGCGGCGCGTCACCTTCGAGCCCTCCTGTACTTCAAGTTCGGCCACTTCGGCATCGGTCAGCGCCAGGCATTTGGAGTTATCCACATCACTGTCGAGCATCGTCTGGAAGATGCGGCTTGAGGCTATCAGCTGCTTATTGATGATAGTGCCGATGTTCAAGCTCTCGGCCTCGGCGATAAACTGGATATTCTCGACTTCGGCAACGGTTTTTGTCACGCCGAGTTCTTTAGCCATAACGCAACTGAGGATGTTACGCTCGCTGCTATCGCTCAAGGCCACAAAGGCATCGTAGTCGCCCACACCCTCCTCGTCCATAATATCGGTGTCGCTGGCATCGCCGTTGACGATATTGCAGTAAGGAAGCAGGTCGGCGAGCTCGCGACAACGGTCCAAGTCACCTTCGATGATCTTCACTTTATATTTGTCGCCGATGAGCTTACCCAACTCGGCGGCGATGCGATTACCGCCCATGATGAGCACACGTTGCACATGATGTCGTGTCTTGCCGCACAATTCCACCACACGGTCAATATACTCACGCGTGGTGGCGATATAGGCCACATCGTTCTCCATAATGACATCATTACCACCCGGTATGATAGTTTCGCGATTGCGCTTGATAGCGTTCACATGCAAGAAGCCCGAGATTGTTCCCAAGTCACGCAAGCGGCGTCCCACAATCGCGGCGTTGGCACGCAGCTTCACGCCCACGACGATGAGCTCGCCGTCAAGCATCTCAAACCAGTTTCTCACCCACGTATGCTTCAAGGCGGTAACAATTTCGCTTGCCGCGAGATATTCGGGATAGATGAGACTATCGACACCGGCTTCGGTAAAAAACGACTTGCGATTCTTTTGAATAAACTCACCACTGTCGATACGGGCCACTGTGCGCTTGGCGCCCATACTCTTAGCCATCATGCAGGCAAGCAGGTTACGCGTCTCTTGGGGCGTGACTGCCACAAAAAGGTCGGCCGTCCCGATGCCCACACGCTTTAAATCGGCAAAAGCGATAGCACTGCCCTGGATGGCCATCAGGTTGTAGTTGTCAAGGTTGGCGAGACGACGCTCGTCCGGGTCGAGCGCTATAATGTCTTGCTTCTCGAAGGAGAGCATCTTAGCCAAGTGAGTGCCCACTTCTCCGGCACCGGCGATGATGATTTTCATTGCTTACTGCTGTTAGGAGTTATTAACTGTTTCACTTGAGCGACAATGCCGGCCGGGTCGATGTGGCATGCTGCTTGAAGCTGGGGCACGGTACCCTGATCTATAAACGTGTCGGGGACACCCATTTTCACGAGTCGGCATGCGGTGTCGTGGCTGGCGAGCCACTCGGCCACAGCACTGCCCAGCCCTCCCACGGTAGTGCCATCTTCCACGGTCACTATCCAACGGTATTGTGCCGCCACCTCGGCCACGAGGACTTCATCGAGCGGCTTGAGGAACACCATGTCGTAGTGCCCCACCTTGATACCCTCAGCGGCAAGGCTTTCGACGGCACGCGCCGCGTTATTACCAATGTGTCCCAGGCTCAGGATGGCCACATCGTCACCCCTTGTGAGGCAGCGTCCTCGTCCCACTTCCACTTCTTCCATCGTGTTATGCCACCGGGCCAACACGCCCTTACCGCGCGGATAGCGAATCGCCACAGGGCCTTCGGCACGGCGGTGGGCAGTGTACATGAGGTTGCGCAGCCAGTGCTCATTGATGGGCGCGGCAACCACCATTCCGGGCACGGTGCGCATATAGGCCAAGTCGAAGAGGCCGTGGTGCGTAACACCGTCCTCGCCCACGAGTCCGCCACGGTCGATAACAAAGGTAACCGGCAAGCGGGCGATGGCCACGTCATGGATAATGTGGTCGTAGGCACGCTGCAGGAACGAGCTGTAGATGGCCACAAAAGGCAATTTACCCTCCTTGGCAAGGCCACCGGCAAAGGTCACCGCATGGCCCTCGCTGATGCCCACATCAAACGTGCGTCCGGGAAATTCCTCCTGCATGAAACTCATCGAGGTACCGCCGGGCATAGCGGCCGTGATACCCACCACGCGTTCGTCGGCGGTGGCCAGTTCGACCAGTGTCTTGCCCATCACATCCTGGTATTTGAGAGGGTCGTCGGGCGACGACACGCCCTTGATGCGCTCGCCGGTGTTCTCGTCGAATTTGCCCGGCGCGTGCCACGTGGTGGGGTCCTTCTCGGCGGGCTCAAAGCCCTTGCCTTTCTTGGTGTGAAGGTGAAGCATCTTGGGGCCGGTCATGTCTTTCACCTCGTTGAATATCTTCACGAGGCTTTTCACGTCATGCCCGTCGAAGGGTCCGAAATAGCGAATGTTCAATCCCTCGAAGATGTTCTGCTGACCCGTCAGCAACGACTTCATGGCGTTGTTGAAGCGCAACACGATGCCCTTGCCACTGTCGCCTATCATGCGGTGGCGCCGCATGAAATTGTAGGTTTTGTAACGCAGGTTGTTGTATCGCTTGCTCGTCGACAAGCGCGTCATGTACTCGCCCAGCGCGCCCACCGGACGGTCAATCGACATGTCGTTGTCGTTGAGCACTATCATCAAGTTATTGTCGTGAATAGCGGCGTTATTGATACCCTCAAAGGCCAACCCGCCACCTATCGACGCATCACCAATCACCGCCACCACATGGCGATTCGCGTCGGCATTGTCACCCATTTTACTGGCCACCGACATACCCAACGCCGCCGATATAGAATTGCTGGCATGGCCGGCTATAAACGTGTCATATTCACTTTCCATCGGGTTGGGGAAACCGCTCAAACCGCCCTGCTTGCGATTTGTGTGGAAGCGGTCGCGGCGTCCCGTCAATATCTTGTGGGCATAGGCCTGGTGGCCCACATCCCACACGATGCGGTCGTGGGGCGTGTCCATCACATAGTGCAACGCCACCACAATTTCCACGGCGCCCATACTCGATGCGAAATGGCCGGGATTGCCGCTCAGCTCATGTATCATGAAACGGCGCAACTCGTCGCACACGGCGGGCAAGTCGTCAACCGGCAGCTTTTTCAAGTCGGCCGGCGAGTCGATTTGGCTGAGCAACGGGAAGTGCTCTTTTATATATTCGTTGGTTGTCATGACTTCTTTTTAAGGTATTTCTTATAAAGCGGCACAAACACGATAATAGCGCTCGCCACGATGGTAAACACCACCATGCCGTCGATGCGTTCCACGCGGCTCAGCAACACGTAGACCAGGAAAATCCACAGCCCCACGATAAACGCGCCTCTTATCCATTGTCCGCTTGTCATTGTCGGTTTCAGTTATTGCAATTTGCAAAATTACAAAAACTATCCCATTCAACCCCAATCCAGGCCCCACATTTTACAAAAAAAGCCCGATTTCGGTCGTGTCGTGCGGACAAACCGCACTGTAAGATACAGGAAAGTTTTGTAATGTGGACCGAAACGGGAGAAAGAACACTACCTGAGGGCAATAGAAATGGTGACAGAAGAAGTGGCCGGAGAGTCACGGACTCCCGGCCACTTCAATAATAATGTGGTGATGAGTGGATTACTTGAGGTTTACTTTCGTCATAGCAGTGGCGGTTCCGTTCTTTGCCACGACGTAGCCCATGACATCTTTTCCACTATGATTCTCGAGGACTTGGATCACTTTGTCCTTAGCGGTAGGAGCACTCATGAGCGTGCGGCTCCTGACTTCGGTTATGCTTCACCCAAAATCAATTTTGGGTCAAATTGTTG